>CBFDCR010000050.1:0-36988 GCA_965603365.1 uncultured bacterium
ACTGAGTTTTGATATTTTTAGTATCCTTTCTTTGTGTTTAAAAATTTCAATCATAAGGAATTTTGGTACAAAAGTCTCAACGTCATCTCTCATAATAATATCAAGCGCCTTTGAGTCCTTTTTTAAGAGAGCGGAAAAAATAATATTTGTATCTACTACAAGCTTCATTTAAGCCTTATCGAATTTGTTTTTATTCCTTTCCCACCAATTTTCCATGATTTCTTCTGAAAGGACTCTAATGTCTTCGTCTTTTGCTGCGGATTTTTCAGCAATCTTTTTTATTTTCAAATAGTCCATGAATCTCCTGATGTATTGGTTGGTGTGGAGGATTTGGGGACAGTCGCGAAAGAGCCTTCACAACCGGACTTTTTTCGTTTGCGTTTGTGCATTGAGAAGAAATATGTTATACTTGTACAACTAATAAGACATGTGTGGAGGCTCAGATGAGAGTCGTTACTTTTAGCGAAGCCAGGAACAACATAAAATATGTCCTGAACCAGGTTGTTGAAGATGCGGATTATACCGTCATAAAACGGCGGGATGCAAAAGATGTGGTGGTCATGTCTTTAGATACATTCAATAGCTACCTGGAGACCGTTCATCTTTTAAAGTCCCCCGCAAATGCCGAGCATCTATCAAAATCGATTGATCAGTATAGACACGGTCAGGTTCATAAACGTGAATTGATTAATGGGTAATGAGTAAAAAGTTAGCCTGGACCGATGAAGCCTGGAAGGATTATATTTACTGGCAATCCCAGGATAAAAAAACTCTTAAGAGAATAAACAAACTGATCGAGGCCGCCAAACGGCAGCCTTTTGCAGGAATAGGAAAACCGGAACCGCTAAGAGAGAGCCTTTCGGGTTTTTGGTCCCGCCGGATCGATGAAACCAACCGCCTGGTTTATGCTGTAAATGACGAATTTTTGACAATCATCTCCTGCCGATATCATTATTAAACAAGGACTCTTTATCTATTTTTTTGATTCTTTCAAGGGGAAGGATTTGGGGACAGTGGCGAAAGAGCCTCCAATCCCTCCTGCTGACGTTGTGTCGGGGGGTGTTGTTATGGGGTCGTGATCAGTGGTCGGCCAGTTCTAAGTTGTTTTCGGCCAGCCACTCCTGTATGCGCCTCTTCGTACACTCCTCCTGGAATGCGAACCACTGCTTCTCTGCGGCTGGATACTCCATCAGTACGTCTTTAAACCTTCTAAAGGGTCTTCGCCTGTCCAGGGCATCCCACAGTTGGGAACGCAGGCTCTCGTCTTTTACTTTAGTTTTGATGAATTCTTCCATATCCCTGAACGCATCGCTGGATTCTACAACCGGGATATAAATATATTTATCATCTTCACAATAACGCTGCTTATCCTCCTCTTCATAGATGGCGTTGCCCTCCTCGTCAAAGGAATCCGAAAACTCGCTGATGATGGCAATACCCCCGGTTTCCAGATTTAAATACTGCGAATGCTCGTCCGGATTCAGGTCAAAAGCCATCATCAAATCGTCCATGGTGGTATTAATTTTTCTCTTCATTTTTATGCTCCCTTCGGTGATTGCCGGCGGCCGATGTCCATGACTCTTTTATATCATATTGCCTTTTGGGAATCAACATTCGGAATTAAGAATTCCAATCCCTGCTGTGCTGTAGATTAAAGAAAAACGGTTATTTAGCCTGGTTAAAAGCCTTTCTGGAGGGTTAGTTTGTCCTGTTTTTTATAACCGGCCGGGACTGCATAAATACCGGCAGGCGCCGGTTTTTCCGAGATCTCCTCTACTTCGGTGGTGATCCGCAGGGTAGCGCCCATCATGGTCATGGTCATTTCCGCCGCCACTTGATAACCCTCGATCTTCTTAAATTCGTTTAATACATCTTCACCAAAGGGCATGTTGACCGACGAGGCCTTCATCACGGTGGGAAGCATCTTTTCCATATAGCTTTTCCAGTCAAAAGGCACATCCTGGGTGGCCCAGGTTTTCATATTCATGGTCATGGGCATCATGCCGGTCATATTCATCTCCATATCGTAGCCGGCACAATTCCACTGCCCGATCTTTTTGGTTTGACCGTTGGCTGTCACCTTTGCCGTCACCTTAAACATGGCCATCATCTGGGCGATCTGCTCCGGCAGCAGTTTGGCCATGTCTAAGGGCAGTGGGGCTTCCACATAACTCTGGCTCTGGGGATAGATGATGTACATGACCTGTTTGTTCAAATCGATGACCATATTTTGCCTGGAGGAAGAGGTGGCGAATGTATTATTGCCTATCCATTGTTCCGTAACCTCATCCTTTGCCGGCTGCGATTGGCCCATCATCTCAAAAGCGTCGGTATGGGTTTTGCTTTTGATGTACACATCTGCGCCCAGGCTGGCGGCAGAGAAGATGACCAGTGTTAAAATTAAAGCTAATCGTTTCATTCGTCCTCCTTAAGTTTGTCCTGGAATAGGACAATAGTATACGTTTATGGTATTTTTGTCAAGCAGAAATAAGAAATATACCGGCTTGCCTTGTCAAAACAGTCGAGGTGCTTTATAATCGGGTATATTGGAGATGACCATGGTAACCATCGACGGCGAATCGTTAACCATTCAAGACGTTGTGGCGGTCAGTCGGAACCGGGAACCGATTCGACTGGCGGGTCAGGCTGTCGAAAAGATCGAGAAGTCCAGGGCGTTTGTAGAAACAATACTCGGGGAAAACCGGACTGTTTACGGCATCAACACCGGCTTTGGCGAGTTGGCCAACACCTCTATCTCGGCGAAGGATGCGGCCGTGCTGCAGGAAAATCTGATCCGCAGCCATTCGGTGGGCGTGGGAGAACCCCTGCCGGAGGATATTGTCAGGGGAATGATTCTCCTGCGGGCCAATGCCCTGGCCAAGGGGTATTCGGGAGTAAGAAAGACATTGATCGATTTTTTAATTCAGTTATTAAACGGCAATATTTATCCCTATATTCCCTGCAAGGGTTCGGTGGGGGCCAGCGGCGATCTGGCCCCTTTGTCCCATCTGGCCCTGTTTATGATGGGAGAAGGCGAGGGATTTGTGGACGGCGTTCGCCAACCTGCAAAAGCGGTCCTGGAACAAAAGGGCCTGCGGTCGATAAGGCTTGGGGCCAAGGAAGGTCTGGCTTTGATCAACGGCACCCAGATGATGGCAGCCATTGGCTGTCTGGTGGTGTCCCGGGCCGGGGTGTTGTTAAAAAATGCCCAGATCGCCGGCAGTATGAGTCTCGAGGCCTTGAAAGGCACGGCGCGGGCCTTTGATGAAAAGGTGCATGCCCTTCGTCCTCACCCCGGCCAGGTAAGGATAGCCCAAAACTTGCGGCGCTTGATCGTGGGCAGTGAGATCATCGCCTCCCATAAAAATTGCGAGAAGGTCCAGGATGCCTATACGCTGCGCTGTATGCCGCAAGTTTTAGGCCCCATTGCCGATATCATTGAATATGCCAAAAAAGTATTGACGATTGAGATCAATGCCGCCACCGACAATCCCCTGATTTTTGCCGATGAAGGAGAAGTCATTTCCGGGGGCAATTTTCACGGCGAACCCCTGGCTTTTATCATGGATTATCTGGGCATTGCCCTATCGGAGATCGCCAATATTTCCGAGCGTACCACCGACCGCCTGGTCAATCCCTATGTCAGCGGTTTACCCCCTTTCCTGGCCCAAAACAGCGGCCTCAATTCCGGCTTTATGATTACTCAGTATACGGCTGCGGCATTGGTGTCGGAAAATAAGGTACTGGCCCATCCTGCCAGTGTGGATTCCATTCCCACCTCCGCCGGCCAGGAAGACCATGTGAGCATGGGTTCCATTTCCGCCCGTAAGGCGGCCTCCATCATGCATAATGTGGAGTATGTATTGGCCATTGAGATGCTCTGTGCGGCTCAGGGAATCGATTTTCACGATTATACTCCCGGCAGGGGAACCCGGGCAGCTCACCGGTTCATACGGCAGCATGTAGACTTCATGGAAAAGGACCGCATTTTATACCCGGATATCGAAAAGGTACGCCAGATGGTGGTGGACGGTGCCATTGTAAAGGAAGTCGAAGGGGTGATCGGTAACCTCGAATAGGCATATAAAAAAAACCCGGAAGGCGGGGGGAGCCTTCCGGGCTGTTGCAAGGGTGGTCGAACTCTTATCTATAGGTGGGTGGATTGAATATTTCTCTTTTATCTGTGTCTGCTGTTAATTGCTGCTTCCTCGGGGTCGTGATCAGTTTCAGTATCATCATGTATACTATATAGTATAATTTGGGTATTTTTTCAATCGTACTAAAGTTGTATTTTAGTATGATTTTTTCCGCAAAATACATACAACTAAAGTTGCACTAAGGTGGTCGAAGTTGTACGTTTGCTGATTTTACCCGGCTCTTCTCTCCTCTTAAAAGAACTTATATCCTACATCCGGGGCATTCTCCCGTGGATGATGATATCCGGTAAGCTTTGCCTCCTTTATGTAATTTGATATAATCTTCGTGGGAATAAAAAATGGCGACAGGTGTACACAAAATCATCCTTTTGTACGGTTATGGGTATGAACGATAGCTCCGGCAGACTTTCGCTGCCTTGTGAAGGATTGCCAGAGTGGATCGAAGCGGTAATTGAGATTGATTGAAGGAGACGACGTTGCGGAGTAAAGATCGATCTTATGAACAGTTGATCGGGCCCATAGAGACCAGGATGATGCGCTCGATTTGGCGGATTGTGCGGGACCCGCAGGAGGCGGAAGATACCTTACAGGAGGCCCTTATCGTCATATGGCGGCGATTGAGCCGTATCTGTCGTCACCCCAATCCCCAGGCCCTCATCCTGAAAATATGTATCGATGCCGCTTACGATTCATTGAGAAGACGGAATCGTCATCATCGGTTTTTTGACCGGGAAGTGGCCCGCCAGTTGGGGGATCATGCCGACTCATCGGCAGAACACCCTGTAGAGGGAATAGTGCGCCGGGAGACGGAAGCAGAGGTATTGCAGGCCATTGCCCGGTTGCCCAGGAAACAGGCGGTGGCCGCGTTGATGAGGATTGTGCAGGACCAGCCTTATGATCAGATTGCCCGGGCCCTGGGCTGCCGAGAGGCAACGGTGAGGATTCATGTGTCCAGGGCCCGGACCCGTTTGAGTCGATGGCTGGCCCATCTAAATCCCCGGTCATCGACGGAGGTATTGCCATGAAAATCAAGACAAATGGCCAGGAAAGGTGGGAAGAGCTTTTTAGGCGACTCCTGAAAGATGACCTTCCCCCTGAGGTCGAGACTGGCATGAAGCGGCAATTGGCTCAATTGCAGAGAAGGATGAGAGAACGGGAGCTTCAATCCCGGGTCAGGGAGGCCGGCTCAGGGCGGCGGGTATTGGCGCGAGCGGCCCTGGCCTTTACTTCCATTCTGATGGTTATATGGGGCAGCCTGCTCCAGGTGACGGGCTCCCGGAGCGTGCTGGCTGAGTCTTTCTCGACTTTTAAGACCATGGTGTCGGTGGATGCCCGGGTGCGGCGGGTCGAGTCCATGGTGTGCAGGGTTCGGGTGGAAACGGAAGACCGGCAACTCTTTTTCTACACCGTCGAATGGTTCTCACCCGACCGCCTGCGGCTGGATATGAGAAGGACGGATGGAACTGTTGTAAAGACCCTGGAGAGAAAGGGTGGGGCGGAAGTAAGGAGAATGGAACGACTCGAAGACCGCCAATGGCGGCCGATTGTAGACCTGGTTTCGCCGCAGCGTTTAATAGAGCAGTGGGAAGGGAAATGGCAGCTCCTGCTGTATCGGAGAGAGGGAGCGTGTGAGTGGGCCACATTTGCCCTTAACGATTCAGAGAACGCATCTCGTACAGAAATAACGGTAGATATGTGTACGCTGCTGCCGGTCTGTCTTAAGAAATTTTCACCGGTGCGCCTGGATGCCCGGTTTGACTGGGGTATGGTTCAACCGGCAGGGCCATCGATTTTCTTTCAATGAGGAGGATATCAAATGAAAAAATTGATGTTTGTGGGAAAGATAGTTTTGTTAATTGTACTCGTGTTGGTTGGCGTTTGGTCCGGGAAGTTTACCGGCCTCATGCACGGTGCCGGTTTGGCTTTTGTATTACTGGGAGGGTTGGCCATGGCTCTTATGGGCTTTTCTCTACCCGAAATCGGCACGGCCTTCAGGCATGCAGCCGGCGGTGCGGGCCAGGGGGAGGCCCTGTCAGGATCGGCCTATTTCTGGGAGGCGGCCGCCCGGAATTTTTTGCTGTGTGGGGTATTGGGAACCATGGCCCATTTTATCGTCTTGATGGGGCATATTCCCGGCATCGGGGGTTTTTTTTCCGGTCTGGCGCAATGCTTCCTCTCCACCCTCTATGGGGTGATATTGGCTGTAATCTGCTGTGTCCCCTCCTTGACCTTAAGAAAGAGAGTATACGAAGAGCTGCCGCCGGAGTCGGCACCCGAAAATGCGAAAACAAGCAGATTTGCCGGGCTCCCTGGCTTTCGCTTTGAACACGTCATCGGTTATGCTCTCTTTGTGGCAATTATGGCCTGGATATTGATGGCACCGGGGACGTTGAAGATGTTTAGCCATTGGTCGGCCCTATTGGTGGTGGTCGGCGGATCTGTCATATTGGTGATGCTTTTAGGCGATGTGATGGGCGGCCGCGCCGTGACCTTGAGCTTTGCCTTTACCGGATTCATCGGTGCCTTGATGGGGTTGATACAGTTTTTGCACAGTTTAACTGGCGGCAGTATCCAGGCAGTGGCGTCGGCTATCAGCTTTTCGGTATTGTCCTGTTATGTGACCCTGGTGGGGATTATGTTTATCGGCCTGCCCCTGGAGGATCGGGCTGTCAGGTCTGGAAAGAACCACAAGAGTATGACCTTCAGCCGTATTGTCTGGTACGGGTTCCCTTTGGTGGCCTTGATATTTTTAGTCTTTGCCGTGGTGATGATCCTTACACCGATCTCCCGCAAATGACGTCTTCTGTTTATTGGTTTCCCATTAAGGTCTTTAGCTTTTCCGATAATGTTTTAATACTGAAGGGTTTCTGGATAAAATCTTCTGCTCCGTTGTCCAGAATCGCCCGGGCCGGTCCATTGATGCCATAACCGCTGCTTACCAGTACCTTTAAATCCGGTCGTGTTTTTTTTATGGAAGAATAGACTATTTCTCCGGGCATGTCGGGTAAACCGATATCCAGGATGGCCAGGTTTATGTTTCCGTCAAATGTGCGGACGATTTTTTCCGCTTCCCTGCCGGTTTCTGCCACCAGGACACGGTAGCCTAATTTTTCCAGGACTCTACGGGTGACATCTATGACGGTATCATCATCTTCTATCAGTAAAACAGTTCCGGTTCCCGGAACCACCTCGGCTACAGGTTCCCTGGATTTTTTCTCCGGGGACTTTGCCAGTGGTACATAAATCGTTACTCTGGTCCCTCTGTCTGGTTCGGAGTCCACCGAGATGGTGCCGTGATGATTCTGGATGATACCGTATACAGCCGCCATACTGAGGCCCCGTCCCCGAATTTTGGTGGTGAAGAAGGGTTCGAATATTCTGTTTCGGGTTTCTCTATCCATACCGATTCCTTCATCCTCAATGTCAATGCAGGCATAGGCACCTTTTTCCAGTTTGACGTTTGTGATTAACGACTTCCGGTCGGCTGCGATCTTTTTTACGGCAATCCTGATTTTTCCTCTGCCGCCCATTGCTTCTGCAGCATTGTTCAATACGGCAGATAGTACCATCTGCATCTGGGTCATGTCGGCGTTGATATTGAATGGGGTATCGGGGAAGTCTGTTTCAATTTGAATGTGGGCACCGATGTTGTATTGTATCAGGAGTAGGGCGGCATCAATAAAAGGTTGAAGGGCTAAATCTTGGGGTTGGTATTTTCCGCCCCTGGCATAGGCCAGCAATTGGTTGGTCAGGCTGGCCATTTGCTGGACCGAGGTCTTCATGGGTTCAGTAAATTTCATGGTAGTTTCATTATTTCCCATTTCCAGTTGCAGTAGTTCGATATTGGCAGTAATTCCCACCAGGGCGTTGTTAAAATTATGGGCGATCCCGCCGGCTAAGGTGGCGATGGCCTGGGTCATCTGGGACTGAATGAGCTGCTGTCTCATCTTTTCCTTCTCCCTTTCCGCTTGTTTGCGTTCTTCTATTTCCAGCTTCAGTTGCTGGTTTATACGTTCCAGTTCGGCAGTACGCTCCTTCACCCGCTGTTCCAATTCATCGTGGGCTTTTTGCAGTGCCTCTTCTGCTTTTTTGCGTTCCTTCTCGGACTGGTGCCTGTTCAGGGCCATTTCGACCCCGGTATGCAATTCTCTCTTGTTGATCGGCTTCAGTATATATCCATAGGGATCGGTGGCCTTTGCCCGCTTAATCATTTTGTCGTCGGCATAAGCCGTAACAAATATAACGGGTATGTCGAGTCGGGTTTTAATCTGTCGGGCGGCATCTATACCGTCCAATTTCCCCTTGATTTTGATGTCCATCAACACCAGGTCCGGCTTTAGTTCCTCGGCCTTCTGGATGGCTTCTTCACCGGAGGAGGCCTGCCCCAGGACTTGATAGTCCATGTTCTTCAACTTTTTTTCGATGTCCAACCCAACTATGGCTTCATCCTCGACAATTAAGATTTTAGGGTCTGCCATTTTAGCCTTCCTCTGTCGCCGGTATGCACAATATGTCTTTTCAAAACAATGTGTAAGGAGCTCATTTAAGTTGTGGAACTATTATAAATGAATTTGAAGTGAAATACAAATGAAAGAGAGGGAAAAATAGTATCAAACTAAAGATTGAAATTTTTATTAATTTGGGGTATAGTCTTGAGACTATTATGGTTAGAAATGACAAGGAAGTTTAAGATGAAGGACATTGTCGGTACGGCCAATCGGGTGCTGGAGATTAACCTGGGCACTCGAGAGGTGAAGGCGTTCAGGATTTCGATGCAGGAGCGGCGGCTTTACCTGGGGGGCAAGGGGTTGGGGCTTAAGTATCTGCACGAACGGCTGTACCCGGGTATTGAGCCATTGGCAGGGGAAAATGTGCTGGCTTTCTTCATGGGGGTGTTGATGGGAACCGGTGCACCCTGCAGCGGCCGTTTTGCCGCGGTGACCAAATCGCCCCTTACCGGGATCATGGTCTCCTCTTCCTGCGGCGGTCCCTTTGGCATGGCCTATAAGACCGCCGGTTACGATGGACTCTTGATCGGCGGCCGATCTTCAAAACCTGTCTATCTGGTTATCGATGCCGAAGGCGTGAAGTTTGAGGATGCCGCCCATCTGTGGGGCAAGGACACGGTGGAGACCCAGGAAAACCTCCGGCTGGGTAAAAAGGATGGCGCCCTGGTGATCGGACCGGCCGGTGAAAACAGGGTCCTGTATGCCAATATTGCTTCGGGAGAGCGCTATTTCGGCCGGGGGGGGATGGGTGCGGTCATGGGGGCCAAGAATCTCAAGGCAGTGGTGGCCGGGGGCGGTACGTATAAAATCATACCCAGGCATGCGGAAGTCTTTGGCAACATTCAAAAGGAGGCGGCCCGGAAGATTAACGCCAATCTATTTACGGCTCACCGGTACCGAAAATACGGCACCGCCGCCAATTTCAAATACTGCAACCAAGGAGGCATACTGCCGGTTTTTAACTTTAGCGCCGGCAGCCATGAACGGGCGGACGAGGTGTCGGGGGAGGCGATGATAGAAAAATACCGGGCCCGCCCCAGTACTTGCATCCCCTGTTCGATCCTGTGCGGTCATAAGGGCGTCCATAGTGATGGCCGTATTCATAAAATCCCGGAGTATGAAACCACCGCACTGCTGGGGCCCAACCTGGGGATCTTCGATACCGATTGCATCAGCCGCTGGAATGATCGTTGTGGTCAACTGGGAATGGATACCATATCCACCGGCGTAACCCTCTCTTATGTGATGGAGGCAGGTGAAAAGGGTATACTGAAGACAGACCTTAGGTTTGGCTCCCCGGACGGCATCGATGAGATGCTGGCGGATATCGCCTGTCGCCGGGGGATAGGTGATGAACTGGCCAACGGCAGCCGCTGGTTGTCACGAAAATATGGAGGGGAGGCGTTTGCCATGCAGGTTAAGGGCATGGAGATGCCGGCCTATGATCCCCGGGGGTCGTTTGGCCAGGGACTCTCTTATGCGGTGGCCAACCGGGGCCCCTGCCACCTGTCGGCTACCACTTTTGCCTTAGAGGTTTTGTTAGGCTACCTGAACCCCTATACCACCCGGGCCAAGGCGAAGTTTGTCCACTTTTTCGAGGCCCTCTATTGTGTCGTCAATTCCTTGCACCTATGCCAATTTGCTACCTTTGCCGTCATCATGGAGGCAATAGCCGCCAAATACACGCCGAAGCCGCTTCTCCGTTTTGCCATGCAGAATTTGCCGGGCCTGGCCCTCAAGATGCTTGACGTGCGCCTTTTAGGCAGATTTTTTGGGGCCATTACCGGAATAGAACTGTCCCGGAAGGAGTTGTTGAAGGCCGGTCACCGCATCCATACCTTAGAGCGCTGGCTGAATAATCGGGAGGGGATTTCCCGCAAGGATGATACCCTGCCGGCCCGTTTTTTACAGGAGGGTAGGGGAGACGATCCCCGTGGTATAACCGTGCCCCTCGAGAGAATGCTGAATCAATATTATAAAATCAGGGGGTATGACCATAACGGCATCCCCACAAAAAATACCCTTGAGAAATTCGATATTGTGGATCTTTCTGTTTAACCGCTTTCCAATACCGTCTTCACCTTTCTCGAAAGTGTTTCGAGGGTAAAGGGTTTCTGGATAAACTCTTCGGCACCGGCATCCAGGATTTCCCGGGCCGGCCCGTCAATGGAATACCCGCTGTAGACCAATACTTTCAGGTTCGGACGGGCTGTTTTAAGCAGGGGGAAGACCTGGTTGCCCGGGATGTCCGGTAAGGCGATGTCCAGGATGGCCAGATCGATATTCTCCGGGAATGTCTGGACGATTTTTTCTGCTTCGCTGCCGTTTTTGGCCACCAGAACCCGGTAACCCAGTTTTTCCAACACTTTTAAGGTTACATTGATGACGGTATCTTCATCCTCTATCAACAACACGGTTCCGGTGCCGTGGACGATCCCCTGTTCGGGCTCTGACGGTTCTTTTGGCCCGGGAGTGACCCGGGGTAAATAGATATTGACCGTGGCTCCTTTGCCCGGGGCGGAATCTACCGAGATGCGGCCGTGATGATTCTGGATAATGCCGTATACAGCCGCCATGCCCAGGCCCCGTCCGCGACCTTTGGTGGAGAAGAAGGGTTCGAAGATCCTGTTTCGGGTCTCCTCATCCATGCCGATTCCCTCATCTTCTATGCTGATGCAGGCACAGCAGCCCCGGCCCACCTCTACTTTTTTCACGGTAATGCGGATATTACCGCTGCCCTCCATGGCCTCTGAAGAGTTGGTCAGTATGGCGGATAGTACCATCTGCATCTGGGTCATATCGGCTTCGATGTGCAGCGGCTGGCTGGGTAGATCTATTTTAATTTGAACGTTGGTGCCGATGCTGTACTGCAGCAAACTTCGAGCTGCATCAATAAAAGGCTTTAAGGATATGTTCTTGGGTTGGTACTTTCCGCCCCTGGCATAGGCCAGCAATTGATTGGTCAAATTGGTCATGCGCCGGACCGAGGACCTCATGGGTCTGGCAAATTTCATTACGGTTTCATTATCCTCCAGTTCCATCTCCAGCAGATCGATGCTTCCGGAGATCCCCACCAGGGCATTGTTAAAGTTGTGGGCAATCCCGCCCGCTAAGTTGGCAATGGCCTGGGTGGTTTGGGCCTGCATGAGCTGCTCCTGCATCTTTTCCTTTTCCGCCACTTCCTGCCGGCGATCCATGTCCAACTTATGCTTGTAAAGCGCCATCTCTACCGTTGCCCGCAGTCCATTTTCGTTGATGGGTTTGAGTAAATATCCGAATGGTTGGCTGTCTTTGACCCGCTCGATCGTTTTTTCATCCACATGGGCGGTGGCAAAGACGACGGGGATATCGAATTGGCTTTTGATTTGATTGGCGGCATCGATGCCATCCAATTCGCCTTCGATTTCAATATCCATTAATACCAGATCCGGCTTCAATTGGCCGACTTTCTGGATCGCCCCCTCACCGGAAGAGGCATAACCGGTAACCTTGTAGCCCATGCTTTTCAATTTTTCTTCTATATCCATGCGAACCACCGCTTCATCTTCTACGATTAGAATTTCAGGATGTGCCATGGTTTTCTCCTGACCGAAGAGCCTTATCCAGTAAAGGTAATTTCATATATTGTTCCCTTTTCGGCCTTCATCTGTACATTTCCCTGCAATTGCTCCACCAGATTGTATATTAAACGTATCCCCAGAGAACCGGCTTTTTCTAAACCAAAATCTGCGGGCATACCAATACCGTTGTCCTCTACGATTAGACTATATTTATCCCCATTTTCCCGGCAGAAGGAGATGTGAATCTCCCCGTTTCCATTGGCCGGGAAGGCATGCTTGAGGGAGTTGGAGATTATCTCGTTCAAAATTAATCCACAGGGGATCATTTTATCGATGCCCAGTCTTATATGATCGACATTCAATTTCAACTTGATGGTTTCTGCCCTTACCTGATAATTGCTGAATAGGCTGTTGGCCAATTTTTTTATATACTCTGTAGCATCGATTTCTGCCAGATCCCTGGATCGATACAACGAATCATGGATCAAGGCCATCGATTCGATCCGATTTTGACTCTCTTTAAACAACTCCAGCGTCTCTCTGTGTTTGACTTTTTTAGATTGCAGCGCCAGAAGGCTGGAGATAATTTGCATGTTGTTCTTAACCCGGTGGTGAATTTCTTTTAGCAGCAGTTCCTTTTCCCTGAGGGAGGCGCGGATTTTTTCTTCCGCCTTCTTACGCTCGCTGATATCCCGGGCCACCACACATACCACATCCTTATCGGAATAACGGATGAGATCCGCCCTCACCGAAACCGGGAGTATGGTGCCGTCCTGGCGGCGATAGCGCCGTTCCCCCAGATCGGCAAAGCTGTAGCGGACGATTTTTTGAATTTTTTCGTCCACATCATTTATCGAGTGGTCCAGGAGGTCATATAAAGTCATATTTAAAATCTCCTCCCGTTTATAGCCGATCAGGCTTAAAAATGCCGGGTTGACCTCCAGGATTTGCCGGGAATATAGATCCACCAGGAATATGCATTCGTTACTCTGTTCGATCACCGCCCGGTAGCGTTCTTCGCTGCCTTTCAACAGTTCATTTTTTTTGCGGATGTGGTAATAGGCCCGCAAAATGATGATGATGAAAACCAATGCCAGGATTGAACCGCCGATAAGGAAGTTGCGGAACTGCTTCTGGGCGTCTAGCTCTAAAGACTGTAATGCCTTTTCATGTTCCAGCCGGGCGATCTCTTTTTCCTTCTTTTCGGACTCAAATTTTGTCTGCATCTCGGCAATCTTTTTGCCGATTGTCTCGTTGAAAATTTTATCTTTCTCTGCTGAAAAGAGTTTATGATACTCAAGGGCCTTTTTAAGGTTACCCATCTCCCCATACAGTTGGGATAAATATTCATACCTGTTTCTCAGGATATTTTTGGCCTCGATTTTTTTGGCCAGGTCCATGCTCCGGGTCGTATACCGCAAGGCCTGTTTATAGTCTTTCATGGCGCCGTAGACTTCGCCTATGTTGCCCAGTGTGATGGCTATTCCAGTCTGGTAACCGATTTCTTCCATGATTTTCAGTGATTTTGCATAATTTTTCAGGGCGTTTTGATACTCTTTTTTGACATCGTAAATCAAACCGATATTGTTTAAGGCGGCTGATATACCCTCTTTATCGTCGATTTCTTCTTTAATTTTGAGGGACCTCTGGTAGAATTCCAATGCTTGATCATATTTTTCCTGGTACCAGTAGTTGACACCGATGCCGTTCAGGGTCATGGATAACATTTCCAAATCGTCTATCTCCTGGGCCTTGCTTTTCGATTTTATCAGGTATTCCAGCGCGGTATCGTAGTTTCTCAGGCCTTGATGAACGGTGGCAATCCTGTTCAAACACAGGGCCACGCCTTTGCCGTCGGCTATTTTTTCCTTTATAGGTAGTGATTTCAGATAATATTCCAGTGCTTTATCGAATTCGTTCAGATGGAGATACACCCTGCCGATGTTGATCAAGGCGTCCGACATTCCCGGCCGGTCATCTAATTTCCTTGACATTGACAGCGCCCGGAAGGCAAGATCCAGGCTTCGACGAGTAGAATCGGGCATATAGGCTTCTGCCAACTCATTCAAGATCTTGACTTTTTCGGCCCCGGCGACCCTGGCTAATTTTGCCTTGAGATCGTCGATCCTGGTTTTGGCAAACCGATGGCCGCCCCCTGCCACAATGATCATTAGAAATACCAAAAAACAGATTTTCACATAACGGTCTTTGGGTTTCATCTTATCTTGCCCCTAATTATAAGGGAATTTTAATTGAAATACAAATATTAAAATAGGTACGGATGAACTGTTTTCATCTGGATTTTATGTTAGGGTCAATGTTTGATGGGCAGCCGTTAACAATCCGTGGATGGGCACCCCAAAAGGACATGCCTGCTGGCAGTATCCGGCACAGGCTTCACAGCCCTCGGCTTTTTCTCCTTTTAATGCCGCATATTGCCTCATGGCTGCTTTTTCCCTGCCCTGGGCCCTGAAATAGTGGAGATAGCGCATGATCGTGTTGACCGGCACTCCCTCCGGACACCGGTATTCACAAAGGCCGCAGGCGTGGCGGCAGTAAAATGGGCCGAAATTTGTTTTATATATATCCAGGGCTTGCTTGTCAACGGCATCGAGCCGGGAACCGGAAAGGGAAACGTAGGCTTCCAGTTGCTCAAAATCCTTGATACTGAAAGTAACCGAATGCACACCCGGGTGGCCCAGAACAAATTTGATGGCTGCATCCCGCATCTGTTTATAACCCTGCAATTTGTATTTCCGTTTAAACGCTTCTGCTTGATCCATCCTTTTTTTGTATAGGTCCAGCCGTAATCGAAGCCTGTCCGGGATGTCTTTCCCCTCATCTTCCCTCTCTTTTACATATTCCGCCAGCTCGATGTGTTCCAGCACCGGATTGACCTTCATCAGGATGGCGCCTATATTCTTTTCCTGAAATACCTTCAAGATATTCTCCCCCATCTTCCGCTGGAGGAAATTGTACACGAACAGGGCCACATCGAATCGGCCGTCATGGGCGGCGGCCGTCATGATTTTTCCCATGTCCTGATACTCGTGCCGGTATTGGCTGCCGTGGTTGGAAAGACCGCAAAACCGCACCTTTCCCTCGGCCTTGAGCTCTTTGACCGCCGCATGAAACCCTTCGGCCTTCAACACTTCTAACGTCGGTGTGCCGTGGATCATCAAGCAATCGATGTAATCGGTCTGCAATCTCTCTAAGCATTTGCGGGTTCTCTCTTTGATTTCGGCTTTCGTTACCTGGGGCCGGAAACCCAGCTTGGTGGTAATAAAGATGGATTTCCGATCATATTCTTTAAGGGCTTTTCCGATGTTTCGTTCCGATTGTCCCCGTAAATAACTTTCTGCCGTGTCGATGTAGTTGATGCCGGCATCCAGGGCCGCCTTCACCAGGGCGGGTGTGGTCAATTCCACTCCGCCCAGGCCGATATCCGATACCTTAAAACCGGTCCGCCCCAGGGTGCGGTATCCCCGGATTTTTTTTAGATCATTTTCCGGATCATTGCCCGGCTTAAAGTCAAGGGGGCCTTTTATGAACCTGAATCCCGCAAAGGCGGCGATAGAACCGCCGATGAAACCCCGCCTGTTGATAAGACTTTGACCGCTGCCGTTGAATTCATTTTCCCGTTTCATTGTGCACCTCGTATCGTCTATGTTTTGAAACACAAAATCATTTTTTCGGTTTAAGTCAGTGTATAATCATTGAGCCTTCAATATTAATTATACGTCGAGATGGCGGTTAAGTTTTAAGTCCAGGGCAATACCTTTTTGGTTTGCCTTACAGATACCCCAGGGTCTTGAGCTCCTGTCTTTGTTTATGGGTCGTATTGCTTTTTACTCTGGGAAAGATTCCTAATTTTTTCTGTAGATCCATGCTTTCATGAAATTTTAAAAAAAGCTCTTGGCGCAGATAGAGAGTTAAATATTCATTTTCCTGGGCCATGTTATTTTTTTCGAAGAAATCTTTTGTTATGTCGTACAATTCATCCCTGCCGGAATAAAATATATATTTATGTCTTCCGTATATAATGGCACTATTGATGTCTGTGCCTGCGGCCCTTGAATAAATTATGTTTGGGATGCCCCTTTCTTTACTTTCTATCTGTTTAAAAAGAATCACTCTGCCCTGCCAATAGTCGTTTTTTTTGATCGGAAGAATAGAGGCTAAAGTAATCAGAAGATCCAGGTGAGAATAGGACTCTTTGATGATATCCCGGGTGGTCTGAAAGGGTAATTTAATAAACATGGGAATATGGATCATCTCCTGGTAATTTGTAGTACTGTGGGTGAATTTTCCATGCTCTGCGAAAGCTTCGCCGTGATCTGAAGCTACAATGATCATGGCGCTGTCGAACAGTTTTTTTTCTTTTATTGTCTTCAGGATTTCTCCTACCAGGTAGTCTCCATAGAGGAGATTGTTGAGGTAGGTTTTATACGAGTAGTCGATATAGCCTTTGTTTTCAAATACCTGAAACCTTTCCATTGTTTTTTCCATTTTTCCCGCTGCCGCTTCATCATTACGGGTTTTCACAAACACATTTTTGAATGGGAGGGGTGGGTTATAGGGTTTATGGGGAGGTAGGAAGTGGATATAAACAAAGTTGGGCCGGCTGTAGTCGAGATTTTGAATGACCTCCTTAGTGGTTTCGATGTCCATGGTGGAGTTGGATATACCTGTGGGTTTGATAATATATGAGGTGTCAAAGACGCTGTCGATTTTACAGAGTTTTAGGACGTAGTTTCCTATAAACCCTGTGGTGATATATCCGATTGCTTTTAGATGTTCTGGTAGAGTGGTCAGGTTGTCGGGTAGAGGGTGAGAGAATGATCGAATTGAATGTGTTTCTGGCAGCAAACCGGTAAACATAGTGACGACACTGGGAGATGTATGTGGGGCATTGGCATAATAATTAAGGAACTGATAGGCTGTTTTTGAGAAATGTTTTATATTGGGCGTCGTCAGTTTATTGAAGATTCTCCTGTTGATAGTATCAAACCGGGCGGCGTCTAAGATAATAAAAAAGATATGGGGTTTGAACTTAAAAAATTCATTGAGGGGTTTTGGTTTGGGAGTGACCTTCTTAACGATAATTTTGATTTCATCCCATATTAAGAAGGCGCGCCGGCACTCGGATGTAAATTCAAATTCCATTGTTAAGTGTTTCCCTTCTAAATTCTGAAGATCTAAAGATCCCTTATGGTAGGAATCGTCAAGAATATCTACTTTCTTTACTATTTTTCTCACTCTATTTTGGCTCATACTGAATATGGTCATTTTACTGTTGACATTTTTCTTTATTTTTTTACTTCTGAATTTGAATCTAAGGGTTTTTGATTCCTCTGTATTCACGGCGACACTAAAGTGACTATTGGATGGCTGCAGAAATGTTTGTTTTCCGTGCCTGTCGGTATACTCAAAGATCACTTTTTCAGGAAAAAAGGTCCCCATCAGGTGAACATTCTGAATGATAAATAATCCTGTGGGGTGGTTAAAATCAAATTTTCTGTTTTTGTAAAACTCCTTCGAGACCACAAATTTTAAAAAATTTTCACCATGTTTAAGTTTTGATCCGGGCAGAAAGACTGAGTAGGAGTGGTGATCTTTAATTTCTATCTGTTGGAGAAAGTATTTGTTGAGATACAGGTTTATGGGGAGTTTCTGGTGGTTTGTGGAGTAATGGGGATTCTGGATGTTAAAAAGTAATTTTCTGTCTTCTGCACCGGAGGTATTAAATCTTATGATCGCTTCCCGATCAATTGCCTGGTGGGATATGGTATGGCCTTTTAACCATCCTTTATATGCATATAGCCATCCTTTCCAGAAATAAAATTTTGGGGCATCTTTAATATGGGCAAAATGTTTGCTTTCTCCATGGAGATTGAAATATAAGCTTTTAAGAGTAAAAGAGTTTTCCTGATTTTTACATGAGATAAAGGCGACAATCCATGGTAAAATACAAAAAACCAGACATAGATAGGCAGCGCTTCCCTTTCTTTTTTTCATTCTTCACTTCACCTCCATGACTCCTTTAATATCATAAAGATAAAGTTATTTCAAGAGTGTTTTTGCCGTATGATTGCGCGGGATCTCCGCTTGAAGAATGAGGATACGTAAAAAAAAAAATTAAACTTGACAAATGGAAAAAAGTTTGCTATTATCTTACTTTAATAGTAGATAGAGGGTGGGAATTGTCTTCACAAGCTAATTCAACTTAACCTGGGTTTACATTCTTTCTCCGATATTTACTAAAATTTCATAGGAGGAAATTTACTATGGCAAGAGGTACAGTAAAATGGTTCGACCCCAAGAAGGGTTTTGGTTTTATTGAGATGCACGGAGGCGGCGACGTTTTTGTACATCACAGTGAGATTCGGAATAATGGCTTCAGGACACTGGAAGAGGGTCAAGAAGTCGAATTCCAGACCAAAGCCGGTCCCAAGGGCGACCAGGCAACCAACGTTGTTAGAGTTTAAGCAAATTCTAAGAGAAAACGTAAAAGAATAGGGGCGGACACCGATCCGCCCTTTTTTTTTCTATTTCAATCCCCCCCCCCAAAAAATTCCCTTCATGATCCCCTGCCGGATAAATTTGAAAAATGAGTGTCTTTGGGTGTATAATATGAACGGTCAATGTGGTGGCTCTTAAATGAGATATGATAAGGAGTCGATGATGAAAAAAAGTATCGTCTTTGTCATTATCCTGACCGTAGGCGTGATGCTTCCGGCCGATCCGGCCAAACCGGCAAAGAAGAGTTCCTTCGGTTTTTTCGGCGGCTGGTCCGTGGGATTCAACGATAACTACCGGGTGGATTCTATGTATGATCTTTACAGTGGATACGATCGGGCCGATTTCTTTAAAAAAAGGGCGTTCAGTCTGGTGCTGGCGGGATTTTACCAGTGGAAATTATCCCCCCGCATGAACCTCCAGGTGGAAGCCAATTATCAAAAATTTACCATCAAACAGGCCGCCACTTACTACCAGGATGGAGAGGTGGCGGCAGACTATCCCTGGTCTTCTTCCAACGACTACTATTTCAGCTTTCTCTTGAATATCTTATACCGGTTTGCCGGGACAGGCAAGGTCCACTATTTTATTAAGGCCGGTGTGGGGCCCGCCTTTCGACATTTTCGCTTCTTCCCCAGCCGTAGCTCTATATTCTGGGACAACCTGGGGGACTATACCCAGTTGCACCTGCAACTGGGCCCGGAAATCCACATCCCTACGAATTTTCGCAAAACCCCCACCCCCCTTATCCTGGGCGCCGTCGTTCACTATTTAACCCGAAAAGAGACAGATTATCATACCTTCGGCGGCGGCTATATCTCCTTCTACCTGGGCCTCGGCTTTTGAGGACTAATCAATTTTCCCGGCCTGTCCACAAAAATCCTCCCTGTTTAAGACAGGACTCAAAACATAAGTTGGTTATATTAAAGTTCGGAATGTGCTATAATAGAGTCGATGAGTAAATCATTTGAGTATATCCTTGACCTCGTTGAACGAAAAAATGTGAAGGTATCTGAGCATGGTTATGATGAGTTGGTCGAAGATGGTATTTTGGTGAAAGACATTATAGACGGTGTAAAGAAAGCCGTGGTTGTAGAAGATTATCCAGATTACTGGAAGGGGCCATGTGTTATGGGGTATACCCAGGGGAAGGTCAGAACCTGCTGTATTGATTACAGCATATAGGCCAGATTCAGAAAAATGGTCAAGAGACCTCAGGAGGAGAAAGTAACATGAGAAAGCGAAAACATACAAAGCTCATTCACGAGGGGCAATATGTGGCAGAGGTGACTATTGACTTGATCGATGAGGATGAAGGCTGGTCGCCCTATTTGTCTCTTGATGATGCCAGAAAGCTGGATGACGTACGTGAGGCTTTACGCAGAGGAGATTTGAAATTTGCCAGCAGAATCGCCCGCATCTATACCCTCACACCTGTAGCAGTGTAAAAAAGTAAAGCCCCGCTTCGCTTTTGAGGATCTCGCGTAATGGAGTTAATAAACAGCAGGAAAGATTGATGCATAAGGTTTTTGGAATAGGGTTGCCCAGAACAGGAACTACCAGTCTTTCGGTAGGACTCACATGCGTTATCCTGATTCTAAATTTGTATACACCGATCGTGACCTGAAACACAGAGAAGAGGTATTATTTTGTTTTCAAGGCAGAGAAAATTTCTTACACATAGACGTGTCTGATTACCAGTCCTGGAAAAAGCTTTGTGATTTTCTTGATAAAAAATCAGAAAAAGATTGTTTTCCTATCATAAACCAGAAAAACAATTTAGCCGATTGGCACACTTATTCCCACCCTAACAAAATGCCCAGCCAAAGAAACTTGCCGCCCTCCCCCAATTTTTAGCAAACCATTAAATATCGCACATTTCCCCTTATTCCATGTCCCTGATAAAAAAGGCCGCCGGTTCTCATCCATACAGCTTTTTTGGTGACAACCGGCGGGCCTTTTGTAAAATGACGATGACTAATTACACGCTTGATCTATGCAATCGTCCAGATCTGAAAGGGCCTTATCTAGAGATGTCCTGGCCATATACAGGCGATTGATCCAGGGATTGGGATCATCACAGTACCAGTCCGTATTGTCGATGGCAAGATCCAGCTTCGCCTTGGCCGCCAATGCGTAACTCTTTGCACTATTTGCACTTGGGCAGTGACAGTAATTAAACGCCTCCAGGGCTTCCTGGCTGGCCAGATCAGCATTGGCCCGGGCCGACATGATGAAGGGCAGTACCCGGTCCGGGTAGAAACCGTAATCGCAGTAAGATTTTTCGTAGAGTGATTCTTCAACGGTGAGTAAGTGTGCATAGGCATCGTCTAAATCTTGAAGGGGGGAGTAGCAGTCAATGCAGGTTGAGGCAGGGGCAGATAGTTGTGCGCCGGGATTACCGTAAAAGATCTCATAAAATTCTTTAAACTGTTCCGGTAAGAGGATGGAGCGAAGGTCCCGACAAACATTCTCTGTCCATGCAGTGGGATCGTGTAAGCCCGCCTTGTCATTGCTATCCTGGCAGAGCAAATACTGCTCCAGCACTGTCTCCACCTGGATCCGCTTTTCCGTGGGCAGCATACGTATCCATTTAGAGAAACTTTTCTGCTGCATAACCGGCTCGCCTGCCGTTACCGGGCTAACGAGCCAAAAAATGGTCAACAAAACACCTACGAATAAAGATAGAATCTTGAATCTTGACATTTAATCATTCCTCCTTTGTTAAAATGATTAGTCCGGCCGCTGTTTTGTCAATCTTTCAGTCGGCGGATGTAAGGTCTGCAATTATTCTGCCAGCCGGGATTTAAAGGGCAAGATCCAGGATACAAGGTGCTATCCGCCTATTTCCGGGATATCTTTTCTTCCAGGGAAATATACCGATAGGTTTATTAAAATCGTAAAAAATGGCCGACTCTTTTACGAATCTCTCGGGTGCCAGGCATATCCCCCGATAAACCCATGGGTTTATCGGGTAAACCCGCCGGGTGATCTGGAAAGATTAGTTCCGTGGATCGATTCTATATTTATACATCAAGCTCATAAATTTCTGGTAATCATCCGACTTGACGTTCAACACCGTGAGCATGGACTTAAAGTTTTCGGAGCTCATGGCGTAGGCTCGCTTCAAGACCCTCTTGACAAAGTAACGATCCACCTCCCTGCCGATAAAGAGGGGCCACAATACCTCCCAGAAGCTTTTGCCCGCCTTGAATTCATTCCAGATGGTCTCGGTCTTATCCGGGCCGTCGCCGGGAAATTTCCTGGTAATACCCTGCCCGATGATGGCGCGAACATTCTCGCCCGAAACAGGGCCCTGGAACATAATACCGGCCCGTTTGAGAACGGTGATCAACTCCCTGACATTACCGGGCCACTCGTAATTTAAAATGACTTCCCAGAAGCCCTCTCCCGGGGGATTGCCTTTCAGGCAGTCCAGGTTTCCCATCACCAGTTCTTTTATATCCTCGACCCTTTGCCGCAGGGAAGGGATGTCGATCTCAAGGACATGAAGCCTGAAATAGAGATCCTCCCGGAATTTTCCCTCTTCAATCGATTTTATCAAATCCCGGTTCGTCGCCGTCACAATCCGTAGGTTCGCTTCTCTCTCCGACGATTCCCCAAGGGGACGGTAACGTTTGGTTTCAATAAACCTCAATAATTTGGTCTGAAAAGTGAGGGGGATTTCCGATATTTCATCAAAAAAGAGAGTGCCGTTTTTCGCCTCCTCGGCCAGCCCCTTTTTATCATACTTTGCATCGGTGAACGCCCCTTTCCGATGGCCGAAAATTTCGCTCTCGAAGAGATTTTCATTGATGCTGGGGGTATGAACCACAACGAATTTTCCCTTCCGGCCGGAATAGCGGTGAATTTTTTCGGCGATATAGTTTTTACCGACCCCGGTTTCCCCTTTCAACAAGATGGGCTCTTCCACGATTGAATAATTCAGAACCATCCTTTTCACTCGTGCCATGACCTCGCTTCTGCCGGTGATTCCCCCCGCATCCTCCTGCTGCCGTTTCAGGTGCTTGATCATCTCCGCCAGAATATCCCCCAGCATCTTGAACATACTGCGTTCACCGGGGTCGAAAGACTCTTTTTTTCCGCTGTCAACATACAGGAAGAGGTCATTTTCCAGCGGATGAATCAATACGCACTTAATGACCAACCGTAAAGCGGATTCCGATAACCGATCTTCAGGCGAGGTAATCACCACGTTTTCCCGATCGATTCCTTTCCCGGTATCCAGGCATTTTTTTATATAACTTTTCGAGAATCCCTCTGCCTCATCGATGAAGTTTCCGCTTATATTTCTCCCCTTGTGCCATAAGATACGGCCGTTCCTGTCGAATAACATGGCAAGGGAGACTTCTTTCTCCTTTAGCGTCTCCCAAATCTGGGTTTTTATGATGTCAAGCATGAAGCAACTCAGACATTATAATAATCGATTTCTGCCTTTTGTGCAAGATCCCCATGCCCGATAAACCCAGCGGTTTATTAGATAACCATAGCGGTTTACCGGCTGAGAATCAGGTCAACCGCTGCTTATAACTTCCCGCCCGGTCTTGTTCACCGACCGATAAACCTATCGACTTATTTTCAATCTTCGAGAGATGGCCGTTGATCTGAATAAAATGTGGAGGAATGGGGTTTTTAAGGTTTATCACAGGATTGGCAATAGAATTGCGTATATCGATTGTTGTATGATCAACAAGTGCAGTCACTAATCGACGTCATTTGAAACTAAAAAGACTAAAATATGGAGGAAAAAAAGATGAAAAAACAGAGATTCGAGACGAAACTCAAACTAAAAAAACTGACCATCGCCCATCTCAATAGGCGGGAGATGCGGGCGGCTGGCGGAGGCTGCGTATCCACAACTATCCTGCCGCCGTATTGCAAAGATGTGAATCAACAGGTTTCCGACGATACTTATTTACCCGGGAGTGAATAGTATTTGATCCAGGATACCCACCCACTGCATGGATTTTCAGTTAATATTTAGATCCGGTTTTTCGAGAGCCATTAAAACCTCTGACACCGGGGGGCGTTGAGCCGGTACCTTTGAGATCATTCCCATGATCAATCGGCTCAACTCGCCCGGCATATCGGGGCGTAATTTTATGGGCGCGTCGGGGATTTCATCGACGATTTTCTCCACCACCGACGTGATGTTATCGCCATGGAAGGGGAGGTGGCCGGTCAGCGTCTCATAAAAAATAACCCCCAGGGAGTAGACGTCACTGGCGGGAGAGTAGCGGTTACTCGTTATCTGCTCCGGCGCGGTATAACTGATGGTTCCTACCAGGCCTCCACTATGAGTCAGGCGGGTCTGAAATTTCATCAACGCCACCCCAAAATCCAGCAATTTCACGAAATCACGGCGGTCCCCTTGCCGGATCAGCATAATATTGGCCGGCTTCAGATCACGGTGCACGATATTTTTGTTGTGTATAAAGGTGAGGGCATCCGTTATCTGTATCATGATATGGAGACATCCCTCGATGTCTATAATGTCTTCTTCCTTTATTTTTTGAGCCAGGGTCTGGCCCTGAAGGTACTCCATGGCGATATAGAGCTTCCCCTTGTGCTCACCCCTCTCATATATCCGGACGATGTGGGGATGCTCCAACCTGTCGATAATCATACCTTCGTGCTTGAATCTGCGGCGGCTGATCTCATCCTCACCCAGTTCTTCCCTGAGGACTTTAACCGCCACCAGGTGGCTTTTATCACTAACCGCGTGGGCCTGATAAACGGTTCCCATCCCCCCTGAGCCGATCTTGTTGATGATCCGGTACTGCCAGATATATTTATGCATTTTCCAGAAGGCGAGCAAATATAAATATTTCTTTAAAACCAGGGCTAAGGTGGTCAATAATAAGAGTAGAATGACAATGGCCGTATTCCGGGTCAATCTCTTGATCTTGTTGTCTTTCCTTAAAATTTCAATTTCCTTTTGCCGATTTTCCGCGTCAAACCGTATCTCCATCTCGGTGATTTGTTTCAACTTATTTTCATTGAGGATCTCCTCCCTGGTCCGGGAGTATAATTTGTAATAATCCAGTGCCTTTCTAAAATCACCGGTTTCAGCATACAGCCCGGCGTATTTCTTGTACACCCTCTCCCGCATCTTGCTGTCATTCAGTTCCTCGGCGGTTTTCAAGGCCCGGTCGTAATAAAGACCGGCATGGGGATAATCCCGCATTTTCAAGTATACATTCCCTTTATAATAGTAGGTGGCGGCCAGTTCGTTCTTAAAGCCATGCTTTTCTTTGAGTTCCTGACTCCGGGATAGATACTTTAACGCCAGGTCGAATCGCCCTTGGGTCCCATATATATCTCCTATTTTTCCCATCGATGCAGTGATGTAGTACTTATTTCCACTTCGTTCTGCCATTGACAGGGTCTCTTTCAGATAATCCAGGGCTTCGTTGTATTTTTTCATCTTCTGAAGACAGATACCGGTATAATAGAAACAGAGGACAAGCCCCCTGGACCAGTCGGACTCTCTGGCAATAGCCATTGCCTTCCGGTAATACTCCATTGCCCGGGGAAAATCCTCCAGGTTGTAATAAAAGATCCCAAGATATAGATAAGAAGAATAAAGCAGGTCTCTATTGCCTGACTCTTCCGAGATTTTTAACGCCCTCAACAGGTATTCCTGGGCAGTATCGAGATAGTCGATGTTGATATAGAGAAGACCCAGCGAATTCATGGCATCCACGATTCTCAACTTGTCCCCCCTGCTCTCATAAATGGCCAGAGCATCCTGGCTGTATTTAAAAGCCTTTTTCAGTTCCCCCGCGGCGCTGTAGGCGTAACTCAGGAGAATCATGGCGTTTGCCCGGGCTTGATAATCTTGCGATTGTTGTGATAGCTCCAAAGCCTGTTTGCAGTACCCGATACATTTTTCGGGGGCCTGGTCGTATGTTCTGCCGGCCAATTGCAGCAGTATTTCGACCTTCTCCTTTCCCGAGGCCCTTTCCAGTTTCTCTTGAAGCTCCTGTAATCGTTTATCCAGATTGCTTTCCGGGAAGGTGGAACTGGAAACCAGGATCAACAAAATGACGAGCCATCCAAAACTCATTTTTCTCATATAAATATCCTTTCAATCGTTTAATGTTTAACAGTAATATTTTACCACAAAAATAAAATTAATAGAAAACACAAATTTTCTCATCCTGTCTTCAAAACCAGTTGAAATTTTTGCTCTGGTACGATAAACTACAATACTCATGAAGTGTGAATTGTAAGGTTTACTATGAAAAAAAAATATTGGCTTTTGTTTTTAATTCTTTTTGGTTTCAGCGGTTCCGCCTTTGCCGGAAAGGTGGCGACCTTTACCGAGTTTGTCAATCCTTACAGCATCATGATCGATGGGGATCGTCTCCATATCAGCGAAGGGGTGACGGTCTTTATCTATTCCCTGAAGGATTACCTCCTGGTCAAAAAATTCGGCAAAGAGGGCGAAGGCCCCGGCGAGGTCCTGCTCAGGCGCAGCGCTGGTAATACGGAAATCTCCGTCTCCGCGGATAAGGATCATCTCATTGTCCACACTTCGGGCAAAGTCATGTACTTTACAAAAGACGGGGAGTTCGTGAAAGAAAAACGTACCGAATCCGCCGGTAGATGGCTGGCCCCCCTGGGTGACGGTTTCGTGGGACGAAAATTTTTTCGGGAACCCGACGCCCTGTACCACGGTATCGTCCTCTGGGATGCCAATCTAAAAAAAGTAAGGGAGATCTACAGGCATATCCACGGTTTGCAAGGCGCCAGGAAAGAATTTAACCCCTTAACGGTGGAACAGGCCGATTTCAGTATTGCCGACGATAAGATCTTTGTTATCGACGGCGCCCTGACCAGAATACTCGTTTATAACAAAAACGGCGACCCACTTTTCACCATCATCCCCGACTGTGAACCGGTGCCATTCACCGAAGAAGATAAACAAGCCATGATCAACTCCTACAGGTTCAATCCCCTCTGGGGACGGTTTTATGAAAGAAGAAGGGACTTATTCAAATTTCCGAAATATTACCCGCTCATCCGCTGGTACTTCCTGGACACCCTGGATAAAAAACTCTATCTCAAAACCCAAAGACTGGAGAAGGAAAAACGGGAATGGCTGGTGTACGATTTTAGCGGGAAATTCATAAAAAAACTCTTACTTCCCCAGGGCTTGCTTCGCTTTTACAACGGCAAATATTACCGCTTTGTCGAAAACCAGGATGAAGAAACCTGGGAACTCTACATAGAAAAAAGCGAATAGACAAAATGTTAGCCCAAAATTTCCCCGGCCCGTCCCCTAATTTTCCCTATTCATAAGCACCTGATCATTTTCCCCCGGTGAATGCTTCATGAATTCCAGTGCTTCCGCACTCCCCTTCAAATAAGCATCCAAAAAAGTACGCGTATATTTGCACATAAGAGAGTAACTGTTATCGATTTCTGCCTGGCTTAACTCTCCATACTCAGGCTGACGCTTCCTGAACCGAATAAATGCAGAAGAAAAATTGCGGTGCACCATATGATGAAACCGGAAGACATAAGAAGTACTGTTCTTCAATGTGTCGTAAAAGTCAAATGAAGTATCCGGTTTTTTGGCACCTTGTTTTTTAAATAATTCTTCGGGGATATCCCTGGACAGTAAAAAAAGGGTGGGTATTTTGATATGAGCCGGTTTATAGTAGATAGACTTTTTGATGATCTTATAACCCAGTGGATAGCAAATCGTACCGTCCAGGCAGACAATAGCATTGACCCTGTCGTCCCGCATAGCAGTCAACACGTTTGCCAGGCCGCCCCAACTGAGGCCCATCAAAGCGGTTCTTTCGCGGTCCAGATTGGGAAAACTGTGCATATATCCCATCAGGAACTCCATGTCCCTGGCCTGTGCTTCCACCCCCATCAAATCCGGGGTCATCCTGCGGGACGTTCTCCCGGTACACGGGCTGGAGACCACGATGTACCCCCAACTGGCCAGGTACTCAAACAGCAAGGCATTCTCAAATGAGAACGAATTGATGCTGGGACCGTATACCACCAGGGGAAACCGGCCCTGCGCCGGTTCGGCATCCCGGAAAGCTGAGGTAAGTACCTCCTGTTCCTTCCGCTTGTCTTCCGGCGTCTTTAACCATTTAAAGAAGCGGGCCAGGGCTTTCTTTTTCCGTTTCCCGCTTAATTTGCCAAAACCGTTTTCAAAGGACAGTAAATAGATATATTCCTTATAACGCATCGGCTGCGCATCTTTAACCTTCTCTCTCTCGACCGGATACCAGATACTGGTTTGGACCGGCCGCGCCTTCTCAGTAATGGGATTCCCATCGATATCCAAACCGGGATTAAAATTGCGGGAATAATCATAAAGATTAACGGATTTGAAACCCACGGCATATAGCCTGTTTTTTAGATAGGTTCTAAAATTGGACTCCTGCGCCGTTCCCTGGTACGGAAAGACAAAGAAAACTGCCAATACTTGCACCAAGGTAAGTTTGATAAGGCCGCTTTTTAGCTTTTTCATTTTCGCAATCCTTTTGTCATTTTTCTTCCAGGCCGGATACTTCTCTTGTAAGATGGAGATGGCCGGGTTTTCCGGGGTAGAAGGAAGTTTCATGGAGTAAATGTCCCACCGGTATCGATGTCGATTCGTATCATTTTACCCTGTCCTTTTTTACTTTGTACTTTGAATAGAAAAATATTTTAATCCAAAACCACGGGCAAGTCAAACAATGAATAAAAAAATTTAACGAACCGGGAAAGGGATTTTTCCGGCCTGTCCCCCAATCCCCCTTTCATCCCCTTTCAAATTTTTTTCTACAAAACCGGTTGAAATTTTTTCTATAGTATGATAATCTACAATTTCGAGAATGGAATAGTAAACGGAGAATAGAGGCTAAAAATCGCAATTGAAGCGGGAATCGGGAGATAGGCTGTGGTCAAGTGGGAATGGACAAATCAAATCAGCAATGGCAGAAAGGATGAGTTGACAGTGCTTAGACCCTGAAGGCGGGAGCCCACTTTTTGAGAGGGAGAGTGAATGAAAAATGTGTTAATACTGGGAGCAGGCAAAGTAACGAAACCGGCAGTTGATTACTTGACCGTTAGCTGCGGATACAGGGTCACGATGGCGGCGCGGACAGTTTCTAAAGCTGAAAAGATCATTGCCGAGAATTCCCTGGCCAGGGCAGTGGCCTGGGAAAGCCGGGAAGAAGGAAAACTGGATAAACTGATTGCGGAACACGATATCGTCATCAATATGATACCCAAGGCACATCATGTGATGGTGGCGGAAATTTGCTTAAAACATCGTAAGGATATGGTCACCACATCGTATGAGATACCGCCGGTCAAAGAGTTGGAACGCCGGGCTGTGGAAAGAGGGATTTTAATCTTAAACGAGTTGGGAGAAGATCCGGGGATGGATCATTTTGCCACCCAAATGCTGCTGGATGATATTACAGAAGAAAAAGGTAGAGTTATAGAGGTTAATTCTTACGGAGGCGGGCTACCGTCCTTTAAATATAACAATAATCCAATGGGGTACAAGTTTTCCTGGGACCCGAAGGGCGTGTTCCTGGCGGCGCAGGTGCCGGCCAAATACTTAGTGAAAGGAAAACCGGTTACTATACCCGGCGATAGATTGTTTGAGAACTTAAAAATAGTGGATATCGAGGGATTGGGAACCTTTGAATCCTATCCCAATAAAGATGTCACACGCTATGTCAAACCCTTTGGGCTTCCCGGGGATGTTTCTTTTTACAGGGGGTTGTTGAGGTTTTCCGGTTACGGCAGCAACATGCGCCGGTTCTGGCAATTGGACCTGTTGAATGACGAGGAGATCTTTTATTGGAAAGGCAAAACCTTCCGTTATTTTGCAGCCTTTCTCATCAATACCAGGCCATCGGAAAAGTTGGAAGACCAGGTGGCGGCCTATCTGAAGGTTGACCGTCGGTCAGATATCATGATGCGGTTGAAGTGGCTCGGGCTGTTTGAACCAGAGCCGATAAACCGTGAGTACGGCACCAAATTAGATGTGTTCGTGGAATTGCTTTTGAAGAAATTAAACTATGCCCCCGGGGAGACGGATATGACCATCATCCATGTGGATATCCTGGCGGAGTTTCCCGGGAGTCACAGGGAGCACAGGATCGTGACGATGGTATCGGATGGAGAGCCCTATGGTAATTCGGCAATGGCCAAAGCCGTGGGTTTACCTTCGGCCATCACAGTACGGTTAATTTTTGAAGGTAAAATAAAAGAGAATGGTGTTCATATGCCGCCGACCCTTCCTTACTTGTATAAACCTGTTATAAAAGAGTTGGCCAAATACGGTTTTGAGTTCGGTAAGCAGGTGGTAAAGGGTAAGATGAGTGAGGCAATATAAAAAAATCGTGCCCTTTCGATAAGTGTCCCTTACAATTTCAAAGATTCAGTTTTATTCGCGTTCCCGCAACTCTCTTAATCGTTCGCCGACGTCTCTCATCACACATTCTCCTTACAACAGCCATACCACTTTTAAGACCTTTATTACGAAAAATAGTAGGAGTAGGTTCTTTTAAAGACCATAGATGTTAAAAAAGTAACATGATGGTCGCCTAAAGGACAAAATGGTCTCCATAAGCACGAAAGTGTCCCCAAAGTGGCAAAAAGGTCTTTAGGGTGGCAATATGGTCTCCCAATTCCCCAAATCCCACCAGTTCCTGAGTTCTTGGGCCGGTGCTTTACTTTTTTACTTTGTGCGACCTGATGCCCTTGTCCAGGCTGACCAGGTCATAATTTAAATGGACTTTAAGACTTCCCCATCCGTGAGCTTGAAGACAAGGAATTACTTCGGATGATGAAAGAGGTTGAAGGCAAATCAGTCGATCTTATTATTGGAAATTAGGGGTAAAGAGAGTTGCGAAAAAGGGTTTTTAATACTATAATTGTGGCATGAGAATTAAAGAGCTGGAGAAAATATATGAACTCAGTGTGGCTGAGCGAATTCTGCTGGTGGAGGAGATATGGGACAGTATTCTGGAACACCCGGAAACGGTTCCTCTCACCGAAAGCCAGAAAACGGAATTGGAAAAAAGGCTGAGCGCATACCAGGAAAACCAGGAAGTCGGTACCCCCTGGACTAAGGTCAGACAAAGAATTTTATCGAACCGTTGAACTACCAGATCATCATTCGACCGGAAGCTGAAAACGATATAGAGGAGACTTTTTCATGGTATGAAGAACAGAGTATAGGTCTGGGGATGGAATTTATAAGATGTATGGACGCGGCGATAGATTTAATCACTAGAACTCCAGAGATATACCAGAAGGTTTACAAAGAGGTAAGGCGGGCTTTAATTCGGCGTTTTCCATATGGGCTTTTTTACTTAATTGAGAATGATAAGATCATAATTTTAGCCCTCCTTCATGCCAAAAGAGATCCACAACTCATGAAAGAGCGGTCTTAAAGAATATTTAAGGTATGGTCTCCCAATTCCCCAAATCCCAGGTTTTTTCCCCTAATCCCTGCCCACAAATCCAACCTTCCAGGTTCCGTCCCCTTTATCCTTATACTCTTTCGATAAAGAGATGTATTGTCGCATGTCCCCTTTTTCTCCCCTCCCTAAATCTCTAAATCTTTAAGTCCTGGGAGGGAGGTGATTTTTTTTGTAAGGAGTAGTATAATTTGGGGAGGAGGTGTCATGAAACGATCAACAATTATTCTGGCGATGTATATATCCCTGTTGGTATTTTGCCTGCCGTTATTATCGGAGAAGCAGTTGGAGCAGGACATCCCCGATTTTTCTAATAAGGAGCGCAGCGAAGTGCCGGAAGCCTATACCTGGCGCCTCGAGGACATTTATGAGACTGCAAATCACTGGGAAAAGGAGAGGGCAGAGGTGGTGCAGATGATTAAGGGGATCGCAGATATGGCCCGGGGCTGGGCCGAATCTCCCGGCCGCATGCTCGCACTGCTGGATCGGATCAATGAGATCGAGTTGAGAATACACAGGTTGTACTACTATGCCGTACTCAGGAGTATCCCGGACATGGGAAATTCCAGGTATCAACAGATGAAGGGACAAATAGAGGGCCTAAAAGTCCAGATGAAGGAAAAGACCGCCTTTGTGGAACAAGATGTGTTGAGGCTGGGGGCTGAAGCCTTTTCCGGTTACCTGGAGGCAGGAGCCGGGCTTGATCGCTTCCGTTTCAGGGTGGAGAAGATCCTGAGAATGAGGGATCATGTATTACCGGCAGATCAGCAGCGGATCGTCTCCCTGGCCGGCCTGGTATGCGGAGGTGCTGAGCAGGCATTTAATTACATGTGCAGGGTAGAGATGCCGCCGGTTAAGGTCACATTGTCGGATAGCCGGACGGTCAATGTCGGCATTGAAAATATCAGGAAAATGCGGGCTGTCCCGAATCCTGCAGACCGAACCCTGGTGGCGAAGACCTACTGGCAGAATTGTGAACAATTCGGCCGGACAATGGCCGTTTTGCTGGACACGGCCATGCGGGAGCACCTTTTCTTTGCCCGGGCCCACCACTACAAGGATTGCCTGGAGGCCAGCCTGTACAAAGAGAACATCGATCCGCAGGTCTACCACAACCTGGTGGGGCAGGTCCGGGGAAATTTAGCCCCCCTGCACCGTTATCTAGCCCTGAAAAAGGAGTTTTTGGGGCTGGAGAAGATGCGTTTTGAAGATGTGTATGCCAATAAGATGGAGGATATGGGAAAGCGCTATACATATTCCCAGGCAAAGGCCATGATTCTCAACATGATGAAACCGCTGGGCAAGGCCTATATCGAGGTGCTGAAAAAGGCTTTTGCCGGTCGCTGGATCGATGTATATCTCCATAAAGGGAAAATTAATGCCGGCGGTTCCGGGGGTATATACGGTGCGCATCCTTACGTGACCGTCGTTTTTGATGGCAACTACGAATCCCTCGCCATGCTGTCCCATGAATTGGGTCATGCGGTTCATTACTACTTCTCCGAGCAAAACCAGGAGTTTTGCAATTCCGGGTCCTCTCACTTCCTGGCAGAGACGGTCGCCACTTTCAACGAATATATACTGATCCGCTACCTGCTGGAGAATGAGGAGAGTGATCTCTTCCGGTTGTATCTACTGGAGAGTTACCTTGACATCTTTACACTCTCCTTGTACCGGCTTACATTATACGCGGAACTGGAACTGGCCATGCACCGCCGGGTGGAGGAGGGCGATGCCCTGACCGTGGATTGGCTCAACCGTAAATGCCTGGAGTTACACCGGTTTTACTTTGGCCATGATCGGGGGATTTTAGAAGTGGGTGACTATATCCGCAGCCAATGGGAAGGCATGCCCATATTATTTCAGAATTTCTATGTGTTTACTTATAGTACCGGCGATATCGCTTCTATTGCCATGATGGATACGGTTTATAACGGTACGGAGAAGGATAGGGAACGGTATCTCGGTATTCTGAAAGCCGGCGGCAGTGTTTATCCCCTGGACCTATTAAAGGCTGTGGGCGTGGATTTGACCACCCCGGAGCCATTTTTGGCCGTGTTTAAACGTTTCGATGACCTGATCGGCCGGATGGAGCAGACCATGCGGAGGCTCAAAAAGCAGGGGAAATTGTAAGGCTCGGTTTTGGCTGTATTCATGAAAAAATAGAAAAACAACTCTGTACCATTGACATTATTTTTTAAAGGGAGTATCTTGACATATGAAGGAGGAATGGGCTTGTCTGTTGTGGGCTATAATAAATGATCAAAATAAATCAAGGAGGAGACAATGAAATCAAAGAGACTGAACAAAAAATTAACCCTGGCCAAAACCACTGTTGCCCACCTGGGACACGGCGAGCAGGGCGCCGTGAAGGGCGGTTATTATTATACCGAAATTTGGGGAGGATGCAATACCTGGCATCCCAACTGCTTCACCAGACCGGAACTTGCATGCAATACCGACATCAGCGTGTGTAAAGTGTGTTCCTTCACCTGCGAATGATGACAGGTTAACCGGAAGGCCGGACGTCGCCGGTGACGGTCTGAGTGACGGCTCCGATACTTTTTCTTATACCCACTATAACTTTGGGTGACGGATTTGACACCCGGGGTGTCAACCCTGACACTCTGACCGTCAACCCTGTAACTCAGTGCGTCAACTTTGTAACTCTGAGTATAGCTCCGATGCCCCCTCAGATGATCCCGAAAAGCATAGCCACTCCGGGTTTATTAGCTCATATTTTCGTATCCAAGTTCTGCGATGCTCTGCCCTTTTACCGTCAGGAGAAGCAGTTCAAGAGATACGGAGTTGATTTAGGTAGAGAGACAATGGTTAACTGGGCATTGAAAGTAGGTAAGAAGTTAAAGCCATTGTTTGAGATGTTGAGGTTGTATGTTTTATCCGGCCCGTTAATAAACGTAGATGAGACGACGGTGCAGGAATTAAGGGAACCAGGCAGGAGTGCCCAATCTAAATCATATTCCTGGGTATTGCGTGGGGGTCCGCCCAGAGGTCCCGGTTTCCTGTACCATTATGCCCCGAGTCGTGGTAGTAAAGTGGCCAGGGAGTTATTGAAAGACTATGAAGGATTTGTGCAGACAGATGGCTTTTCCTCTTACAATTTCCTGGATAAGCATCTGAAGATAGAACATTTTGGATGCTGGGCTCATGTACGTAGAGGATTTAATAATGTATCAAAAGCATGCCAGGGCGGCAGCAAAGGTTTGGCCGAGGAAGCCTTGACCATGATAGGTAGTCTTTACAAAATCGAGCGTGCGGCAATAAAAGATGGATTCAATGAAGAATACACTTATCAATTGAGACAGCCAAAGCCAACGGCCTGGAACCTTACAAATATCTGAAACATCTGTTTGAAAAATTTCCGCATGTTAAAACTCCGGAAGATTTATTCTTACTTCTTCCACCGAATATATCAACCTTGGAATTATCCAAATAATCGACACCTCTTATGGAGGGGGGTACTTTAATCAGCGCTTACTTTGGTTTGAATACTTTCGATCATCGATGTCTTAACAGCCATAAACCGCCAGTTTCTTTTCTTGGCAATGGATTCAGCGTATGCTTCACCTGAGGTTCCGGCACGTATCAATATTAATCCGGTATTGTCACTGGCCGTAGCCTGGAGTGTTATAAATAACACAAATAAAAAAGTTGTGGCTGAAAGTAATTTTCTCCGGCAATTATTTCCATTTTTGATGTCAGTCATTTCGATTTCCCCTCCACTGTCATTTCGATGCACCTGGTCAAATAATAATAACGAAATGAGAAAAATTACTCAAATTTCACAATAAAGAAAAATGCCATTTGACAGTCCGAGGTTGAAAACTTGGAACCATGCTTTGGACAGCACAGGTGTGAATACAAGGCGTACCATCCACCTTTTTAAATGGTCACTTGCCAGGAATTGGTTTCTGTGATATAAGAGTGGTGTATGAAAAAGGTCTTTGTGATTTAATTTCCTGTTTGGTGAGCGCATTAACACCGCGCCTCTGTCCATTGAAAATACCCTCTTACTTTTAATCAAGAAATAATGGTATTTTCTCAGATCAAACATTCTCAATTAGGAGGAACAAAAATTGAATCACATTTTTTACAATATATTTGAAAAATTGCCCAGAGTGGGTCCCGGAGACCATCGGAATACCATGCGGGCGTTGAACACAGTCAAGTCAAAAATGAATCTGCCCCAACCCTGGCATGTCCTGGATGTGGGCTGCGGGACCGGTGTCCACACCGTCCAACTGGCCCAGGGGATAGTCGGCAACATTACGGCACTGGACAGACACCCCGCTTTTCTGGAAACGTTGAAAAACCGGGTGAATAAAGAAAACCTGACCGAACGGATCAAATGTATTCAGGGGGACATGGCTGCCATGGATTTTGAACCGGCGTCTTTTGACCTGATCTGGGCGGAGGGTTCGATCTTTATCATGGGTTTGGAAGCGGGGCTGACATCGTGGAAACATTTCCTGAAACCCGGTGGTTTCATCGCCCTGACCGATGCCTTCCTGTTCACCCGGGATATTCCGGAAGAATTAAAATCATTCTGGGACCAGACCTACCCCGGTATATTGGACATTTCCGGGGCCGAGGAAGTGATTCGGCAATGCGGGTACCGGATCATTGACCGGTTTTCCCTACCCCCGTCTGCCTGGTGGGATGTGTTTTACACCCCCCTGGAGAAGCAGCTGATCCAATCCCGGGTCACATACGCTGACAACCGGGAGGGAATGGAATTGATCGACCATCTCCAACAGGAGATTGACCTGTACCGCAAACACAGTGACTTATACGGATATGTCTTTTTCATCATTGAAAAGGACTAATTCATTTTAACCGGATGACCCCGCCTGTGGATTCAGGCGGGGTCCATTCGGGATTCAGATCTTGAAACTGGGGAAAAAAATCTAAAATCTCAAACCTAATTTCTAAAATCTCATATCAATAAAGGGCATGCACAGGGATATGCCCCTACATTTATCCTATTGCCCAAAGCAGCGCTGCGCCAGTTCGCACCTGAGTCATTGCGCTCTTCTATCTTCTATCATTTGTTTGAATCATATATTAGATCCCCCCAGCCCCCTTGAAAAAAGGGGGTGACTGGTGGTTTATATGTTACCTGATCAGGAAAGGAATCTTTTCCCCCCATTATTAAGGGGGGGTGCCGCTTCGCGGCGGGGAGGATCTGTGGATGTTTCTAATTGGTACCTGTCCCTAATAAGAAAATCTCATATTCTTTCGAGGATTGATGAACTTCTACCATCTCAGGTCAACTTTCTACTATCTTTTATTCTTTCTTATTATCGGCGGGTCAGTCTCTGCTTATTATCGGCAATGCTCAGAAAATCAAAATCTTCATCAATAAAATATTTAAGATCAAAATCTTCATGGGTGACCACAAGAAGAACTACCTGATTCTTTGCAAGGTATTCCGATATGGCCTTCATCACAAGTGTGCGGGTTTCAAAGTCGATATGGGCGAAGGGTTCATCCAGCAAAAGGACTTTTGGTTTTGAGATAAGAGAGCGAAGAATATCCATTCGCTTCATTTCACCTGAGCTTAAATTTCTTGGCATTTTTTCCAAAAGTTCAAAAGGAAGACGAAGCTTATCCATGTAAGTTTTAAGTAAAGTATTATCATCTTCTGCCCCAAAGCCTTGTTGGGGAAAGATCTGAGAGAATGAATCCCTGATTGAAAGATCCGGGAAAAAAGCAAAACGGGAATCCTGCTGTACAACGCTCATCTT
>CBFDCR010000051.1:0-36892 GCA_965603365.1 uncultured bacterium
ATGAAGCAAATTAGCAATTCAGGGTACAAAGAAAACTTTGATGGGAAATCTAGGTGTTCCAAAAACTCTTGACCGGGAGAGGGGTTTCATTTACAATAAAAGGTTAATATTTTATTTTTTGGTTTTGAGAGGTTAAATGAGAGCTATTTTTATTGCGGTGGGTTCCGAGCTGCTGGAGCGAGACCGGCTGGACACCAACTCTTTGTATGTGGCCAGGAGGCTGCGGGAAAAGGGTATCCTGATGGACATGAAGATGGTGGTGGGGGACAACCTGGAGGAGCTCGGCTGGGCCATCAAGAATGCCTGCAAGCGGTGCCAACTGGTGATTGTCACCGGCGGGTTGGGCCCCACCGAGGATGACTTGACCCGGGAGGCCGCCGCCAACGCCCTGAAAAAAGAGCTGCTTTTCAAAGAGGAAATTGTAGACGAAATCCGCACCGTATTTAGGAGTCGCGGCCTGGAGATGCCCCAGATCAATACCCGCCAGGCCTTCGTGATCGAGGGGGCCGAGGTGCTGTCCAACGCGGTGGGCACCGCGCCGGGACAGTACCTGGACGAAGATCCCTGCCGACTGCTGCTCCTGCCCGGGCCGCCCCGGGAGATGACCCCCATGTTTGAGAAGGTGTTTGCGGAGAAGATCGCCCCCCTATCCAATTATCACATCTACACCCGCAGTTTTCAATTTGCCGGTATCACCGAATCCATGACCGACAGCCTGATTGCCGAAATCTATACTAAATATCGCAGCGTTAAAACCACCATCCTGGCCGCCCCCGGCGTCATCTCGGCCCATCTACTCGGCCGCTCCCGCAAATCCCCACAAGAGGCGCAGGCCCCCACAGACGAGCTGGCGGAGAAAATCAAGGAGCGGATGAAGGAATACCTGGTTACCGAAGAGGACATGACCTTTGAAGAGTATATTGTGCAGGCGTTAAAAAAGAACAAATTAACCCTCAGCACGGCGGAGAGCTGCACCGGCGGCGGCTTAGGGAATCGAATCACCGACGTTCCCGGCAGCTCAGAGGTATTCCTGGGCGGGGTGATTGCCTATGCCGACGAATTGAAAATAAAACTCCTGGGGGTTGGGGAGAAGACACTGCTGAAACATGGGGCGGTTTCGGCGGAGACGGCCGGGGAAATGGCCCGGGGAGTGAGGAAACTCACCGGTTCGGCTATCGGCATCGGCATTACCGGCATTGCCGGGCCCAACGGCGGCGGTGATAACAAACCGGTGGGATTGGTGTATATGCACTTGAGTTCAGACCAAATGGAAAAGGGATTTCACCGGGTGTTCCCCGGAGATCGGAAGGTCATCAAGACCCGGAGTGAAAATTTTGGCCTGAACCTCATCAGGGAGTATGTCAACCAACATGGATCGGCGACTGAATGAAGGCGGGACCAGCCGGGATTATTTTTACAGGAAAAAAGTGGTGGTCTATCAACATAAAGAAGGCTACCGCTTTTCGGTGGATGCCCCGATCCTGGCCGATTTTCTGCCCCACTGCCCGGAAGCCGGAGCACTGGAAATCGGCACCGGCTGCGGCATCGTGTCGCTTCTGGCTCTGTACCGGAACAAATTCCCCTCTGTCGAAGGCATCGAGATCCAGGAGAGACTCTGCCGCCTGGCCCGTCTTAACGCCGAGCAAAATGGCTTTCCCCAAAGATTCAAGGTGCGGCAGGCAGACTTCAAAGACGTATACCGGAGCTACCGGGATGTCCCCCTCATATTCTCCAATCCCCCTTTCAGGAAACTCAGCATGGGAAGGTTAAGCCCCACAGAAGAGATCCGGCTGGCTAAGAGCGAAGAGAAGATGACCGTCGAAGACCTGCTGCTGCGATCTTTCTCCATTCTGGCGGCAAAAGGCAGCCTCCTGTTGATCCTGCCCTCTCCCAGATACAAGAAAATTATGACGCTTGGCCGCAGCATAGGATACTTCGTTTCAAAATTTAGAAATGTTTTTTCCTTTAGGGATGGAAACCCCGAGCGTTTTCTGGTACAATTTACCAATCACAATACCGTTTCGGAAGAGTTGAAACCGCTGGTGATTTTCGAGAAACCGGGGGTTTACAGTGAAGAAATGGAACATATTTTTTCAGGAAGTTGATATGATTAGAAAATTTAATGAACTTGTGAAGTACCGGCAGCTCATTTCGACCATGGTCTCCCGGGAATTGAAAGCCCGCTACCGGGGTACCGTATTGGGCTTTTTCTGGAGCTTCGTCAATCCCCTGCTGCTGTTAATGGTCTATTTTGTCGTGTTCGGCATCATTTTGCCCACCAGCAGCGGCAGGGTGGAGAATGTCAACCTGGTGGGGGTCGATTATGCCATTTTTCTCTTTACCGGTCTACTGCCCTGGTTGTGGTTCAGCTCCTCCATACTGGAATCGGCCAATGTGTTGTTCGTGCACGGCAACCTGATAAAAAAGATCCGGTTCCCGGTCGAAGTGCTTCCCATCACCACGGTGGTGGCCAACATGATTCATTTTATACTGGGCATCCCGATACTGGTTTTATTTATCATCTTCTTCGGCAAAAGCCTTGGTTTAACCTTCTGGATATTGTTCTTACCGGTGGCCATGCTGGTTCAGTTTGTATTTTTAATGGGGCTGAGTTTCCTGGTCTCCGCCTTGACCGTCCATTTCCGGGACTTGAAAGACATACTGGCCAATTTCCTCACCCTGTGGTTCTTCGCCACCCCCATCATCTATCCCTTTATGACCCCCACCATCCAGAACCACAAGGCAGTGGTCATGGCCCTATCCCTGAACCCCATGACCCATATTATCGAGGCCTACCATTATACCTTTGTCTTCGGTTCCCTTCCCCACTGGAAAAAACTCTCGGTAACCTTTGCCGTCGGGGTGATATTTTTTTTCCTCGGTTATCTCATTTTCGACAAGCTGAGAGACACATTCGTAGAAGAGGTGTAACATGTATCCCATCGTGGCCAAAGATATCACCAAATATTATCGAAAATATTCCAACCGGCATAAATTCCTCACCCTGAAGAGTGCCATTGTCAACCGAACCTTCTTTGCCGATTTAAAGAAGGAGGAGAAGTTTGAGGCCTTGAGTGGTGTGAGCTTTGAGATCAGAGAGGGAACCACCTTGAGCGTCATCGGTGAAAACGGATCCGGCAAGAGCACCTTGCTGAAAATTCTGGCCGGTATCACCATGCCGACATCCGGGGAGCTGTATGCCAGGGGCCGGATCTCTGCCCTGATAGAACTGGGAGCCGGCTTTCATCCTGAAATATCCGGCAGGGAAAATATCTTTATCAACGGCGTGATCCTGGGGCTGTCAAGGAAAAAGATCCAGGAAAAATATGATGAAATTGTCCGCTTTGCCGAGCTGGAGGACTTCATCGACAACCCGGTCAAGACCTACTCTTCGGGCATGTACATGCGGCTGGGATTTTCCATTGCCATCCATGTGGACCCCGATATTCTTCTGATCGATGAGGTACTGGCCGTGGGGGATGCCTCCTTCGTGCCCAAATGTCTGGATAAGATCAGCGAGTTTAAACGGAAGGGGAAGACCATCATATTTGTCTCCCACGACCTGTCTACAGTGGAGCAGATCAGCGATGAAGTGATGTGGCTGAAAAACGGCCAGATAAAGGTGCAAGGCTATCCCAAACGGGTGGTGGACGCCTACATGGAATACGTCGGTAAAAAAGACACCCGGAAGGCAGAGGTCAAACATGAACAGGAGGAGGATGATGCCCAGCAGAACCGGGAGAAGCGCTGGGGCAGCAAGGAGATTGAAATTGCCAATGTCAAAATGCTGGACAAAAACGGTAACGAGAAATATATTTATACACCGGATGAGCCCCTGACCATTACGTTCGACGTCATTCCCCACACCCAGGAAAATGATTTTGCTTTCGGTATCGGCATTTTCAACGTCGGCGGCACCCAATGCTACGGCACCAATACCCTGATGGAAAGTTTCAAATCCAGGAGCATCCAGGGCAGGGGAAAGGTAAAGTTGAGAATACCGGCACTCAACCTGATTAACGGGACATATTTCCTGAATATAGCGGTACACAAAAAGGACGGCTACCCCTTCGATTACCACCATTTTCAATATACCTTCCGGGTGACCTCACATTTTCGGGATGTGGGTATCGCCAGAGTCCCCCACACCTGGGAATTCTCCAACAACATCAGGATCCACAAAGACAGACCGACCGGTCAGCCGCAGAAGAATACCCAGAAAAAAAGAGAAGAGCCTCGTAACCAGAAACCGCAGCGGCCGCGAAGAACCCGAAGAGATAAGAAGTGAGAAAGACATACACTAATATCGATCAACTCAATCGGCAGTTGCAGGCGACTGGCGATCGAAAAATCGTCTTTACCAACGGCGTGTTCGATATCATCCATCCGGGGCATATCGAGCTGCTGCAATTTGCCAGAAAGAGGGGAGATCTCCTCATTGTCGGGATCAATGATGATGACTCGGTGCAGAGGCTGAAAGGCAACCGGCGGCCATTTTTTGCCTTACCCGAGAGGCTGGAAGTCCTGGAAGCCATCGAGGCCGTAGATTTTATTATCCCTTTTTCGGAAGATACGCCGCGGAGATTGATCGAGGGTCTGTATCGAATCGATGTGTTGGTAAAGGGCGGTGACTATCGAATGGAGGAGGTGGTGGGCAAAAAAGAAGTTGAAAATTCCGGCGGGGAAGTGTGCCTTTTTCCCATTCAATCTCACCTTTCTACATCGGCAATCATTGAGAGAATCAAACGTGATATTTAGGGAAACGTTTGACAAAAAAATACACATGTGCTAAAAAGGAGATTATGACTTTGAATGCCTGCCAAAATTCGGTCAGGACGGAATTTTAAAATGAGAATCGATTTCTATGGGAAAAGTGATATCGGAAAGAGCAGAAAGACCAATGAAGATTATTTTTTACACGAAAAAATAGATGAGGACGAGTATTTGTTTATCGTGGCTGACGGCATGGGGGGACATCAAGCGGGCGACGTGGCGTCCAGGTTGGGAACACTGACATTTTCCGATAAGTATAAAATCTTAAGGAGAAAAAGGCGAGCGATTATCGATTCCATGGTTCTTTCGTTAAATAAAGCCAATGAAGTCATCTTAAAGAAAGCCACCAACGACCCCCGAAAGATGGGAATGGGCACGACTTTCAGTGCCTGTGTGGTCACCGATATGACTGCCCACATCATTCATGTAGGGGACTCCCGCATATACCTGATCCGAAATAATGAAATAGAAAGACTAACCACAGATCAGACCTTTGTGTCAAAAATGGTGGAAGACGGCAGGATTTCCGAAGAGGAGGCCAAAGATCATCCGCAAAAAAATATTTTATATATGTCTCTGGGAGCCAGAGAATCGTTCACTCCGGAAATCATCGGCGACTTCAAGCTGGCTACAGGCGACATCTTTGTGATGTGTTCAGATGGGCTGAACAGCATGGTGAGCGATGAAATTATTCAGGAATACTCCCTGTCATATCCGCCTCAAAAAGCGGTGGAGAGATTGATCGAACGGGCCAACGACAACGGCGGCATCGACAATATTACGATTCAGGTCTTAGGAGTCGGGAACATTCGTCTTTCAGAAGACACCGAAAGCTTTAGAAAAAATACAATCCAAAGAGATATAATGCTAAAATGATAGAACTCGGTAAACGCCTGGGGAATTTTTTAATCGAAAGAAAAATCGGCAGCGGCGGAATGGGAACCATCTACGTGGCCATCGATACCATGCTAAACCGCAAGGTGGCTCTAAAAATCATTCATCCGGAATTGAGTCATAACTCCCGATTGATGGAGTTATTTAAGGTAGAGGCCAAGATGCAGGCCCAGATGAATCACCCCAATATTGTGACCATCTTCTATTTCAACAAGATCAAAGACGAGTGCGTGATCGTAATGGAATATGTAGACGGAACATCGCTAAAGGAAATACTGCGGGGCGGCACCCGCTTCTCGGTCATGGAAGCGGTCAATATTTTTAAGCAGGTTCTGAGGGGACTCCACTATGCCCATTCCCGCAACATCATTCATAGGGACATCAAGCCCGCCAACATCCTGGTGACTAAAGATAAACGCATTAAATTATCCGACTTCGGCATCGCCAAAATACTGGGAACCGCTGAAATCGAACAGGACGGCATGGTGATGGCAACCCCCTGCTACACATCACCCGAAATTATCCAGGGAAAAGAAGTCGATTCTCGATCCGATCTTTATTCGGTGGGGGTTACATTTTACGAAATGCTGACCGGCACGGCGCCCTTTAATTGCCAATCCTCTTCAGACCGGGAACTACAGCGGCAGCACCTTAAAGCCATTCCCCAACCACCTTCCAGGCTCAATCCCGAAATCGGCCCCAGGATGGATGCCTTCATTTTAAAGGTCCTCGAGAAAAGACCGGAAAACAGGTTTCAGAGCGCCGGAGAGATGCTGATGGAACTCGATCAAGAAGAAGGATTGATCAAAGATGATTGACCATCAATTCGATTTTCTTGATATTTTTGTGCCGGCTGGAGCTTGCAGACGTCGGTTCTCTGCTGGCCCGGCCCCAAATAAAGTGGAGGGTGAATAAAAAATGGAAATAAATTTAACTATAATAGTCGTGGTGGCGATAGTGGTGCTGCTTGGCACTATTATCATTTTGATAAATAAAAGAAAAGAGAAACAGGGAATCCAACAGTTTGAACAGAAGGAGTTCGTGCCCATGACCGCAGCGCCGGAGCCCGCGCCAATGGGTGTGCCGGAAGAAGTCGCCCCCCAAAAACCCGATTACGTTGAGCCCAAAACCATGGAGATGCCCACAGACTTTGAATCCCCGGAATTGGGGGACGAAAATTTTGTCGAGCCCGATTCGCTGGAGCCGGAAGGAGAGCCGGAAATAGAAGTGGTTGACGATATTAATTATACCCGCCCCAAGATCAGCTTAGAAGCAGACTTTGTCAGGCCGAAACAGGAAGTAAAAAAGAAGAAAGTCGATGACGTGTTTGGGGAAATCGATGTCCTGGTCAATGACGAAAAAATGAGTACCCACAAAATAACCGGGCGGGAAATCAAAATCGGCCGGGACCCCTCCCAATCCCACGTCATCATTCCCGAACTGATTGTTTCAAAACTCCACTGTACCCTGATCATCAAAGAGGGCCGCGTCTTTATCAAAGACAATGACTCCACCAACGGCCTTTATATAGGAGACGAAAAGGTGACGGAACAGGAGATGATGAAAGACACCGTCATCTTCCTGGGCAGGAGAGGCACGGTTAAAATCCTCTTCCGTAAAAAATAGAGCCTATTCCCTCCGTTCACAAAACCCCATTACCCCGTAATGCGTTTCACCGTCTCGGCGGTGGTAAGGTTATCCAGGATCTCCTTGATGGTTTGATGTAATTCCGGGTGGCGAAGATGGGCGGCAATTTCAGCCAACGGGATGAGCACAAAGGCCCGGTGGGCCATTTCCCGGTGGGGGATGGTCAACTCTTCGCTGCGGTAAATCAATCGATCCGCCAGCAGAATATCGATATCAATAGCTCGATTTTTACGATGGGAATCCCCAATATCGCGGCCCATGCTCCTTTCAAATTCCTTGATAGAGTGTAAAAGATCCGGAGGCGAATCCAAGCATTCCAGACAGACCACCTGGTTCAAAAAATATCGGCTGCCCGGAGCCATGGACACGGGGTTGGTTTCATACACCGCGGACACCTTCAGAATCGTCCCCTTACCTTTCAAAAAAGAGATCGCCTGCTCCAAGTTGGACTGCCGTTCACCCAGATTGGACCCCAACGACACATAATAGACCATCTGGCATATTTACCACAAATCCACCGGGGTGTCAAAAACAAAAATCTAAAGGGGCGACAAAAATTCGGCAAGAATACACGAATACACGATAAAAGCTTGATTTTCTTTATATTGTGGGGAGAGCTAATGTAAAAAAAATTCTGGTGGGAACTTTTTGTTGGGGGATTCGTTTGTTTAATGTCAGGAGGTCAACATGAGAATCAAACTATTTATTGTTATCTTCTTTGTTCTTTTCTCATTTCTTCTGGGTTATACACACGAAGAGAAAATAGAGAAAACCTTCAAGATGGACAAAGACGGCATCTTCAAACTGGCCAACGTGAACGGGACGATTAAAATCGCCACCCACCAGAAAAATGAGGTCATTGTAAAGGCTGTCAAACAGGCCAAAGAGAAATCCCATTTGGCGGATGTGAAAGTCAAATTCGAGTACGAGGCCAACAAATTAAAGGTGTATACCGAGCGGCCTGAAAAGAAGAAGACCAATGTACGGGTGAATTTCGACGTCTATTTACCGGAAAAACTCGCCAAATCAAACGTGAAATCGGTAAACGGTGAAGTGAGGGTTGACGGTAATTATGCCGACCTGGGAGCCAAGACCGTAAACGGTAAGTTGGCCATCGAAGGCACGTTTACAGACGGGGATTTCGCCACCGTCAACGGCAGCTTGGGGCTGTACGTGAAAGGGAATTTAAGCGGTAACGTCATGGCCAAAACCGTAAACGGTTCCGTTAAAATCGAACTATCAAAGAGCTCCGGCTTTAAGGCGGAATGCGCCACCGTCAACGGCAGCATCCGCAGCGATTTTGATCTCACCGTAAAAAAAGGTTTTGTGGGCAGTTCTGCCAGCGGCACAGTCAACGACGGCAAGTATTCCGTCTCCGTCAAGACCGTCAACGGCAGCATCCGGCTTCTCAAAATCTGAATGCATTTCAAAGTAAATTTGTAACTTCTCGAGGGGCAGTCCTCCAGGGATAGCCCCTCTTTCATTTTTTAGTATTCCTTGATTGAATCCCGGCAGTTCTGTTATAATATCTCCATGAAACGAGAAATCTTTGTGGGAAGGGTAGGAATCGGCGGCCGACACCCCGTATCGCTCCAATCCATGACCAACACCCCCACCGCCGACGCAAAGGCCACCCTGAACCAGATCCGGCTGCTTCAGGCCGCCGGCTGCCAGATCGTGCGGGTGGCGGTGCCGGACATGGCCTGTATGGATGCGCTTAAGAAGATCACTTCGGCCGCCGGGCTGCCGGTGATTGCCGACATCCACTTCGATGCCCGGTTGGCGCTCGAGGCCATCGACGCCGGTGCCGGCGGCATCCGTATCAACCCCGGCAATATCGGCAGTAAAGAGAAATTGAAGGAGATCTTGCGCCTGGCCAATCAAAAGAAGATTCCCATCCGCATCGGCGTCAATTACGGCTCCATCGAAAAAAAATACCGGCCCCGGAATGGCCGCAGTATCTCCAGAGCCGAGGCCATGGTCCAATCGCTGATGGATTGGCTGAAGTTTTTTGAAGACCGGGATTTTTTCAACATCAAAGTCTCGGCCAAGTCCTCCGCTGTCAGGGAGACCGTGGCCGCCTACCGCTTAATCGACCGGCAGTGCGATTACCCCCTGCATGTGGGCATCACCGAAGCGGGTACGCTTCTCTCCGGTACCGTCAAGTCTGCCGTCGGCATCGGCGCCTTGCTGCTGGACGGCATCGGCAACACCATCCGCGTCTCCCTCACCGCCGACCCACGGGAAGAGGTGCGGGTGGGCAAGGCGATACTACAGGCACTGGGCCTGCGCAAAGAGGGCATTGAAATCATCTCCTGTCCCACCTGCTCCCGCACCTCGGTGGACCTTATCCCACTGGTGGAAGCGGTGGAAAAAAGGTTGGCGGCATTAAAACCGGCTAAAAAGATTACCGTGGCCGTCATGGGCTGCGAGGTCAACGGCCCCGGTGAAGCGGCCGATGCCGACATCGGCGTCGCCTTTTCCCAACACCACGGCTTTCTCTTCCACAAGGGCCGGATGCTGGAAAAACTCCCCCCCAAAAAAGCCCTCGCCCGCCTGGTAGAACTCATCCAGAACTTAATGGAAACTCGAGAATGATTGACTTATCGGCGAATGGATACTATAATGAAACAGTCTTGAATGGAGGAAAAAATGGGACAGATTACCAAGGTGCCATTGGTCTTGCAGTCGGCTGAAGAGGGCGGTTGGACCGTTATTTCTCCCATAATTCCGGAATTGATTACCGAAATCGATGACTTAGGAGAACTGGAAAAAAAATTAAAAGACGCCCTGGAGGCAGTCAAAGAGTTGTACCATGATATGAGCAAACCGTTTCCCTGCGAAGTTATCACCGATATAGGGAAACCCCTGTGGTTTGAGACCCTGGTCAGCGCTTGATGTTGAATGACCTATAGAGAGTTAACCAAACGCTTAAAAGATGTACTTTTTGTATGACGATGTTTATTTGAGACACGATGTTGGGGCCTGGCATCCCGAACGGCCGGAGCGCCTGACCGCCGTTTACAATGCGGTCCGGCAGGCAGAGTGGTACGGGGATGTAATACCCATCGAAGCCGAAGAAGCCAGCCTCGAGACCGTATCCCTGGCGCACGATCCCCACTACATCGAACTGGTCAAAAGGGAGTGCGAAGCCGGGCACCGGCAGCTCTCCACCGGCGATACCGCCATCTGTCCCGAGACCTACTCCATTGCCCTCAAGGCAGCCGGCGGCATCCTGAAAGCCGTGGACGGGGTAATGGCGGGAAAAGCCAAAACCGCCTTTTGTGCCGTGCGGCCCCCCGGTCACCACACCGGCGGCGACCGGGGCATGGGCTTCTGTGTGTTTAACAACATCGCCATTGCCGCCCGCTACGCCCAGGAGAAGTACGGCATCGAACGGGTCCTGATCGCCGACTGGGATGTCCACCACGGCAACGGCACCCAGAATATTTTTTATGGCGACGGCAGCGTACTCTTTATGAGCACCCACCAGTGGCCTTTTTACCCCGGCACCGGCCTGCCCCAGGAGATGGGCGAAGGGCCCGGTGAAGGCTTCACCATCAACCGGCCCTTCCCGGCGGGCGCCGGAAATGAAGAGATTGCGGCTGTATTTAAGGATGAATTTCTACCGGCGGCCCGGGAGTTCAAGCCGGAATTAACCCTGTTGTCGGCGGGTTTCGACTCCCGCATCGACGACCCGATCGGCGGCTTTCGCATCGATGACGACGGTTTTCGCCAATTGACCCACATCGTGCTGGAGATGGCCCACGTCGCCGGCCAAGGGCGGTTGATCTCCATCCTGGAAGGGGGCTACAACTTAGCGGGAATGGCCTCGTCCGCCGCCGTCCATATGGAAGAGCTTATCAAGGCATAGTAAAAGGAGGTCTGAACAGTGGACTTTTACGAAGTAATTGAAAAACGTCAATCCATGCGGGTATATAAATCCGATCCCATCCCGGACGATGTCTTGAACAGGGTTCTCGAAGCCTTCCGGGCAGCCCCCTCTTGGGCCAATACCCAGCCCTGGGAACTGATCCTGGTCACGGACCCGTCAATCAAAGAGCGGTTGCAGACCACCCTGTCTCAGAACAATCCCGCCAGCGCCGCCATCGGGGATGCCCCGGTGGTCGTCTGTCCCATCGGTATCACCGGCCGCTCCGGTTTCTACCACGGCAAAGCCATGACCGGCCGGGGTGACTGGGTGCTGTTTGACCTGGGTATAGCCACCGAGCACCTCTGCCTGGCGGCTGCGGCCGAGGGCCTGGGCACCGTGCATGTAGGGGCCTTCGATTACGAGAAGGTCGGCCAGATCCTGGGACTCCCCCAGGATCGCACCGTGATCGAACTCATCCCCTTAGGCTACCCCGCCTACTCCCCCCGAAAAGTACCCCGCAAACCCCTACAAGAGTTCCTCTTCAAAAACCACCACGGCCACAAGTAACTGGCCAAAAAGGGGCCGCCCGCTCCTTTGGGTGTCAGAGTTGTGACTCCGCACGTCACTCCTGACACTTTGGACGTCACAAAGGAGTATAGATAACCGGGTGGAACAGATCCATATTGGATTTAATGGGGGAGAAATATTATTGGACTGGCCACTAATCAAGTGGATTGTGGAGACCATTTCCCGGAAGTACGGGGATTTGGACGTCCGCTATTACCTGAATACCAATATGACCATAATGAGCGAAGAGATCGCTCGATTCTTCGAAAAACATCGATTCGATGTGGATATCAGCATCGATGGCTACCCGGGTGCTCACGATAAAACCCGCCGGTATTATAACGGTAAAGGCTCGTTTGAAAATATTATAAAAAATCTGGCGATTCTCCGGGAGAACTATAAAACCCTTCAACTAAAAGCCTTTCAAGGTACTATCGACCGGACCGACGACTTTGAGTGTGAAGAAGTATACCAGATGAAACGGTACGGATTCACATCGGCCAGGTTGGCGCCAAACCTATTGTACATTAGCGAAGAGGAGGCCATCAAAAAGGCCCGCATTATGGGTGAATTTTTGGATTTAAATGCCCGGCATGACTTCAAGGTGGGTGATGGCTATTTCGATAATATGAAAAATTTAATTAACCTGCCTCAATACGCCTTTTTCTTTAATTGCTTTGGCTTAACCGGCTTCCCGAAGGTCGGCCTTTACTTTAATATAAGTAACCTGCGCATATCTCAACTGTGCAATTTCATCTCATGGACCAGCGTTCCGTTCAAGGATGTGGATGAGGACATTTACAATCCTAAGATCTGGCAAATATCCAGCCGCTTTATCCAGAATCGGGTAGATACTCTATTAAAAACCTGTATGGAATGTGAATTGGTCGGCATCTGCCGGGGGGGCTGTATAGTCAACGGCCTCGATAAAAACAACCAGATTAACAAGGCGGCCTGTGCCTATCAAAAGGAGCTATGGAAAATCTTTTTAAAGAAGGTTGTTGCCCTGTAATCCTCGTTTGCCTCGGTGCGTGAAAACGTGCAAACGTTTCCTGAAGTTCCAGTCACGAGCCGCCTTTACTTAGGTTTCCTCTGCTTCATATTCCTATAAATACTACGCAGAGAGACAAAGCTCAAATCTTGAAAAATTTCAAACTCCCCAATCTCCTTATACTTTAAACCGGCTCTATCTTTGAGATGAACAAGCAATTCTCCCCTCAGGCGCTTCCCTTCAAGCCTCTTTGTATCAACCTTTTCTATTTCTGTGCCAACCAGTCTTTCAAATTCCCAAACAACCTTTTCTACCGGCTCAAAATTCCGTTCATCTATCCTCCGGGTACCCGAACTTTGGCCAGTGGGCCTATCTCTCCGGTTATATTTTTTTAAGGCAGATTTCATAAATGACTCACTTCCAAGGATATCTCCATACTTTGTATCTGTTACGGTTAACTCCTGGTTTACATTTGAACGAAGCGCAGAAATCAGTTCCTCTCTGCTGCCAAACAATCCATCGATAAAAGCAACGCAGTAGGCAAAGATTCTAATCTTCATTTTTTTTGCCGCATCCGTCAGATAATCCAAAAACTGCGATTTGAAATCCTTGCCTGAAAAGATTTTGTTACCGTCATAACCTCTATTCATTACATGGTGAAAGGCTCCAGGAAAAGTAATTCTTACTCGTTTCATGTATGGATTTTACCACAACGTTTGCACCTTTACACGCACCGAGCTGGACTTTCCGAAATCCCGGACGAGGAGTGCGATCTCGACTATACTCCCAATAAAGGTGTCGCCAAAGATATCAGGTGCGCCCTGTCCAACTCTTTCGGCTTTGGCGGTACCAACGGCGCGCTGGTCATCAAAAAATTTGACGGGAAATAACAAGCTGAGTTCTCTCTATTTCAACATTAAGAAATTATAAATCCGCTCGTTGGTGTTGCCGCCTCGCCTGTAGGAGGGAAGACGATCCGGGGTACAAAAGGTGCAGATCGAAGCATCCAGGATATTTTCGGCGGGCACACCGGATTCCCGGAGCGACAGGCGAACCCCCAGCTTGAGATCCATCAAATATTTTCCCCTACCACCGGGGGAAAATATCGAATCTGCGTAACCTTTGTGCTGAAATTCGGTAACCAGATCTTCGCCCACCTCGTAACAATCCCTGTCGATACCGGCGCCCATAAAAAAGACCATGTCTTCCAGGTGAAGGGCTCTCTGCTTTAAATACCCCACCAGTTTTGTTTCGATGCCCTGCAGCAGCCCCCGCCAGCCGATGTGCAGGATGCCGCCGAGCGAATATGTTCGCTCCCAGAAGAAGAGGGGAATGCAGTCGGCGGTCTTGATAATCGCCATCTCCCCCCTGCTGCCCAGGACGATGCCGTCCCCTTTGCTGCCCGATTTGATTCGTTCCGCCTCGAGGATAATGTCCGAATGGATCTGTTTCAGTTGCACCAGGCGGGGGGGGGAAAAAAGAGCGCCCAATCTCGCCAATCGGAACCCCCTCTCCGTATACCCCAACACCATCCCCTGATCTTCCTTCACATTCAAAAAGCCGCCCTCAACCTCGATTCTCTTCAACTTCAACTCAATTCCCATCTTCCTCTTTTACCCCAAAACCACACCCCTGTCAAATCAATCAGCCTATCCCGACAGATCTGGCTGTGGGTTCAGAAGCTTTTGCCGCAGCCCGGACTTTTTATAGAATGGAGTAGAGACTCGTCATGGGCAAAAATACCCCGTTATCGCCAAAAATACCCCGGCATTGGTGAAAATAGTGCGTCAGACAATCGTAAAAAACTCTTCATGAATCATAAAAAAGTCCGGCCAAATTACGGTTCATTTGCCGATAACGATAAAAAAACACCCGAATTCTTTTTTAATAAGAGAAATCCAGTAAATCTTCCAGCGGCGGTTCGCTCCTATTACTGAAGATAACGATGTGGTCCGGCTCCGTATCAAACCACACCAGCGATCCCCAGGCAAGATCCGAAGAGAGCCTACGAAATATGCCCGCCCCTCTATCCTGGAAGGCGGTAAGAAATAAAATCCGTTTCCGGTCGAAACCGGCGTTTAAAGCCATATCCAGTAACGACTCCTTCCTGATCTTTGAGACCGGCCCATCGGTTGCCACCACTTCAATAAAAAGTAAGATGGCCTGGGAAGGGCCGATATCGGCCATAATAATATCCGGGAGGTTTTTATCCGCCTCGATGTTTAAGCCCAAAGACGCAGCCAATTCGTTATCCTGGCCACAACTTTATTACCGGATTCACTCAAAAATATCAGAGCCGGTTTTCTCAAGAATTTTTTGGCGAATACCTCGATAACAGATTTACATAAAATCGAACTGGGCCCTGGGGCCATTCTCCGGGTCTCTCCGTTAGGCAAGGTTACCAGAACCAGGTCATCAGATGTGGCAGCCAGCAAACCACGTTTTTGTAGTTTTACCCGAGCCAATGCAGGGGCACTCAAAAATTCCTTTTGCCAATTCTCTATTGCCGTTTCGAGGGATGAGCCGCTGAAGGATTCGGAAAATAGCTCTGCAAATTCATGCTTGAGTGCATATCGAGGCTTTGAGGAGGTCGTTGGCAGGCCCTCTCTTTCTATCACGGCTCCGATCTGGACCAGTCCCATCCTGAGACTCTCGTCCCGGATCGGCTCCCGTGTGTTGACGGCATACCAACGATTGGGGATATCTTTGAGTCTCCCCGGACTTAAGGAATCGTTGTACCATTTTAGGCGCTCCGATATGTCGGTAAGTTTTGCCTGTGCATCCGTCATTTTGGTGACTTGATCCGGCCTTATCCATCTATCATGGCCCTCTACCGCGCCAGTGTAAAACATCACAAAAATAATTTTAGCGGTCATCTCGCGAATCAAATAACGTCGATTCTCCGTGCCTTCAGGAAAGATGAAGGGCAACCTTCCCAATATCGTCTTGAGAGAAGGAATGCCTGGGAGGGATTGTAACATTTAATCGACTCCGTATAGGTGTTGAATAAAATTTGCGACTTCCTTCATGTCGGCCCGGCTCGATAATAATTCCTCCAGTTCCTTCATCTCATCCATTTCGGGAATCGGGATTGAATTCAACTCATAGGCAGATACGGCTACACTGCCACTGATACACCTAAAGATTCGGTCAACCACCTGTGAATTTAGAAGGGCATTAATGGCACTTAAAGATAGGGGGATATCCCCATTTTCAGGTTTTATGATGTTTAGGTGATTTTCCACCACCACCGCCCGTTTATGTTCTATCAAAAATTCGTCGGGTAAAACCGCTGAAACAAGACGCTTGTGCTGCTCCTTTGCCGTGGTCCTCTGCACAAGCACGCAAGGTTCTCTGGTTAACAAATGGTTCTGGCTCGGTTTCAATTTAAAGTAAGGCTTGTGATTGTTTCTATCGGCTCTAAAACGGAAACCACCATTCGTTAGAATCGATTCGGCCCATATCAGGGGATAGGTATCGTTGTCTTCCTGGTCGGTCAGTTGGTCCTTATGGCGATTCCAGACCAATTGGCCGGTGTTGACGACAAATCCGTAACTGGATAACCGTTGTCTCATTTGTAACGCTTTGCCAACAGTACGGTTCTGTTCCTTTGAACGGGGAAAGATCCAGGGGGCCTCGTTCCTGGATGGCAAACCGAATTTACCGATTTTTTCTATTTCCAGGCTGTTTCTGCTGTTGTTGGTCTTAACGTGGTTAATGGTTGTTTTTCTGGTGGACCCGGACATTTTCCTGAATATAACCAGTGCCGTTTCTTGAAGCACATTTTCAAAAACCCCGGATCTATCATTGATGAAGTCGATGACACACGGAGGCGCTTCTGTTGAAAGCAGCTTACGCAGCGACTTGAAATATTGGCCGCCCAAAAAAGAGGTGGGCGTCACAAATGCTATATACCCGCCGTTTCTGGCCAATCGAACTGCCAGGTCGGTAAAAAGCCCGTATAAATTGGCATGACCGTAGAGTGACCGGGAATATTTATGCCTGAGGGCTTCATTCAAACCGGTTCTGCCGTAGGGGGGATTCCCAATAACCAGATCAAATTCGGGATACTCATCTTCTGGCACGGCGATAGAGTCGATTGTCTTTACCAGAGAGGGAAGATGCCTATTGGTCCTGCGGCAGAGGTCTTTCAGAACGATCTCTAACAGCGTCTGCGACATCCAGGCGGCAAAGGGATCGATTTCATAGCCGTGCATATTTTCTATGATGTTATCTAAAGTTCGATTGGGATTAAAACCGGGGGATTCTTTAAACAGGTTCAGGGTATGAGTGGCCAACGGCGCTAAAAAAGCCGCGCCGCCGCAGGCGGGATCCAGAACTTTGCAATTCTTCCAATCCAGCCCCAATCTGGAAAGATTGTTGATAAGCCTCTTCACCAGGATTGGCGGTGTATAATAAGCACCTATCCGGGCCCGATATTTAGGGGGAAGCAGGGAGGTGTATAAATTCCCCATTAAATATCCCGATTGATCAATTGACAGCGGTGACAGCAATAAACCGGTTTCATGAGCCAGGTCTGCGGTTGCGTCTTTGAAAGCTACACTTTTCTCCAACCCAAAGGGCGGGGGGCTGTAGTCTTTGTCGTCTACTATTTTACTCCAGTAAGATAAGATTACATGGTGGCAAAAAAATTGGGCAAACGACTTTTTACCGTTTTCGTGGGGAAATGTCTCAGCTATTTTTTGGGCCGCCTTCTTATAACGGGGAAATGTAGATTTAATGGGCTCCATATCTATATGATCAGCCACTTCCAGTCGATACATTTTACTGCTCATCCTTGCTCATATTAATAACAGATATCTCACAAAAAAACAACCGCCTTGAAGATTTCAGCGGACAAAAACTGTCCGGCAGCGGGCAACATTTCTCCGTTGATGGAGAAAGTGGGAAGGGGGGAAAGGGGACAACCCTGGGCCGGTAAACGATGTTTGTCGCCTGGGGGAACCAATTCTTATAATATTCGTATAGTCATATGTATATGTAAAGCGAAGGAGAATAAAGTGCTTAAAAATTACATCATAATCGCCTTGAGGAATTTCAATAGGCATAAGGGGTTTTCATTCATCAATATTTTCGGCCTGGCCATCGGCATCGCCTGCTGCCTCCTCATCTTCTTGTATGTCTTCGATGAAATGAGCTATGACAAATACCATGAAAAGGCCGGCCAGGTTTATAGAGTCGGCCTCCACGGGTTCATCAACAACAACGAGTTTGACGGGGTGGTTACCTGTGCCCCCATGGCCCAGACCCTGATCAATGAATTGCCGGAAGTCACCACCGCCACCCGGGTGCGGAATTTCGGCTACCCGGTCTTCCGCTACAAAGATAAAATCTTCAGCGAGGAACGGGTCTTCTGGGTAGATCCGACCTTCTTTGAGGTCTTCACGGTACGCTTCAGCAAAGGCGACCCCCAAACCGCCTTAGCCAAACCCAACTCCATCGTCCTCACCCGCTCCATGGCCCTGAAGTACTTCGGCGGCGAGAACCCAATCGGAAAATCCCTCAACGCCGACCGGCGACGAGACTATTTGGTCACCGGCGTCATAGAAGATGTCCCCCATAATTCTCATTTCCACTACGATTTTTTAGCCACCCTGTCTACCTATGAGGACAGCCGCAGACCGATCTGGGTAAACAACAATTATTACACCTACATTGTATTACAAAAAGGAACCTCCCCGAAGGCATTCTCGGCCAGACTGGTGGACATCGTCAAAAAGTATGTGGGACCGCAGATTCAAGCGGCGGTGGGCATCACCATAGAGCAATTTTTTGCCTCCGGGGGTGAGTACGGATACTTCCTTCAACCCCTGACGGATATCCACCTTCGTTCTCATCTCGATTATGAAATCGAGGCCAACGGCGACATCGCTTACGTTTATATCTTCTCCCTGATCGCCTTAGGCATTCTCCTGGTGGCCTGCATCAACTTTGTGAATCTCTCCACCGCCCGCTCCGCCGGCAGGGCCAGAGAGGTGGGCATCCGCAAAACCGTTGGCTCCAACCGGCTGCAATTGATACGGCAATTTTTGGCGGAAACTACAGTCATGAGCCTCTTTTCCGTGCTTTTGGCTTTGATCATTGTCCAGATCCTCCTCCCCTTCTTTAACAACATCACCGGCAAAGAGTTGGCCATCCCCTACCTGGCAACTGCCTGGACGATTCCCGCCCTCATCATTCTTGTTCTATTCATCGGCCTGTTGGCCGGTACGTATCCCGCCTTCTTCCTGGCCGCCTTCGAGCCTACCCTGGTTTTGAAGACGGAAATGGCAGGTATAAGCAAGAGATCCAGCCTGCGCAACATCCTGGTGGTCTTCCAGTTTGCCGTATCCATCTTCCTTATCGTCGGTACCCTGGTGGTGGATCGACAGATGAAACATATACAGAACAAGGGCCTGGGTTTCAACAAGGAGCAGGTGGTAATCGTCAAAAAGACCGACGACCTCGGCAATCAGATGCAGGCCTTTAAGCAGGAATTATTAAAAAATCCCCGTGTTATCGGCGCCGCCAACACCGGCGGTTTAATTGGGGAGACCTTCGGGAATTCCGCCTATCGGCTGCCCGGTGCAACAGGAGAGGAGACGCACCTTATCTGGACCTATGTCACCGATCCGGATTTCGTAAAAACCTACCGGATCAAGATGGCGGCCGGACGTTATTACGACAGAGACCGCCAGGCAGACCTACAGGCTGCCGTCATCAATGAGACTGCCCTGGAGGATCTCGGCTTAACCGATCCCATTGGTAAACAGATCGTGGCCCTGGGCCCCACCCGCGATCAGGAGCGCACCTTTACCATAATCGGGGTGATGAAAAACTTCCACTTCGAAAGCCTGCACTACAAGATTCGCCCCCTGATCGTGCACCTTGCCGGGCCCAACCAGAGAGGCCGTTACGTTTCGGTGCGGATTCGCCCCGAAAACATCAGAGAGACGACGGCCTTCATAGAAAAAACCTGGAAGAAATTTGCCGGCAATCAGGCCTTTGAGTATGAGTTCCTTGATGACCACCTTGCCCGTATTTATCAGGCTGAGCAAAAGACAGAACAGATATTTTTCTCCTTTTCCCTGCTGGCCATCATTATCGCCAGCCTGGGATTGTTTGGGTTGGCCACCTTTGCGGCCGAACAGCGTACGAAGGAGATCGGCATACGCAAGGTTCTGGGGGCCACAGAAACCGGTATCATCGTTCTTTTATCAAGGCAGTTCACCAAATGGGTCATCCTGGCCAACATCATCGCCTGGCCCATCGCCTACTTCTTCATGAGAAGGTGGCTGCAGCGATTCGCCTATCAGACCGACCTGTCACCCTGGCCGTTTGTCCTGGCCCTGGCGGCGGTGATGTTTACATCTCTTTTGACCGTCAGCTACCAGACCATCAAGGCCGCTCTGGCTAACCCGGTGGACTCGCTGAAGTATGAATAGCCGCGCGCTCTGGGGCCTGGGCGGCCCGGATGGCGTTGATGCGCTGGAGTACCGGGGGGTGGCTGTAGGAGAGGAAGACCTTGAGGGGATGGGGGGTGAGATTGTCCAATTGGTCGACGGCCAGCTTTTTGAGAGTGGTGATGAGGGCTTCACCTTTGCCGGTAGTACGCAGGGCAAAGGCATCGGCCTGGTATTCGTACCGGCGGGAGAAAATATTCATGATGATGGAGATCAGGGTGGAGATGGGGGTGTAGAGAAAACCGAAGAAGATGAGGCTGGCGTAAACGGACAGTTGTTCCATGCCGAAGGCAGTGAACAGGGCCCGGTTGTTGATGAAGAGGGAGAGCAAAAAGAACATTAGTCCGGTTTCCAGTATGCTGGCGGCCGTCAGTTTGAAGAAGTGTTTGAGCCGGTAGTGACCGATTTCATGGGCCAGGATGGCCACCAGTTCGTCGGTGGTGTGTTTGTCGATCAAGGTGTCGAAGAGGACAATACGGCGGGTGCGGCCGAACCCGGTAAAAAAGGCGTTGGCCCGGCTGGATCGCCTGGAGCCATCCATCTTGTAGATGCCCCGGAAGGGAAACCGCTGCTGCCGGATATATTTCTCGGTTGCCTCTTTCAGCTCCCCTTCTTCCAGGGGATAGAATTTGTTAAACAACGGGAATATGACGATCGGGGCGATGAATACCATGAAGAGTTGGAATACGGTCACCGCCCCCCATATGTAGAGGGGCGCAGCCTTGCCGGTTTCCCGGAAAAACCAGAGCACCAGGGCCAGCATCGGGGCGCCGATCACTCCGAGCAATATCATGTTTTTAACCAGATCCAGGACAAAGGTCTTCACGGTGGTGCGGTTGAAACCGTACTTCTCTTCGATGACAAAGGTGTCGTAGATCTCAAAAGGGAGATTCAGTAAACCGGCCAGCAGGAGCAGGCCAAAGGCGTAGATCAGCCCGGTCAGGATGGGGCCGTAAAGAAACCCCCGGGCCCATTGATCAAAAAAATTGAATCCCGCCAGCAGGATGAAGGCGATGGTAAAGAGGGTTTCCAGAGTATTGTACACCAGTCCGAATTTCGTGTTTTCCCGGGTGTACTGCTGCGAGCGGGTATATTTTTCGGCGTCGCAGAAGCCGATAAACTCTGCCGGTAATTGGGTTTTTTGGTGCCGCAGGTTTAGTATTTTGACAACGACATCCAGCAGGTAGGTGCCCACCAGGATAACGAGTATGATAACGAGATAGATGTTCACCCTGTTTAGTTATTCCTGGTGGCCGTCCAGGTACCGGTGACTGTGCTGACAACGGGTCCCTGGTAATTGCCGGTAAAAGTACCGCTGGTCAGGTCTTCATCGTCAAAACCGCCGGTGTACTGTTCGCTGCCCGTTTTTTCGTAACCCACGTTGTCGCCATAGCTCATGGAAAACTCCAGGACGCTGTTTTCATACTCGTAGAATCCCATATAGAAGTCGTTCCAGACAACGTCTCCCCCTTTTCGACCTCCTCTAAAGGTGATGGTCGTGGTTTCGGAGATACCATCCACAACCTTGACCATGGTCCAGGTACCGGAAATGGTATAGTAAAATATTCCGCAGGCGGAGTAACTGAATAGTCCCAGGCCCACGGCGATCACAACTATGGTTAGCACTATTTTTTTCATTATTCGGTTTCCTTTTTCTTTTTGTTAAATTTTGACATCAGATTAAAATATAATGTATTTTCGCATAAAAAGCAAGGATGTTGTCTTCCGATGCTGGAAACCCTAAAAAAAAATGCTATAATAGGGAATTGGCGTAATCGATTCCGCACAATAATTCAATGGAAGTTGCAGCAAAAATATTAGAACTGGCCTGGAAATACGGAGAAATGACGGCGGGGAATCTCTCTGAACTGATCAAAATAAAGTCCCTCAGCCGCCAGGAAGGAGAGGCGGCGCAGGCATTAAAGAAACAGATGGAAGCGGCCGGATTTGATGAGGTGACCATCGATCCCCTCGGCAATGTGATCGGCAGAATCGGCTGGGGAAGACGCATATTGGCAGTGGATGCCCACCTGGATACGGTGGGGGCGGATAGTGCCCGTGATTGGGAGTTTGATCCCTTTTCCGGCCTGATTAAAGACGGCTGTGTATGCGGCCGGGGCAGTGTGGAGCAGAAGGGTGGGGCGGCGGCGGCGGTGACGGCCGGTAGAATATTGAAAGAGATGGGCTTTCCCAGGGATTTGACGGTTTATGTGACCGGTACGGTGATGAAAGAGGAGTGCGAGGGCTTAGCCTGGAAATATATTGTAGAGGAAGATAAAATCAGGCCCGAGGTGGTGATTCTTACTGCCCCCACCAATCTGGATATTTACCGGGGTCATATAGGCAGGATCGAATTGGAGGTCATTTTCCAGGGTGTTTCGGCTCCCGGTGTGACACCGGAGAGGGGTAAGAATGCCATTTATGCGGGATCCCGGGGCTGCCTGGAGATTGAGAAACTCAACCAGAGGGTGATGGCGGACGATTTTTTAGGCAAAGGGAGTGCGTCGGTGTCGGAATTTATTTCCCTGAGCCCCGCCCTCCAGGCGGTGCCGGATTATGCCAGGATACATGTGGACCGGAGGCTCACCTGGGGAGAGACCAGGGAGTCGACGATTGCCGAACTGGAGACGATTATCCATGACCGGCAGGCTCGGGTGGAGATGGTCTATTACCGGAATCGCTCCTATACCGGCCTGCGCTACGGTATGGGGAAGTATTTCCCCACCTGGAAAATCCCGGAAGATCATCCGTTGATGATCATTGCCGGCAATGCGTATGAGGCCCTGTTCGATGAACCGCCTCAACTGGGCAGGTGGGATCTCTCCACCAGCGGGGTGACGATTGACGGCTTTTTCGGTATTCCCTGTCTCGGTTTCGGGCCGGGCAGCGATGTGTTGGCCCATGGGGCCAACGAATGGGTCCCCGTCGATCACCTGGTCAAGGCCTCGGCTTTCTACGCCCTGTTTGCCAATATGATTTAGAGAGTATTTTTTAAATGGCGATATCGAGGCCGACGGCGAGGGCATAACCTTTGTACATAAGCTCTACAGGTACTACGAAAGGCAGCGCCGCCAGGGCCTGGATGACCTGGGGATCATCCCAGTCACCGTAACTGATGCCCAGGTTGAGTTTAACGTTGGGCAAAATTTCATAGGCGAATCCCGCGCTTACATTCAGGTTGTCGTAATATTGAACCTCAACCGCGCCCAAATTGGTGTAATAGCCGTCCATGTCGTTGAAAAGGAATTTGGTATAGATAAGGCCGCCGCTCAACGCCAGTTTGGGATTCACCTGAAAGATCAGGGCTGCACCGACGGCGTAGCAATCGCCTGCCAGTTCGGAATAATCCTCTATACCGGTGGGCAGCAGCACACTGCCCCAGTTGGCCTGTTTCTGGAAGTAGTAGTTAAAATCCGCCTCCAGTGTCCAGGCAGGGCTGAATCGATAGGCGGCGCCGATGCCGAACATGGCCGGGAAGTCCCGCCGGTTCATGACGCCATCTTCAATCAAAATCCCGCCGAAGTCGTCCACCTTGACTTCGGTCTCAAATTCCAGTTTAACTTTGGTCTCGTAGCGGATACCGATGTTAAGCTTGTTCGAGGGAGAGATGTTTAACCCCAAAATGGCGCCGAATCCCTCAGCCGTCTCTTCGGCGTTTAAACCCAGGCCCAACTCCGGGATCGGTAACTGGGAATTAAAAAATGTCAGGCCGGTTTTGTATTTGTTTTTGGCGGTGATGTAGCGTCCGCCCACGGCGACCGATATGTGGTCGTTGATGGCATAGGCACCTCCTAAGGTGAAGGTGAGATAGAGGGATGAGGCTTCCAGGTAACCGTCCTTGAAGCCGTCGTAAATGCCCAGCACACCGCCTAACTCCGGCGGCGTAAACAGGGGAACCGCGGCAATCAGGTGGGTGGTAATGGAGCCTTCGGGATAATCGGCCACGGCCCCGCCGCCGGGGATATACACGCCGCCAAAAATGGCCCAGTTGTCCCTCTTATAGGCCAGGTAAAGGTTGGGCAAGAACCAGTCGGGGGAGTCCTGCCGGTACGTTGCGGTCCCTAAAAAGGTGAAGCTATGTTCCGGCTTGCGAAACAACGACTGGTTGCTGACGTTGAGGTGGAACCCGTCCGACAGTTTCACCAGGCCGGCCGGGTTATATACCACGATGTCGGTGGCATCGGTGGCGGCGTTGCGGTTGGATGTGCGGATCCATTCGGCACTCATGTTGCTGAGGTTGTCGATCTGGGCATTTAAGTGAAATGAGAGTAAGAATCCGAGTGCCACAACACTGAAAAAAAGAGCAGTTTTTTTCATCTTTACACCTCCGTATATTTAAGATCCCTAATCATACCCCAAAGAGCAAATTTTATCAATCCCAGTATGGCACTTATAAAGTATTTACAGGCATTCTGAATATTTCGGCTCGGGACGAGAAATGGGGGAAGGTATTTAAGAGAAAAATACGGGACAGTCTGGAAATGTGCACCCGCGACCTCAATAATTGAGCTCATGACCTCAACGATTGACCTCGCGACCTCAACGATTGAGCTCATGACCTGAAAGTTTGAGCTCGCGACCTCAACGATTGAGCTCATGACCTGAAAGTTTGAGCTCACGACCTCAACGATTGAGCTCGCGACCTCAACGATTGAGCTCGTGACCTGAAAGTTTGAGCTCGCGACCTCAACGATTGAGCTCGAGACCTGAACATTTCACCTCACGCCCTCAACAAGTCAGCCCTTAAATTCAACCACTGACCGCGATTTTGGGTGTTTAAGAGGTTGTTTGGGGTTGACAGTAATTGTATAATATTCATCTGTATCGGGTAAACATCAATGGAGATAAAGTGAAGCAAGGAGGTTAGATAGTGGCTGACAACAGGTTGATCGACAGAACGGAGATTGAAAATACCATCGTGGAAAAGGTGGAGGCCGGCGGTGCCGCCATTGGGCTGCAAGGGCCGCCGGGAATCGGCAAGACCACCATTATCGGAAGGGTTGCGGGCGAATTGGCCCGGAAGGGATACGATGCCATTATGATCCGCGGCCGCACCGCGGCGCCGCTGATTTTGAAAGAGATCTCCCTCAAGGCAAAGGCGGAGGGCGCTAAGGAGGCCCAGGAGATATTCGAGGCCGATATCGATCTAAAGGCAAAGTACAACCAATTGCTGGAAAATTTTCTTTCCTACAAGAAGGTTTTGTTGATACTGGACCATTTTGAAGAGAATCAAACCCGGGGAGGAAAAATTTTACGGCAGAGTTTAAGGGAATTCCTCGGGCTTTTACTCGACTCGCTGAAAGGTAAAGACCTGGCCGTATCGGTGCTGATCGCCAGCCAATACCGGGCAGCGGGATTCGACCCGGTAAAGGTGCCGGGATTTTCCCAGGATGAGTTTGCCGACTTCCTGGAGGGGACAGGTGCGCTGAAACAGTCGGATGGGGAGACGAGGCAGGCCATCCTGAACGATATCGGCGGCAGCCCTATGGCCCTGAGACTGCTGGACAGGATCGCCTCTAAAGAGTTCGGCGGTCAACATATTTCCTGGCCGAAGTTAAAGGAGTCGATCCCCGGCTTAAAACGAAGGATCTTGCAGGAAAAGAGGGATGAAGAGGCGCTGATCCGCATTCTCTTAAATAAGCTCCTAAAAAATTTAGACGAGAAGCAAATACGGCTGCTGCAGGCCATCTCCATTTACGACCTTCCTGTCGGCAGCGCCGCTATCGAGGGCCTGGATGGTGAGGCGGTCGATGAAGATAGAACCGCCCTGTCAAAACTCTCCTTGCTGGAGTACAGCAAAGACCTGGATCGCTATGACATCCATCCCTTTACCGCCGCCTATGTGCTGGACAAGATGGAAAAAAAGCAAAAGAAGGAATGGCACGGCCGGGCCGGGCAATTTATGGCGAATCTGAAAGATGAAGAGGGCAAAAAATCCATCGATGACTACCTGGCGGCCCGCCGACATTACCTGCTGGCCGGCCAATGGGAGCGGGCGGCCGAGATCGCCCTAGAACTGGGCGCCTATTTAACGGGAATCGGGTTTCCCGAATTTTCTTTTCAACTGCTGATCGAAGTGGCCGGAAAAAAATTGAGCGAACCGAATCGCGCCGGGGTCCACTACCAGATCGGGCAAATCTGTCTGAAAAGAGAGGATTACCCGGCGGCCCTAAAATACCTGCTTACCGCCTTTTTGCTTTTCGTCAAATTGCAGTCCCAATATGCCGGGCCGGTCAAAAAGGCCATCGTCGGGCTGCGGGAGAAGATGGACAGCGGGGCCTTCGAGGAGATTTTGCGGGAATTCGATATCCCGGCCGACGAATTCGGTCCGGAAGTGGTCGAGCAGCAGGAATTCCTGGATTTCCTGGATCGGCTTACCGTCGATGTGGTTCACTTCTTTGAGAAATCCTCCGCCGAAAAGGAGCGGATTGTGGATCTGTTAACCGGCATGGTGAAGGAACCTGCCTATGATACACCGGATCTGCAGAAATTTAAGATTTATTTCCAGATGCTGTTGAATTATATTCACCGGGATGATATTGAAAAATATCGCCAGGCACTCTCCCCGGAGTTAAAATCGTTATTCGATAGAATTCTTCATGACAGTCGGCAGTAAGGCAAAGATTTTTGACATAAATACGATTTTTGAGCTTGAAAAATTTTGTAACTTCTTATAAGATAGAAAGTGCAAGAGGAGGAAACATCGAAATTATATTGAATCAGGAGGACAGTATGAAGAGTGGATTAATATTTTTGTTTTTAACCGTATTGCTTGTTTCATTTTCGCTCAATGGGGAGAACATATCCGACAGAATAAGGTTGAACGGCTTCCTTTCCCAGGGATTTGTCTATACGACCGACAACGATTTCATCCCCAACTCCGGCAAAAAGGGTTCATTCGAGTTGGCCGAATTCGGCATTACCCTGTCGGTGGATGTGACCGACAGGCTGCATCTGGGTTTCCAGCTTTTGTCGAGGGATTTCGGTAATATCGGCAACCACAACCTCAAACTGGATTGGGGATTTGCCGATTACCGTTTTGCCGATTTTTTCGGTATTCGGGTCGGCAAGGTCAAGACTCCGGTTGCCCTGTATAACGAAATCCGCAATACCGATGCGCTCTATTCCATGGCGGTTCTGCCCCAGAGTATCTACGATGAATTCTATCGGTCGGTATTCGTGGCCTACGAAGGATTGGGCATCTACGGAAACCTGAATTTCGGCAGCCTGGGAGATTTTGACTACCATATGTATTACGGTTCCGTCAGTCATACCGACGACGCTCCCTATATCTGGCAGATCAAGAACGTCCTCAATTGGGGCGTTGCCGGCAGCGGCGTGTATGTGTCCGATACCCGGTTGGATACGGAGTCATTCTACGGCGGCAGAATGATCTGGAACACTCCTCTCAAGGGGCTTCGGCTGGCGGGAAGTTACGCCTACCTCAAGGCCAACATGGATAGCATGTTAAACATCCCCCTTAGCCAGCCGTCGCATCTTTACGGACGGATGGAATTAACAGGCGGCTTTTTCCTATCCCTGGAATATGTGCTGGGCGACCTGACCATCTCCTCCGAATATATGGAGCTGCCGGTGGACATTTTTATCAACACCCAGGGGCAGGATATGCTGATGTCGGATGAAATTATGCAGGGCTATTACGTGATGGTATCCTATTTGTTCGGCGACAAATTGACCCTGACGTTCCTCTACGATCACTTTTACGCGGATAAAGACGATAAGGAAGGGCTGGCAGCCATTGCCGTGGGCAATCCCGCCTATTTTCACTGGCAAAAGGACATTGCCGTTGGACTGCGCTATGATGTGAATTTCAACTGGACCATCAAGCTGGAATGGCATAAGATCGATGGGCTGTCCAAGTCGTACATTTTCAGTGACCCGATGGGGCTTACCCAAAAATGGAACATGATCGTGGCCAAGTGTTCATTTAATTTCTAAAAGGAGTCGACCATGAATATCAAAAAGGTTATTATGATCTGGATAATGGTGAGTTTTTCTGCTGTCGCCCTGGCAGCCAATTATGCCATTATCGTCCATAAAGGGAATCCGGAGAGCGAAATTTCTTCCAGGGAATTAAAAAGGATTTTTCTGGGGAAAAAGACCACCTGGCCGAATGGGGACAAAATTGAAATTGCCGTTTTGAGAGAAGGGGATGTACATAAGGAATTTTTGAAAGATGTGGTGGGCAAGAGCCCATTACAGTTTTCCCTCTACTGGAAGAGATTCATCTTTACCGGGACCGCCACCCCCCTGAAGATTGTGAAGTCCGAAGGGGAAATGAAGGCCTTTATCCGGGCCAATCCGGAGGCTGTCGGCTATATCTCCGTGGAGGCCCTGGATGATACGGTCAAAAGAATCTTTATTCGAAAGATGGTCAGGATAGAAAGCGAATTCTAACTCCTAACGGCAGGGATCAGCCTCGCGCCTCGCTCGATCCCCGGTTGGATAGGTTATTCTACCTGAAAGAAATTTTTAAAGAGATTGGCAGCCAGACCTTTACACCGATATCCCCTTTGCGGCCGGGCCGATACTTCCACTGCTTCAGGGTGTGGACCAAAACCGCCGAGATGTCGTCAGGAACCCTGCTCAGGATGTTAACATCTTCCACACTGCCGTTTTCGTCGATTAAAATCGTTGCCCGTACCGTACTCCTCCTGCCGGCATAGGTCTCCCGGATGGCGATCGGGAATTTCGGCGGCTCCCCGGCTATTTTAACCGGCCTTGCCGTCAATTCATTGAGGCTTACCATTTCGACCGCTTGTACTGTCTTTTCGGGTTCTCTCTCTTCCCCCTTTCCGATTTCATCTTCCGATTCCACCTTTTTGAAGGAGAATTTTATCTCCGCCGGCAGCCAGACCTTTACCCTGACGTTATTTTGCCGGGCGGGTCGGTATTTCCACTTCTGTACTGTGTCGACGACTATCGCCCGGATGTCCTGGGGAATATCGTTTAGTACTTTAACTCCCTCCACATTCCCGTTCTCATCGATCAAGACGGAGATCTGGGCCGTCCCCCGTTTGCCTGCATAATTTTTGCTGATCGTCAATGGAAATTTCGGCTCTTCGGCGGCTATCTCCAGCGGTGGTTGACTCACTTCGGCCAGGGACAGTTCTACCGCCTTTTGCTCTTTGGGCAAAGTTCCGGGAGATTCTTTTCCCCCCGATTCAGATTCCTGAGGCTCGTCTGTTCCGGCGATCTCCCGGGGCTGCGGCGGCTGTACTCTAGCCCGGTCCGGGGACGGTTTTCCCCCTTCATCGAGCTTGATCCCCCGCGCCCGAATGTCCTGTTTGATGCCCTCGATTTCTTCCTGCTTTTGCTGCTCGATTTTTTGGATTAGTTGATCCCGCTCTTTTGCCTGGGCCTCTTTTTTACTATCATCCTCGGTAATTTTTTTTTCATACGTCGACTTCAATTCTTCGATCTTCTTTTGATAGTATTGCTCCAGTCGGGCGATCTTCGTCTCCATTTCGCTAACCGCCGTGTATTCCTGTTTTTTCTGATTCAAGTAATCCACATATTGAAACACGCCGAAGCCGACGGCCGCCGCCACAATGACAACGAGGACAAAAATGAAATATTTATTCTTTGAGCCTTTTTTTTCGGTAAATTCTATCGGTGTGCTGATTTTTTCGGTGACGCCGCTCTCTACTTTTTCAGGGATAGACATACATAATTCTTCGCACAGTTGCCGCCTTTCCTGCTGCATCGTTTCCTGGTAAAGGGCGTACATCAATGAAGCTAAATCGGAAGCGAACGAGGAGGTATCTTCGATTCCGAAGTATTCCTTAATATAAATCCTGAATTCCTTCGTTGTCTTAAACCTTTTACGGATATCCGGGTTTAACGTCTTTCTGAAAAAGTTAATCAGGTTGGTTAGAAATTCTTTGTCGGTGGAGGGTATGTTGTATGAAAAACTGATGCTGGTGATGGTACGTTCAAAACCTTCACCCGGCAGGTAGGAGAAATATTGGCCCGTCAACATTCGATAGACAATATAGCCGAGATGATAAATATCGGCCTGCTGGACAACCTCTTCACCCTTGATGAATTCCGGGGTGAGCCAGGCACCGTATTTTTTGATGGTATGGGATATGATATTCTCACTTTTATCAATAAAGGGCCAGACGCCAAAATATTTTACGAATACTTTCCCATTGTAACCGATAATGATATGGTCGGGCGTCAAAAATCCATGAAAAAGAGCTTCGCGGCCGAAATCGATGCTGACCCCCAGATCAATCAAATTGGCCAGGGCAATCACAATGGAGAAAGTTAGGTCGAATTTAACGGGCACCTTTTTCCTGGCGGAATCCTCCATGATCTGATCGAGAGTTTTGCCTTCTATATACGGGAAAAGCAGCAAGGATTTATCGTCTTTTTCGATGATTCTTTCCGGAGAGTACAGTTTAGGCCTGCCGACCCTGGCGATGGCTTCCAGCAGTATCTGGATTTTGGCCCAGGCTGAGGGTTCTTTCAATAGAAAGGGATGGACCTCGGTTAACAACCTGTGGCCGGTGGGTTTGTGGTTTTCCAACTTTACTGCCCGATAGTTCCTGCCCAGGGAGTCGGTTCCCACTTCTTCCAGAATGACAAAATCATCCACGATGTCGTATTGCTTCATATTTCACCCTCTCCGTAGATAATATAAAATTATCAAAAAAATATCAATATCAGACGCCAAATTTATTTTTTATTTTAATTGCCCAAGAAAGTGAATTAATGGTTTCAACTCTTCCGAATCAAAATTCCAGTAGCCTTTTAATGCCCCCACCCCCACTGAGTTTGCGATTTCCGGCATGGCAGCCAGAAAGGCCTGGGCCTTTGCCTTCGACCGGTTTTTGGGCGGAGGTTCCAGCACTTTGACGCAACCAATAAAACCACTCACGCACTCAATCGCCTTATGGTCTTTTACGGTTCTTAAGCAGAGATCTTCGAGCATTCCTTTGCTGGCGTTATCGGGCATAATAAAGATTCCCACTCGGGGTTTTGAACTTGAAAACTGTCCGGCTTTCTCCGGTGGGGTCAGCCCTATATTTTTTATAATTCCCGCTATACTGGCAAAAGCACCGGCGGCATTTTCGTCGGCATCGCGAATGATTGCGATGTGTTCGAGTCTGTTAAAGCCGGATGCCTTTTGCAGCACCGGCATTTTATTCTTAAATTGCGCCTTCCCGCCAACTTCCCTTATGTCTACCAGGTCGGTCATGTTGATGTATTTTAACAATTTTTCAAAAAAGTTTATCTCATCCTCTCCCTCTACTACCAGGAGTCTCTTTTTTGTGATGGGTTCCGGAGTCGACATTATCGGATCTCCCAGCCGCTTTCCAGTGAGCTTTTAAGTAACTGGTGATTAAATTCAACCAATTGCATACGATCATCCTCCTTTTCCATTCTGTATAAACGCATATTATCTTCCTGGGCCGAAAATTTCTCGTAGGCATTACTGTAGGCTTTGATATTTTCAAAGGAATGGGTGGTGGCAAAGATTTGAACGTTGAATTGCCGGGCCGATTCAAAGATGGCCGTCCACAGGAGTTCCAGGGTGGAATAGTGGAATCCATTTTCGCTCTCATCAATGAGTACGACTCCATTGGAGGCATCATGGATCGCCAGGATAATGGACAGAAGCCGGTTAATCCCTTCCCCGATCAAATTCATCGGCAAGATTTTCTCCAGGCCGATATCGCAATACAATATATTTTCAAAACCTAAAGCCAGGTCCTTGATCTCCGGTTCCAGCTTTTGCAGGATGTCTATGATACTCTTCTCCTGCTTTTTTATGAGAATGTCATTAAATCTCCTGGCATTGCTCTCGAACGTATAATTGGAGTGGATAAATACTCCCTTTCGAGATTCAGTATAATCTTCGGTTAATTTTGTATCCAGCTTTTGTCCTATGGCTTTGATCAAGGAGGAAAACGTATCCGGTTTTTTAGAATTTTCTTTTTTAATCGAGGCTTCGAGAGAGAGTCCGATAATCTTATCAATCTGGACGGTATGATTGTCTTTGGCCACGATGCTGCCGCCTTTATCTGTCGCTTCTAACATAGATGTTTCTTTTAACGGTTTTATAGTCAACGATCTGCTCTCTTTGGGTTTGATCAATTCTCCTTTTAATGTCAAACGAGAATTAAAATCCAGTTTGTAAAAAAACAGAGACCATGTGTATTCTGTAATATAATGAAAGTTCCTGAATGAATTGATTACCACAGGTAATCTGGGATTGGCCGGTCCGGTAAGCAGGAAGATAGCTTCCAGTATACTGGTCTTACCGCTGTTGTTTTGTCCCACAAACAGGTTGAACTGCCTGGGATCTTTTATCTCCAACGATGAGATGCCTCTAAAATTTTCAATTCTAATCTTTTTATACACCGGTTCCCTCCTGGGCGTATTATTCATTTCCGAAAATACAATTATAATATAATTTCAAAAAAAAAGAAAATAAAGATCAATCCCCTCCCGGAATTTGTGAGACAGACGCGATATGTGTTTATACAAATAGCTGCCAGGCAACATTTACCTGCGAGACCTGTATTTGTACCCATAGGGATTGCTAAAAATATTTAAGGAGGGGTGAGCATTTTGGTCATTTGGGGTTGGCCGGGGAGTTGGGATTTTAGGGTGAGGCTTGAGTCCCGTACCGCCTCCTGGCCTGAGGCCGTAATCAGGGCATCGAACAGGGCGAAGAAGGTATTCGTACACTCGTCAACGCTGTCGTAGGCATCCAGGGCCTTGCCCAACCTGGACAAGGCTTCTTCATATTTCAGGGGTGAGAGGCCCGATTGATTCTTGATGAGCTGTTGGAGATCGGCAAATCCCCCCACCAGTGCCTCCTCGATAATGTACAATTTATCGAGCACCTTCAACTGCCAATTTTGCAGCACCACCCGTTGGGGTGCGGGGAGATGCTCAATGGGTGACGAGGCAATGGGAGAAAATTCCCTGGAACCGTTGGTAAACGCTGTAGGGCTCTGGTGCCAAAAACCGAATACCTCCGGGGTCCAGTAACACCAGCCTATATCCCTGATCTGATTCTTGCCCGAATTTAAATAGTTGGCCAGGGTGAGCCGGCGGATGATGCTGCGCATGGGGATCTTATTGATGTCTGTGGTGAAGAGGTAGTCGAGGCCCTGCTCGGTGAAGCGCACCTCGTAATCCAGGGAGGTTGAACCGAAGCTGCCGTCAGCGGCCTTTGACAGCAGGGGCGTGAGTGCCTGTACCGCTGCCTGCCGGGTCGGCCGGATGCCGAAGTCCACGGCATAATCGAGGTAATGGCTCAGTTCTTCCGGTGTGGTATGCTGGTCTTCGATGAGCAGGGTATATTTCCCGGACATGCCGGTAATGGCATTGACCAGGTAGCGTTGGGTCCCGGGGTCAAAGCTGGCCGCCCCCTTCGATGCCCCCACGAAGCCCAGGACCATGTTGGTATATATCCGCTCGCCATTCCTGGTTTTATCGGTACCGGTATCCAGGCTGATGTCGGTGGTAACGGTGAGAAGGCCGTTATCTTCACTCTTTATATGCTGTTCTGAGCGGGTGATCAATTTGGTTAGGCTCCGGTACTGAAAGCTCTTATGCCAGCCCACCACATTGAAAGCCACCGAAGATTGGCGGGACACCTGGTGGGTCAGAACGCCGGCATAGAGTCGGACCACGGAAGGGTCGTAATCCTCTAAAACCGTGGAAAAATCGCCGCGTCCGGCGGCCTTCATTAGCGCCCTGCCCTTCTGCTCTTCCAGGTTCAATTCGACATCGATGAGGGCATCATCCTCCTGGCTGCGGTTGTAGCCGACGTTCAGGTTGGCTTTCAAAGACTGGTTCAGCGACTCTTTAACTTTACCGTAGAGATTGTTTTTGAAATTATCCACCCCGGCGGCGATGCCGTGAACCTCAGCCACCGCTTTGCCCAGTTCGCTGTCCGATAGGCCCTTGACCGCTTTGCCGATGAGCCGCTCCACAAAGCCAACCAGCTTCCGGTCGGCGGTGCTTTTCAATTGATTCAGGTCGATCTGTTTCAGGCTGGAGAGGAATTGGTCTAAAGGAAATTTGGATTTGGCCAGGGCGATGATACGGCGAAGCTCCTGGTGGGCCCTGTCTTTGACCAGGGAGAGTACATCATCGGCCCGCTGCTTGAGGGCATCCAGGCTGCCCACCACCTTGCCGTCGATGGTGATTTTGCCCAGCAGCCAATCCAGGGGGCGGCCGCCGGTCAAAAGATATAGGATATCACTGAGGTCTTTGCCCAACACCGAACCCTTTAGCTGATCCAACGAGGTGAGGGATTTGATCTTTTCGAGCACCTTGACGATTTCGCCGTCCATTTTTTGGGCGATGGGATCGTAATAACGGTCAAACAGGGCCACCGCATAGTCACCCACGTTCCGGTAAGAGTCAAGGGCTTTGTTAATGGTTTCGATCACTTCGTTCAGGACGTCGCTGTTCTCCAGCCCGGCAAAGGCCTGGCCGGTCAATTGCTCGATGTAGGTCCTGGCCAGGTCGTCCAGGTAGGTCTCGATCTGCTGAAAGTCGGTGTAATTTTTGATTTTGTCGAACAGGTTCAACCAGTTCTGGGCCTTTAATCCCAGCAAGGCTCCCAGAAACTCGTCGGCAGAATCGGGAAATCCCTGTATACTCAATTCGCCGCCCAGGGAGACATCGGCGGCGATCTGGAAATTTTTATCCTTGCTCTTGCGGATCTTCACCCGTGCCCAGCCGGGTCTGGAGCCCTGGCCCACCTCGATGCGAAAGCGTCCCGCCACCTTTGACAGGAAATCCAGTTTCCCCGATAACCCCAGCTTATAGTATTCGGAGATGTTCAGATCTTTCAACTGCTGGGAGGGGCAGCCGGAGATTTCGTAACCCAGGGAGAGGTTACCGCCAAAGGAGAGGTAACCGCCGTATTCCAGCACCGTCACCTCCCCGGGCTGTGGGGCGCCGGTGATGTCGGCGGGTAAATTCGCCTCTTTGAAGAAATCCCTCAATACATCTTCGGCCGGGGTGTCCTGGGGGAAGGCCTGCACCATCGACAGCGCACCATCGGTGCCGGCCTTGAGAGTGGTACCGACGGCCAGGGCGGCATACCGGAAGTCGCCGGCTGCCGACGCGTCGGCCGAGGCACCGATGGCCAGCACCATCAACAACTGGTGCGGATGGGCGCCCCGGGCAAAATAGTCTTCCAGGCCGAAGGTTTCCAGGGCCTTGAGCCGGTCGGCAGAACTGGAAGGCCACAGCAGCAAAACGGAGGCACCGGTTTGGGCGGATAGGCCCAGCGCCACACTGTCGGTGGAACCGAATTTTATCTCTTTAGATGGTCCGGTCTGAAATTTCAGGCTGACCAATTGTCCCTCCTGGGGGCTAAAGGGTTTTTTCAAATCTTTGACATCGGCTGCCAGATCAAAAATCCCGCCACGACTCATCAGGGCCTTGATATCTTGCTCTCCTAATTTCAATTCGAACATATTAATCCTCCCGGTTTATAATTCCCAAATAAGAAATTTGTTTTGAGCATAGTCCATTTTAAAGGAAATACGAGCGCATTTCAATCAGTACCCCATTTAAAAATTCCAGATAAAAAAGAGCCAGGCAGGTGAATCTATTGAATTCACACGGCATATTCGCTACAATGGAGTGGTGAGTGCAGCGGCATGTGTTCCGAAAGTACAAAAATGACTGATATCCGGGCTATTATTTTTGATCTGGACGATACCCTGGTGAATACGTTTGAATTGCTGGTCACCCCCCTGGAGGAGGCGGCGGCGGGGAGGATGAGGCAGGTCGATTCGGCACTGCCGGCTGCCGATGAATTGGCGGCCCTGTTTCTTGAAACAAGAAAAAATTGTCCCCGCCGTCTCGAAGAGGCCATACGCAGACGACTGCCCGGGATTAAGGATCAGGCCCTGACTGAGCGGCAAAAGGTTTTTAAGAGTGCCGACCCCTGCCGGTTGTCCATTGATCCGACGGCCAAACAGTTGCTCCGGGACCTGGGCGACCATTACCATCTGTTCCTGCTCACCCAGGGAGATCCTGCCTTTCAAAATAGAAAGATCGACCACCTGAAGATCCGTCACTTTTTTAAAGATGTGGTAATTACCTCGCCGGACGGCGGGGAAGGCAAGGGCGAGGCCATTCAATGGCTGCTGGCGTATCACGGTTATGTGCCCGAAGCGGTGGTGGTGGTGGGCAACCGCCTGGATATCGAGATCCGGGTGGCCAGTCGATTGGGCCTGCGCACCGTCTGGCTAAAAAACGGCGAGGGCTGCTGCCTATCGCCCGGCGAGACCTCCGCCAACCCCCACCACACCATAAACAACATCCTCCACCTCCGCCAGGTCTTCCCCCTACCCTAAAAAGCAAAGTAAGATTTTTGGACTGATTGGTTGAAATTGAATTTTTACAATCAGGCGATATGCCTTTTGGGAGATATGAAATTGGCGGAAAGCATCGACTCGATAGATAGGTGGTAATCAAGCTCATTCCACTCTATGCCAGTTCCCCGGCAAATCAACTTATAGCTTTTTAACTGCTGTACAGTGGCCCCCTGCAATTCGGGAAACCATTCCAGGGGAGTGGAAATGATCCGGCCATCATTCAACCGGATATTCAGGTGACTAGTGTCATGTCAGGGTTCGATTGACGGATAAAGATTCTTCAGTTTGATTCTCG
>CBFDCR010000052.1:0-36808 GCA_965603365.1 uncultured bacterium
AGACAATCATAATGTTGTAAAACAACAAAGAAATAATCTTTTAGATTACACAATAACGAGTTTCAACATCCTGGTATATATAAAAAATGAGACAACAGCTAATATGCTGCCTATTAATAAATTCCATCGATACACAGGTAGCCGATAATGGGCTAACAAATATGTGGTTGATATGAAAGGTACTATAATCAAGAAAAACGTAATACTGAATATTATTGTCATATCTAATTTTGTATAACACCTCCAGCGGAGATGATTATGAGCGCCCGCTTCTTCCCAGAACTCAAAGGATGCCAGAGCATCATTGCCTTTCTGCCATTCTTTAAACGCTTTCTTTTCATAGTTCTCCATGATATATAATCCTATATTGCGAACCACGCGTAAGTTCCCCAGGATCAACATATCAAAATTTATGCAAATAAGAGGAACGATCCAGATCACATACTGGGTGTCTTTAATAAAATCCATAATTTGCATAGAATTATTTGAGGAATTCAAAATAAAAGCTAAAATTGCACCAACAGCTATCAACTTGTATATTAAAAGTCTGGAATGTTTAACAATTCTTAGATTTATTTCTTCTCGCAGATATTTAAAATATTCCAAAAGAAAGGGATCTAACCTATCCATCTGATCTTTTTTAGCCTGATTCATTTGCCATGCCTCCTAATTAGTAATTATAAAAATGAATGGAGTATGGTGTCAAGTATTTTGTGAAAGAATAAAAAAATCAGGTGGGTGACTCCGTTACTTTACCGGCTTACCAGAGTTTATATGAAATATCGCTAAAGGTATCAATGAGGTGCAGTATGAAGCATAGTTTTTGAGCTGTCCGTACGGCAGTTTGACCCTTTCGTACGCAACTTTGATCCGTCCGTACGCAAACTGGACCTGTTCGTACGGGGTTTTGACCCGTTCGTACTGGGGGTTGACCTGTCCCTTCTCAATGTTGATCCGCTCCTTCGCAGTTTCTACCCATCCCTTCTCTATGTTGACCCACCCCTTCGGGTATCTGACCCGCCCCTTCGCAGTTTTGAGTCGCCCATTCGGGATGCAGCAAAAGATTGGGGACAGTGGGAAAGCGTTTTAAACTTTTTCTTTTCTTTGCCGTATGTTATTGGTAATATAAGATTTAAAAGGAGAACAGAGATTGGGCAGCGGTATGAATGACAATGCTTACCTTAGGGCGATTGATCCCGCCAACATGGACACAACGGTCTCTCCGGCAGAGGATTTCTATCAATTTGCGGTTGGGGCGTGGTTGAGGTGTAACCCCATCCCACCGGAATACACCAGTTGGGGATCAATTGAACAGTTGGTAGAGAAAAATTTAAAGGATTTAAGAACTATTTTTGGGGAGGCGGCCGCGGACAGAAAAGCTCCCGGAGGCAGTATTAATCAAAAAATCGGCGACTTTTACGGCAGCGGTATGAATACGAAAAAGGTCGAACAGGATGGCCTTAAATACCTGAAATCGTATTTTAGCCGGATAGAGCAGATTAAGAGAAAAGAGGACGTTTGCCGGTGCATCGCCTATTTTCACACCATGGGGGTCACCCCCTTGTTCCAATTTCTGGTCGACCAGGACCCGAAGAACAGCGCTATAAATATTGTATGGCTGTATCAGGCGGGGCTGGGCCTGCCGGATCGTGATTACTACCTGGATACAAACGACCGGACAAAAAAGATCCGGGAAAAGTATATCCGGCACATGACCAACATGTTCGAGTTGCTGGGAGATTCCCCACAGGATGCGGCGGCTGCCGCCTGCCGGGTCATGAAAATTGAGACCCGTCTGGCCAAAACCTCCATGACCCGATTGGAACGGCGAGACCCCAAAGCCACCCACAATAAAATGTCTCTGTCGAAATTGGCTGAGATGGCCGACGGTTTTGATTTTCCTGGCTATTTTGAAAATCTGGCGGTGGAAGATCCCGGAGACATCAATGTGGCCCAACCCAAATTTTTCAAGGAAGTCGGCAAGATGATAGGCCAGACCAGGCTGAAGGACTGGAAGAGCTATTTACGCTGGCATTTAATCCTGAAGACTGCTCCATATCTCAATAAGGCCTTTGAGGCTGAAAGCTTTGACTTTTACGGCACCATTCTTATGGGAGCGAAGAAATTGAAACCCCGCTGGAAACGTTGTCTCATCACCACCAGTTCGGCATTGGGCGAAATGGTGGGACGGATTTATGTTGAAAAATACTTTTCCCCGGAAGCCAGGGCCAGGGCCCTTGGACTGGTGGAAAATCTGAAAAATGCTTTTAGAGAACGGATTAAAAAACTCGACTGGATGAGCAAAGCTACCAGGAAACGGGCACTGGCAAAGTTGGCTGCCTTCGGGGTTAAAATCGGCTATCCGGATGAATGGATCGATTACTCGAGATTGGGGATCGACCGGCAGTCCTATGTACTCAATGTACTGCAGGCAGAAAACTTCGAGTTTAAGAGAAATCTGGATAAGGTAAGGAAACCGGTTAATAGAGGAGAGTGGGAAATGACGCCCCAGACGGTCAATGCCTATTACCATCCCAGTAAGAATGAGATTGTATTCCCGGCTGCCATCCTTCAACCGCCTTTTTTTTACTTCACCGCCGATGATGCGGTGAATTATGGCGCCATCGGTGCGGTGATCGCCCATGAGATGACCCATGGATTCGACGATCAAGGACGAAAATATGACAAAGAGGGCAACTTAAACGACTGGTGGAGCGAAGAGGACGAGAAGAGATTCAAGGAACGGACCGAAGAGCTGGTCAACCAATTTGGTCAATTTGAGGCGCTGGATGATCTGCACATTGACGGAAAGCTGACACTGGGAGAAAATATAGCCGATTTAGGCGGCTTGAGTATTGCCTTTGACGCCTTCCGGGAAGCCGTGAAGAAAAATCTATCCCCAGGGAAAATCGGCGGCTTTACCCCGGTGCAGAGGTTTTTTCTCTCCTGGGCCCAGATTTGGAGACGCAATATTCGTAAAGAGACTTTGCTCTTGCGGCTGAAGACTGATGTTCATTCTCCCGACAAATTCAGAACCAATGGTCCCCTTGCCGATCTGGAAGCCTTCCATCTGGCATTTAATATAAAACCGGGCCAGCCCATGTACCGACCTCCAGAAAAGTGCGTCACAATCTGGTAAAGAACCCGACGCCGATCAAAAGAGTCATCTGGACTACTACGTAGACTACGAATCTTTCTAAAAAAAACATTTTTTAAAAATCCAGGCCAGGCCCAGCCCCACCAAAAAAGCTACGGCCACGTTCAGGAGGGGAGTTAATAGGGCAACAATGATGGTAACGGGATAGGAGTCTGTTTTAAATCCATGTTTACCCAATTCCAATGCCACGAAGACCAATAAGGCCCCAAAGACTCCCAGGGGGATGATCTCTACCCATTGGGGAGCGGCAAAGAACAGGGCAAGAGGTAAAAGGACGATACCGCTGATAATGTTGGAGCCTCCTGTCCTGGCCCCGAATCGATATTGGGCCGCCAGGCCACCGGCGCCGTGACACATGGGAAAGCCGCCGAAGGGAACGGAGAGAATATTCATGTACCCGATACTTTTGGCCAACCGATCCGGTTCGACTTTTTTGTGGATAAGATCCTGCATCAGCAGCGAGGTGGCCAGGATGGCGTTGGTGATGGTGAGAGGTATTTGGGGAAGTGCCAACAGCCAGCCCCCCGCCAGGAAATCTTTGGCGGTGGGGATGATGAGGGAGGGGATGGGAAGCAGGTGAATCGGGGGTATTTCGGACTTCAGACAGCCGACGAGGATGCCTGCAGCCATTACGACCAATGCGGAGATATCCGGAACTCTAAAGCGATTTTTGAGTAGTATGAAAAGGAAAATGATGGCAATGCCGCCAAGGGCCATCCAGTAGTCGCCAGTAATGAAGCGGATTGACGTCTTGAGCAAGAGTAAGGCCAGGCCCAACTGAATCCCCCTTACCACCGCGGTGGGCACTCTCCCCCGGAGAAGGCGCATGATTTTACCATAACCCAGTGCGAGGAAGATCACTCCTATAATGATGCCCGAGGCGACGATTTCATTTGCATTTAAACCATTGGCGATGATCACGGCGCCAACCACTTTCATGGGCTCTACCGGCATCGGCATTTTGTAATAGAGTCCGGTGATGATGTACCAGAGGCTGAAAAACAATAAAATGTGACCGGTATTAACGTTGGAAACGACGGCCACCCCCAGGACAATAGGAAAGAGGGTGCCGTAATCTCCAATGGCACCGGCAATTTCTTCCATGTTAAACCTGAAGGCAGGCCACTGCGTTGATGGTTCCATTCGGGATATTCCTTGTAACGCTAATTATAAGCTGTGCCGAAATTTTTGTAAATAGGATTTTTAGTGTTGAATGGGGAAAATTTGTGGGATATAATCTTTCCAGGTATTTTATCAAAAAATTAAAGATGGTAGATAGATGAATATCGAGGAAATCATTGATAGTAACTATCAAAGGGTCTACAAATTATGCCTTTATTATCTAAAAGATGAATCGGAGTCAGAAGAGTTGACCCAGGAAGTATTTTTAAGAGTATTCAAAAAAAAATCCACATTTAAAGAAGAATCGGATATTTACACCTGGATTTACCGGATAGCGGTAAATACCGTCCTGAACCATATCAGGAGAAAGAAGATCGTTCAATTTATCTCCTTCGAAGCTTCCAAAGAGAAGGGGGAGACAGAGATTGCATCTGTAGGGGGCGACCCAGCCCGGAAGCTTGAAGAGGTTGAATTGAGAGAGATACAGATGAAGAAGCTGGAGCAAGCCATCGGTTTATTATCTAACCGTGAAAAGACCGCCTTCTATTTTTTTCATTATGATGGTTTAAAGCAAAAACAAATTGCCGAGATTATGAACACCCCGTTGTCGGCGGTGGAATCCCTGGTTCATAAAGCCATAAAAAAAATCAAAAGCAATGTCGAGGAGCAAAGGTAGAGAGAATATGTGGGAGGTTTGCCTGTGCAATGTATTTTTTTTGGTTTTTTTTAGCAAGGTTTTGGAAGTTGAAGTGTCGAAGACATAAAAGAGGAAATAACGATGACTGAAAAGGGTAACGATATTTTAAAGATGATCGGCCTTCATAACGAGGCGTTGAATGCCAGGGTGGAACAGGCCGCTTATTTAAATCAGCGAATCAAGGCGCGTATGGAGGGCCAAAGCAAGCCGAGGACAAGCGTTAACTTGTTCAAGTTGAGGTTGAGCCGGTTGGTTACGGCCTATGCATTTTTGTTCTTTGTCGTTATTTTGGCAAACCTTTTTTTTATGGAGCCCCTTTCCAAAAGGAGCGGTTCCGTAAAACCGTTAGAGGAAGAATTTGAAAGCTTTCTGGCGGCAATGCCGGGTAGTCTTACCCAGGCATATTCGGAGGTGATGAAGTGGGAAGAATAGTGTGGCGGATTATCTTTGTCGTGTCGATAGGCCTTAATGCAGCCTTCCTGATTCATCTGCTGTCCGGTCATGCCTGCCTTACTGCCTCATCGCGGGAGTTGAACCTGTCGGCCCAACAGCAAAACCAACTGCAGCAGTTGCGGTTGAATTATCATCGGTTGAATGAATCGGTTAGAAAAGAAATTGCCGGCTGCCAGGAGAGGATGTTGGCGGAACTTAATAGAGAAAAAATTGATAAAAAGCAAATTAACCAGTGTATCGAAAAGATCGGCAACCTGCAAAAGAAGCTTCAGCAAAATACCGTCGAAGAAATCATTCAGGTAAAAGAGTTCTTGAGTCCACAGCAGTGCAACTGTCTGATCGATCAACTGAAAACCAGAATGAAAAAACAAGGAGGCCGTCCATGAAAGGGGGAAAAATTTTAGCAAAAAACATAACCGTATTGGTTGCGTATAGGCCGAAACAAATTTTTAAAAGTACGTCTTGGCCCCTGTTTTTTTTGAGTCTAATCTTAGCTGGACACTTCCTGATGGCAGCCGAAAACGAGAGGCAGCCGCTGCCATTGACAGAGACATCCACGCTGGAGGATTATCTGGCCTATGCGGCTTTAAACAATCCGGGGCTAAAGGCTGCTTTTAACCGCTGGCAGGCAGCCCTGGAGCGGATTCCCCAGGTGCGTGCCCTTCCGGACCCCCGTCTTACCTTTTCTTACTTCATCCAGGAAGTGGAGACAAGGGTGGGTCCTCAGCGTCAAAAGGTCGGCCTGATGCAATCTTTTCCCTGGTTCGGAAAACTAAAGCTGCAGGGGGATACCGCCTTTAAGATGGCCAACGCCGCTCGGCAGCAATACGAAAACCTGAAGCTGCAGCTCTTCTACCGGGTCAAGGAGGCCTACTACGAATATTACTATCTGGCACGGGCCCAGATGGTCAGCGATGAACATGTACAATTGCTGAAATACCTGGAGGGAGTGATGCGCACCCGGTACCAGGTGGGACTGGCTCTGCATGCCGATTTGATCCGCATCCAGGTGGAACTGGATCGCCTGAATGAACGGTGGGAAAGTGTACGGGATCTGCTGCAGCCCATAAGGGCAAGATTAAATGCCGCCCTGAATCGGCCTTTAGAGAAACCCATTCCAACTCCCGACAGGATTCCCCCCCTGACCCTCCGGTTTTCCCGTGAGCAATTGATCGGCCTGCTAAAAGCAAACAGCCCCCAGCTAAAAGCCCTGGATCATCAGGCTGCCGCGGCCCAGGTGGGGGTAAAGCTGGCCAAAAAGAATTTCTGGCCGGATTTCTCCCTGGGGCTCGATTACATCATCACCGATGAGACCGACATGTCCGGGGTGCCGGAGAGCGGCAAGGACCCCATCATGGCCATGGTCTCCATCCAGTTGCCGTTGTGGCACAAGAAGAATCGGGCGGCGGTAAACGAAGCCGATGCCCGCTACCGGGCCGCCCGAATGCAAAGGGAAGAGAGGCAAAACGATCTGCTATCTCGTCTCGATATGGTCTATTACCGGTTCCGGGATTCCCGGCGGCAGGTTGAACTCTATCGGGATGCCCTGCTGCCCAGAGCCAGGCAATCGCATGGCGTCAGTCAATCGGCCTTTGAGTCTGGAAAGGTTGATTTTCTCAACTATATTGACTCGCTGCGCACCCTTCTGACCTTTGAATTGGCCTATGAACGGGCACAGGCCAATTCCGCCCAGCGGTTGGCGGAGCTGGAGATGCTGGTGGGCACAGAACTCTCTGCGGCCACAGAGGAAAATGAAAAAGGAGAATAGTAAGATGGAAAACAACAAATCGTGGTGGAAACAATGGGCGCAGCAGCGCTTCAGATGGCCCCTGCTGGTGCTTCTTTTGCTTGCATTTTTGATCGGTTACTTGATCCGTGGGGGTAGTGGGGGTCAAATCAATCATATGTCACCCGAAGCCGCCGGGGAAACGTCGGCAGATCAAGCCAGCGTCCAGATATGGACCTGCTCCATGCATCCCCAGATCCGCAAACCGGAGCCCGGGACCTGCCCCATCTGCGGCATGGACCTGGTTCCGGTTGCCAATACTTCGGAAGAGCAGTTAGGCCCGCGGCAATTGAAGCTCTCACCCTGGGCCGTTAAGCTGGCGGAGATAGATGCAGCCCCGGTTCAACGCCGTCGACTCTCTGCCAAAATGCGCCTGGCCGGCAAGGTGGCATACGATGAAACCCGGTTGAAATATATCTCCGCCCGGGTCCCCGGTAGGATCGACCGACTGTTTGTCGATTATACCGGCTCCGCTGTCGGGAAAGGAGATCCGCTGGTAAAACTGTACAGCCCCGAATTGATCGTGGCCCAGCAGGAGTTATTGCAGGCCCGGCAGACTCTGAACCGACTGAACAAAAGAACCCTTGCCGCCGCCCGGGAAAAGCTGCGCTTGTGGGGGCTCTCTGGCCGGCAAATCCAGGAGATTGAGCGGAGAAAAAACCCTGCCCAGCATCTGACCATCTTCTCCCCCATCGCCGGGGCGGTGATTCACAAAAATGCCGTCGAAGGTCTCTATGTCCAGACCGGCACCAGGATATACACCATCGCCGATCTATCCCGGGTGTGGCTGAAGCTGGATGCCTACGAATCGGATCTTTCCTGGCTCGGAATGGGACAAACGGTGGAATTTGAGACCGAAGCTTATCCCGGCGAAGTCTTCCGGGGAAAAGTTGCCTTTATCGATCCGGTATTGAATCCCCAGACTCGCACCGTTAAGGTCCGGGTCAATGTTCCCAACCCCCATAATAAATTAAAACCGGAAATGCTGGCACGGGCAAAGCTCCATGCCCTCTCCGTGGACATGCAGAAGGATGCCCCTCTGGTCATTCCGGCCACGGCGCCGCTGCTCACCGGCAAGCGGGCAGTGGTCTACGTGGCGGTACCCGGCAAAGAGGGGGTCTTTGAGGGCCGGGAAGTGGTGTTAGGTCCCCGGGCCGGCGATTATTATGAAGTCAAAGAAGGATTGGCTGAGGGAGAAATGGTGGTGGTAAACGGCGCCTTCAAAATCGACAGCGATTTGCAAATCCGGGCCAAACCCAGCATGATGAATCCTGAAGGCGGCGGGCCCGCCCCGGAACATCACCATCATCAAGGACAAATCCCCACTCAATCAGACAAACATACCGGTCAGCCCTCCCACTCTCAACAGAAGATCCCGGCGGCCTTTTCCGTTTCCATTGATTCGCTGACTTCTGAATATCTGGCCATGCAGCAGGCTCTCAGCCGCGACGATCTAAGAAAGACCCGGGAAGGAATCCACAGATTGAAAGAGTTTCTGGCTCTGGTGGATATGAAACTCCTTTCGGACCAAATCCATTTGGAATGGATGCAGCACCAGGAGGTATTACAGAGAACCGTTAAAAAAATGGAGCAGAGCCGTGATATCGAAACCCTGCGGCGCCATTTTGCCGATTTGTCCGCCAGCATGACCGAGGTGGTCAAGAGGTTTGGAGGCAAAATCAAGAACTCGCTCTATCGCTTCCACTGTCCCATGGCCCTGGATAACAAAGGTGCTTACTGGCTGCAGGGCCACCCCGACACCCGGAATCCCTACTTTGGTGCATCCATGCTCAAGTGTCAGGATTTGAAAGAAAAACTGGTTCCCCCGAGAACGAAAGAGTGACTGGCAAAGGAGATAGACCATGAACGATCAGAATGAATCTCAAGAATCGCCGAAGCGGTTGATCCTGGATCGGATCATCCTGTTTTGTTTGAACAACAAGCTGGTGGTGGTTCTCTTCGTCCTCCTGATCGTTTTCTGGGGGATCATGGTGGCCCCCTTTGATTGGGATTTGATGGGGATTCGTCGGGACCCGGTGCCGGTAGACGCCATCCCCGATATCGGCGAAAACCAGCAAATTGTGTTCACCAAATGGCCGGGCCGCTCCCCCCAGGACGTGGAGGATCAGGTCACCTATCCCCTTACCGTTTCGCTGCTGGGGGTTCCGGGTGTCAAAACCGTGCGCAGTTTTTCCATGTTCGGCTTCTCCTCCATTTATACAATCTTTAAGGAAGAGGTAGATTTCTACTGGTCCCGGTCCCGAATCTTAGAAAAATTAAACAGCCTCCCCGCCGGAGCGCTGCCAGCGGATGCGCAGCCCACCCTGGGTCCCGACGCCACTGCCCTGGGCCAGATCTTCTGGTATACCCTGGAAGGGCGGGACGAGCAGGGTAATCCCACCGGCGGTTGGGACCTCCATGAACTGCGCACCATCCAGGACTGGTATGTGCGCTACACCCTCCTTGCCGCCGACGGCATCAGCGAGGTGGCCTCGGTGGGCGGCTTTGTCCAGGAGTACCAGATCGATGTGGACCCCGAGGCCATGCGAACCTACAATGTGGGTCTGGATGAAGTATTTACGGCGGTCAAGATGTCCAACCTGGATGTGGGGGCCCGTACCATCGAAATTAACCGGGTGGAATACGTGATCCGGGGAGTGGGTTTTGTCAAGAGCATTCAGGATATCGGAAATACGGTGATCAAAGCCAACAACCATGTGCCCATCTATGTGAAGGATGTCGCCAGGGTGGGCATCGGCCCGGCCCTACGCCGCGGTGCGCTGGACAAGGGCGGGGCGGAAGTCGTCGGCGGGGTGGCGGTGATTCGCTATGGGGGGAATCCCCTGAAGGCCATCAAAAACCTCAAGAAAAAGATCAAGGAGATCTCCCCGGGGCTTCCCAAAAAGAAATTAGCCGACGGCCGGGTCAGCCAGGTCGCCATCGTTCCCTTTTACGACCGCACCGGTCTGATCAACGAGACCCTGGGGACATTAAACAACGCCCTCAGCGAAGAGATCCTGGTGACCATTATTGTGGTGATTCTCATGCTCCTCAACCTGCGAAGTTCGCTGCTGATTTCCGGACTCTTGCCCCTGGCTGTGCTGATGTCCTTCATCGGCATGAAATACTTTAAGGTGGATGCCAACATCGTGGCCCTGTCGGGTATCGCCATTGCCATCGGCACCATGGTGGATATGGGTATCGTCATTGTGGAGAATATCCTCAAACACCTTGAGAGAGCCAAACCGGAGGAGAACCGCCTCCAGGTGGTATTCCGGGGGGCCAGGGAGGTTGGCCGCGCGGTACTGACTGCGGTGGCCACCACGGTGGTCAGCTTTCTGCCGGTTTTTACCATGGTGGCAGCGGAAGGCAAACTCTTCCGTCCCCTGGCTTTCACCAAGACCTTTGCCATGATCGCTTCCATCATCGTGGCCCTTACCATCATTCCACCCTTTGCCCATCTGCTTTTCACCCGGAGGGCAGGCGGGAGCCGTTCCCGCCGCTATTTTAATTTTGTCCTCATGGCACTGGGGATTGTGCTGATCGTTGTACTCGCCTGGTGGATCGGCCTGATTGTGCTCCTGGTGGGCGCCTATCATGTGTGGCAGTACAAGGCTCCGGCGGCACTGAGGGAGTGGGCCCGCCGGGGCATCAATTACCTGGCGGTCTTTGTTGTGGGCATCATCCTAACCGGCCACTGGCTCCCCTTAGGGCCGGAAAAGGGCTTGATCCTCAACTTCATATTCGTGGCCCTCATCATCGGGGGTATCCTGCTTTTTTTTCGCTTTTTCCAGAAGAGTTACGGCCGGATGTTAGGCTGGTTTCTTCGCCATAAGGGGTTCTTCTTCGCCATGATCGGTTTCATCCTGTTTCTGGGAATCATGAGTTGGTTGGGATTTCATGCCCTTTTCGGCTGGCTGCCGAATCCAATCCAACGGTTCGGCCCGGTCTCATACATCGCCCATAAATTCCCCGGTTTCGGCAAGGAGTTTATGCCCCCTCTGGACGAGGGGTCTTTTCTCTATATGCCCACCACCATGCCCCATGCCTCCATCGGTGAGGTGCTGGATGTGATGAAGAAGCAGGATATGGCCTTTGCCAGTATCCCGGAGATCGATACGGCGGTGGGCAAACTGGGGCGGGCCGATACTCCCCTCGATCCTGCCCCCATCTCTATGCTGGAAACCGTCATCAATTACAAACCCCAATACATCACCGACGAGAAGGGCCGTCGCTTAAGATTCCGCTTCGCTCCCCAAAAGACCGATTACTTCCGCAGCCAGGAGGGGATACCGCTGCCGGCTCTCGATGGAATGCCTTATAAAGTCAGAGGCAAATACGAGCGGGATAAGGACGGTAACCTGATTCCCGACAACCGCGGCTATCCCTTTCGCCTGTGGCGTCCCCCCCTGTTGCCGGATTTAAATCCCGGTCGGAAATACTGGCGGGGCATCCAATCCCCCGACGATATCTGGGATGAAATTGTCAAGGCCGGTTCGATCCCCGGTACCACCTCCGCTCCCAGGCTGCAGCCCATCGCCGCCCGCATCGTGATGCTGCAGTCCGGTATGCGGGCCCCCATGGGAATTAAAATCAAGGGCCCAGACCTGGAAACCATCGAAAAAGTGGGGCTTCAGTTTGAAAAATATCTAAAAGAGGTGCCAGCCGTAGAACCATCGGCGGTGATTGCCGATCGCATCATCGGTAAACCCTACCTGGAAATCGAGATCGACCGCCAGGCCATTGCCCGCTACGGCATCAGACTGCAGAAAGTTCAGGAGGTCATCGAGGTTGCTATCGGCGGCAGAACCGTTACGGTCACTGTGGAAGGGCGTGAGCGCTACCCGGTACGGGTGCGCTACCCCCGGGAGTTGCGCAACAGCCTGGAGGCCTTACAAAAAATCCTGGTGCCGGCACCCGATGGCAGCCAGATCCCTTTGGGCCAATTGGCAGCCATTAACTACGTACGGGGCCCTCAGGTTATCAAAAGCGAGGACACCTTCCTGGTGGGGTACGTGGTATTTGATAAAAAGCCCGGCTATGCCGAGGTGGATGTGGTGGAGCAGGCCCGGCGCCACCTTGCTGAAAAGATAGAAACAGGCGAACTGGAAATTCCTGCCGGGGCCAGCTACACCTTTGCCGGAAGCTATGAAAACCAGGTGCGTTCGCAGAAGACGCTGGCGGTCGTTCTGCCTCTGGCCCTTCTGATCATCTTTTTAATCCTCTACTTCCAGTTCAAACGGGTATCTACTACTGGCCTGGTTTTTTTGGGCATCGTTGTGGCCTGGGCAGGCGGGTTTCTCCTGATCTGGTTGTACGGTCAACCGTGGTTTTTAAACTTTTCGGTCTTCGGAGTCCACATGCAGGCGCTGTTCCAGATTCACCCCATCAACCTCAGCGTGGCCGTCTGGGTAGGTTTCCTGGCCCTCTTCGGCATCGCCTCGGACAACGGGGTTATCATGGCCACCTATCTGGAACAGGTGTTTGAAAAGAAGTCTCCGGCAACCATTGAGAAGGTGCGGCAGGCAGCGGTGGAGGCCGGAAATCGCAGAATCAGACCCGCCCTGATGACGGTGGCCACCACCATCCTGGCCCTGCTGCCGGTTTTAACCTCCAGCGGACGGGGGTCTGACATCATGGTACCCATGGCCATCCCCTCCTTCGGCGGCATGCTCGTTTCGCTGCTCACCCTCTTCGTGGTGCCCGTTACCTATGCCTGGATCAAGGAGCTTCAGTTGAAACCGTAATTTTGAGACAATCCTTCGCGGGATCTTTTGAAATCTCAAGGTGATTGCCGTCTTTGACTTCACCGATGATAAGCATCTGGGAGAGTCTGTTCTCCACCCGATTGGCGATTTCCCGCTGCAGCGGCCGGGCACCGTAGGTTTCGGAGTAGCCCACATCGGCCAAAAATTTCTTGGCCCCATCGTCAATCGCGAGAGTGAGATTTTTCTCGCCCAGGTTTTTTTTAAGTTTTTCGATCTCCAGATCCAATATCTTCAAGATATGATCTTTGGTGAGTTTATGGAACACAATGATGTCGTCGATGCGGTTCAAAAATTCCGGTTTGAACACTTTCTTGAGGCGGTTGAACACCATTTTCCTGGTATTCCGATAGTTTTCTTCCGTCTCCATCATGGTAAAGCCGATGTTCTTGACCTCTTTTTGCAGGATATCGCTGCCGATATTGGAGGTGCCGATGATAATGGTATTTTTAAAATCAACGGTGATGCCTTGAGAGTCGGTAATTCGGCCATTGTCGAATATTTGTAATAAAATATTGAATACATCGGGGTGGGCCTTTTCGATTTCGTCCAGCAGTACCACCGAATAGGGGTTGCGGCGGACGATTTCGGTCAATTGTCCCCCTTCGCCGTACCCCACGTATCCTGGCGGCGATCCGATTATTCTCGAGACCGTATGACGTTCCATGTACTCGGACATGTCCAGTCGTACTAATTTATTTTCGTCATCGAACAGGAATTCGGCCAGGGTTCTGGCCAGTTCGGTCTTGCCCACACCGGTAGGTCCCAAAAACAGGAATGCACCGATGGGTTTATTCTGGCTTTTCAGACCGGCCCGGTTCCGGCGAATGGCGTGGCTCACCGCCTTGACCGCCTCGTTTTGACCGATGATGCGTTTGTGGATATTTTTCTCCATCGAGATGAGACGCTCCTTTTCGGTTTGGGTGATCCGGGTTACCGGGATGTTAATCCAACCGGCCAGCACTTGGGCAATGTCATCCTTAGACACCACATTATCCATCTCTTTCACCGTACTTTTCCATTCTTTAATCTTCTGTTCCAATTGGGCGTCGATATTGACGATCTGCTGCTGCAGCCGGGCCACTTCTTCGTATTTCTGGCTGTAAAAGGCATCGTTTTTCACCGATAGGAGACGTTCACGCTCCTTTTTTAAGGTCCTGATTTCCGGCGGGACGTAGATCATTTCCAGGTGTTTCTGACTGCCCGCCTCATCGATCAGGTCGATAGCCTTATCGGGTAAAAACCGCTCGCTGACATAGCGCTGGGATAATTTGGCTGCCACTTCCAGCGCCTCGGGTGCATAGATGATCTGATGGTGCCGCTCATAATAGTCTTTTAAACCCCGAAGAATCTTAATGGTGTCATCGGCATTGGGTTCTTTGACGTGGATGATTTGAAATCGCCTTTCCAGGGCTTTGTCCTTTTCAATGTAGCGTTTGTACTCTTCTAAAGTAGTGGCACCGATGCACTGCAGTTGCCCCCGGGCTAAGGCCGGTTTTAAAATATTGGAGGCAGAGATATTATCGGAGCCTGGACCGCCGGTGGCTATCGTATGGACTTCATCGATAAATAGAATGATGGAGCCTTTGGCATTGATGATCTCGTCCTTTATTTGTTTAAGTCGTTCTTCAAACTCCCCCTTGAATTTGGCGCCGGCCACCACTTCGGTCATATCCAGTAAGAGGATCTCTTTGCTGAGGAGGATTTCCGGCACATCGGCTTCGGCGATTTTTTGGGCCAGGCCCTCTACGATCACGGTCTTGCCTACCCCCGGAGGGCCGATTAATACAGGATTGTTTTTCTTGCGGCGGGAGAGTATCTGAATGATTCGGTTGATTTCGACTTCCCGGCCGATTACCGCGTCCAGATTGCCTTTGCGGGCCATTTCGGTCAAATTGGTGGTATAAAGGTCCAGGGCAGTCTCCTGGCTTTCGGCACTCTTTTCGTTAATTTTTCTAGGCCCCCTGATCTCCTGGAGGGCCTTGCGGCACTCCGATAGGCTCAAGCCGACATTCAGCAGTATGTTTCGGGTCATGCCGGCCTTATCCGAGAAAAAGGCCAGGAACAGGGTGCCGGTGCTGATGTATTTATCCTGAAACTCATTAGAAATATTTCGAGCCACCTCGAAAATCCCCTCCACTTCACGGGTGATATGGACTTTGACCGCATCCATTTTCTCCAGTTTAATTTCGTCAGTGGGGGAGATGACCCGGTATATTTTATCCATAATTTGGTCTCGCAGGGCCATTTCGTCTTTGTTTAGGGTCTTAAATATTTTTAGCACAATCGAATCCGGCTGCTCCAACAGGCCCAACAATAAGTATTCGGGATGAAAGATATTTTTTTTCTGGTTGACCATCTCCATCATGCCGATATTGAGCGCCTCGATCACCTTTTCCGATGCCTGTAAGGTATATCTATGAAACGTTGTCATTTTTTTCCTCCTGACGACTTGTCATCAATATATACATGAACTCAAAAATCTTATAACAATTCGCTCACATATATATATCATTAATATTATAATAAAAACAACTTTTTTTCAACAAAAAAATAAAAAATGAAACGAAAACTCGAATATTTTTTAGAAGAACGGAAAGCCGACATTGTGACGGCGGTGTTGAGACTGGCCGACCGGTTCGGTATCCGGGGTATTACCACCAAAAGGATTGCCGAGGAGGTGGGATTCGTCGAAGGGGCGCTTTACAAACATATACGCTCGAAGGGGGAAATTTTTTCCACCATCCTGGATGTGTCCGAGATGTTAATCAAGGATCAATTCCAGCAGATCGAAGCCCTAAACTTAAAAGCCGATGCGGCACTGCGGCAGTGGTTGTTATTTGCCGTCACCTATCTGGAGGAGTTTCCCGGTGTGTACCGGATACTGTTCAGCGATGAGTTATACAATGAGAATAAGAACCTGTTTTATAAATTTAAGGACATTACGATCTTTCTGCGGGAGACATTCGAGGCGATTATCCGCCGGGGGATTAAAGACCGGATTTTTAGAAAAGAACTCAATCCGGAGGTTGCATCTGTCCTTTATTTAGGTGTCGTGCACACCGCCTTTACCATGTGGAATCTCCTGGAGGAGCGGAAAAAGAAGTTTCAGGAACTGGCCACACCGATTTTCGATGAGTTCTTGAAGACATTGTTGACTGAAGTGAGTTAAAACATGAGACGTTTAATCGATCGTTGGTCCAACTTTGTCGTCCGTTTCTCCACCAACCTTTTAAACGTGGATCTGGGGCTCTCTTATTACCTGGGCAATGGATGAGGAGAAGACCAAATTCGGAGTACTTAAGGACGACAAACACCTCTACCTGGGTTTCCGTATCGATTTTTGATGCCCTATTGAAAGTACTCCTCCAGCCAGGCGTGGATTTCATCCCGGACAGTGCGGAACACCGTAAGGATCTCCTCCTCGCTGCCTTCGGCTAAGGAGGGATCGGTGAATCCCTTGTGGGCATACGCTCCGGCTCCCGGGAAAAAGGGGCAGACCTCTCTGGCCTGGTCACACACCGTCACCACCAGGTCGATGTCCTGGCCTAAAAAGGGTTCCGTACTCTTGGCGGTGGCTCCGATCATATCGATGCCGATTTCCTGCATCACCCGGATGGCATAGGGATTCACCTCGCCCGGCTGTGTCCCGGCGCTGTAAGCGCAAAATCGCTCTTTATAAAAGTGGTTGACAAGCCCTTCGGCCATCTGGGATCTGGCCGAGTTATGGGTACAGATAAATAGTACTTTTTTCTTCATTTTTTTTATCCTATCTGGAAATTTTATTGAATTTCTCTCCATTCTGCAATAAAATTTTGAACTAAATCAAAATTTTTTTATAATAAAGAGGAACCATCGATGAATACTTCAGATCGTAAGAGGGTAACCGCCAATGGACATGAATTGTTTTACACCTTTCTCAATGAAAAGAGTATGGAATCGGGAAAGTCGTGGTTGGTTTTTTTACACGAGGGGCTCGGCAGTGTGGCTCAGTGGTTGGATTTTCCGCTATTGGTGAGTAACAACACCGGTTGTCCTGCCCTGTTGTACGACCGTTATGGATATGGGGAATCGGAGCCTTTAAAAGAGCCCCGGAACCATGATTATCTTGAACAGGAGGCCCTAAAAGCCCTACCGGATGTGTTAACGGCTCTGAAAATCGAGGAGCCGGTGATACCGGTGGGGCACAGTGACGGCGGCTCAATCGCTTTGCTGTTTGCCGCCCATTTTCCCGAAAAAGTGGCCGGTATTATCACCGAAGCCCCCCATGTCATGGTGGAGGAAATCTCATTGGCCGGTATCCGGGAGGCCGTTTCATTTTATAAAAGTGGGGTGCTAAAAGAATTGCTGGCTAAATACCACGGCGAAAGGACCGATTCGATGTTTTTTGGCTGGGCCGACACCTGGCTGTCATTTGAAGACATCGGTTGGAATTTTGAGCACTTATTGCCGAATATCAAAGCCCCGCTATTGGCCATCCAGGGGGAAGATGACCAATATGGCTCGGCGGCCCAGATTGATTCCATTGTCGATAAGGTGAGCGGTCCGGCCGAAAAGTTCATGATTCCCCACTGCGGACACATTCCCCATCTCGAAGCGAGGGCCGATGTGCTTCAAAAAATGACCGGCTTCATTCAACAAATTGTAGGACAACAAAATTAAAAATTCTAAAAAGCTTGACATTTGCTGCTGAAAATAATAAAAAGAGATCGTAGATGGCATGGTTGTTCTATTAGAAAGAGTTTTGTCGAGAGTTGAACCGCTTTTTGAGACTGGGAAATGGAGGGTTCATTTACACGAATTTTAAAATATAAGGAGGTCGGTCATGTCTGACAGCGTTTATAAGGTGATCGAATTGGTGGGAACCAGTGAGGTTTCCTGGGAAGATGCGGCCAAGAAGGCGGTGGAAACTGCCGGCAAGAGTCTTAAGAATTTACGAATCGCCGAAGTGGAGAAGCTGGATATGAAGGTGGAGGACGGAAAAGTGGTGGCCTACCGCACCCGCGTCAGCCTCTCCTTCAAATACGAAGATTAACTAACACTGTAGATAGCGATAAACAGTGTCCGCCATTTGCCTGACGTCTGTGTCTCCTGCCCCAAATAAGTCCCGAATCCTCTCGCAGATAGGAATAAGAAGTAGCTTATGACGATTTAACTGGGGAGCAAGTATGGCGGCTGTATCTAAGGCCGCAAGCCTAACGTCTCTGCTGGGATGCTGAAAGGAGTTGATGAGGATATTTACTATTTGCCGCAGTTCGTTGTGTGCATAATTCTGGTATAGCCTGATGCTTCTTAAAGCGGTTATTCTTTTCTCCTGGTCTTCTGAATGGGCGAAACCAAAAAGAGTGGTTAATTTTGACTTATCGCCCAATTTCGCAAGATAGGTGCAGGCAGGTGAAGCAAGGGTTGAATCCTCCGAGTGTGCCAGCCTTCGAAGATTTGCCGATACCAAAGGGGAAAGGTAGCTTTCCAATTTTTTCATTATTTTTTTCTGGACCGTTCTGTCCTGAAGTTCAGTATCTCCCAGAAGTGTCCCTAATGCTCTGCATGATCCGATATTCATAAGTATCTCTATGGCTTCGAGTTTGTCGGCTGCACCCCCCTTTTCGTATGTGGTTATCCATGTCTCTTCTAAGTTTTCCTTCGAAGAGTCCATCCCTATCTTCCCTAACAGGAATTTTTTAAGGTCATTTGCCGGTTTTGTAAATTTGTGTCGAAAGTCCACATATTTTATTCCCCGTAATACAGCGGGTATCTCACAGTCCTGTCTTAGAATTGGTATAATCGTTAAGTCTTTTTTATCACATGCCCTCAAAAAGGCTGAAGTCCACTCTTTTTTAACCCACTCTCGTGTAGTACTTTCAGGCGTTAGGATCAACATAAAAAAGCCGGATTCTTGAATCCCCTGGTCTATTTTTTCTACGATGTTGTCCCCCAGATCTATTTCCCACTCGTCCCACCATACCGGGATACCGGCATCATACAGATGTTTTACCAGCCGTTTACAAAAATCGCGATCTGCCGAAGCATAACTAACAAATACCTTTCCATTCCCGTCTGTCATATTAGCCCTCTTTTTCATGCACCCTCTCCTCTGCCGACAGGGTCTGAAACAATTGACCCAATCGGGGATCGTGGTGAGAGACCTTCTGGTGTTCAGTCTCCTTCAATTTGGAAAAGAGAGTTAATAGCGCCATTTCGACAGTTTGTTTACGAATCCAGGGTGTAGATGTCGGCACAAATTTTTAACAGCTTCTCAAAGTCCTCGAATTTATCGAAGCTGAAATGGATGCCCTTTTTGGTGGGTTTCCAATCACCTGCCTGATCCTGAAACCAGGTGCGGATGTCCATATATTTTTTTCCCTTGTAGCTGGATATGGAAAATACCAGCTTTTGAGTGGGGGTGAGTTCCAGGTGCCCGACACTCAAACCGTCACCGGTGTCTTTAATAAATTCCGGTTGATCCAATTCGATCTCTTTTAAAATCTTCTCTTTTAAATCTGCAAATTCCATTGGCTGTCTCCTTTTCCCCAACCAAACAAAGGGCTTCGCGCCGTGTCTATGGGGGGGAATCTATTTTTTCTTCTGCATAGATTGGGCGAATATTTCCTCTGCTTTCCGCTTCTTTTCTTTTTCCAGTTCCCGGGCCATGGAAAATCGTTCATCCACCTTTTGCTTCTTCTCTTTTTCCTTCAGGAGCAGAGTGTCAAAGGATTCAAAACTTTTTTTCTTTGTTTTTTTATGTTGAATGACGGCTTTTTGTTCCACATCCACCCACAGGTTGGCGTGACATTCGGGGCATTCGATTTCAACGATATTTCCCATGATGGGATTTTAATATATAAATTCAAAAATTTCAACAAGAAATTTTAAATTAAATATTCTAATATTCGTAAACCTTTGATTCCTCTTAGAAATCGAATCCGATCCAGAAGTTGAATCCATAGTATTTTTTGGAATCCAGGTTAGTCTGGTAGACCCATTCAAAGTGCATGGGGATGCCGAATAGGAAAGTCTGGATACCAAAGCCGTAGGAGGAGATGGGATCTTCCAGTCGGAGGCCTTCGCCTTTCCGGAAAAAGCGGAAATCTTCGCCCTTGAACCAGACCCCACCCAGATCGAAGAAGAATACGCCCCGAATTGGACCGATCAGGCCGATGGGGGTGGCGGCGGCATTAATAATGGAGAACCGAAATTCCGCATTAAGATGAAAGCCACTGTTGCCGATCAGTTCCAGGTATCTGGAGGCCCTGATGGTGTTGTCGCCCCCCATCCCGTACAACATGGGGGTGTCGCCCCCGGAGGTAAATCCCCGCAGCCGGAGGGCCAATAAGGTGTTGTTGTCGATTCTGAAATATTTACGGATATCCCCTTCAAAGGTGTAGGCGTCTTGAAAGGATGATCCTACCTTGATGAATTTCCGTAAACTGAGATTGAACGTATGACCCATGTTGGGCCCGTAATAGTTAAAGCGGGTGGTCTCGCCGGTCAGGGAGATACTCAGCGGCAAGGCAAAGCCGTCGAAGTACTGGGAAAAGGGCAGATCTGTGCCGTAATATATATTGGCGGCGTTGTCTTGCTGTTTGTAAAAGGAGGCACCGAAGCTTACCCGATACGATCTGTTGAAGGGATAATAAAATCCGAGGTTGGCCCCGAATTGCTTGCGGATGGATTTTATATAGTAGCCGTCGGCGGCGAGGTAAAACTGCCGCAGGTTCCAGGAAAACAGGTTGGCATAATATTGAAGTCGGTTTTTTATGTTCAGGTATGACACCTGGAAGGATTGATAGCCGTATTGGTTGGCCATGTACAGGGTAAAGTTGTGGTCTCCCATCAGATCGGTGAGATTCAGATAGGTGTATCCGAGAAAATCTCCGGTGGTGGAATAACCGACGCCGATGGACGGAAGGGCATTTACAAACAATTTCTTAAAGGGTTTGTATTTACCCTGGCCGGTTACTTTAAATTGGGCTTCTGCATCCGCTGCTTCTGTCTGTGGGCCAGGCTTTTCTTTCCCGGTTTCGCCAACTGCGGCGGTAATGGCGGTGGAGGGCTGATATCGTTTTTCTTTATCGGTCCCCGGTTTCGGTTTTTCTGCCAGGACCGGGGAGGGGAACTCAATGGGTCGAAAAGCGATACTTCTCTCTTCTAAGGGGATGGCGATGTCTTTTTTAAACAGCATGAAACTGCCTTTAAAGAAAGAAGAGAAGACCAGTTTGTCGGTCTGTTCCGGGATCTCGATGGGGAAATAGTTGGCCGTCATCACATCGGTATATTGACAGAGGATTTGATTTTCCAGGTCTATTCCATAAATATTATGCGATTTCAGTTCGTCGGAACTGAAGTAGATCTTTTTGCCATCCCGGGAGAAGATCGGCGTAATATCGTGATAGTTTCCTGTAGTTAACTGAATTCCCATCTCCGGTTTTTCAATGGGGGCCAGGTACAATTTGTAGTAATCTTTGGCCTTGGCGGAGTAGACGATCTTCTTCCCATCCGGGGATACATTGATGGAGCGGATGAAGAGCTTCCCCTCCGTATGTTTACGAACCTCTTCGGTTTCCAGGTCAATGGAATAAATAAAGGATCTGGATTTTTCGATACCGGTGAAATAAATGGTACGGTGGTCCGGCATGAAGTCCGGGGAGGTGGGGTCCTGGATGCCTCGCATTTTGATTTTTTTCAATATTCTGGAGCCGAACACATCCATGACCACCAGATAGTTATCCAACTCCTGGCGGGCGAAAAAGGCAATTTTTTCACTCTTGTCGTCCCAGGAGAAGGAAATACCGTCTGCCGGGTTGAATTTATAATTGATGTTGTCATATTTGCTGGTGAGGCCGGGGGTAATGTTTTTGATTACTTTACCGTCCTTCATGGAGATCAGGACGATCTGCAGTGCCCCCTTTTTTATATTACCGGTTAATACGGCTAGAACTTCGCCGCTGGGGGATATTTGATGGGAGAAGGAGTAAATATAGGGGAAGTCTGGCCCGATGGAAAAACTGTAGTCTTCGGGATTTTCCTTCATCCTGAAATCTTTGAACCGCTCCCTGGCATATTTCTGAAATTCATGATTCAGTTCTTTTTCCGTGGTGGCGAAGATTTCATATAGATTTCTCCTGGGATTCAGAACCGTTCCCTTTCGGAAAGAGAACAATAAATTGCGGACACCCCGGCGACCGTACTTTTGGTTGAGAAATTCAAATACCAGATGCCCGAAGTCGTAAGAGGTCCTGACGCCGCCATATTGGGTCTGCATTTGCCAATTTTTTTTCAGAGACGGTATGCGGCCGTTGAGTACGCTGTCTCTTATGGTCATCAGGCTGAAACTGTCCCAATTTTGGGTCATAAACTCGGAGAAACCTTCCATGACCCAATCGGGCGGTCGTCTCAGGGCCATGGCACTGCGCCTGACCCCCTTGTACAGGACTTCATATTCGAGAATGTGGCCCAATTCATGGGTAATGGTCTCGGTGAGATCCCAGAAAGGCAGGTCGCCGTGCACCACTACCCGGTGGCCGATGGGTTCGGCGAAGGCCATAACCCCCATAGGCAGAAATCCCGGGAAGAGGTTGGTCTGTTCAAAATCGATGTGGGTGTTGTAGAAAATCAGGGGAATCTTTTGTTCCGCTTTTATATTCAAGTATTCGGAGATGCTGATATAAGATTCTTCTGCATGTCTGGCAATCTCCTTGATGAAGTCGACATCCTGGTTGTAATAATATACGAAGAAATTGGGGGTTTCGATATAGTTCCAGTTAAAATCTGTTCGTCTGACCTTGTTCTTTCCGTAATACCACCAATATTGGGGGAAGATGAACGATACGGTTAACATCAATATTATAAATATGAAAAATTTTTTAGATGTCATGGCTTTGTCCTTTAAATTTAAATTCTACCTTAACAATAAGTACCTCTTTTGATAGGTCTCTTTTCGGATCACCTTTTGAATGAATCGATCGGTGATCCGGTTAAAGAGGGATTTGAAATTAAATTTACTGTCTGCATTTTCGCTGTCCTTGAGGCGATCATCGAAATTGAACTTTTTGACCACCTGCCCTGACGCCGATTCCACCAGGCGGATTTCCATCTTCATGGTCCAGTTCTGGATCTTGACAAAGCTGCGGATTTTGTCGCCGAATTTATTCCTGGTTTCATTTATCCGATTTCGCTCTTTGATCTCGGTCTTTAAACTTCCGGTGATGAGCAGGGTATTGTTCCGGGGCGGCTGGCCTTCCTCTTCTTTGGGTTTCATATATTCAATTTCTTTATCGATAAATTTGGCAAAATCTTTGGTAAAAAAATCTGTTACGCTGATGGGAACAACCACCGTCTCGGGTGAGACAGTAATGGTGAAATCCTTGACCAGGATGCGTTCGTACTGACCGAAATCTACGGCATCCGGTCTTTCCATGGGGATTCTCACCTCCACGTGAGTCTCGGTACACGAGGCGAAAATGAAGATCAAGACGGATAATAGGATAATTTTATCTTTCATTTTTCCCCTTCCACTTTTTGTTTTTTCGGCCCTTAGGTTTTTGGTCTTCTGGTTCTTCTGTTTTTTTCAAGCTGTCCTTGAATCGTTCATAGTTTTTATGAATGTAGCTGCTTCCGGGCTCCAATTTCAGGGCCCGTTTGTACGCTTTTTCTGCCTCTTCGATTTTGCCCATCTGTTCTAAGGCAACGGCCATATTGTTGTGAAGGGCGGCGCTGTCGGTTTTCTCGGGAAGGAGCTTCTGCCACCTGAAATAGGCCTCCTTCCACAGCCCTTCCTTAGCCATTTTGTTGGCAAAGGCGAATTCCGTTTGCACCGAACGGGGCGCGCAAAAGTTGAAGAGGGTGACGATGCATATAATGATAACTAAATGTCTCAAGCGAACCTCCAACTATATAATGATACATCAAAATAATTTTTTTTCAATTATATTTTTTCCTCAGATAGAAATGTAGCAAGAAAAATACCCAACAATTCAACCTAATTTGTCACATTTTGAGGACATTTACTTTTGCTTTTGTCTTTCCCTTTGGCTCCTTTTTGTGTTAATATACGCCAGAGGATAATGATGATTAGAGGTATTGGTGTGGATATGGTTGATATTCGGCGGATGGAGAGGGTGATTGGCACCAATAGTCGTTTTGTGGAGAAAGTATTTGCCGGAAGCGAGATTCAATATTGTGAGGGCAGGGTAAAGAAGGCCCAGCACTATGCGGCCCGGTTTGCCGCCAAGGAGGCATTTTTTAAGGCCCTGGGTACCGGCTGGCGGGAGGGCATGGGCTGGCAGGAGATCGTGGTGGAAAACGACGGCCTGGGCAAGCCGTCGATCCGCTTGACCGGTAAAACCCTGGAGGTTTTCAAACGCCGGGGCGGTACAGCCATTCACCTCTCCCTGGCCCACGAAAAATCCTACGCCTTCGCCTTCGTCCTCATCGAATAATGGTTGAAAAAATGCTTTTGGGGTATTATAATTAATGTGCAATGCAACATATTGAAGAGATCAAAAACAAAAAAATTTTGCCCATTGTATTTGATGCCAGGGAAGCGTTGATCGAGTTATTTGGGGACAAATTAAAGCAATTGATTTTATTCGGCTCCTATGCCAGGGGAGAACAGGAGCCCGGCTCGGACGTAGACATCATGATCCTGGTGGACGAAACAGAGGAAAAGCTAAAACTCTATAGAGAGCGAGTTTCGGAAATTATGACCGATTTATCGTTAAAGTACGATGTACTGGTATCACTGATGGAAAAGAGCTATGACCGTTATATGCAGCGCCTGGAAATCTTACCCTTTTATCGCAATATCTACGACGAAGGCCTTGAAATCTATGGACGAGATACAAACACGCCGTGACCTATCTGCCTACCGATTTAATTCTTCGAGTTTGCGGCATTGGAAGAACGGACCTTCCCGAAATTTCAAATGTTACGGCTTTTTTGCCGAGGCTGCGGGTTATCCCGGAAAACTGAGCCTTTACTCTGAAATTTTTCGGCTTTTTTCTAAAGATTGAGCACTTTTCCCGAAATTTTCCGACATTTCTCGAAACGCTGAGCACATTTCCCGAAGTTTTTCAAGATTTCCCCAATGGATGGGCTTGTTACTTGACTTTCCAGCCTTTTTGGCGGAAGATGTCTTCGAGTTTGCGGCGTTTGTGGTGTTGGACGGCGGCCTGCCATTGGTCTTTTATGGCGTCGAAGTGGGCCTGGGCTGTCTCCTGCTCGAAGAAGTGGATGAGGTAGACCTCGTCGTTTTCCAGGAGGGGGACGGCGTAGAATTCAAATTGGACCTTTTCCTTGCCCTGGCCGCCTACAAAGGGCTGGGGAAAGGGGACATCCACCAGGTCTTCCATGCGGGCCGGTTTTTTAAGGTCTCTCCATTTTTGTTCAAACACCCGCTCCTTTTTGCAGCGGTTAAAGTAGTAGACCGCGTAGTCCCAGTGGGAGAAATGGCGGCTGTCGAGGATGATCTCCACCTGGTCGCCGGTGGGCAGCAGCACATCCTGGCGGTTCAGTTGCGCAAACACCTCGGGCTCCGGCCCGATAAAGGGTTTATGGTCTCTGGTGTAGGAGACTTCAATCACCCGGTCGGCCAGTTGGATCTCCGGCGGCCAATGGGCCTGTTTCAATTTCCTGATCAGCGGGGGAGGGAGCAGGTTTTTCAGGGTGATATTACGCAATCCCTGGTTTAATTTAAAAAACAGGTCCAGGTCCTCCATCTTGAGCTCCCTCCTAATATGCTGAAGCAGGAACTGCTCCCGGAAAACGGAGAAGTCTTTGAGGTCCGGGCCCAGTAATGGGCTTAACTCCGGGAAATACCGTTTCAAGGGTTCCAGCTTGTCTTCGATCCGGTAGCGGTGCTTGCGTTGTTCGTACCACCGGAATACGGGCTGGAGGATCATCTGTTTTTCCGCCGGATCTTTCCAGCGGGGGGAACGTTTTTGGGCGGCGATCATCTTATCGCCGAAATGGATCTTGTCCAGGATCGACAACTGGTGGGTTTCGATCTTCACCTCCTGCTCCTGGCGGTAACTAAAGGGTTTCAACTCTTCCAATACCTTGAGGGAGACTTCGGTAACAAAGGTGAGCAGGGGCAGCAGATGTTTTTCCGTCTCGCCGGTGTGCGGGTTTTCCCGCTGCACCACCAGGTCAAAGGGGATACCCACGACCATCTCGGGCAAAGTGGTGAATAAAATCGAATCCCGGTCCAGTTGGCGCTCCTCCTCGTCTTTGAAATAGGCGCTGCCGCTGCGTGTGTAGAAGTGATCGATGAAGGTGGAAAGGAGGGCCCGCAGCAGAATGGGAACCTCCCGGGGCGACAACTCTCCTTTGATTTTTTCCAGGTGGAGGCGGGTCTTGAGTTCCCGGTAGATCTCTTTGGCCAGGGAGAGTTTTTTGCTGCTGATGATCTGGCGGTTGGCCCTGACGGCATTCCACAAAAACAATTGATTCAGTAAATCGGAATTATAGGGTAGGTTGTCCGGTTTCCCCCCCTGGTAGGCCTTGTTCAGGATGCCTTTGGTTTCCAGGATGGCGATCAGTTTCAGGGCACTGTCAACGACGACGGCTGACCCTTTGCGGGCCTCGAGCAGCAGGCGGGAGCTGCGGATCGAAACGGGCAGCTCGGCCATTTTTTTGCCGTCGGCGCTGATGGTTTCATCTTCGCTGATGGCCCCAAAGACCTTCAACTGCTGGATGGCCTTGTAGATCAGGTTCTTTTTAGGGGCATGGAAGTAGGGAAAGTCCACCGGCGATATGCCCCAGTTGATCAAGCGCAGCACGGCGGATTCTAAATTCAGCCGTCTTAACTCCGGTTCCGGATAGGGGGAGCGGTCGGTCATACCGGCTTCGGCACACAGGAGGTATTGACCGTTCTTGACGCGGCCGGCCCGCCCGGCCCGCTGCAGGCACTCGGAATTGGAGATGTCCACCGGGTAGAGTCCCTCGATACCCTTGATATGGTGGACCTCTTTTTTAATACCGCTGTCGATCACAGCGTCGATATCGTCGATGGTCAGACTGGTCTGGGCGATATCGGTGGCCACCACCACCTTGGGCACCGGATAGTGATCAAAGACCTTGGCCTGGTCCCGGATGGAGAGTTCCGAATGGAGGGGCAGCACTTTGGCCTTCAATTTATCCTGTTCCAGGGTCTCCTTCAACATCTCGATGAAGGCGTCGATTTCGCCCTTACCCGGCTGAAATACCAGTACATTTTTGTCCGTTTCCACCATCTGTACGGTGTCGGAGAGGATAAACTCGGGGGCATTGTGGTGCATGGTGACGGGAAATCCACGGCCGGGGACGGTAATGATCGGGGCATCGTGCAGGAATGCCGACAATTGTTGGGCCTGGAGGGTGGCGCTCATGACCACCACCTTTTTACCGCTTTTCCGGTAGTAGCCGCTATCCAGGTTCTGGCGCACCAGGCCGACGAGCACCTCCTGGTTGAGGTTCCACTCATGGATCTCGTCCAGGACCAACACGTCATAGCTGCGCTCCCCCTTGACCTCCTTGACCATTTGTACCCCGTCGGTGAGGTAGAGCAGCCTGGTGGCGGGCGAGTACTTTCGGTCAAAGCCGGTCTGGTAGCCTACCTCTTTACCCCAGGTGGTGCCGGTGATGTGGGCCAAGTAATAGGAGAGAGAGCGGGCAGCGATGCGCCGGGGCTGGGTAACCATCACCTTTTTTTGTTTTTTCCACAGCCACAGGGGCAAACGGGTCGATTTCCCGGCCCCGGTCTCGGCGGTCAGAATCGTCACCGGGTGCCGGGCCACTGTCTGTTCGATCTTATTTTTAAACTCATCGATGGGGAGTCTGACCGGTTGATCGGCGCCCCACTTCTCTTTTTCCGACATAATAGTTGATAATGTATCAAATAAAGCGGTTTCTGACAAGGGGCCGGAATAATTATGATATAATAAATGGGCGAGGCAACCATGAGTCTGCTGGCACATAATTTAAAACAGAAGAGCCCCGGAGGATCGGATGTGGGTGGTTGACCTGATTTTCTTTACGGCAACGAGTCTACTGCTGGTGCTGGTGTTGTGGTCCAGTATCGGCGAAAGGGAAAAACGGGCGGCGATTCTCACCGCCATCGGCATAGTGGTCAATTCGGGCCTGTGGCTGCTGTTTATTTTAGGGCCAGAAAACCGGCTGGTGGAGATCCTGAACCTGTTAATAGTGATTTGTCTGGCCCTGTTTGCCGCCCTCTCCTTGCTTCGCTTCTTTCCCCGGAGAGAAACCCGCGATATGGGCAATGGCACCCCATTTGACGAGCGGGATCATATGTTTTCCCGCAACAACCTGCAGTTTTATCCCCACCTGGCTGCCGACTACTATGCCAGGCACCCGGAAAGGAGAGAGAGAGACCGGGAGATCCAGAACAAACCGGAGCTGGGGGAGCCGGGGTCTCTCTTCTTCGATCCCTGCTATTCCGGCGCGGCAGAGGCGGCCTTTAGTTACCTGGCCCGCACCCGCACGGCTGCCTGTGGCACCCCCGCAGCCGGCAAACAGAAAATAGACCCGGTTACCCTGACCGGTATCGTCTGCCGACTGGGCCGCTACTACGGCGCGGTGGACGTGGGGATTACGGCACTAAAGCCCTATCACCTATACAGCCACGCCGGGCGCCGGGCCGAGAACTGGGGCGAGCGGATCGCCAACACCCATGACTATGCCGTCGTTCTGGTGGTGGCCATGGATATCGAGATGATCCGGCAGGCCCCCAGTGTTGCCGTGCTGGTGGAGTCCTCCCGCCAGTACGTGGAGTCGGCCAAAATCGCCATGATTACGGCCGAATACCTGCGGCTCCTGGGTTTCGAGGCCCGGGCCCATACCGACGGCAATTACGAGACACTGTGTGTGCCCTTAGCCGTGGACGCGGGTCTGGGTGAACTGGGGCGCATGAGCCTGCTGTTGCACCGGCAGTACGGTCCCTGTGTCAGGCTTTCGGTGGTGACCACCGATGCACCGCTGGTAGAGTCGGAGAAAAAGAAGTTGTTTATCGAAGAGTTTTGCCGGATATGCAAAAAATGCGCCGACAACTGCCCCAGCCGGGCCATCACTGCCGGCGAGGAACCCTTCAGCCGGGGATTCCGCCACTGGTCTACCGATCAAGAAAAGTGTTACGGCTTCTGGAAAAGGGTGGGTACCGACTGCGGGGTGTGCATCCGGGCCTGCCCGTATACCAAACCCGACACCCTGTTTCACCGGTTGGTGCGATTTTATATCTCCCGGAACCCCTTGAACCAGAGGATCGCCCTGTTTTTCGATGATTTGTTGTACCGTCGGCTTGTCCGGATCTCCACCCGCAACCGGCGGCAAATCTGGAACCGTCAGGTCCGCTGAGATATGAAAGGGATCTCTATTCGCTTTTTCGATGAGTTGACGGATCTTCTGCCCCGGAGTATGCGGGAGGGGGCGCTGGACATCCCCTTCATGGGCCGCCGCTCGGTCAAGGATCTGATCGAGTCCCTTCATGTCCCCCATACCGAGGTGGGCTCTATCCGGGTCAACGGCGGCCTGCGGGATCTTTCCTATGTCCTGGAACCGGGAGACGGGGTGGAGGTCTACCCGGCCCAGTGCCCGCCGGAACCGGTGCCCGGGGAAGCGGCATTCGTGTGTGACGTACACCTGGGTAAATTGGCCCGCTTCTTACGGATACTGGGTTTTGACGTGGATTTCGCCAACCACCGGGACGACGCGGTCCTGGCCCGCATATCCCAACAGGACAACCGCATACTCCTGACCCGGGACCGTCGGCTGCTGATGCGGGGATGCGTCTGCCACGGACAGTTGATCCGCAGCACCGATGTGGAACTTCAAATTAAAGAGGTGATCCGCCGCTTTGACCTGAAGGGCAGATGCCGCCCTTTCAGCCGCTGCCCTGCCTGCAACGGGCTTCTACAAAAAATGGATGACCGGGAGCCGTCGTTTGGGGAATATCGAAACAGGGTGCCTCCTGGGGTACGGCAGTGGAACCGGGAATACGCGGTCTGTCCTGCCTGCCGGAAGGTGTACTGGAAGGGCAGCCACTACGACCGCTTGCAGCGCCGCCTGGCAGCTTATTTAAAGTAGATCTTACTGGAAGGTCACGGTGCAGCGGGGGGTAAAGTCGCTCTTGTTGCCGTCCTGGTCTACCGCCTGGATGCGCACATAGATCTGTGAGCGGAAGGGACCACGGAGGGGATAGAAGAGAAAGTCATAGGTGTTGTCGGTGGTGGTGTCGGTCTGGTCCAAATGGTCGGCGGCAAAGCCGTATTTTACGATGTAGTGACTGAAGTCCTGTTCGATGTTGGCCAACCACTGCACCCGGGCCCGGAAGGGAGAGGTGTAGACCACCTGGACATTCTGCGGCATGGCCGGCGGCAAACTCAACAACGCCTTCAACCACTCCTCCGCCATAATCTGATACCCCGCATAATTGGGATGGACATAGTCCCCCATGACAGAGTAAAAACCATCCCGTTCCTGGTACATAGTAAAAATATTCCAGAAGTCCACCATGGGTATATTTAACTGCTGGGAAAGCGTCCTGATATTATTGGTGATATCGATCGCTCTTTGTCGATTTATTCCTGAGCCTGTGGCGTCGTTTGGGTCCCTGGGAATGAGAGTAGATATGATGGGCTGCACCCCGTATTCAATGCAGGTGCTCATCATGTAATCGATACTCTCATATACAAGTGACAAAGGGTAATTTTGTATGGCATCGTTGGTGCCTTCGTGAAAAAGAAGGTATTTCCCCCGGCTGGATGTAATGACCCATTCGATTCTCTGGGCGCCTTGATAGGTTTTTTCTGCCTTTACCCCATTGTTGATCACCTGGCCGTCTCCGCCAGAGTAAAACTCAGTATTTACCAACTCCTCGAGCCGGGGCACATAGCCCAGGTGGGGAACCTCTTGATCTCGAATTTTTCCATAAGTGATGCTGTCGCCGAAGCCCACGATGACTTTTTCGTCCAGTTGGATCTGGGGGAGGGCGATTTGTTGATCCTTCGGCTCCGGCTCGGGGGATTCGTGTACTGTGTCGCTGAGGGGCAGCTTCCTGATCCGGGGAACCCCTATGGTTTTCACGTTAAAGTAATAGGGAAGGGATTTACCGGCGTCAAATTTCAGGAAGGTGACCGACTCACGGCCCTGGACTTTTTCCTTTTTAAGCCGATAGATCGGTTTGTCAAATTTTAGATGGGAGACCTCGCGGCTGCGGCGCACATCATAGGTCACCAGCGCCGGTTCATCGGTAATATAGAGAACCGTCAAGGCGTCGTTGTCCCTCTCCACCAATATCGGGTTGTATACCGGGTAGTCGACGTCTACCAATATGGCCCGGTAAAAATTGTCTCCTTCCAGGGAGAATGTATAGGTGATAGCGGAAGGGTCCATTTTAAGCCTGAATACCACAAACCGGTTCAGCACCCGACTGTAGTCGACATCCAGCAGCAGCGCATTGGCATCGTCGTTCGATACCTGGAAGATGGGCCGGTTCCGGGAGTCATACACATTGATAAAATTGCCACTCTTTTCATATTTGCAGCTTTGCCCCAGGACCTCTATCTCCCCCTTCTCCACCGGCAGACCGTCCCTGTCAACGGGTTGTGATACCAGGAAGGCGGAGATTAAAAGAATGATGGGAATCATTAGATGAAATATACTTGTCCTCTGTAAATGCAATGGAGACCTCCTGCAGCGTTTTGAAGGATCTATAGTATCACCCGACGGCACTAATGTCAATAGCAATTTCCGATTCTCATTTTTGATTTGACTATTTCACTCCAGTTTCTATATAAGATACTTTAAAAAAGGAGGCTTGATATGATAAAGGAGAGAACAGTTAAAAGTTTCTTGTTCATCTTTCTAATTTGTTCAATATCTTTGAACGCAGCACACGAAGATGGATATGGGTTCGGATTGGGGACAGTCAAAAAGTGCACCCCCGGCCTTCGGCTTCCACGGCAATGGCATCGCCGTCTGGAACCCCGTTTATTAAACTCTTTAAAGTGAACTCATTTCCAGGGGACAGGGTTTGGGGGGTTAGCAGTCAGATAAGGAATTGAAAAAGAAGGGGGATTGCTATATAATACCTGGAGAGAAATTAAAGAGTGACCGATGAAGAGCGATCAGGATAGAGCAGTAAGAGAAGTACCCTACGGCATTGGCGACTACGGCGTCATCCGGCAGAGTCACCTGAAGGTAAAGTACAGGAGCGCAGAAGTGAAGGAGGTTGACACGTGACCGTGGAGTATAAGACTTACTTTTGTTCGAGTTTGGGATGGCTTGAGATTGGGGGCAGCGAGAGGGGGGTTGAGACAGTGGAATTTGTGAAGGGTTCTTTTGATGAAGGGGAGGAGACAAAGGAGTCGGAGATTCCCACCTGTTTACGAGACTGTGTCGAGCAGTTGGCAGAATATTTTGAGGGTAAACGGAGAGAATTCTCCCTGAAGCTGAATCCCCGGGGCACCGATTTTCAGAAACGGGTGTGGGCGGAATTGGAAAAGATCCCCTACGGCAAAACCGTTTCGTACGGCGATATCGCCCGGGCTGTCGGGAATCCCGCGGCGGTGCGGGCAGTGGGGGGCGCCAACGGTCGGAATCACATTGTCGTCATCATCCCCTGTCACCGGGTGATCGGCAGCGACGGCAGCCTGACCGGCTTTGGCGCCGGCCTGTGGCGCAAGGAGTGGCTGCTGAATCACGAGAGAATGGAGTATCGCTATGAAAGCACTAATACTGGCAGAAAAACCCTCTGTGGCCAAAGATTATGCCCGGGTGTTGAAGTGTCATAAAAAAACGAAGAATTTCTTTGAAGGTCCCCACCACGTGGTGACCTGGGCGCTGGGTCACCTGGTCACCCTGGCCGAACCCCATCACTACAACCCGAAATACAAGGAGTGGCGGCTGGAAGACCTGCCCATGCTGCCGGAAAAGATGAAACTCCAGGTGATCCGCAAGACCTCCTTCCAGTTTCGCGCCATTACCGGCCTGATGAAACGGCAGGATATCGGTGAGTTGATCATCGCTACCGATGCCGGCAGGGAGGGAGAACTGGTGGCCCGCTGGATCATGAAACTGGAGAACTGGCGCAAACCCTTCAGGCGGCTGTGGATCTCCTCCCAGACCGATACGGCGATTCTGGCGGGGTTTGCCAGCCTGAAGCCCGGCCCCGGCTACAACCGTCTCTATGACGCCGCCGTGTGCCGGGCCGAGGCAGATTGGCTCATCGGTCTGAACGTCACCCGGGCCCTGACCTGCAAATTCAATCTCCAGTTGAGTGCCGGCCGGGTACAAACCCCGACACTGGCCATGATCATCAACCGGGAACGGGAAATTCGGGAATTTGTACCCCGGGATTTCTGGACTGTCCTGGCCGATTTCGGCGATTACAGTGCAACCTGGCAAGGTAAAGACGGCAATACCCGGTTGTTTGAACGCGCCCGGGCAGACGAAATTGTCCAGAAGGTCAACGGCCGGAAGGGGGCAATAGAGAGTATCAAGACCGAAACCAAATTTGAACCCCCGCCATTGGCCTATGACCTGACCGAACTGCAGCGGGATGCCAACATCCGCTACGGCCTTTCCGCCCAGCAAACCCTATCGATGACGCAAAGTCTATATGAGCGCCATAAGCTGGTCACCTATCCCCGCACCGACTCCCGGTTCATTACCCGCGACATGGTGCCCACTCTCCCCCAGCGGTTGAAGAGCATTCATGTTGCCCCCTACGACCGCTGGATTAAGCCGCTGCTGCAGCAGGCACTAAAACCGGGGAAGCGGTTTGTGGACGACAGCCGGGTCAGCGACCACCACGCCATCATCCCCACCGAGCAGCCGCCAAATTTGTCGGCTTTAACCACCGACGAGCGAAAAGTATACGATTTGATTGTCCGCCGCTTCATCGCCGTGCTCTATCCCCCTCACCGCTACGATCAGACCACCATCGTCACCGCTGTCGGCGGAGAAAAATTCTTCACAAAGGCCCGGGTAGTGAGGGACCAGGGCTGGCGCAAAGTCACCGCCGCCCCGGCCCAAAAAGAGGGTGACGATGAGTCGCTCCTGCCGGAGCAAATCCTGCAAAAGCTGCAAAGGGGGATGTCGAAACCGGTAAAGAGTGTGAGGACGAAACCGGGCAAGACCCAGCCCCCGCCCCGCTACACCGAGGCCACCCTGCTGTCGGCCATGGAGAGCCCCGGGAAATTTATCGAGGATGAAGAACTGCGGGCGTCTATCAAACAGGGCGGACTGGGTACCCCGGCGACGAGGGCGGAGATCATCGAAAAACTGCTGTACAACTTTTACGTGGAACGGCGGGGCAAGGAGCTTCTGCCTACCTCTAAGGGATTCCAACTGGTGGAACTGGTGCCCGAATCGCTGCGGCTGCCGGAGTTGACGGCAGAGTGGGAACTGCGGCTGTCGAGAATTGCCCGGGGGGAGGAGAAGCCCGAAAGATTCATGACCGATATCAGGCAAAATGCCATTAATTTGGTCAAAATGGTCAAGGCGGATACCTCCACCATTAAACTGGATAATGTCACCAAAACCCCCTGTCCGATATGCGGCAAGATGATGCTGCAGGTGAAGAGTAAAAAGGGACGGCTGCTGGTTTGTCAGGACCCCAAATGCGGCTATCGCCAGGAGGAGGGACAAGACGAATCCATGGGATTTCGTTCCTCTTCCAGGAAACAGGGCCACATGAACAAACGGATGATCGATAAATACACCGACAAACACAAGAAGGCGGGCACCACCTTCGGCGACCTCCTGGAATCTGCATTGGACAAGAAAAAATAGAAAATTCAAAAATAATGAGATTTTGTGGTATACTCGGCGATGGTGCTCAAACTCCTTCTTCTGTTTTGTGCCGGGCTGTTTGCCGGGTTTTGCAACATCATGGCCGGCGGCGGCTCGCTGCTCACCTTACCGGCCCTCATCTTCCTGGGCCTGCCGGCCTCGGTGGCCAACGGCACCAACCGGGTGGCCATCCTGGTGCAAAACATCTTCGCCACCGCCCGTTTTCGGCAGGGCGGGCACTTTTACTGGAAAGCCGGTCTGATTTTAACGATCCCGGCGGTGGTTGGCGCCAGCCTGGGTTCCCTTTTAGCAGTACGTATTCCCGATGAACTGTTTAAGAAGATCCTGGCCGGGGTGATGGTGGCCAGCCTGGCCACGGTGTTGATGAACAAATCCAGGACCCTGGAGAAGATACAGGACGTAAAGATAAAACACTACCTGCCCCTCATCCTGGCCTTCTTTTTCGTCGGGATTTACGGGGGAGTCATCCAGGCAGGGGTGGGCTTCCTGGTTATCCTGACGTTATCCCTGGTGCCCCACATCTCCCTGGTGCAGCTCAACAGCCTGAAAATTTTGATTATCCTGGTCTATATGATCCCCTCGCTGCTCATCTTCATGGCCCACGGCAAGGTAGACTGGATCTACGGGCTGATCCTGGCTGCCGGTAACGGCCTGGGGGGCTGGCTGGGGGCGCATGTGGCCATCAAGAAAGGCGACCGCATTATCAAGATTGTCTTCAGCGCCGCGGTCTTTGTCATGGCCCTCAAGCTCCTGGGCCTCATCTGACACGACAACATAAATGGTGGAATAAGCGCTTGTTTTGCAATTTGTTATGATTGGATTGCCTGACGAAAATATGTAAGCGAAAGTGCCGGCTTAACCCCAAACAGGAGCGAAAATGTCCCCACCAGGAGCAAAGATGTTCCTGCCAGGAGCGAAAATGCCCTTACCAGGGCAAAAAATATCCCCACCAGGAGCAAAAATGTCCTTACCAGGAGCGAAAATGTCCCTACCGAGAGCAAAAATGTTCCTATCGGGAGCAAAAATGTCCTCACCAGGACAAAAAATATCCCCACCAGGGACAAAGCTGTCCCTACCGGGACATATTACTTTCCATCATTCCAACATTCCCGCTTTAAATTTTGGTTTACTTGACTTTGGGGCTTGAAATTATATAATAGGTGGCAGGAAGGTAAGGATAATAGGAGGAAAGTATGATCAAGAACAAAAAAGCTTTTTTGGTGCTGCTTACGGCACTGATCGTTTTTTTTACCGCTAAAACACTGCTGGGCCACTGCCAGGTGCCCTGCGGCATCTATGACGACAAGATGCGCATCCAGATGCTCTACGAGCACATCACGACCATCGAGAAGGCCATGAGCCAGGTGATGGCGCTGTCCAGAGAGGCGGCCCCGAATTACAACCAGATCGTGCGCTGGGTGGTAAACAAGGAAAAACATGCCGAGGAGATGGATCAAATCGTGGGTTATTACTTCTTAACCCAGCGGATCAAACCGGTTGCCCCCGACGATAAAAAGGCATACGCCCACTACCGGCACCAATTGGAACTGCTGCATCACCTGCTGGTCTTCACCATGATGGCCAAACAGTCTACGGATTTATCCCTGATTCAAAAGCTAAGGGATTTGGTAAAGGAGTTTGAACAGGCCTATTTCAAACCCCACCACCATTAAACGAAGTTAACTTCAAGCTTTTTGCCCAACACCTGGCCCAGCTTAATCAGGAAATTGATGGAGGGATTCCTTTTGCCGCTTTCGATCCGGGCAATGGCCGACTGGCTGGTCCCCAGTCGATTGACCATTCCATCTACTGTTTATATCCAATATGATATAAAATGTCAAACAAAAAATTATTAAAATGTACTGCAGGGGTTACTTCTTGAAAAAATGTTGAGGTGCGCATGAAAAAATGGGGTAATGCCAGTAAAATAATTGGGGCAAAAATTATGGGACAGGGTACTAGATTTGGAAAATGTGCGCAGTGCAAGACTATGTGACTTTGTGATCTAGATTGGTGCCGAG
>CBFDCR010000053.1:0-36409 GCA_965603365.1 uncultured bacterium
AATATAGGCCAAAACCCTCTCCCAGAGCCGCGATTTACCTGCTCCGAACAGCGATCGAGCTGCTCAGAACTGCGATGCAGCAGCTCAGAACTGCGGTGAAGCTGCTCCGAACTGCGATCGAGCTGCTCCGAACTGCGATGCAGCAGCTCAGAACTGCGATGCAGCAGCTCAGAACTGCGGTGAAGCTGCTCCGAACTGCGATCGAGCTGCTCCGAACTGCGATATAGCTGCTCAGAACTGCGATACAGCAGTTCAGAACTGGGATAGAGCAGTTAAAAACTGCGTTACTGCAGTTAAAAGCTGCGATACAACAGTTTAGAGCTGCGTTACTGTAGTTCGGAACAGCGATTGAGCTGCCCGGAACAGCGATGAAGCTGCTCGGGACAGCGATTTGGCTGCTGGGAACTGCGGTGGGGCTGTTCCCGGGAGTTTTAGGGGACGCAGATCTGCGTCCCCTACACCGTCCTCGATCTTTCCCGGTTCACCTAAAATCTATTTTTTTCATCCCTCCTTTCTTCCACCATTCCAACAAATCGAAAACATGGGGCTTCCTGGTTTGTCCCCTTTCGTTTGTTCCCCAGGCTTTCCATTGCCGCCTCCACCAAAATTTTCACCTTTTCACGCACCGCCCCTTTCGTTTCAGGTGAAGAAAAACAACGAAGAGGAGATTTTACAGGTCTTGCGGAGCCTGAAGGAGAAATATAACGATGAGGAGACCCTGTTAAGGAAGGCCGACGATATTATCATGTTCCAGCCCAATTTTATGGGCGTGGGGATAGACATCAAAAAACTCGTTAAAAAGTTATTTTCCCGGTAGGGGGGTGAGAATTTGGGGGGGAACTTTTCGGTTAGAGGGGACGTACATAGAATATTGTTTTTGTGAAAAGATTTTATTGGAGGTGTGTGGATGAAGAAGTTGGTTTTGGTTCAAGTGATGGTGGTGGGATTTTTGTGTTTGTTCCTGAGTGTTGGTGCGGCTGCCGGGCAGCAGAAGCAGGAGAAGGGGAAAGAAGAGATGACGGTGGAGTGGATCTACGGCCCGGAGGGGCTGAGGGCCGCTGCCCTGCCGTATGTGCAGTGGCTGGAAGATAACACCCTGCTTGTTTACGATGTGGGCCGGCCCGAGGCGGAACGCCTGGTTGAAAGGCTGGACCCCAAAACCGGCCGGCGGCATACCCTGGTGGAGGCCAAACAGGTCCTGGCCCAATTAGAAAAAATGTTGGGCAAGGAGAAGTGCCCTTCCAGCCTGCCGGTACCTGCAGCCCTGGACAAAAAAGGGGTGCAGGCGGTCTACAATTTCGACAGCGACCTCTTCCTGCTGCGGCTCGAAACCGGCACCTTTAGCCGCCTGACGGAGAACAAAGAGGCGGAGTTGGGTGTCCTTTTTTCGCCCGACGGTAAGAGGGTGGCCTTTGTGCGGCAGCACGACCTCTTTGTCGTTGATCTCGACAGCGGCCAGGAAACCCGGCTCAGCCATGACGGTGCCGATAACCTGCTCAACGGCGAACTCTCCTTCATGTACGGCGAGGATGTGTTCATGGGCCGACAGGCAGGCATCTGGTGGGCCCCCGATTCTCGCAGCCTGGCCTTCTTGCGGATCGATCTCTCGCCGGTGGGCAAAATCTATTATAAAGATTTCCGGCCCCATTTCCCCAGGATCATTGAGCAGTACTATCCGATTACCGGCGGAGCCATCGAAACGGTACGGTTGGGGATCGTCTCCGTAGAAGAGACAGAGAAGACCATCCGCTGGCTGGACCTGGACATGGAGAGGGACCAATTTGCCTACCTGGTACATGTAGACTGGCTGCCCGGCGGCCGACAACTGGCGGTGCAGACCTTAAACCGGGCCCAAGATGAGTTGATTCTCTATTTTGTGGACAGCGCCAGCGGTAAGGCCAGCCGGATTTTAACCGAGAGGGACGAGGCCTGGGTCAATGTCCTGGACGACATCTACTTTTTAAAGAAGGGGAGGCAGTTTATCTGGGGCTCGGAACGCAGCGGCTACAAACACCTGTACCGCTACGATCTGAAAGGCCGACTCCTCAATCCCGTCACCTCCGGCAACTGGGCGGTGCGGGGCCCCTTCCAGTTGTCCTTCTGGTCCGGCAAATCGGTGACCTATGTCGATGAAAAACAGGGGCGGCTCTATTTTACCGGCCTAAAGAAGTCCTCACTGGAGCGCCACCTCTATACCGTCGGCCTCAACGGCAGGGGGCTGCGGCGGATTACGAAGGAGGATGGATTTCATGCCGTCATCTTCAGCCCCGATGGCCGGTACTACCTGGATTATTACTCCACCATAACGCAGGCGCCGGCGGTGTCCCTGCACCGGCGCAGCGGGGAACGGTTGATGGCGGTGGCCGAGACCGGCCGGGGGCTAAAAGAGCGATTTGATCTCCGGTTCCCGGAACAATTTTTCATCCCGGCCCGGGACGGCTTTCCCCTGCCGGCCCAGTTGTGGAAGCCGGCTGATTTTGATCCTGCCAAAAAATACCCGGTGGTGATCTACCACTACGGCGGTCCCCAGGCGCCGCTGGTACTCAATTTCTGGAACCGCTATACCTTTTATAACCAGGTTTTGTTAAACAAAGGTTTCCTGGTGTTTAACGTGGACATCCGCAGCGCCACTGCCATCAGCCACAGCCTGGAGAAGACCGTATTTCAGAAGATGCATACCGCTGACGAAGCGGCCGACCTGCTGGACGGGATCGGCTGGTTGAAGTCACAGCCCTTTGTAGACCCGGGGCGGGTGGGCATCTGGGGCTGGAGTTACGGCGGCTGCTCCACCCTGGTGGCCATGACCCATTCAAAGGAGTTCAAGGCCGGGATTGCCGTGGCTGCCGCCTCCGACCTGCGCCACCACTCGCCCAAGTGGTCCGAATTCGGCATGAAATTGCCCCAGGATTTTCCCCAGGTTTACGAAAATGCCTCCCTGCTAAAACGGGCCAAAGATCTCCACGGCCGCCTTCTCCTGGTGCACGGCACCTACGACGACAATGTCCGCATCCAGAATCTCTGGGCCTTTGTCGATGCCCTGGTCGAGGCGGGCAAGAACTTCGACATGATGGTCTATCCCATGCGCAAACACGGCATAGCCGATCCCCCGGCCCGCATCCACCTCTTCAACAAAATGATAGAATTCTGGACCACCCACCTGTAGTCCGTGAACTACGCCTTACGATTGAGGGCTTTTTAGTCTCAGGCGGTAGAGGAAGACCCGCAGGGAACTGAGGATGATGGTGGCGGTGATGACGAAATAGACCGTGTCCACGATCCACTGCTGGTCGATGAGCTGCCTTTCTAAGGCGATCAGGATGATGGCCACCGGGGCAATGCCCCGGGCAAATAGGGCGTTGATCAATAGGCGGTCCGCTTTTTTGTAACTGCGGGTCAGCAAGCTGGTCAGGGTTCTCGAGAGCATCAAGCCCACGGCAGTGGCCGAACCCACTGCGATGACTTTCAGGTCTTTCAGGTTCAACAGCAGGCCGATATAGACGAAGAAGAAGGTCTTGAGGAAAAAAGAGATTTCGTGGAAAAATCTTCGCTCCTGGTTGGAGACCACCCGTTCATCCCTGGTTTTGCTCTGCCGGCTCGCTTCGATGATTTTTTTCTTTCCTTTGTGGATGCGTCTGCCCATAAAAATGAGGATGTCGGAGTTGGCCAGTGAAATGCCGAAAAACAGGGCGGCAATGGCCCCGTTTCCGCCTAAGTATTCGGTGATGAAGTAGACCACCATCAGGTAGGCAATGGTCAGCAGGTAGTTCTTGTCCCGTTCAATTAATTTACCGGTATACTCGAGGAAAACCCACAGGGCGCCCCCGGCAATGCCCACAATCCCGGCCACCGCAAACGTAGAGGATATCTGGGCTAATACATTCCGGATGTTGATCACGTTCAATGTTTTGATCTCCATCATGGTGACGCCCAGCACAATGGCCAGCACATCGGTCAACGCCGATTCCAGGGTTAGGACGGAATATATTTTTTTCTCCACCTTCAATTGCTGCAAAAGGGGAATGACAAAGGCCGACGTGATCCCTCCCAGGGAGAATCCCAGCATCAGTGCCGTGGCTACGTTGGCTAGTAAAAAATAGAAGATTCCCGAAATGAGTAAGGCCGACAGCAAAAAGTTAAACAGGCCGATGGAAATCCCCGAACCGATACCCGCGGCCAGGGATTTAAGATCGATGGATAAGGCCCCCTCAAACATCAGGAAAAGGAGGGTGAAGGCGGTAAACAGCGGTGCCAACTGACCCAGGGATTCGGGGCTGATGATGCCCGACACATTGGGGCCGATGAGAAAACCCAACACGATCAAAAAGAGGATATCCGGGATATTGGTTTTCCTGAATACCCATTCGGCGATGTAGCCGAAAATCACGATAAGGGAGACAATCAATAGAATGATATTAATATTCATATTGTATTTTAAAAGATATAGGCAGAGGAATCAAGCAGTCGATAATTTTATGAACCTGTGAACTTAGTTTTTTTGCCGTCGTATTAGTTATGTAAGAGGAAAATATGGATTTAAGAGAAGTTCTGTCGAAGATGGTTGAAAAAAAGTTGCCGTTATTGTTGAGTGACGGCAGTCAGGACTGGGAAGCCGGTGCACTTTTGGAAAGTCTATCGGAGCGAAAATTAAAAACGAACGCCCACTTCCAGCCCGGTCTGTATATTGCCGAAGTCAATGAAGCCGGTTTTATGGGCCCGGTGCTGTATAGGTTAAAGCCAAAGGGTAATGAAGAGGTTTCCTGATCGATGTGTGTTGGAGTTGGCTTTTGCCTGCAACTTGAAGTGCCGGACCTGCAACATCTGGCGCCAGGAATTTGAGGTCAGGCGGCGGGCCTCCGGCCGTCTCGACTTTAATGAGATATGTGACCTCCAGTCCCGTGCGGCGGCTTCCGGTATCCGGCAGATCAGTTACGTGGGCGGGGAGCCACTGCTGGATCAAAACATATGGGAAATCATTGACCAGGCCCGGCAAAACCGCCTGTCCACAGCGCTGGTGACCAACGGGTCCCTGTTAGATGAGAGGTCTATCAATCGACTCCTTGATTCCGGTCTGGATACCGTCATTTTTTCCCTGGACGGCCCGGCCCGGATCCACGACACCATCCGGGGGGTAAAGGGCACATTCCACCGGGTCTTTCAAAATATTCTTACCCTCCAGCGTATTAAAAAAGTAAGGAAACGGAAGAGGCCAAAAGTTTTTATATACACCACCATATCAAGACTCAACCACCGTTATCTGACGGAGATGCTGGCAATCGCCCGGAAGCTGGACGTCAATGGACTGCGTTTTCAATTGATCTCGGTGGTGGGCGGAGATATTATGGCCAAAACCAATGAACTCTTTAGTCAGGATGTGGTGGGACTGCACAGCTATGCGGTGTCCGGCGACCTGAGGCTAAGGGAGGCCGAATTGGCCGCAGTTCGGCCATTTTTAGACCGGGCCGGGGCCTGGTCTAAGGCGGTGGGTATCGACCTGCAGGTGGAAACAGGGCTTTCTCAGCCTGACAAAGCGACCAGGTGCACCTTTATCCACCACAACTTTGTCGTCAATCCCGGTGGCGATTTGATCCCCTGTCCCATGCTGCCGGGATATACGATCGGCAGCCTCCGGCAGGAGAACCTGGAAGCCCTGTGGGGAAATGAACGGCACCGCAGGTTTTTTCGGCTATTTCAGCGACCCGGCCACCTGCCGATATGTGCCGAATGCTGCGTGGAAAAGATGCGCGGCCGGGCAGCCGGGTCAGGCCCGGGCCAGGCAGTATAGATCGGCGTAGAAAAGGTGTTTGAGCGGGAGTACCGCTTTGAGGGCATTGATGAAGCGAAACCCCCGTTGGTCCGGGAACAGGGCATCGATATAGTGGGGGTTGAGTTCAAACCAGGTTTTGTCTACTCTTAAGCCGGTTTTTTTTAAGATTCTCTTCAAGCTGGCGCGGCTCTGTTCATTGACATGTACATCATGCTGCAAACCCCGGGGCAGGAGGGGCCGGATGCGCCAGGGAATGACGTGGGGACGTCCATACAGCAGCCGGGAAACCAGGGCAAACAGCCGGCCGGTCACCGGGATATAGTATTTATTCGGCGATGTATGGATGACGACCCTTCCCCCCTTTTTCAGCACCCGCCTGAGCTCCTGTAATGTCTGCTCTAAATCCTCCGGCGCCAGGTGCTCCACCACATCCGTCAGGATGGCGGTGTCAAAGAAGCTGTTGTCAAAGGGTAAATGGCGGCCGTCGGCCTGCTGAAAGTGGGCATGGCGATCGATCCAGGGATATTCGCTCTTCCAGAAATTCAGTGTTTCCCTCGAGATAGCAATGGCTTCGGCGGCCTCATCGATGCCCCAGGCAAAAGCTTTAGACAGGGCGCTGTGCAGTACCAGCTCTCCACGGCCGCAGCCCACGTCCAGCAACTGCATGCCCGGCTCCGGGGCAGCCAATCCCAGCATCTTCTTGAGCCGCTTGCCCAGGACTTTGCCCCTGCTGTTATTAAACTGCACGCAGCCGTCACACTCCGACAGGTAATAATCCCGATCGTAAGAAAACCCTTCATCATTCACTGTGCAGACATTATGCCACAAGGTGTACTGGCTTTCAACTCTCCTATCTACCGGTGTGACTTTTTTGTTAATTTGACTTTACTTCTTGAGATTGTTTCACTATAATAAACCATGAGAATACGATGGATAGTTGTGGAACCGGAGAGTTGAAACTATTTAAATAAAAATAAGGAGAAGTGAAGATGAAGAGAGTATTTATGTTATCAATTGGGGTTTTGATATTGATGTTTTTGTTTTTTTGTAACGGCGGGGATGGAAACGGCCCCAACGGACCGCCCCCCACCAGCAATCCCATTCCCACCCTGACCACGATTTCGCCCACCTCAAAGGTGGCCCACATGCCGACTTTTACCCTCACCGCCACCGGCAGCGATTTTGTCTCCGGCGCCAAAATCGTCTTTAACGGCACGGAGATGACCGCCAACTATGTCAGCACTACGGAATTGACCTGTGAGATCGAACCGGCCGACACGGTACTGGCCGGTGCCTTTGACGGGGAGGTAGCTGGCATATTGACCACCAATGTGGTGGTGCTGGTGCGCAACCCTTCGCCCGGCGGCGGGGATTCCGGTTCCCGTGATTTTACCGTGCGCCACAACCACCAGTTTACCACTGCCGCCAGAATTTCCACCGGTTTCCCGGAAACCAAAGGCGTCACCATGGCGGTGGAGGCCGACGGCACCGTCAATGCCGGCTGGTCAAAGGTCATATCGTACACCGAGGAGATGTTGTATATGAAAAGGTCTACCGATGGAGGCGATACCTGGGGCACTTCCCTCCAGGTCACCAAGCACGCACCCAACATGCCCTACTGGCCGGTGCTGGCAGTGGATGAGAGCGGCAACCTCAACTGTCTCCACTGCCGCTACAGCGACGGCAATGTCTATTACCACCGTTCCACCAACAGCGGCCAGACCTGGAATACGCCTGTGAAGCTTTCCGATCCGGCCTATCCCCTGTATACGGACAGCTCCAAGGGCGATATGGTGGTGGACGGCAGCGGCGATATTAATGTGCTGTTTCAATTGAGTGAGGCGGAAGCGCGGCCGGGCAATATCTATTTTACCCGCTCCACCAATAATGGCGCCAGTTGGACGACGCCGCTGCTGATATCGGTTTCCAACTACGGCATGTATCCCGCTATCGCCGTTGACGGCAATGGCAACCTGTATGCTGCCTGGAAAAAGAGAAAGACCTATGCCACCGCCAAGACTGCCTGGTACACCCATCTCCGCCGCTCCAGCAACGGCGGTGTCACCTGGACCTCCGGTATCAATGTAAACTCAGGGCAGGAGGGCCATTATTCAGGCGGACCGAAAATAGCGGTGGATCTTACCAATAATTATATTTTCCTGGTCTGGGCCAAACGGGATAACTATTTTTCCGGCAATTACAAGGTTTTTTTCAGCCGTTCCACCGACAGCGGCGCCACCTGGAGCTCACCGCTCAACATAACCGCCAACGGGCTCAGCAACACCTATCCCGATATGGCAGTCGATTCAGTGGGCAACATCAATGTGGTCTGGAACCATTCCGACGACGTCTATTTCCGCCGCTCCATCGACAACGGCTCCACCTGGAGCCAGACGGTTCAGGTGTGCAGCACTCCTGGGGCATCCTACCAGCCGGTGATCGGGGTGGACAGCAGCGGCAACATCAAGGTGGCCTGGCGTGACCACTCCACCGGCGTGGAGATGGTCTACTTCTCCCGCAGCACCTATTAATTTAAGGTGTGAATGAGGCTATGCTCCTATTGTTGGTTTCGTCGGCTTCCACTACCACATTGGTGATATCTGCGGTAGCCCTGAATGTAGAATTCATGTTATTGGCGTTGTTAAATTGCCTGGGCGGTAGGGTCAGCGTTTGTCCGGCTGCCAATCCGGTAACGCCAATCACACATGTTTGACATGCCTTGATGAAAGTCCCACCGGGGCCGACTTTTCTCTCCAGCAGGACCTTGAACGGCCCGGCCGCAGCGGTGCCTTGATTCTGTACGGTAATGAGCACGTTGAAAATCCAGTAAACGTTACCACTGACGTCGACGCCCTTTTTTACCTTCTTAAAATTGATAGCCGGAACGATTAAATCGGGTATTCTCTTAATGTCGGTTCCAATCACCTTTAACTTGCAAAAGGATACGTTGTTTCTCTCACTGGCCTCTTTTACCTTGTTTCCGGCATCGATTACCGCCCCCAGGTAGTATATACCGGAGGGGGTATCGGCGGGAATGGTGTTGGAGCCGTTTAACGGCACATTGACGGTACCGGCTCCTGGAAAGGAAATGTTTTCCCTGCCGCCCTTTAACAGTACATTGTCCGAATAGTTGGGGGAATAGATCGCCACCGGGGCAGGGGACGGATAGGTGGGGCTGGATGTCAGGATAAGGTCTACAACGACATTGTTGACAGGAGTTGAAAAGGTACTGCGGGCCTTCACCTGAAAACCGGCATTAAGATCCTCACCGGCTTTCACTACGCTTTTGGGGCACTGCACGATTTTAATGGTTAAGTCGTTTTTTAATAGTGTTAATCTCTTTCTGGCTACCCGCTGCTTGAGGGTCTGTTGGGGAAATAAGAAGTCTGACGCGATTAAAAATGTAAATAAAAGCAGCAAAATTCCACCCGGCACTAATAATTTCCTGGACACTCTTTTACGTTTCATATTTTTCCTCCATTTTGTCAGTTTATTCCTTAAATAAAAATTTCATAACAGATATCTCATCCCTCTCGTATTTTTTTGTTGAAATTTAGGGGTAATTCGTTTACATTTATAGGGAACGATGCTTCATTCATAATTTTTTTATAGGAGGTCTGGATATGAACGGTATATCGCGGCGTCAGTTTGTGAGAAAGAGCTTTGGATTCGGAACCGGCCTGTTTTTCTTGAAATCCTTTGGTGTGGGGGCAAACCGGAAGGGCAGTAAGCTTCCCATCATCGTTACCAGCCATACGAATAACACCGGCCAGGAAGCACTAAAGGCAGGCTGGGAAATCCTGGCTGGGGGCGGTTCGGCCCTGGATGCGGTGGAGCGGGCCACCAACATCATCGAACTGGACCCCGAAGACGTGAGTGTGGGCTTTGGTGGGCTGCCCAACGAGGAGGGGGTGGTGCAACTGGACGCCTCCATCATGGACGGCAGCACCTACAATGCCGGTGCAGTGGCCTCGCTGGAAAGCATCAAGACCCCCAGTTCGCTGGCCCGGGTGGTGATGGAGAAAACCGACCATGTGCTGCTGGTGGGTGACGATGCCCTGAAATTTGCCAGGAAGTGGGGCTTTAAAGAGGAGAATTTACTGACCGAGAAGGCCCGCAATATCTGGCTGCGCTGGAAAAACGGTCTCAGCGAGAACGATGACTGGGGGCCGCCGGAGCACTTGCAGACGCCTCCACAAAAGGCCCTGGGTTTGGGCATGACGGAAGAAAAAGAGCACCATTACGGCACCACCAATGTACTGGCAGTGGATCAGCACGGCCATATTGCCGGCATTACCAGTACCAGCGGCCTGGCCTTCAAGATTCCCGGTCGGGTAGGGGATTCGCCGATTATCGGGGCCGGCCTCTACGTGGACAACGAGGTGGGGGCTGCCGGTGCCACCGGCCGGGGCGAAGATGTGATCAAATCCTGTGCCAGTTTTTATATTGTGCTGGGCATGAAGCAGGGACGGACGCCCCAGCAGGCCTGTGAGGATGCGGTCGCTATGATTGTTGAGAAGTACAGGCAGGTCAATCCCGCGTTCTCCCCCAGCGAGAAGTTTGTGGCCGTCAATAAAAAAGGTGAAGTCGGCTGTGCCGGCCTGAAACTCAAAAAACCCCCCAGGATGTCGATAATGAATGCAGACGGCTATACGCTTTATCCAGGCAAATTATTCGGGAATCGTTGAAGCCAACTCAATTCCCCATTCACCTGAACGATTGGCAATTACTGCCAGATGCCGCCAAAAAAATTATTTTAGTTGACAAAAATCGAGAGTGATAATATTATTAGAGTATGATGGTAATACAAATAGAGTATAGATGGAGTAAGAGGGAAATAGATACCGGGAATGTAAATATATTCCAAGAATCGTTGGACCTGGAAATCGCCAGGATATGAGGATGAAAATGTCGATTAGAGCTAAGTTAATCCTTAGTTTTTTGATGATCATCGTAGCCATAGTTATCATTACCCTGGGGGTTGGATTTCACATTATCGGCAAAGGAATTGTTAGAGAAGCACAAACCAAGGTTGAGATGGATTTAAATGCAGCCCGGGAGGTATACCTACAAAAATTGAAAGAGATCCAGGAAGCGGTTCGCTTCACCTCGCTTAGACGGTTTGCTGTGCGAGAGGCAATTAAACAAAATAATCGTGAAATTTTACTTGCTGCACTCAAGCTGAGCAGGGAAACCAGCGGCCTGGATGTTCTTACTGTTATTGACCGGAATGGGCGTGTGCTCGTTCGCTCCCAGAATCCCGGTCTTTACGGTGATTCTCAGAGAGAAGATATGCTTGTTAAAAAAGTATTGGCAATCAGGCAATCACTTGCTACCACTGTTATTGTTCCCTACCATGAACTGGCTAAAGAATCGGCAGCGCTGGCTGAGCAGGCCCGTATCAGACTCATTCCAACATCAAAGGCTGTGCCCAGGCAGCAAACGGAGGAAACCTCTGGTTTGATGCTAAAGGCGGCTTCTCCTGTTGTTGATGATAACGGCGAGTTACTGGGTGCTATCTATGGAGGGGTATTGCTCAATAAAAATTTTGAAATTGTCGATAAGGTTAAGGATACAGTATACAAAGGAATGTCTTATAAAGGTAGGGAGATTGGAACAGCCACGATTTTTTTGAAAGACACCAGGATTTCTACAAATGTTAAAAATAAAGACGGGACTCGATCTATTGGTACCCGGGTGTCGGCTGAAGTATACGATCATGTTTTGAAGAGAGGCAAGACATGGAAAAGCCGCGCCTTTGTGGTGAACGACTGGTATATTACCGCCTACGAGCCTATTAGAAATATAAACAGCGATATCATTGGGATTTTGTATGTCGGTATTCTTGAAGATAAGTTTATTGATATGAAAAAGGAGACCTTCTGGATTTTTCTTGGAATTACGGTGGGTGGTTTAATCGTCGCTTTCTTGATTTCGTACATACTGGCCGGTGGTATTACTAAACCGCTGAGAGATTTGGTGTCTGCGGCCCAGAAACTGGCCGATGGTGACTTGAACCAAAATGTAAAGGTCAAACCGGGGAATGAAATAGGAAAATTAGGCAGGGCGTTTAACTTTATGGTACAGGCAATTACAGAAAGAGATGAGCAGTTGAAGGCGCGAGCGAAGGAAATAGTTGGCAGGTCTGAAAGACTGGCCATGATTGGTCAATTGGCCGCAGGAGTGGCTCATGAATTAAATAATCCTTTATGCAGCATTATTATTTTCAGCCACATTTTGTTGGAGGATCCTGATATCAAAGGACCTATCAGGAAGAATTTAGAAACAATTGTGAAGGAATCAACGCGCTGCAAAGAAATTGTAAAGGGACTTCTGGATTTTGCCCGCCAGACTGAACCGGAAATGAAACTCGCTATTATAAATGATGTTCTCCGCTCTACTTTATCTTTGGTAGAAAAACAAACCTTATTTCAGAACATTCGAATTACTACACGAATCGAACCCGATTTACCGGAAGTTGAGATTGATACCACCCAGATTCAGCAGGTCTTTATGAATATTATTATTAATGCGGCTGAAGCCATGGGTGGGTGGGGCGAACTAACCGTAGCAAATAGGCTCTCGCAGGATAAACGGTTTGTTGAAGTGGCGTTTACGGATACCGGCTGCGGCATCAGCCAGGATAATATGAAGAGATTATTTGAACCCTTTTTCACCACCAAAGAAGTCGGTCATGGGACCGGACTTGGTTTAGCGATTATTTACGGTTATATAGAAAAACATAAAGGAAGTATTGATGTTCAGAGCGTTGTTGGCGAGGGTGCAACTTTTACCATTAAGTTACCCATAATCAATCAAACAAAAAAGCCAATAAAAGCAATTAGCTAAACACTGATAAATGAGGTATTAAATGCGTAAAAAAAAGAATATGCCGGTTGTTGACGATGCCCCGCAAACTGGATTCAAATTTGTTAGCGAGAACCCCCGGCATCCCCGGTTTCTGCCTGTCGAAGAGTTATTGAAATGAATGAACCGTCAACCATTTTAATTATTGATGACGAACAATCCATGCGAGATTCCTGTTCCCTGGTGCTCACCAAAGATGGGCATTGTGTGGCTACAGCCGAGAATGGAATGACCGGACTGGAAAAAATAAAATTGTCAAATCCCGATTTAGTCCTGGTTGATATCAAGATGCCCGGAATAAACGGAATGGAGGTGCTGGACAAAGTCAGGGAAATAGATCCGACTATTGTTGCCATTGTTATTACCGGCTATGCAAACATGGAATCAGCCATCGATGCATTCAAAAGGGGAGCCTACGATTTTCTACCAAAGCCCTTTACCCCAAATGAGCTGCGCATCATCATTGAAAGAGGTCTAGAAAGAAGAAGATTAATCCTTAGATCCATTACCCTGGAGAATCAAAAAGAAAAAATGAGGGATTTTTTTATCACCATGGTATCGCACCAACTGCAGAGCCCCCTGGCTACAGTTCAGCAGAGCCTTGAAGTGATTCTCACCGGTATCGTCGGGAACGTTGAGGAAAAACAGAAGAAGTTACTCACCAGAGCGAAGGAGCTAATTGACGATCTTCTAAAACTCATCAAAGAATGGCTGGATCTTACTAAAAATGAAGTGCAAAAAAAGTGTCGATAAAAAAATAAACAAATAAGGAGGAAAAAATGAATGAAGATTGTACATGCACAGAAGAAATACTGGAGACTTCGATTTACCTACCGGAGGAGGCAACATTAACCAGGAAGGAGATAATGACCCCATTTGACACCTTTTTCGAATTTGAATTAAAGAACCGTTTCTTAAATCATCTACCTGGTCAATTTGTAGAAATTTCCATACCGGGAATTGGGGAGGCTCCCATCTCCATTTCTTCGCCCCCTTCTGATAACAAGAAGTTCGAGATGGTAATCCGGAATGTAGGTACAGTCACCAATGCCATTCATTCTTTAGAATTAGGAGATCATATCGGTGTTAGGGGGCCTTATGGGACATCTTTCCCTATGGACAATTTAAAAGGGAAAAGTCTATTGTTTATAGCCGGGGGAATAGGTCTGGTGCCTTCAAGATCGGCCATTCTTTATGCCTTGCAGCATAGAGAAGATTACAAGGATATCTCAATTTTGTTTGGATGCAAGAATTTGACTCAACGGCTCTTTGTAGATGAACTGGAAGAATGGAAAAAAAGAGATGATATTGTATGTCATGAAACTGTAGACACAACCGATCTTTCTGACTATCTTGAGTTATTGAAGATGGACATATCCAATCGAGGCCCTGTTCCCGATTGGCACCCAAAAGAATGGAAAGATAATGTGGGTGTGATTACGACACTATTCCCAAAACTTACAGGTATTGACCCCGGTGAAACCTATACCATTATTGTAGGACCACCGGTCATGTACAAGTATGTCATATTGGGATTGCATGATATGGAGTTTTCGGATGACCACATTATTGTTTCACTTGAAAGGAGAATGAAATGTGGAGTCGGGAAATGCGGTCACTGCCAGATGGATAGTTTTTATATTTGCCAGGATGGACCGGTATTTTATTACAGCGATATAAATCATATAAGGGGGGCGATCTAATCAAATTCAAAATAAAAGTTGCCTTTTTTGATTTTGCCTGCTGTGAGGGCTGCCCCCTCTTTTGGTTGAAGATGTATATAATGAGATAAAGAAGAGGTACTGGAAATGCGTGAATTGTCAGCAGTGATGGAGGGCCCATATTGAATCTTGTAGACACACTGGAGAAATAATGCATGATATGAGCGACGATAGGAAGGCATTGGCCATACTGGCTCATGATCTAAAGGCCCCCCTATCGGCAATAATCGATCTATTAGGTGTCATAGAAAAAGGATACGTGAGCGATATAAACAAGACCCGGGATCTGGTTGCCAGGGCCAGTCAAAAGGCTGAAACCCTTATCAAAATGGTGGATGACATATTGGATTGTGCCGTGCCTTCAAATAACTCGAAGATGAAAAGAGAGACCCTTAGAATTTTCGATATAGTTAAAGAATCCATCCATACGGTGAAACCTTTTGCTGATAGTAGGAATATCACCTTAACTTATCACCCCGAACTATGGGGTGAGAGATTTGTGAGCGGGAATTATACATTTCTCTTAAGGGTGTTCAATAATATCCTCATGAATGCCATTAAATACAACAAAGAAATTGGGCAAATCTCCATCGATTGTGCGGAAGATATTGAAAGTAAGAATATCTCGATAAGAATCCGTGATACGGGTGTCGGTATACCTGAAGATGAAATCGATCAGGTATTTGATGTCTTTGAGAGGGGCAGGTATGCCGGGAAGAATATTGATGGCAGTATTGGGTTAGGTCTCTCTCTTGTAAGAGAAATTGTCAAAGATCATGAAGGTAAAGTAAATTTGACCAGCAAAGTCGGTGAGGGCACCACCGTAACGATTACCTTGCCTTATATGCCCCGAAAGAAATAAGGGATTAAAGGAGGGAAAAAATGATGTATAAAGCCAATATTTTGGTTGTGGATGACGATAAATCGATCTGTGAAGGCGTGGCCAGTGTATTGAGGGCTGATGGGTATGGGGTTGATATGGTATTTGGTGGGAATGAAGCTTTAGAGATCGCAGGAAAAAACAGGTATGCGATTATTGTTGTAGATTTGATGCTTCCTGGAATAAGCGGGATTGATCTTTTAAAGGAGATAAAGAATAAGAAACCAGATGTATCGGTTATAATGATCACGGGATATCCGTCGATTCAAACGGCGGTTCAGTCAATTAAGTTGGGTGCCTTTGATTATATACCTAAACCCTTTACCCCTAATGAGTTGCGCAGCCTGGTGGCCAGGGCCCTGGAAATGAGGTATGTATACGAGGAAGTGGCATCCAGGTTGAATATCAAGGAGGACAGGCTGGTGGAAATTTCCATACCCGAGGGCCTGTATTGTATACCCAGCCATACCTGGGTAAAGATGGAAGAAGATGGCAAGGTACGCATCGGCATCCACCATGCGCTGCTTAGAGCAATTAAAGGCCTTGCATCTATCGAGTTTCCCGAAAAAAACGAAACCAGGCATCAGGGAGAAGCCTGTATCAGGCTGAAGGCTTCTAATAACCAGACCCATCGGTTATGGGCCCCTGTCAGCGGTAGAGTGATTCAGGTCAACAAAGAATTAGAGGAGGATTTGTCCAGGTTGATGCATGATCCCTATGAGAGAGGCTGGCTGTTACTTCTGGAACCACTCCACTATGATGACGATATCAAAAACCTCGTTGTTCTGCAGCCTTAAAGTGATTCCAGAAGTTCGGTTTTATGGCGAATTTCGCATATTTGCAATGGTCATTGCTAATGGCTATTCGGCGAGGTCGAGGTTGTTTTCTTCCAGCCAGGTATAGATGCGCTGGCGGATGCACTCCCGGCGAAACTTGTACCAGCGGCCGTTTTCCTCGGGGTTTTCCAGCAAAGCCTGCTTGAAACTGGAGAAGGGGTTGGGTTTGGTCAGTACCGCCCCCAGTTTAGCCCGCAGGTATTTATCTTTTACCGTCTCTTTAAATTTTTCCATATCCCGGTAAGCTTCGTAAGTCAGTGTACCGGTAATCTCCACATATTCGGCACTGTCGAACGCATTCCTGGATTCGATTTGCCGGCCCGTCTCGTCGAAACCGCCGCCGAAGTTCGTATGTACCGCGATTCTGCCAGTGCTTATATTTAGATAACGGGTGACGTCGTCGGAACCGATGTCAAAGGCCTTGATTAAATCTTCCATATTAATGTTAATTGTTCGTCTGGCCATTTTTCACTTTCTCAGAGTAACTTAAATTATTTGAAATTTTATCACAAACCGCCAAAAAATGCACCAGGTATAACTATAAAATAAAAATTCTATTTCGTCCGTAGAATAAAAAAGGGTTTTTACTTTACAATCCGTTGTGTTTCTTATAAAATTTTACAATAAAAATGGTGCAGTATGAATCATAACAACGACCAATCAAACAATGGTGTTAGTATTCCGACCCAGTTGAGCCGGGATTTAGGCCTCTTTCAGGTCACCATGATCGGTGTGGGAGCCATGATCGGGGCCGGGATATTTGTGTTGACCGGCATCGCCGCCGGTCATGCCGGGCCTGCCCTTATTATGGCCTTTGGCCTGAACGGATTGGTGACCCTGCTCACCGCGCTCTCCTATGCCGAACTGGGTTCGTCCTTTCCGGAGGCCGGCGGCGGTTACCTCTGGGTCAAAGAGGGATTGGGCGGCCTGAGCGGTTTCCAGGCCGGCTGGATGAGCTGGTTTGCCCATGCCGTGGCCTGCAGTCTCTACATCCTGGGCTTTGGTTACTACTTCTGGGAGGCCCTCCGCTTCCTGCGGGTGGATACCATTATTACGCCCCTGCTCACGTCGGTCTTTCCTGGGGGGGGTGACCTCTCCGCAGCCGTTCAAAAAGTTTTAGCCGTATTGGTGGTTCTATTCTTCGGGTATGTTAATTTCCGGGGGGCTTCGGAAACCGGTAAATGGGGCAGTTATATCACCATCCTCAAGGTCGTTATTTTGGCGGGCTTCGCCATATCGGGTTTCCTGGTCATCTTAAAAAATCCCCAATGGATTGCCAAGTTCGAGCCCTTCATGCCCCAGGGCTTTGCCGGTGTGCTGGGGGCCATGGGTTTGACCTACATCGCCTTCGAGGGTTACGAGATCATTGTCCAGAGCGGGGAGGAGATTAAGAATCCGAGCAAGAATATCCCCCGGGCCATTTTTATATCGTTGGCCATTGTGGTGCCGGTATACATATTGGTGGGATTCATCGCCTTAGGCGCGGTAGAGGTCCCCGAAGCGTTTCGGCAGGCCCATCCGGAAATTGTCCGCATCTGGGATTACCTGGCCTTTGCCAAAGAGGGGGCCATGGTGGAAGCGGCCAAACAGTTTATGCCCCTGGGTTACCTGATGATGATACTGGGCGGCCTGTTCGCCACCATGTCGGCCCTGAATGCCACCATCTATTCTTCCTCCCGGGTCTCCTTTGCCATGGGTCGCGACAAGAACCTGCCGGATGTGTTCGGCAAGATCCACCCGCAAAAGCGCACCCCCCACATGGCGGTATTTATTTCGGTAATCCTGATCGTGCTCATGGCCCTGGTCCTGCCCATCGAAGATGTGGCTGCTGCTGCCGACATCATGTTTATCTTGCTGTTCCTGCAGGTCAACTGGACATTGATTACTTTACGGAAGCGAAAATCGAGAATAAAGCGGCCCTTTAAGGTGCCGCTGGTGCCGCTGATTCCCATCCTGGCCATCCTGCTGCAATTGATCCTGGGCTATTTTCTCTTTCACCTCAGTCCCATTGCCTGGGCCACCGCCCTGGTATGGCTGGTGTTGGGGGGCTTCATCTATTACGCCTATGCCCGGAACCGGGAAAAAGAGCGGGCCGAGGCCCAGATTGTCTACGAGGAAAAATTGCCCGTCAAGGCCGGTTACCGCATCCTGGTGCCCCTGGCCCATCCGGATCACGTGGGGGATTTGATCACCATTGCCGCCTCCATCGCCAGGGAGCGGCGAGGTGAGATCCTGGCTTTAGGGATCATCGAGGTTCCCGAACAGTTGCCGGTTGCCCAGGGTATCGAATTCAAGGATGAGTCCAAGGGTATCCTGGCTAAGGCAGCGGAGTACGGCAAAGCCAACAAGGTTGTGGTCAATGCCTTGCTGCGCATCGGCCACAGCGTGAACAAGGCGATCATCGACACCGTAAAGGAGCGGGACATTGACTTGATGGTGATGGGCTGGAAGGGATTCAGCAACACCATGGGTTCTGTCTTCGGCGGCATACTGGACGACGTGGTGATGAATGCCGAGTGCGACGTGGTGATGATCAAGATGGTTCACCTGGAAAAGATGAAGACGATACTGCTGCCCACCTCCGGCGGTCCCCATGCCAATTTTGCCCTGGAGATTACCCCGGCCATTGCCGCCGCCTATAACAGCGAAGTGGAGGTGACCATGGTGGTGCCGCCGGGTATCGCACTCTCCCAGAGGGAGATTTATCAAGAACGGGTGGACGCCGGGGTGGATTTTCTCAAGGATAAGGTTAGAAGGGTAAAGGGCAGACTGATCAAGGCCAGAAGTATCTCCACCGGTATTCTGAAAGAGGTGGAGAGGTACGATGCCTGTGTTATGGGCGCGGCCCGGGAAGGGGTGATGCAGCAAATCCTGTTTGGCAGCATCCCCGAACGGATCGCCCGCCGGAGCCGTCATACCGTGATCATGGTCAAGAAACATCAAGGTACACTGCAAAACATCATCGGCCGGTTCTTTCACAAACCCAAAGAACGGGTCGGCAAAAGATAAATTTGAAGATAGGGAGGCGTTATGAATAGCATGAGATTTACCGATGTTGTGGGTGAAGGCGAAGGCAAGACGTTTATCGGTACTGCCACCAGGATCGTCGGGAAATTGGAAGGCGATCATGATATCCACTTAGAGGGTGAACTGGAGGGGAAAGTCAGGTTGAAGGCCCTGCTGATTATCGGCGAGAAGGGCCGGTTGAAGGGCGAGGTGGTGGCCGATAATGTGATCGTAGAGGGGAATGTGGATGGGCAGGTGGTGGCCAAAAACAATATCGAAATCCGTACCACCGGGAGTTTTAGAGGCGATATCGCCTGCAAACAGATCGCCATCGCCGATGGGGCCTACTTCCAGGGCAGTGTGAAGATGGAGGATGAAAATACCTTAACCCCCACATATTTTAAAGAGAAACGCCAGGATCTGAAAAAATAGAGGGGATGTGCCTAATCTCTAAACTCCTGCTTTGACCGGCGGTAGTCATCATCGGAAATATATTGATACCTGTGCAGCTTGTCCAGCAGGAAGTTGAATCGCCATTTCAGGTAGCCGGAGGTGGACGAGCGGGGCGTGACCCGCAGGGGTTTGGGGATAACCGCCACCAGGCGGAGGATTTCGCTCAGGCTTAATCGGTCCACCGGCTTGTTAAAGTAGTACTCCGAGGCCGCCTCCACTCCAAAGATGCCGGGGCCGAATTCGATGACATTTAAATAGAGGCAGAAAATACGATCCTTCGACAGGTGCCGTTCCAGTTTTTTGGCAATAAAAAATTCCCGGACCTTTCGATAGTACGATCTTCCGGTGGAGAGAAACAGGTTTTTGGCCAACTGCTGGGTAATGGTGCTGGCCCCCCGCAGCGGTTTGCCGGTATGGTATTTTTTCTTGATGGCCTCTTTGAACTCCTGCCAGTCGATGCCGTTGTGATGGTAAAAGCCCGCATCCTCGGAGATGCGCACCGTGTCCTTCAGCAGCCCGGGAATAGTCTTCCAATCCACCCAGCGCTGGCGAATCGCCAATTTTTTTCCCGCCTGCCGGGCTTCGCTTTTTCGCTGCTCCATCAGGGCCGTGGTTTTGGGATTTTTGGTCTTCAAATCAGACACATCCGGCAGGGAGAGGAAAAAGTAGCCGATCCCCAGCAGGCCCACAGCAGCGGTGGCGATGATGCCCACTATCATCCATTTTTTTAATCGATTCTTCTTCTTCAAATGGTTCGACTCCTTATTAACGGGCACCGTGTTTGCGGAGAACCTCGGCGCTTTTGGATTTATTGCCGTGCAAGGCATAGGCCAGCGGCGTTTGCCCTTTTTGATTGCGGGCGTTCACGTCGGCGCCTTTGGATAGGAGTAAGCGGACGGTTTCCAGCTTGCCGTTTCCGGCCGCCATATGGAGCGGTGAATCTCCTTTTTTATTCTCGCCGGATCTGGCATTTACATCTGCCCCTTTTGCGATTAAAATCTCAACCTTACCGGTTCGGCCGTATTCGGCCGCCTTATAAAGAGGGGTTTCGCCGCGGTTATCTCTAGCATTGGGGTCGGCGCCTTTTTCGATTAAGAAGGCCACCAGCTCCTTCTCCCCATCCTTAGAGTAGGCCGCCCTATGGAGGGGGGTCTCGCCGTCATCTTCTTTGGCATTGACGCCGGCGCCGTTTGTTATCAAAATTTCGGCAGTGGCTTTATTTTCCGCCATATGCAGCGGCGTGGTTCCACTGTTGTTTTTGACATTCACGTCTGCGCCGTTTTTTACTAAGACTTCAACCACAGGAGTACGCCCGGATTTAGCGGCTGCATGGAGAATGGTTTCGCTGTATTTATCGCGGCTGTTGATATCTGCGCCCTTTTCGATCAGCACCTTCACTGTTTCGACAAAACCGTAGGTGGCGGCCATTCTTAGGGGGGTCCTCCCATAACGCTGCCTGGCCTTTACATCTGCACCTTTCTCGATTAAGAGTCTAACCGTCTCGGTCTTCCCGCTTCTGGCTGCATGGTGCAGGGGGGTCCAATCGTTTTTGTCCCGGGTATCGACTTCTGCACCGCTGGAGATTAACAGGGCGGCGATCTCCCGCTTTCCTGAAGTTGCCGCTTTGTGCAGCGGTGTCCTGCCGTATTTGTCTTGCAGGTTCACATCGATGCCTCTCATCTTCAAAATCTTTGCCGCCTCTTCGGGCTTGAGAGACGACATGCGTCTTAACAATCTTTGGTTGAGCTTTTGGGTCTCTTCCGGCGACAACCTGACCTCTTCGACTTTCCTGGTTTTTTCAACTTTAACCGGCCTTTGAACCTGCTTCTCCTCTGCCGCCGCCTGTTTTTCCGGGGCGGCCGGTACTTTATCCGTTTCTATTTCAAGTATGGGTTTTTTATTATCGCTCTGGATTACAGGCTTTTGGACCGGCGGTTCTTTTCCCTGGTTCAGCAGGATAATCAGTGCTCCCACCAACACCGCCAATACTACCGCCAGTACGCCCACCAGGACTTTGCGGGAACCGGTGGGGCCGGCAGTTTCGGGTTCTTCGGGGGGTTCTTGAAGCCTGCCGGTATCGGTTGTGGGCTCTTCAATGAAGCGGATCAACTCCCGGCCGTTTTGAATCCTCTCCCCCGGGTTTTTGGCCATCATCCTGTCGATGATTGGCTGGAAGTGTTTCAACTTTTCCGGCAGCCGGGGCACCGGCTCCTGGATATGCTTGATCAGCAGACCGGCCGTGCTCTCCGATTCGTATGGGGTGCTGCCGGTGAGCATCTCGTACAGTATGACCCCCAGGCTGTAAAAATCGCTGCGGCCATCCACCTTTTCGCCCCGCGCCTGCTCCGGGCTCATGTAGTGGGGGGTGCCGATACTCATGCCCGTGGCGGTCAGTTTGGTGGCGGTGTCCATGGCTTTGGCAATGCCGAAATCCACCAGCACCGGGGTGCCGTCCTCCCGGAACAGTATGTTTTCCGGTTTGAGGTCCCGGTGCACAAAACCCTTTTGGTGGGCATAATCTAAGGCGCCTGCCAGTTGGTACAGGATGGAGAAGGCCGCTTGAGGCGAGAGTTCCTTGCCCGATATTTTATGCTTCAAGCCCCGGGGCAGGTACTCCATCACGATGTAGTAGGTGCTGCCCGACTGGCCCACGTCGTGGATGGTGATGATGTTGGGGTGTACCAGTTTGGCTGCGGTGCGGGCCTCTTTGAGGAAACGCTGCAAGAATTGTTCGTCCCGGAACAGGGCCGGGACCAGCACCTTGATGGCTACCTGCCGTTCCAGGTTCTCCTGTACCCCCAGGTAGACATCCGCCATGCCGCCCTGACCGGCCTTTTCCATTATTTTGTATCCGGGTATATCTAACGGTTGATCCATGGTTTAACTCCTTAAGGTAAATATTTCAGTTTTTTCATGGGATTTGAAGTAGTTTTTTCAGGGCCTCCAGGTACTTGAGGAATACGACTTGCAGCGGGATTTTGAATATCTGCAAGTACGCTCCCGGAATTGAAAGCGCCGGTAGAATTCCGGGTCTACAGTGGGCAGCGATTGGCTCCGGCCGATTTTCCGGATCTCCTCTAAGGAGATCTTCTTCTCATACTCTATTGTCCAGCCGAACGGTACTTTTGACCCTAACAGCGCATAATCTTTAACCTGTTGGGCCAAAGAATTCAGCCCCAGGAGTATGATGAAGCCGGTCAACACTATAAACGTTCGCTTTTTCAAACTCATCGGATTTAGTAACCTATTATAACCACACTCACCCCCAGGGTCAAGGGAGAAAGATTTTTGAGCTGTCCCCTTTCCGGCATTAATATCCGCCTGCCGGGCCAACCAAAAGGTTTTCTCCTCTCTTTGGTGGCAGAAATTTCAGGGACAGTCGGCGATCACGTTTTTATGACAAGATCTGGTAGGTTTTCCCTGTTGGGAAGGCAGATTTTCCCGTCCCCTACAACTTTAAACTTCGCTCTCGATCCTCCCGGATGAGTCGGAGGGGGTCGGTAAGGTTATATTTTTTCAGGTCTTCGGCGAGTTTTTGGCCTGTCCCCTTCCGGTTGCCCAAGGTACATGGGCAGGTCAGCGCCACTCCAGGGCTTTTTTCTGGAGTTCCAGTGAGGTATATTGGGAACGGTACTCTTTTAGGGCACCGGCCCAATTTTGGGACAATTTTTTCCCCTTTCTTTTCTCCGGGGACTTCTGAACCGGCAGTACAATGAGTTCAACCTCCGCAGCTTCCTTTAACCCATGCGGAAGATTAACGACTCCGGTCAATTTTTTGCTGTTAATAATTTCTCTATAAGCCTGCATCGGTTCGCCATTCTCCTCTTGACAAATTTGTTTTTCTAAACACACTGATATTGTATTATTGTCATCCCGTTTTGTCAACCAGCGCAAAGATTTTGGGCTGTCCCTGTTCCACCCATCTAAAAACCGATTAGAAACCGCGGGAAACCGCGGACGGTGCGTGTGAATGTGTGCGTTTTCTATCACCTGCTATCCTTCTTCTTATTTCTTCCCTTTTTGCAAAACAGCCATGGCAAAATGTGAAATGGCAGTGGGGGGTGTCTTGAAATTTGCGGCGGGTTGTGTTATGTCATTACTTTGTTTGACTTTTTTTGGTGTTGCTGTGTCGCTGAGAATTTTTTCATGGAGGCCGTGAATGAATATCGGTGGAATCGACCTGGTGATTGTGATCGCCTACCTGGTGGCGATCCCGCTGTTTGGGGTCTACTTTAAAAAGTATGTGAAGACCGAACAGGACTATTTCCTGGCCGGTAAGATGCTGCCCTGGTGGGTGATCGGCATGTCCATTATCGGCACCAATATCGGTGCCTACGATTACATGGGCGCGGCCGGCGGGGCCTACCGTTTCGGCATTGCCCAGGCCCACTACGAATGGATCGGCGCCATCCCGGCCATCGTGCTGTCGGCCTTGCTCTTCGTGCCCTACTACTGGAAGGCCGGGGTGTATACGGTGCCGGAATTTTTGGGCAAACGCTACAATACCGCGGTACGGGTGATCGAGTCCCTGCTCTGGGGAACTTTTTTGGCCTGTGTGCTGGGGGTCTTCTTCTGGGCCAGCGGCCTCATGCTCAACGAATACTTAGGCATCCCGGTTGAATTGAGCCTGGTCATCACCGCGGTCATCGTGGGGATCTACACCATTACCGGCGGCCTGGCCGCAGTGGCCATGACCGACGTGGTGCAACTGCTGGTGATGTTCATCGGCGGCCTGGCCCTCACCATCCTGGGCCTGTGGACCGTGGGCGGCTGGTCCGGCCTGGTGGCTAAAATCGCCCCTGCCCACCCCATGCACTTCAAGTTGTTCCTGCCCCTCGATAATCCCACCTATCCCTGGTTGGGCATGATCTTCGGCCTGGCCCTGGTGCTCTCTCCTGCCTGGTGGTGCTGTCACCAGGCCATTATCCAGCGTACCTTAGGGGCCAGGAGCGAGTGGGATGCCAAGGCCGGCATGTTGTTTGCCGCCTTTCCCAAGATGTTTATCCCGCTTTTGGTGGTGCTGCCGGGACTGTTGGCTTTAGCCTTAAATCCCCACCTGGCCGGCCCGGACATGGACAAGGCCTTCCCCTGGCTCATCAAGAACCTGCTGCCCACCGGCCTGGCGGGATTGGTATTTGCCGCGTTCATGGCGGCCCTGATATCCAGTGTAGACTCCACCCTGAATTCTGCCGCCACCCTGTGGACCCGGGATATCTATCAGCGGTTTTTTCGCAAAACAGCTTCCGACCGCCACTACTTGAAGGTGGGCCGGATCTTGACTTTTGTCTTCGTCATCTGGGCCATTGTGTTTGCCCCCCTCACCCAGAAGTTCCCGGGCATCTACGTGGCCATGCAGACCCTGCTGTCGATTTTCCAGGGCCCCACCTTTGCCATCACCCTGCTGGGTATCTACTGGAAACGGGCCAATCAATGGGGCGGCCTGGCCGGGCTGTTGGGGGGCGTGGCCATCTCCGCCTGCCTGTTTCTCTTTGTGAAGTGGAGCTTTCTCTATATTGCCTGGTGGTCCTTTGTCGGGGCGCTGCTGATCACGGTGGCGGTGAGTCTGCTGACCAGGCCCGAACCCATCGAGAAACTGGAGGGGTTGGTCTACGGCCTGGTGGTCAAGGACAGGGGTATTCAAGAGGCCCTGAAAAAACGGGCGGAAGGGAGGTAGGTCAACATGAACGAGTGGTTGAAGAGCATTCCCCTTTATTGGGGAACCGTCATGGCAGTGGCGGGATTTGTGGCTATTTTGGTCTGGGCCTGGTTCCGTCCCCGGGACTATATCTTCCGGGGGGCAGCGGACCGGCGCTGGTGGCGGGATCTGCGCATCTGGGCCACGCTGCTGTTGATCCTGCAAATTGTCCTTTATTTGATCTTTTGAATGAGTCGGGAGAAGACAATGGCTGAGAGTAATCAATCGATAGAGTCTGAGAAGAAATTTGAGCCCCTGGAAATCATGGGTATCTTCTGGCTGGTGTTCGGCCTGATTGTCCTGATCTCCACCTTTTTTGTCGAGGCCGCGCCCCGGGTCCCCCTGGTACGGGGCGTGGTGACGAACATTATTGCCGGCTTGCTCTTGCTGGGGGCCGGTCTATTCTCGATTGTGAAGGCTGGGCGCAACCGGCGCAAGCAAAAAGAGGGTTAGGGCCGCGGACAGGAGCAGATGTACGTAACCGCCAGGGTATCGGAAGAGGAGGCCCGGCTTGGCCTTTCCCGGAAGCGGACTTTCTTGTCCCTAAAGAGTCGCCGTAAATCTGCACCCCCCGGAAGCGTTGAATTGATCTATTTGCCCTTTTACCTGTGTGAGGTGGAATGGGTGGGGGAGGCGGGTTCCCGGCAGGTGACGGTGGCCTTAGATGGGCTGCTGGGGGATAATTTATTTTTTGTCCCGGCTGACATGAATTACCGGGACAGAGTGGAACAGCCGGTATGCCCCTTTGTGCTGCCGGAGCCGGAGGCAAGGAGAATCGCCATGGAGCGATACCGCTGGCAGCAACTGGAACTGGGGCTGCGGCTGAAGCAGAAGGCCAGAGTGGGGAAGATTACCGGGGTGAAACAGATCTACTACCCCTTCTGGGTGGGCTATTTTCAACGAAAGAGGCGTTACGACTTCCGGCTCATCGATGCCGTCTCCGCCGAATCGCCGGGAGTGAAGACGCGCCGGCTCTTCTTAGCCGGCCTGCGCTATCTAAACAACACCTGAAAACCGGCCTTACAGGTCTTCGTCACCGATAATCATGAAGGGAAAATTGGCCTTATAGTCCATGAGCAGATGATAGGGGATCTGATTGCCGTGACAGTACAACACGTTTCGGACAAAATCGGGAATTCCTTCCAGCGTCTTCAGGCGGTTGTGGGTACAATCAAGGTCCCCATTTACCGATTTCGGCGCGCCTTTGAGGGAGGTCAACTCATTTTCGGAACAATCGAAACTGCCGTTTAACTTCGGGGGTGCCCCTTCCAGGGATGTCAGTCGATTATGACTGCATATAAACGATTTACCCACCCATTGGCTGGCTCCTTTGAGGGAGGTGAGTCGATTTTTGTGACAGAAAAAGGAGAAGCCCACCGATTGGGGGGAACCCTGTAATGAGTGCAGTTGGTTGTTGGAACAGTTGAAATCGCCTCTCACCCTGCCGAATTGAACCGGGATCTGGTTTAGATTCATAAAACTGATATCCACCGAACTGTTGACATCCACGGTGCCGTCGTCGTTAATTATATAATTTTCAACTTCCAACTCTTTGAGTTTGCTCTCAATATTCTTCTTATCCATAATTAATACTCCTGCTTCCTTTATAACGGAAAAAAGATTTTTTGGCAAGGGTTTAAGATAAAAATGATGAAGTTTCTTGCGGTATCAGAGATTGGTGCGGCGGGTTGATCTTTTGGCTTTTTTGTGGTATCCAATGATCTTGAAAGGGAAAGACATGACTGAGCAGTTGTATTATGATGATGTAAAAACGGCTGAATTCGAGGCCCGGGTCGTGGAGGCCGTGAAGGAGAAGAAGGGCTGGCGCCTGGTCCTGGATAGGACCTATTTCTACCCCGAAGGGGGCGGCCAGCCGGCCGATAAAGGCTGGATCAACGGTGTGCCGGTAACGGATGTCCGCAAAGAGGGAGATGTGATCTACCACTATGTGGCCGAAGACCCCGGACAGGGTATGGTCAGGGCAAAGATCGACCAGGCCTGGCGCCGGGATTTTATGCAGCAGCACACGGGCCAGCATATTATTTCCGCCGCCCTGTGGCAGGTGGGCAACTACAAGACCCTGTCGGTGCACATGGGCACCGACACCACTACCATCGAGATCGAGGCCCCGGACATCCCGGAGGAGGATATAATCGGGGTAGAGAGACTGGCCAACCAGGTCATTCAGCGGGATTTAGCCGTCGGCGCGCGCCGCACCGATCAGCGGCAACTGGATCAATTCTCCCTGCGCAAGCCCACCGAGCGGCAGGGGGATATCCGGCTGGTCGAGGTGGGGGATTTCGACTGCGTGGCCTGCGGCGGCCTGCACCTGGAGCGCACCCGGGAGGTGGGCTTAATCAAGGCCGTGGGCAGCGAAAAGATCCGCGGCCATGTGCGGCTGATCTGGAAGATCGGTGACCGGGCCTATGAAGACTACACCCAGAAAGACCGGATCATTGCCCGGCTGCGCCCGGTGCTGGATACCCACCAGGAAGAGTTTTTCCAGAAGGTTAAAACCCTCCGGCAGGAGCTGTCGGACATCAAAGCAAAGTACAGTGGGATGGAGAGCCGCTTAGCCGAGCTGATGGCCCAGCAGGTCTTACAAGTCCGGCGGCACCTGGACCCGCGGGGCCGCTTGCTTATCGGTCAACCCTTTAAATCGGAAGATAACCACCTGCTCAAGAAGATAATGAAAAACCTCTTGAAGAGAGAGTCTGTGCTGGTCTGCCTGGTCAATATATGGCCCGACAAACTTCAATGGCACATTGGCTGTTCCGATAACGTCACCTTTCCCTTTGACAGCGTCAAGGCCGAACTGTTGTCCCCCATAGACGGCAGAGGCGGCGGCCGTCACCCCCTGTGGCAGGGAACCGGCACCAAACCCGACCGCGCCCCCGACTTCATCGACAAATTCATTAACCTGGCTATCAAGCATTAATCAGAAATCTTTGTGGTACTTGAAAAATGGTATGAAAGGGTATATGATGATCATCCGGGTACAAACATGGGCCTGGAAACGGATGGATTCAGATGCGGGTCAAGTTTACGTTTGATATTCCCGATGGAAAGCTGGAATTGCCGGTTCACTACAACCATGCTGTCCAGTCCATGATCTATGCCAGCCTCTCCCGGCAGTTGGCCGATTTTTTGCATACCAGGGGGTTTCCCTTTGAAAAGCGCCTATTTCGCCTGTTTACCTTTTCCCGCTTGAGCGGCAGATACCGGATATACAGGGGGGGCGAGTCGGGGCACACTACCATCGTATTTTCCGACACCGTCTCCTTCTACCTCTCTTCCCCCTATGAAGACATTCTCCAGCAATTCGCCACCTCCATGCTCACCGGCACCCAGGTCATCTTGAACCGCCGCTGCCTCTTCCTCTCATCGGTGGAGGTGCTGACTCCGCCGGTATTAAACCATACCCCCTGCCGGGTCAAGATGCTCTCCCCCTTAGTCATCCGCTCCACCCTCTATACCCCGGAGGGAACCAAAAAGACCTACTACTATTCGCCCCTGGAGGCGGAGTTCTCCCCCTTGATTGCCAGAAATCTCCTCAAGAAATACCAGGCCTTTTATCACTGCCTGCCGGACAATACCGCTATGGAGATTCGGCCCCACCGGTTCTCGCCGGAGCGCAACCGCCGCCAGATGAGTTACAAGGGGTTTGCCATCACCGCCTGGGACGGCATCTACGAGCTCTCCGGCTCCGCCCAGTTAATACGCTTTGGCTGGGACTGCGGCTTAGGCGAACGCAGCAGCCAGGGCTTCGGCATGTTCGAGCCCTGGAAGGAGAAGAGTGATTGAAGAAAAAAATTTTTTTTCTTGAAAAAATAGGGGGAATCGATTATGATTAAGGGTGCAAAACAATCTGCCAGGGGCAGATGGAGATAGAAGAATTATCTGGAGCATAGGCAATTGAAAGAGAATTTTTGGGCTTTTGGGGCACCTCGACTTTTGGACGGGACGCAGATCTGCGTCCCCTACATACTAAAACTCAAATAATGGCTAAAAATACGATATTGAAAGTACTTCCCAGATTTTTAAAGAGAAAATCAAACGGGCTGAGCCCATTTCAAGAGGATGTGATAAATAGTTTTGGCAGAGAAAAAATTATCTTTCTCAACGCTCCTGTAGGTTCTGGAAAGAGCTTTATCGCCAGGAAATTACTGGAAAGTAAGGCATATGAGAGAACACCTATTGTATTTATATACCCGACAAAAGTACTAATGGAATGCCAGGTGAGCAGCCTGATTAAAGAGATTAAGAAACCGGGTGTACGTGTTTGGCCTATAGATGAATTGGAAAAGGCCAGAATTAATCTATTATTATATTCGACGGACTCACTCGTTCAATACCTGAAAAAGACCGGTAATACGATATTTGAAAACAGGAGCAGCTTGTTAATGAAGTTGTTTTCCGATTTAAATTGGTTTTCGAAATTCGGGGCAATTGTGACCTCTCCAGAAGTCATACATTTAATGAAAGAGAAAATTTACAAAGAAGCCAATCGGTTGTTATCGTTTTTACAGAATTCGACATTCATTTTCGATGAATTTCATTGTTATTATGGTCTCCAGACTTTTTCTGATATGGTTGATTTTATTTGCGAAAAATTGAATGGGAGAATAATATTATTATCAGCTACCCCGATTGTTGATGGCAATTTGCAGGAAATATTGGCTAAATATGATCATAAAACAATTGATTTTTATGAACATTCGGCAGGGACCAGATCAGATGTTTGTTTCAATTACAATTTAGATGTTGAAATAGACAGTTTCAATTATGCCAGGTTAGATTTAACGATGGAAAAATTGATTGATGTCATTCCGGGGATAGAAAAACCGGCTGTGATTATATTTGACAGCGTATTTCGCTTAAGGCATTTTAAAAGATTGATTGGGGATAATGTAAAATTTAATAAGTGTAAGTTTATAGAATGGAGCGGGATGAAGAAAGATTATCGGCCTACTCTGGATAACGATACCATTGTCCTGGGAACGTCTTCTATAGAAGTGGGAATTGATATGAAATTCAAGAGTGGAATAATAGAAGCCAGGTATTGGCCTTCGGCCATTCAAAGAATTGCGCGGGTCGGTAGAAAAGCGGATGGTAATATCATACTCTTTGCCAGGAAGGATTTTTCACCCTTTATAAAGAGCGACGTATATGACAGGACAGACTTTGAAGAGAATCTTTTAAAAAACGTGCTGAGTAATCCGAGGGAGAGTTTGTCCGATGGCATGAGTTTCAGGGGTACAAGCTATAATTTCCTCATAAAGGATAATGATTTAAACGAGTTTTTTTGTTACAATGAGAACCTGTTTGCCATGTATGATATAGAAGATGAATATATTGATGATTGGAGAGGGCTTACTACCCAGGAAAAAAGAGATGTATTGTTCGATTTTGGTTTAAATACAGACGATAAGGTCAATGACCTTTTGTTAAGGGATTTGATTATACCTTTTTGGGGAGTTGTTAAAGGGCATCTAAAAAACAGTTATGAGTATCTGGATCATTCGGATATTGAAGGCCCCAATAAAAATAGAGATGAGCTGGTGATTAAAGGACGTGTCTTTTATGGAGGCTGAGTGATGAATATCAATGAGATTAGAAGAGTGTTGGAGCCTCAATTTGGATTTATGGGAAAGTCTCGTGGGGAACCTTTGTTTTTTCACAGTTTTGCCGTCTGGGCTGTTTTAGACAAAATGTTGAAGTACTGCCCATCGGTTGATGAGAAGGAGAGAAAAATACTCTATTTTGCGGCATTGTTACATGACATCGGTAAAATGAATCAAGATTGGCAGCAGGCAATAAAGTCTGATATGGACACACTACCTGCCCATAAGGTAACGGATGAAAATATTATTGCGGAATATTTAAAAAATATCGAACTTGATGACGAGCTCAGGCCTACAGATGAGGAATTGAAGAATATTACGGATATCATAAGAACGCATCACCACTGTTCAGATAAAGATCTTTACGAGATTTCGACCACCGGGAGCGGATTTTTTTCTTCGCTTTTGATACACGCAGATCGATTGGCTTCGATGGAATATATCTCATATGAAACTTTAAATAAAATCATGACGATCTATGAAGGCAAAGTTCAGTTTGCTTCGGTTGAATATTCTCGCTTCTCATCGCCTACAACAATATTGATTATCGATACAGTGGTGGAGCAATTTAAAAAAGAGGGCTGGGACGTTTTACTTTTTTTGGAAAACAGTATTTTATTTATCGGGGATGCCAACCTTCAGATCCCCGAAAAAACGGCAATCATTGAAATCATTTTTCAGGGGGTGTTAGAAAGGTCCTTAGAATTCCAGGACTCGACTCCCAGGTCTTTAACTCGCGATCACCTGGTATTACTGTCAAAGGAATATCCGGGCTTATTTCTTAAGTGCCATAAAAAGAGTATAATGGATGCGTTGGGGAATGTGGATAATAAATATTTGGTCTTTTTTAAGCTGCTCAGAGATATACTATTTTCCAAAGGATTGATCAAAGAGGCCAGAGATAAACCTTTTCTGGAAATTCTCAATTGTGCCAACAGCCCAAGTTCCCATAAATATGTCAAACAAAAGATAGTAGAACTTGGTTTTGAACCGTTGGAAAAAGTGAATCATCAGACATTAGAAGCGGTTTTTAAGACAGTTGTGCTGTCTGATTGTATTCCTGAAAGTCTCAATGATCTTATTGATAGATATCCGGCAGAGAAGATCCGGGATTTAAAACCTGCTGATTTATTTATTATATTGGAAACCCTATCGAACTTACCATCCAGGAATAAAATCGAAGTCGCCGCATCTCTGAAAGAGTACTTAAATGGAATCATATCGATGGAGGAGGAGATAGACTTCGAGAAATATGCCCTGGATATTTTTCGGAAATACAAAGAATATAAAAAGACTCAAAAGGCAGAAAAAGGGTGCTGCGAAATCTGCGGATGCCCGGTTGCCTCAAAGATGCAGCCCAAATTGAATTTGTCCCGATCCGGTAAGGCTTTTTCCCAGATAAAAACAGCCGATGATTATAGGGGTATATGCGCCTTTTGTGGATATGACAATTTGAGTGTAAGAAGAGGACAAAAAATCAGGGTTTTCCTGCGATTGGAAACAAAGGTTCCCCCTATGTTGAATTATGCGGATGAAATTAAGAGGCTGGTGAATATCATAAACAGTGGAATAAAGAATCCATATTCGATACGAAGATTTAAGGAGGTATTTCAACTCTCGGGCATTCCTGTCCCGGACAGGATTGAAATCCCCGTATCCAACCGGGAACCCGATTTAGATCCTGAAAAAATATCGGTATGGGAAAAGGGGATTTTGTATGAAATTGACAGCCTTGATAAAAAGGATTTTTCACCCAAAGATGTCAGGGCAAAGTATGGAGGTTTATATCACCTCTTAAGAATGATGGGGTTTGGCGTCTCGATTGGAACCGAAGAGCAGGAATTACTGGTGGGGGAGAACATAGAGTCCAATGAAAGAAGTTATTATAAGTCATTGGCCACTGTACTATTGGCAGCCATCTTGAAAAAGAAGATATCGAAAAAGAAGAGGTTATATCTGTTTTCACAAAATTTGATCGAAAAATCCCCCAGCATTATGATCACCAACATCGGGGAGTCCCTTGAGAAAGGGAGGATAACAAATGATTTTATTAAATGCTTTTTCAGGTACTTGAAACAAAGTCTATTAACGGAGGGTAAAGATGAGAGAATTTAAATTAGATGATTTGTTAAAAAAAGCCGCTTTGCTTTCAGATAAAGATAAAGGGATACCCCATTTTTGTGTTGACCCTGAATTCAGAAAAAACTTCTGGAAAAACCTGTCCAAACATGGGACCACCAAACCGATGGCTCAAGCCTTAAATGCCATCATGTCCGGCCGCAGTTTTGACGAAGCTATCGAACGTTTTTTGCGGAATATTACCAGGAAAATTCCTAAAGAAGAAATGGCTGACCTCAATGGTTTTGTCGTCGAGGTCAAAGAGATATTAAAAGAGTTTTATGATCTGAAAAGCAGGAATGTTACCGAGTTTATAAGTGCTAAAAATTCGTTTCTTTCCGCTATATTTATCTTTACCAGGTATCAAGATTTAAGGGAGGTCATCAATGAATAGTCTACTGTCGGATATCCAGGTCTTGTCGAGAGGTCTGTATCTTCAGATCGTCTTTACTGTCAAGCTGTTGGATAATACCATTATTCGTTCCAATGAGCCGGAAGAGGTCCTTACTTATACTTACGATTCCATTGGCAATCGTTTTATCATTCCCTGGCGTAAATTCAAAGGCAAGCTGAGACGGCTGGTATTGGAAAAGCAAAGATCTTATAACATCTCTAAGGATTGTTCGTTAAAGGACGATTTATGTATGCAATGCCCCACCTGTTTGCTGTTTGGGGGGACCGGGGAAACCTCCACTGCCAAAGTGCCATACAATTTTTTATCGAGGGTGTTAGGAGAAACTTTAATATCGAAGACCGAGGTGGCCGAAATTTCTACTTATACGGCAAATGCCGTTGATGAAAAAACATTAACCACCGGTCAGGCTCTCATGAATATTGTTACCGTTCCTGCCGAAACAGAGTTTGTAGGAGTGCTGACTCTTCACGATCCCACCCCGGCGTTGTCTGCTATTTTAGTGGACAATTTAGGTAGATTTAAACGATTGGGGGCTTCTACCCGGGAGTGGGGAAGATGCGACATTGAGATAAACGGTTACAAACTGTCGGATAGAGAAGACCTATCGGCCTACCATTTGATCGGGAAAGAGAAGAATGACTGGGGGCTGGATAATGATGGTAATCTTTCTCTGCCCGAAGATATTGAAGAGTGTTATCAAAAGGTAAAGGAGGATGTTGAAAAATTGGTTGGCCCCTTATTAAAGAATAAGAAAAAATGAGCATATTAACGGAGATATTTAAACAAAAATGAGATTCTTTAAATATGTATTAAAATTGATTGATCCGTTATTCTACGCCAGGGAGGGATTGTCGGCCTCGTTTACCCCACCCTTCATCCATGCCACTGCCATGAATCTTGCCGTAAAGAAAGCCCTGAACATTGACCCGGAGGAACAGCCATTCCTGTTGGCCGGAGATAAGGGAAATAGAAATATTCCAAAGTACCGGAACTCGCTGGTAAGTGACGACTATTACTTTACGCCGGCCAGGATTATCTCTAACCTGCGATATTTTACCGAGATCACTAAAGGAGAGAACGACGGCTATATTTTCAAAACAGGTATGGGAGAACCTTTCCAGGCAGGGATTTTAAACTATATCACGCCGGAGACCGAGTTTGAGGGATTCTTGATGTTAAGAGAGAAAATGGGATTTCCGGAAATGATAAGATTGGGTAGTTTTAGAGGTAAGGCAAAATTGACACTCGTTGAATCTAAGTCTTCCAGTATGGTAAAACGGTTGGTGTCTATTTCTCATCCGGTGGACCCCCTGGTGACCCCGGTTAAAAGAGGCGTCATGATTAATATGTTTCCTTATCCTGTCGTTGAGAATGTATTACACGATACAGCCGTAAAAGTATTATTTGATAAAGAAAGATTCCCGTCTTATTTGTCTATACCGGAAAGCTGGGAACTGCCCGAAGATGAACATATTAAAATTGGAAAAAAAGCCGCAGTTATATAGTACTGTCGTGATTGTAGGGGACGCAGATCTGCGTCCCCTACATCGTTAATAAATGGCTGGAAATATGAATCGGTGGCAGCGGAAAGCCAATAGGTTGAGGGAGCGTGATTACTCCCTGGCTGGATGCTATTTTGTTACGATCTGTACCCGGGAACGGCAGTATTACCTGGGGGAGGTTGAGAACCGGCAAGTACGCCTGTCTGCGGCCGGAGAGATACTCCAGACATGCTGGCTGGAAATTCCCCGGCATTTCCCTTTTGCCCGGTTGGATGAATTTATCATCATGCCCAATCACCTGCACGGCATCGTGTCGGTGGGGAGATCGGTAAATGCAAATGTAGGGGGCGCAGATCTGCGCCCCGTGAAACGGCGGCCTCCTTACAAATTCTGGCGGCCCGACCAGCCATTGGCCGATGAAGACCGGTCTAAGATGGTCTTGTGCAAAATCATTCACGGTGTGAAATCAACCGTCATCCGCATTATCAATAAAATGGATGTGAGGGAAGATGTTTACTGCGCCTGGCAGCGTTCATTTTACGACCATATCATCCAGGACGAAACATCCCTTCAGGGGATCCGGGAATATATCTGCAGCAATCCCTGGAATTGGGACGAAGATGTGGAGAACCCTCTCTATCTGGCTGCACTTCCTGAGAAGAGACGACAACAAGAGGCCATGGATCACTACCGGAAAATATTCTTTGAAAATAGGTAGCACGGGACGGGAGAATCTGCGTCCCCTACATCGTTAATAAATGTCTCTCTGGCTGCAAATTCCCCAATCACCTGCACGGCATTGTCATTAGAAACAGTTGATTAATAATTGTCAGTTCGTTGCGAAGAACGGTAAATATTAATGTAGGGGGCGCAGATCTGCGCCCCTTTAGACTGGAAAAGCACCTGATCGGCGAGCGGGCGTATGAGCCTTTCAAGATGTGGTGGTAGGGATGTTTGTGATCTTAGTCTACGATGTCAACCAGAAGCGGGTGGCTAAGGCCTTGAAGACCTGCCGCCGGTTCCTGACCTGGGTGCAGAATTCGGTGTTTGAGGGGGAGATTACCGAGGGCAAGCTGGAGGCCTTGAAGATGGATCTCAACAAGATCGTTAAGAAGGATGATTCGGTGCTGATATTCGAGTTTGAATCTATGAAGTATTACCGCAAGGAGGTGTTGGGCAAAGAGAAGGGGGAGGTGAGTACCATCTTCTAAATTGTCGACCCCCAGTCGTGCAAAAACCCCGGGGGGTCGACAAAATTATTTTTCCCCAAAACCCTTGAAAACAAAGGAAAACTATATTATACTATAACTTATTTGACTTACCCGTAAAAACAAAACCCCCATCCCATCAACACCTTATGGGTTTATAGCGTAACTATGAGTTATAAATGTCTACCAGGATGCCTGCCCCGATATCCTTTGCTGATGAGGATTTGGGGCACCTTTCTCAACATGATCACAGACCTGTGAGGCTGATTTTGTGGCACCAATATCCTGCCAGAAATTCTCCATGATCTGGCTCGTCTGAT
>CBFDCR010000054.1:0-36365 GCA_965603365.1 uncultured bacterium
ACCCCCATCTCTTTTAAGACCCCCAAAAACGCCTCCTCCCCCATCTTCTCCCGCAACTTCATAATATTACTTCCAACAATTCGGGCATCCGGGGATTCCAGTCTTGTTAGAGTCAAAAATGACTGAACAACCAATTTTAGGGCCTCGGCAAATTCGCCTTTTTCATGATAGATCCTGCCGATCTGGTGCAGACTCTCGGCTACGCCCTTGATATTCCCGATCTTCTCCTTGATCTCCAGCGACCGGCGATACTGCTCCAGCGCGGCCTCATAGTCGCCTCTCTCTTGATAGATCATGCCGATCTGGTGCAGGGCAGCGGCAGTGTTTTGGGTATCCCCGATCCGCTCAAAGGTCTCCCTTGCCTTTTCGTAATGCTCCAGCGCGGCCTCATAGTCGCCTCTCTCTTGATAGATCCTGCCGATCTGGTGCAGACTGGCGGCCAACCATTTGTCGTCTCCTATCTTTTCAATGATTTTTTTTGACTGGTTGTAGTGGTCCAGGGCCAGGTCGTAGTGGCCGAAGTGTTGGTGGAGCATGCCCAGCAGGTGGTAGGTGTTGGCCCGGTTCTTTTGGCTGAGGGGTTTTTCCATGATCTCGGTGAGGAGGTGCAGGGAGAGTTGGGGGTGGCCGTGCAGGGTCAGGTGGTCTTCCAGGGAGAAGGTGAGGGATGCCGCCTCGTCCCAGGCCCCGGCCTGGAGGTAGTGCCAGCGGGCCTCCAGGTTGTTTTCCACATACTTTTCCCCTTCTTCGTCCCGGATGTTGGCGAAGTAGGCGGCGGCGCGGAGGTGGGATTGTTTTTTGGGTTCCGGGGGGAGTTGGGAGAGGATGTGGTGGGCTGTCAGGCGGTGGACGTAAAGGAGGGCCGGGGTGGGCTGGTATTCGATCAGGGAGAGGGATTGGAGTCTCTGGCGGTCCGGTCGGGTGAGGGGGCAGTCGTGGGCTTCTATGGCCTCTCTGGGCACCGGGTCGCGGTAGAGGGAGAGCAGTTGGAGCAAATGGTATTGGGACGGGGTGATGAACTCCAGCAGTTTGTCCAGGTAGAGGGGGGTAAAGTCGTCGGCGTCGCTTGCCTTGTGGATGATGCGCCCGGTCAGTTCCGGGATCAGGGTTTTTAGCTCCTGCCAGTCAAAGGCCCGGCTGCCAAACTCCTCTTTGGCGATGCGATCCAGCAGTTCCAACGCCCGGGGATTGCCCCCCACCTCCCGGCGCAAAGACTCCATGGAGTCACCGTCCAGTTGCTTTAAGGCTGCGGTGTTGAGCAGGGACTTGCGAAACTCCACCGGCGAGAACTCCCCCACCTCCAGGGTGTCGAAACCCGCCAGCCGGCAGCGGGTGGAGAAGAGTAACAGGGACTCCTGGTGCTGCAAGCAGTTGCGGAAGTAGAGCAGGAACTCTTTTAGTTCCGTCTTCTCTTCGGGGAAACTGCCGTCCATCTGCTGGTTCTCCTCGAAGTTATCGAAGATCAAGACCACCTGGCGGCCGGTAATATAGTGCTCCAGGAACCAGTTGAGTTTCTGCCGGGGGGAGGCGTCTGCGGCATAGACCGCTTCGGCCTCCTGGAGACCCGTTTCGGCGGCCTTTTTGGAGAGGGACTGGAGGATGAGACCCGGCTCGGTCTCACCCCTGATCACGATGAATTCATAATCCCGGCGCCGCAGGTTGGCGGCGGCCCGGGTGGTGATGGTGGACTTGCCGATGCCCCCCGGCCCTTTCAGCACCAGTGCCCCGGCACCGTCGTCCACGCCCTTGTACAGGCGCCTCAAGATATCCCGGCGGCCGATGAAGCCCCGGTCCAGGTATTTTGCCCCCTCGAAGTGGTGGCTCTGGGGACGGTCCGGCGCCTCGATGATGAAGTCTGAAAAGTCGTCCACGGTGAGGTTTTCGTTTTTCAGCAGCAGTTGGGGGATCTCCGCCTCGCCGACCAGGTCCCAGGAGGGGTCGTCCCGCAGCCTTTGCGCTTCGCCCCTTGCCACCGCCCGGCAGCCCTCGTCATAGGCCCGGCGCACCTCCTGTTTGTCCAGGAGAGCCTGGAAAAAACCCACGTTGAAGTCGATGGCGGCCCGGTGGCTGATGGACTCCTTCATGCCCACCACCGCCCCGATACCCGCCTGATGAAGCAGCCGGGCCGTGGGCATCAAGTGAAGCTCCCGGCGGGCCGAGTGGCAGGCCGACAGGATGACCACTTTGACATCGATTTTCTGCTCCTTCTTAAGAGAAATCAACAGATCGGCCAATTCCCGGCCCTTTACCTTTTGGAGCTTGCCCTCCCCGTCCTCAAAGGAGAGCAGCCCATGGCCCTCTTCATCCAGGCCGCCGTGGGCGGTGATCTGTAAGATATCGTGCTTGCCCTCCGGCAAATGCTCCCGGATCTCCTCCAGGGTACTCTTGACCGGGTCCGGCATATCTAAAAAGACCCGCCGCCGCTCAAAACGGCCAAATACCTCAAGCAGCGTGTCCTGCTCCAGTTCGTAGAGCAGCGGGTCGCTCTCTTTGGGACTGGCGGTCATGGCCAGTACCTTGATCTGCTTCCCCTCTATCTCGGCCTCCTTTTCCTGCACCCTCTCCGCCTTCTCCATCTGTTCCAGCTTCTTGAATAGGGCTTGAATCAGCTCTTTGATCTCCCTTACCTCTTGTTTGCTGGCGATCTTGGACCGGATGTCGGACTCGATCTTTTTGACGATATCCAGGACCTCGTCCAGCTTGAGGGTCTGGCGGAGGATGGTTTGCAGGGCCTCCCGGTCGCTCATGGTCTTGAGAAAGGATATCTGGTAGTAGTCCAGGCAGTCCTGTACCAGCAGTTCCAGCACCTGGGGGTGCTCGCTCTTGTGGGGCGGCGGTAAAAATTCGGCCATGATCAGTCGGGCGGTCTTTTTTCGAAAATCTCCACTGGTAGAGTCGGCCAGGAAATCGTGGAGTTTGCCGGTATTGGTCTCGAATATCTCCACCAGCCGGTCGGGATTCCTTTTAACCGCTGCCGTCAACTCTTTCAGCAAGCCGCCGTTCTGCTTATCGTGATGATCCAGGCTCTTTTCAAAGGCCCGGATAAACAGTTTTTTTAAGGGTTCTTTCTCTAAGCCTTCGGCCAGTCTCTTGATTTTATCGTGGGTAAAGCTTGACAGCAGGCCCTGGAAAAAGCCCAGCATGGTCAGCCCCACACTGACTGTCTCTACCACCATCGTCGACGCCTCCTATTACCCGTTTCCCCCCTAAAAGGGGGTGTGTATCTAAAAAATAAATCCAGGTATAATAATTAACACAAATCCGGGGAAATGACAAGCCGGGAAATTTCGGGACAGCCGTTCATGACGCGGTAACGTCACCCGGAGATTATGAAAATGTTGGCGCCGCATGAAGCTTTGAAAACCTGGTTATCGCACCAATGTTATTTTTCGGGGCGGGTGCCTTGTCTTTTGGGCGATTCTTTTGTATAATAATGACTAAATAAGCCACACGGAAGTTGTGAAAATATCACCAGAGATCGACTCAGGAGACAGGAGTAATGTCTGATGAACATGCGCATTTGAATCTTCGCCGGGATTTTCCGCCCCCCAGCCCCGGGGACTGGCGCAAGGAGGCCGAAGCGGCCCTGAAGGGTGCCCCCTTTGAAAAAAAACTGGTCACCGGGACATACGAAGGCATCGATTTGCAGCCCATTTACACCCTTGAAGATACCCGGGGCCTGGCCCACTTGAATAGTGTGCCGGGTTTTGCCCCCCATGTGCGGGGCATCCGGGCAGCCGGCTACCTGGGAACTCCCTGGGAGGTCTGCCAGGAGATTCCCTGTGCCCGGCCGGAAGAGTTGAACGAGGCCCTCAAACACGATCTGCAGCGGGGCCAGACCGCCGTCAACCTGCAGTTAGACCGGGCCAGCCGACTGGGCCGGGATTCGGACAGGGCCGGCAGTGACGATGTGGGCGTAAACGGCACGGCCATCTCCCACTTAGCCGACCTCGGCGCGGCACTGGCAGGCATCGACCTGGAAACGTATCCCATATATATCGAGGCCGGGTTTTCGGCCCTGGAAATGTCGATGCTGTTGTGGGCTTACCTGCGGCAGCAGGGCATCGATCCGGCAAAGGTAAGGGGCAGTGTCGAGGCCGATCCCCTAAGATTTTTGCTAAGCGAAGGCAGCCTGCCGCTGGGATTGACAGCGGCCTTCGATAATATGGCCGAGGCAACCGGCTGGGCCGTGCGTCTGGCCCCGGGCTTAAAGACCATCGGCGTCGGCGGCCTGGCCTTTCATGAGGCCGGGGCCAGCGGGGTGCAGGAACTGGCCTTTGCCCTGGCCACCGGGCTGGAGTACCTGGACCGGATGCTGGAGCGGGACATGGCCATCGACGATGTTGCCCGGTCGATGCGTTTTAACTTCGGTATCGGGCCCTTCTACTTCATGGAGGTGGCCAAACTGCGGGCCGCCCGGCTGTGCTGGTCAAAAATCATAGAAACCCTTGGCGGCAGTGAGGCGTCCCGCCGCATGACCATCCATGTTAGGACCTCCGGCAGCAACCGGACGGTCTGCGATCCTTATGTCAACATGCTGCGCACCACCACCGGGACCTTTGCCGCCATTGTCGGCGGCGCAGACAGTATCCACAGCGGCGGCTTCGATGAAGGGTTCCGCCAGCCCGACACCTTTTCCCGGCGGATCGCCCGCAATACCCAGGTTATCCTGAGCCAGGAGGCCCACCTGGATCGCTTGATCGACCCGGCCGGCGGCTCCTATTACGTGGAGACATTGACCCATGAGATGTCGCAGCGGGCCTGGCGACTGTTCCAGGAGATTGAGACGAAGGGCGGCATGGCCGGGGCGTTGGCCCAGGGCTTCCCCCAGCAGGAGATTGCCGGGGTGGTGGCCCGGCGGTCGGCGGATATAGCCAGGCGGAAGCGGGTGATGGTGGGGATCAATATGTATGCCGATGTGAAGGAGGAGAGGCTGGCGGCAGCATCCTCGAAGACGGGAAGTGCGGCCAACTGCCGGGCCGATTCCCTCGGGCAGTACAGGAGAAACAGGACTCAAGGCCAATATGAACCCCTGTTAGAGCAGTTGGGGCAGCGGCAGCCCGGCGGCAGCCGGGATATTGTCGAGCTGGGAGCCGAAGCCTTCCTGAACGGCGCCACCCTCGGCGAAGTGTCCCTTGCCCTGCGAGCCGATCAGGGGCAGCCGGTCTCGGTCGAGCGGCTCCATCCCTACCGGCCGGCCCGGCCATTTGAGGAGCTCCGGGAGGCTGCCGCCGCCTATAAAGAGAAGACCGGTTCCCCTCCCCGGTTATTCCTGGCCAACATGGGCCCCCTGTCCCGGCATAAGGCCCGGGCCGACTTTGCCCGCTCTTTTTTTGAAACCGGCGGCTTCGAGGTGGTCTATCCGGCCGGTTTTAATACCCCGGGGGCGGCAGCGGCAGCAGCGGTACAAGCGGCGGCACCGGTGGTGGTTATTTGCTCCGGCGACGACACCTATCCCGAACTGGTGCCCCCCCTTACCCGGGCCATCAAGGAGGAGCGGCCGGGGGTGATGGTGGTGCTGGCCGGTTACCCAAAGGATCAGGTGGAGCAGCACCGGCAGGCCGGGGTGGATGCCTTCATCTACCTGGGGGCCGATGCCCGGCAGATTTTGACGGATATATTTAGAAAGATAGGAGTATTGTCACAATGAGACGACCCGATTTCAGTCAAATAGATTTAGACCTAAACAGCGGCGAAATCTCTGAGGCCGATTGGCGGGAACGGTTTCGACAGGAGACGGGGCAGTCGCCGGAGGAATATGTCTGGAACACCATGGAGCAGATCGATGTCAGGCCCATATATCGGCAGGGGGATAGCGACGGCTTCGAGCATCTGCCCTATACCGCCGGCATCCCCCCCTTCCTGAGGGGGCCCTATGCCACCATGTACGTGCAGCGGCCCTGGACGGTGCGGCAGTACGCCGGTTTCTCCACCGCCGAGGAGAGCAACGCCTTTTACCGGCGCAACCTGGCAGCCGGCCAGATGGGACTGTCTGTGGCCTTTGACCTGGCCACCCACCGGGGTTATGATTCCGACCACCCCCGGGTGGTGGGGGATGTGGGCAAGGCCGGGGTAGCCATCGATTCGCTGGAGGACATGAAGATTTTGTTTGACGGCATCCCGCTGGAACGGATGTCGGTGTCCATGACCATGAACGGCGCGGTGCTGCCGGTCCTGGCCTTCTACATCGCGGCCGCCGAAGAGCAAGGGGTCAGACCGGCGCAATTGACCGGTACCATTCAGAATGATATATTAAAAGAGTACATGGTGCGCAATACCTACATCTACCCCCCTGAGATGTCCATGCGCATCGTCGGCGACATTTTTAAATATACCTCAACCCATATGCCCAAATTCAACAGCATCAGTGTCTCCGGCTATCACATGCAGGAGGCCGGTGCCACCGCCGACCTGGAGATGGCCTACACCCTGGCGGACGGCCTGGAATACGTGCGCACCGGCATCAGGGCGGGTCTGGATATCGACCGCTTTGCCCCCCGCATCTCTTTTTTCTGGGGGGCCGGCATGAACTATTTCATGGAGGTGGCCAAGATGCGGGCCGCCCGCCTGATCTGGGCCAAACTGATCAAACAGTTTAACCCCAAAAATCCCAAATCCATGTCCCTGCGCACCCATACCCAGACCTCAGGCTGGAGCCTGACCCAACAGGATCCCTTTAACAACGTGATCCGCACCGCCATGGAGGCCATGGCCGCCACCCTGGGCCACACCCAGTCGCTGCACACCAATTCGCTGGATGAAGCCCTGGCCCTGCCCACCGATTTCTCCGCCCGAATCGCGCGCAACACCCAGTTGTACCTGCAGGACGAGACCCAGATCTGCAAGGTCATCGATCCCTGGGGCGGCTCCTACTATGTGGAGTCTTTGACCGACCGGTTGTTGAGACAGGGATGGGCCCACATCTTAGAGGTTGAAGCCTACGGCGGCATGACTCAGGCCATCGAGAAAGGCATCCCCCAGATGCGGATCGAAGAGGCGTCGGCCCGGCGCCAGGCCCGGATCGATTCGGGCCTGGAGACCATCGTGGGGGTCAACAAGTACCGGTTGGAGCGGGAAGAGCCTATAGAAATTCTGGAAGTGGACAACACGGCGGTGCGGCTCTCCCAGATCAGGAGAATCGAGGAGATCAAGGCGAAGCGCCATGAAAAAGAGGTTCAGGCCAGCCTGGATGCCCTCAACTGCTGTGCCGAAACCGGTGAGGGCAATTTACTGGAATTATCCGTTCAAGCGGCCCGGGTGCGGGCCAGCCTGGGAGAGATCTCCCAGGCCATCGAAAAAATCTCGGGAAGGTATCAAGCCATGACCAAAATCATATCCGGCATTTACAGCAGTGAATATCGTAAAAACGGCGGCGGCCAGGATGATATGGTGGAGAAGGTGCGGCAGATGACCGACGCCTTTGCCAGGCGGGAGGGACGGCGTCCCCGTATCCTGGTGGCCAAGATGGGCCAGGACGGCCATGACCGCGGTGCCAAGGTGGTGGCCACCGCCTATGCGGACATGGGCTTCGATGTGGACCTGGGGCCGCTGTTCCAGACCCCGGAGGAGACCGCCCGCCAGGCGGTGGAAAACGATGTCCACGTGGTGGGAGTGAGTTCGCTGGCCGCCGGTCACAAGACGCTGCTGCCGCCGTTGATCGAGGAGCTCAAGAAATTGGGCCGTGAGGATATCATCGTGGTCTGCGGTGGGGTCATCCCGGCCCAGGATTACGAATTTCTCTATCGACACGGCGTTTCCGCCATTTTCGGCCCCGGAAGTAAAATTCCCGAGGCCGCCGTCACCATCATGGAAGAGATCGACAAACGATTCCTGTAAAATCAAAGGGACCTGTCGTTTACAAAGTCGGTGGAGTGGTTTATAATTGTTGACAATGGCGAAGGAAACAACGATCAAAGACGACCGGGGTGTTACCCCCGACTGGGTGCCCGAAGGGGGCGGCGACGCCTTTACCGTCCGGGTCAGACGGGGTATCGAATCGGTGCATCCCAGCCGGCCCCAGGCGGTTAAGAAGAGGGCCCACCTCAGTACCGAAGACCATGTAAACGGTGTTCTAGCCAACGACCGCACCATCCTGGGCCGCACCATCACCTTGATCGAGAGCAACGCCAGCGACCATTACGACCGGGCCCGGCAGGTTTTGAAGCTGCTGCTGCCCCATTCGGGTCAATCGCTGCGCATCGGTGTCAGCGGTTTTCCGGGGGCCGGAAAGAGCACCCTGATAGAGACCCTGGGGCTCTATTTGATCGATCGAGGCCATAAGGTGGCGGTGCTGGCGGTGGACCCCTCGAGTACGGTTAGCCGGGGCAGTATCCTGGGGGACAAGACCCGCATGGAGCGTCTATCCCAGCAGCCAAACTGCTTTATTCGCCCCTCCCCTTCGGGCGGCATGCTGGGGGGAGTAACCCGGAAGAGCCGGGAGACCATCCCGGTATGCGAGGCCGCCGGTTACGATGTGATCCTGGTCGAAACGGTGGGGGTGGGGCAGAGTGAGATCGCGGTTCGGGCCATGGTGGATTTTTTCCTGCTGCTGGTGATTCCCGGCGCCGGTGATGAACTCCAGGCCATTAAAAAAGGGGTCATAGAGATTGCCGATGCGTTGGTGGTGAACAAGGCAGACGGTCCAAATAAAGAGGCGGCATTGATGGCCAGAAGCGATTATACATTGGCCTTAAAATACCTGGCCCCCGCCACCAGGGGCTGGGAGACAAAGGCTTGCACCACATCGGCCAGGACCGGCGAGGGGGTGGCCGAGCTCTGGCAGGTCATTCAATATTTTGAGAAGGCCACCAAAGAGACAGGAGTTTTTGACCAGAGACGCCGGCAGCAAACCCTGGATTGGATGTTTGCCATGATAGAGAATTATTTGCAGGACAGTTTTTACCGCAACCCCGATGTTCAGCAGAGGCTGTCTGCCCTGCGGGAAGGGGTATTGGCAGGCTCCATACTGCCCACCGCTGCGGCCGAAGATCTATTAAAGGTCTATTTTTTGTCCCCCAAAAAATAATAATAAGATGACAAAAACAAAAAAATTTATAAAAACAACGGTATTGGGCGGCGTGACGGTGGTGCTGCCGGTGGTTCTGACCGTGTTTTTTTTGCGCTGGCTGTTTAACATCATCATCGGTATCATTCAACCCCTCACCCAGATGGCCTTTAAAAACACCCGCATCGAGACATACCTGGCCCATCTGATCGTGGTGGCCGTCATCGTTGCCATCTGTTTCCTGGTGGGGCTGGTGGTGCGGACGCGGCTGGGCAAGTTTGTGTACCGGCTGGTGGAGAAACGCATCTTGAGCATCGCCCCCGGCTACTCCCTGTTCCGGGAGGCCATCAAGCAATTTCTGGGCCAGGAGAAGCGTCCCTTTTCCCGGGTGGCGTTGGTGCAGATATTTGAAAACAGCACCCTGGCCACCGCTTTTATAACCGACGAACATGCGGACGGCCGTTTTACCGTATTCGTGCCCTCCGGCCTAAATCCCACCTCCGGCCAAATTTTTCACCTGGAACCCCAGTATGTCCACCTGGTGGATGTGGCGGTGGACGATACCATGCGCTCCATCATCAGCTGCGGCGCCGGCTCCCAACACCTACTCGAAAAATTTCGCCGGAAGATGGTGAAGAAATGAAAGGAGGTAAGATGAGGTTTAGATTGGGAAAGTGGTTGGTCCTGGCGGCGGCAATCTGTTTTTTTTATTCCTGGGATTATGGCCGGGTTAAAGATGATTGTGCCGAAGCGGATTATAGGCAGGCGATCCTGGAGGGGATGCACGGCATCTCCAGCCACACGTTGTTTGACTATGTGCAGGAACTCTGTGCTGAAAAATACGGCGGCCGGTTGACCGGTACCGAAGGCTATAATAAGGCGGCTGCCTGGGCGGCGGGACTTCTCCGGGAATGGGTCATCCGGCCGGGCGGCGATAACGGCACCTATCTCCAGGCCTTTGCCAATCCCTATACCCTGGTGACAGGGCCCACCGAACTCTATCTTCATATTCCGTTTAAAAAGGACACCGTCATCCGGAAATATTATCAATACGAAAAAGATTTTTGCCCCGGCTCCACCTCCGCTTCCGGTGAGATCACGGCAGAAGTCGTCTACGTGGGCTACGGCATAACCGCCCCGGAGCTAGACTATGATGAGTACAAGGGGCTGAATGTAAAGGACAAGATCGTGTTGATGGAGCGGGAGGTGCCCGTCTCCCCCGACAAGGAACCGGCGGAGTTCCGGAAGTGGCGTCCCTATTCGTTTCACCAGTATAAGGTTAAAAATGCGAAGGACCACGGCGCCGCCGGTATGCTCTACCGCTATCTCATTGCCAATCCCAACTGCCTGTTCTTAGAGGATTTTGTTTTAACTTATGTGGGCCAATCGGTGGTGGACGATATCTTTACCGGCACCGGCAAGATGCACCAGGAGGTAGTAGAGCGGATCAAGAAGACCCGCAAACCCCACTCCTTCCGCACCGGTAAGAGGATCACCACGAAGGCCGTCACCGAGCATCACCCCGAAGGGATCGGTTACAATGTAGTCGGTTTCATCGAAGGCAGCGACCCGGTCTTAAAGGGAGAGGCCGTCATCATCGGCGCCCACCTGGACCACCTGGGCTATAACCATGAACTCATTCCCGGCGCCAACGACAACGCCTCCGGGGTGGCGGTGGTACTGGGGGTGGCCGAGGCCGTGGCCGGATCTTCCTTAAAACCCAAACGAACGGTGATATTCATCTTATTCGGCGCCGAAGAGCAGGGGGTGAAGGGCTCCGAATACTATTTGCAGCATCCCCTTGTACCTAACGACCGGGTGAAGGCTTTTATCAACCTGGATGGGGTGGGCCGGGGTAAGAAGCTGCGGGCCTTGGCTGCTAAAAACTATCCCCAACTGTGGAAGTTCTTTGACGAGGCCAATCGGGCCTACATCCACCGCACTGTCGAACCCTCCCATTTTCACAACCTGGCCCGCCCCCGCCTCGATGCCGCCCACTTCATGTGGGCCGGTATCCCCTGCCTCTCTTTCAGTGCCTACGGTGCCGAGCCGCTGCCCTATGCCACCTACCACAAGACCGCCGACAACCCCGACATCATCACCCCCGAAATCATGGAAGACCTGGCCCAATTGATCTTTGCGGCGGTGATGGGTATGGCCCCCGACAATTCTTGGGTTGACTGAATGGCGGGGGCGTGAAATCTTGTTTAAAAAGTTACGTTAGCGTCGGGCCCGGTACTCGAAGTGCTGCCAGGCACACCAGGGGGTGTATTGACCCTGGTTGTTCATGCCCCTGACCCGCCAGCGGCCCTTGCGGTCGGCGGTGAAGGTAAAGCTGTAGGAATTACGGTTGGTGGTGTCTTCCAGCAGGTAGGTCCGGCCCGGGAGGTTGGAGCGCCATTTCAGGGATCTGGCGTGGAGAATATCGACCTGGACTTCGTAGTGGCGGAAAGCGGGGTTGGTGCTGTGCAGCCAGCGCAGCGTCATGTTGCGGGGGAAGTTTGTTAACTCCGCGCCGTTTTCCGGTGCCACCGGAACGGGGAAGAGTTTCGGGGTTTTATCGACTCCCGGCATGTCCGGCTCGACCGCACCGGGGGCATATTTGCCGTGGAACCAGACGGACTGGTGCAGCACCCGGTTCATGTACTCGGTGGTCACCCGCCAGCGGAAGTTTCGCTCCCTCTTGTAGGTATAGGTAAATTGGTTCACTTGCAGGTTGGGTACGGTGGTCTCTTTGTACCACTGCCCATTATCGAAGTATTCGACATACAGGGTAAAGAGCCTGACATTTGGCGGGCCCTGCCATTTAAATTCGATGGTGACGGGCACCTGGTTAAATATCCAGTTGTTTCCCGGAAAGGTCAGTATGATCTCCTGGCCCACTGCACCGACTTTTTTCTTCAAAATGGATGTTTGAGCCAGGGCAAATGCCGTCATCGTTGTTATGATTAGCATAAAAACCAATAGCTTGTTCTTCATGTTTCCTCCTTAACAGATTTATATAAAATTTCGAGGCTATTGATCTCGAAATTTTTTTATTTTTTTTTTAACCGAATTTTGCCGATCCTGAACGGCCGAGGCAGCGGCGCCTCCGGGGTCGCTCTCGTTGCCCTGGGAATCCACGGCGGTAACGGCATACTCAAACCGGTTTTCGTCTTCCCGCTGTAAACCCCGGTCCAGGAAGCGGAAGGTGTCGGCCCTAACGGCGGCGATGTGCTCCACAGACGCGGTTCCCTTTGGCCGGCGGTAGATGTTGTAGCGGATTATCGTAATACCGTATTGGGGATTTTGGGGATTTTCTTCCCAGCGAACCTCATTGAGATATTCCTTGAAGAAGAGGTTCCGGTTTTCCACGAAGGACCAGGTGACATTGTTGGGGGAATAGACCCGCAGCACCTTCAGGGTCCGGGAGGTCAGGCTGCTGATACCCACGTTGTCGAAGACCTCCAGGGTCACGGTGTAATCGTCGTCTTCCGGGTAGGTATGGGAGGTGATCTTGCCGGTGCCGCTGCTGTCGTCGCCAAAGTCCCAGGCATACAGGACAATGCTGCCGTCGGGGTCACGGGAGGCGGAGGCATCGAAGCGGACGGTTAAGGGAGCCACGCCCCGGCTGGGGGTCATGGTGAATCTGGCCAGCGGCGGGTCGGATACCCGCACCGCGGCCTGGGCAATGCCGGGCAGGCCGTCGTTGTCCTTGACCGTCAGGGTCACCACATAGGAACCCCGTTTGGTATAGGTGTGAAAAATTTTCTTGCCGGCGCCGGTCTGGCCGTCGCCGAAATTCCAGGAGTGACTGACCACCTCTCCGTCGGGGTCGTAACTGCCGCCGGCATCAAAGAGAACCTTCAGCGGCGGTTTACCAAATTCCGGTGAGTGGTCGATGACGGCCACCGGACTCTCCGCCGATCCACCCTGACCGGCTGGCACCCGGGTATAATAGACATCGCCGGTCTCGGTCTCCTCATGCAACTCAAACCAGACGATATGGACATAACCATCGTTATCGGGTTTGACCACCGGCGTCTTGCAAAAAGTGCCGTCGGATACCTTTCCCGGTTTGGTCCAGATGCCGAAGTGGGTGGCGCTGGCATAATAGATGTTGTCTTTGGGATGAGCTCCGGTTTCCCGCTGCCGCCAGACGCCGTGCAGCACATCGCTTTCGTCCACGTCGATATAGACAAAATTTCGCTGGTGGAAACCGTTGGATACCACCCGCCAGTCGCTCCACTCGCCGTTGATGCGGTTCATGTAATAGACGTTTTGCAGCAGGCTGGAAAAGAGTACATGGACATTGCCGTAGGAGTCGGCACAGATGCCGGGCCAGTATCCCTGGATTTTGGGGTTGATGTGAATCGGTGTTTCCCACTGGCCGGTGATATCCTGGGAAAAGTGGAGATTCCAGTCCATTTCATGCCCGTCCATCCACAGGGCGTATTTGCCGCTGCCCCCTACGTAGAAGTTGGAATGGATGGAGATGGTTCCCTTGCTGCGGGAGACATCGAGGGGGCCGGCCCAGTTCCCATCCTTCCAGCGGTGAAAGATGTCGTTGTCGCCCCGTTGGCTTCCCAGGTCGTGGGTCCAGATGATATGGGGACGGTTGAGATGATCGACTCCGATGCGGGGCCAGGTGGAATTCCAGGCACTGGCATAGACTTTTTGCATGCCCGACCATTTACCGTTCTGGTAGTAGGCGTAGTAGATATCCCGGTTGGCCCTGGCGGTCCCCTCCATCCACGTCATGTGGATTCTGCCGGTTGAATCTCTGGCCAACTGGGGCCACTGTGAATTCATGACGGTGTTGAATATCCGGGTGCGTTGACTCCAACTGCCGCCTGAATAGACCCGGGAATAGAGGTTGTAAAAATCCTCCTTTTCGTCCCACACCGCCATCACCCTGCCGTCGCCGAAGGGCATGACAAAGGCGTACTCGCTCAGGCGGTTAGGGGTATTGGAGAGGTTCACCACCCCCGAAAATAACGCTGCCGTGAAAACGAAACTCAACACAAGAATCCCAACTGCACCCGTATAAATTTCTTTTCGCATACCCCCAATATACCGTCAACCCTCCCCTTTGTCAACAGGGGGCCATCTATCAGGTGTGGATGAATGCCCCTCCCTCTTGCTTTCTTCTTTTTATTCATAAATTCAGTTATCCCATTGAAAATTTTAACTTATTGTTAAAAAATTTTTCTTAAAGTTAAAAGAAAATTTTATGTCGGTGCTAATTGGGAAACTACTTTAAATTAAGCATAAAGGAGGTATATATGCCCGCACCATTTAGAATTAATAAGGTTCCACAAAGAAGAACACCAGCAGATACGAGTAGAGCGAGGGCAAATGAGGGGATTAAAAATTGGATGGACAGATTGATAAAATTGATTCCATCCGAAGTAATCGCTATATATCTTGCCGGGAAAACTTTTGCTTCAGGCTGGATAGGCATTTGGGCCGTGGTTTGTCTGGCCCTGGTTCCCATTATCCGTATCTGGGGGACAAATGAGCCCCAGAAAGGGGTACAATGGACGACAGTAATCGTATCTACTGTTTCATTCATAATATGGGTATATGCCATCGGAAGTATGTTTTTGGGAGTCACTTTACCCGACCCCGGGATTGCGCCTGCGGCCGTTTTGATCTGGACAGTCGTTATTCCAATTTTTTATAAAGGTGATTGAAAGATTACTATTTATTATAAATAGCCCAGGGATTTGAGGGTCTCTGCCAATTCCTTGAGTTGGGCCTTCTTGCCCTTTGATTAACAACAAATCCAATCGGAAGTTGTCGGACAACCACAGCCGGTTTCCCGATGTCATATCCGGAAATAGAGTAAAGAATAAAAAGATGCCTGGGGGATTTGAAAAATGGGGAGAATTTAGATATAATAGCCTTTTTATTGCTGATCCTGGTCGCCTGACATCGAAGTGGACGCCGGGACAAAATGATTTACGAGGAGAAGCCGTTAAGTGATAGAACGTTTTCCGTTTGTGAAGCAGCATGACGCCATGGACTGTGGACCCGCCTGCCTGGCCATGGTGTCCCGGTATTACGGTAAAGTGTTTACCCTGCAGTTGCTGCGGGAAAGGAGTTATATTACCCGGGAAGGGGTCTCCATGTTGGGAATCAGCGATGCCGCCGAGTCCATCGGCATGCGCACCATGGGTGTACGCCTAAGCTTTGAAAAATTGCGGGAAGAAGTCCCCCTGCCCTGCATCGCCCACTGGAAGCAGCGCCATTTCATCGTTGTATACAAAATTAAAAAAGATACGGTTTATGTGTCCGACCCCGGCCACGGCCTGGTGAAATATACGAAAAAGGAGTTTTTGGACGGCTGGATCAGCGATAAAAAAGAGGAGGAAGAGCAGGGGTTGTGCCTGCTGCTGGAGCCCACGCCTGATTTTTATAAGCAGGACGACGAGAGTCTGAATAAATCCAATTTCAAATTCCTGTTCACCTATCTCAGACCCTTCAAGAAATTTTTAGCCCAATTGATCCTGGGTATGTTGTTGGGTAGTCTGCTGCAATTAATCTTTCCCTTTCTCACCCAGGCCGTGGTGGATGTGGGCATCAACACCCAGAATATAAATTTTATCTTCCTGGTACTCATCGCCCAATTGATGCTGTTTATCAGCCGCACCTCGGTCGAATTTATCCGGGGCTGGATCCTGCTGCACATCAGCACCCGGATTAATATATCGCTGATCTCTGATTTTCTGATCAAGCTGATGAAGTTGCCCATCGGCTTTTTCGATACCAAGATGATCGGCGACATCATGCAGCGCATCAACGACCACCGCCGCATCGAATCTTTCCTGACCTCCTCCACCCTCAGTATCATCTTTTCCATGGTCAACCTGGTCATTTTCGGCATTGTACTGGCGATGTACAATCTCACCATATTTTTCATTTTTGTAGTGGGCAGCGTCATCTATACGGTATGGGCCTACCTGTTCCTGAAAAAACGTCGGGAACTGGACTTTAAACGTTTCGCCCAACTGGCGGACAACCAGAGTAATCTGTTTCAACTGATTACGGGAATGCAGGAAATCAAGCTGAACAACTGTGAACGGGAAAAACGCTGGGAATGGGAGCGGATTCAGGCCAAATTGTTCAAGGTAAACATCAAGAGCCTGGCCCTCAGTCAATACCAGCAGTCCGGCACCATCTTTGTCAACGAGATCAAAAATATACTGATTACCTTCTTTGCCGCCAAAGCGGTGATCGACGGCACCATGACCCTGGGTATGATGCTGGCGGTACAATATATAATCGGCCAGTTAAATGCTCCCATCGAGCAGCTCATCGGTTTTTTTAACGCCACCCAGGATGCCAAGATCAGCCTGGAGCGTCTGGGGGAGGTGCACCAGAAAGAAGATGAAGAGTCACCGGACGAGACCAAAATCACGGTATTCCCCCAGAATCGGAGCCTGACGGTCTCGGGCCTCTCCTTTCAATACGAAGGCCCCCACTCGGAGTATGTGCTAGAAGACCTGGATTTACTCATCCCCGAAGGCAAGGTCACCGCCATCGTGGGGGTCAGCGGCAGCGGCAAGACCACCCTTATAAAACTGCTGCTGGGCTTCTATCCCCCTACCCGGGGAGACATCAAGGTGGGTGAAACCCGGCTGGATAACGTCAGCACCCGCTTCTGGCGGCAAAAATGCGGGGTGGTGATGCAGGACGGCTTTATCTTCTCCGACACCATCGCCAAAAATATCGCCATCAGTGACGAGATCGTCGATAAAGAGAAACTGCTGCACGCGGTGGAGATGGCCAATATCCGGGAATTCGTCGAATCGCTGCCCCTGGCCTATAACACCAAGATCGGCCAGGAGGGGCACGGTTTAAGCCAGGGGCAGAAGCAGAGGATATTGATCGCCCGCACCGTATACAAAAGCCCGGAATACATATTCTTTGACGAAGCCACCAATGCCCTGGACGCCAACAACGAGAGGGTCATCATCAACAACATGACCAATTTCTTCAAAGGCCGCACCGTGGTGATTGTGGCCCATCGTTTAAGTACGGTGAAAAATGCCGACCAGATTGTGGTGCTGGACAAAGGTAAAATTGTGGAAAAGGGCACCCATCAGGAGCTGACAAAACTCAGGGGCGCCTATTTCGACCTGGTCAAAAATCAACTGGAGTTGGGAAGTTGAACAAAGTCCAAAAAAAGGAAAAAGAAGAAGAGCGGCAGGCCCTGTTAAGGCTGATGGAAATCCGCAGTACCGAGGTCCAGGAGATCATGGGATTTATTCCCCGTTGGATCATCCGCTGGGGTATCACCCTCTTCTTTGCCGTTGTTGTCGTTTTACTGGCGGGCAGTTGGTTTTTTAAATATCCCGATATTATCCGCTCTACCATCGTGGTGACCACCCTTGACCCCCCGGCCACCGTGGTGGCCCGCACCGGCGGCAAGCTTCAGGAACTTTTCGTGAAGGACAAACAGAGGGTAACCGAGCAAGAGCTCTTAGCGGTCATTGAAACCGCCGCCAATTATCGACATGTATTTGAACTGAAAAAACAATTGGAAACGTTTAAACCGGCATTATTAAATTTTGACTCTTCGTATTTTCTCAAGTCGGAGTTTAGACAGGATTATCTGCTGGGGGGATTGCAGTCGAATTACGAAATATTCCTGAAGAGTTATTCCGATTACCGGCATTTTATTAAACTCGATTATCACCAGGCCAAGATAGAATCCACCCAGGAACAGATCGACAAGCACATTGGATACCTGAATCAACTGACACGGCAGAAGGATATCCTGGGAGAGGAGTTCAAACTCCAGGAAAAACAGTTCAATCGCATAAAAAGTTTGCTGAAAGAGGGCATCGTCTCCCAGAATGACTTCGAATCTGCCAGGGGCGCCTATCTACAAAAAAAACACTCTTACGAAGGGGCCAAAACCGTGCTGACGAACGAGCAGATGCAGATTGCCCGGCTCCAGGACTCGATCCTGGAATACAAACTGCAATACGAGCAGCAAAAAACGCAACTGCAGTTGGTATTAAAGCAGGCCTACGATAATCTGGCCAGTCAGATATCGTTGTGGGAATATCAGTATGTATTGAAGGCGCCCATCAGCGGTGTGGTGAGTTTTACCAAGTACTGGAGCGTGAACCAGAATGTGACATCCGGTGATAATGTACTCACCATCGTACCCGATGAATCGGCTCAAATCATCGGCAAGTTGATCTTGCCCATCGAAGGTTCCGGAAAGGTCAAACCGGGCCAACGGGTCAACATCCAATTCTCCAATTTCCCCCACACGCAATACGGCATGGTGATGGGCAGGATCAAGTCGAAATCGCTGGTGCCCATGGATAAAGCCTACATCGTGGAAGTAGAACTCTACCGCGGTCTCACCACCAACTATGGCAAGACGCTGGAATTTTCTCAGGAGATGCAGGGGGTAGCGGAAATCATTACCGAAGATATTCGTTTATTGGAACGGATTTTTACGCCCATTAAATCGTTAATCGAGGCCCACAGAGAAGAGTAGGGAACATCCGCTTTTACAGTTTTTTACCGGCCCAGCTCCCCGTTTGGGTTTCTTGATTTTCCTTTCTGTTTTCCGGGATGAGAAGGGTACCGTTCATGTGGGTGGGGTCGGTAAATTCTCCCCAGTATTGGGAACCGTTGTCGGAAGTGAAGGTTAAATTTTTGTAATTACTCACCACATAAGAACCGGTTTCGTCCGCTTCACCAGAATCAAAATTGTAGATCACATATTTTCCGCTCACCTTTGTGCCGACAAAGTCTATTTTCTGCCTGGCTTTACTTTCACCTTTGACAACCCGCTTGAATTCCCATTGGCCGATAATATTGTACCTGGACTCATTTTTTGTCGTCCGTTCGTAGGTGTACGTCCCGGTGGCCTGAATGGTTTCGGTCTCCCCGTTATCTTTGGAAACCTCGATTTCTACAACCACCTGCCTGGGAATGTAAGGGGCAAAGGAAAGCGTATCCGGGGTCAGGGCATTGGCCTCGAAGGGCTGAGGAGTCTTGATATAAATCTCACTGACCTCTTCGGGCGGTATGACGATGTCCCCTGAGAGAACCAGATTGTAGTCCTGAAAATTCTGATGATTGATCTCCAACAGGGTAACGATATTGTCCCGGATCTGGAAGGACCAACCGGTGATGGTCCCGGAGACTTCGCTGTTATTTTTAAGGGCCACGAACAAATTGATCGTGGTGTACCCCATATCATCGGGATCGAGGGTGGTCACATTCTTCGAATACCCCGATAGCGTAATAATCGAAAAGTCGTCCAAAATCCTTTCGGTAGTCTTGCAGCCACTCATGAAGGTCAGAGAGACCGAAACTACCATTATAGCCGCCAAAAAACCAATCTTCTTCATGGAACCCTCCTAAAACATTATATGTATGTTACGATAGGAATCAAAAAAAGTTTCCCTCGAACCTTTTTTTATATAATAATTTAGTTAAATAATCAAGCTCAAAATATTGCCAATAAAGATCTTTTTTCGTAAAATAAGTTTTCATGATTAAACATTAATCGGTTTCAAGTTGAACCAATTGTAAGGCAACGCCGTATAACTGTTTTTAAGGAGTGGATGATGAAAAAAATTGTTGTTTTGGCAATCATCGTGTTCGCAATGTCCGGCCTGATTTTTTGTGAGAACTTTTCCGTCAACCTGAATATCAGCTACAACTATGGCACTTCGGGCTTCTTCGGGAAATCGCAGCAGTCCTACTTTATTGGCGGTGAAAACTACCTGGAAACAATAGACAGCCGCATGGGGATTGGCTTTAATGTCAGCATCAATATCCCGCTGGTTAAAAGGCTTTATCTGGTGCCGGGTTTCAGCTTAAATTTCGGCCACCAGCAGTATACTTTTGCCAATCAAGATGACCCGGGGGCAAATTCCCAAAACGAAACCAGCTATTTTCATATATATTCTCCGGAGATCAGCCTGCTGTACGACCTGTTCAATTTAAAAAATGGCTGGAAATTGGATCTTCTGGCGGGCCTCACCTACAGCACCTTTAAAGCCGATGCCGAAATGAAAAAAGAAAATACAGATTTCTGGGGTCTTCAAATGGGTGTCGGCGCCAGGTTCCTGCAGTTGAAACATTTTGGCTTTCAACTCTTCGGTTATTACAGAATGCCCTTTAAGTCCGACCTATATGGCTATATCGGCAGTATGGCGGGCATTTCATATAGATTTTAATTCTTTAATTATAGCCAAATAAAAAGGGAGATCATCGTCCCTACTTTGAAGGATGATGACCTCCCTTTTAATCTATTTTAACGTTGATCCCTAAGTGTCGGATGTTTAAACTTTCTCGCTTATTTTTTCTTAATAGACCGGGAAGAGGATGAACGTGAGGAGGAGGAAGAGGAGCGGGATGATGATGAACGGCTGACGGATGATGATCTCGTAGACGAACTTCGGGAATAGGAAGAACGGGAAGATGATCTACTGCTAGAGGAGGGCTTTGAATAGGAACTTCTGGAAGAAGATTTGTAAGATGATCCCGAGTAGGAGCTGGAAGACGGCGTCGAATAGGACTTGCCGGAGGGGCTGGAGTAGGATTTTGATTTATATGAACGATACGATCGGGTCGGCGAAGAGGATGAAGAGTAACTTTTAGGCGTTGTGCCGGCAGATTTATATGACCGATAGGAAGTTGAAGATGAGGAATAAGATTTGTTAGCGGGTTCAGAAGATTTATATCTGGAACGATAGCTTTTATAAGAAGGGGAAGAGGTGGAAGTAGAGGAGGAGGAATACCGGGCAGACAGGTAGGAAGGCTCCTTCTTCTTCTTGATTTTAGTACTCGTGGAGCTACCTTTGGAACTGGATTTCTCGGAAGACTTTGAGCTGGATTTGGGCACATATTTGGGGGTTGAACCCGAAGATGAAGAGGACGAAGAGGATTTCTTCCCGCTCTTGCTGGAATAGGTTTTAGGGGAGCTGGAGGATTTGGGCGTATATTTGTAGCCGGATTTGTAGCTGGATTTGCTGATGGAACCCTTTGGACTCTTGTAAACTGTGGTAGAATCCTTTTTCAAAACAGCAGGGCGTTTACCACCGGAGGACGAATACTTAAGGGCCCGTTTTTTGGAAATACTGTTGCCGCTGTATTTGTATGCCGTCCCATTCGCAGACTTCGCCTTTGCAGCCAGGCCGCCGGTTTTGCTCACCTTGTATTTGTCCAGCGAGAGAATACCGCCTTTTTTGTAGACCACCTGGCTGCCCCGGGCATTGATCACATTCACCTTTTTGTGAATCGGTCTTATGGTGGGTGCCCCACCCCTGAACTTTAGGTTCTTTTCAGAATACTTGGCCAGGGCAGTTTTCGTGAGAGCATGTTTGCGAATATTGGACACCATCAAGCGGTCTTTCTTGATGATGGTGGTGGGCCAAGATCGCATGGGGATACCACGGCGATAATGGTGATTGCGCCACCAACGCCCATTCATAATGACAATGGGCCGGTTCCAATAACTTAAGGGGCACCAGCCGTAGTGATAATCATCCCAGAACCAGGACACCCAGGCAGGCGACCAGCGGTAGCCGGGAATCCAGTACCAGCCGGAGTAGGTGTCCCAATGCCAGCGGCCGTAGTAGTGGGTATACCAGCCCCAGGGGTCGTATGAATTCCAGACATAACCATAATCGGAGCTCCATATCCAGCGGCCGTGATAGTAGGGTCTCCACTGAGTACCGATGTTGTAGGGGATCCATACATGGGTGTTGAATGTGGTTTCGTATTGCCATCTGCCGTGGCGGGACAGTTCGTATTCCCAATCTTCATAACCCTCATCTAAATAGCGGGAGGTGCTGTAACGGGCATAGCCCACCGTGTCGATCCGCTGTTCATTCCAGCGGTCGAAATCATCCGTTCCCGAAGAGGCGAAATAAAAGGGACGTTCCCGGACAACGCCGTCCGCCATCACCATTTTCTGATTTTCCCTGACATTGCGGCTGTAATCTTCCCCGGCCACTTCGGCCAGGCCGTCGTGGACATAGACCTCGGTTCCCTGGCCCGGAATCACGTTGATCCGGTATAAGCCCGAGTCCAATATGAACACGCCACAGTCGGGGGTTTGTACCTCAATGTCTTTCTCATTATCCAGGCGATTCACGTCGAGATAAATTCCGCCGTTGAGTACCCTGATCACCGCATTGGTCTTGCGCAGGACCGGTGCTTTTTCTAAAGAGACTTCGGTATCATAATCCAACCGCAGATAGTTCAACTTCCCCAGATAGAGTTCCAGGTGGCCGTCGGTGGTACCGGCAATATCATTTTCAAAGACCGGCAGATTGACGGTGGCCTCTTCGACCCCCTCATCGTAGCTGCGTTTGATGTATGTCTCGCCTTTGGTGTATTTCACCCTGACGACTTTGGCATTATCGTAATATTTGGCTTCAAATTTTTCCGGTTCAACATCATCGGTATAACCGGCATGGACAAAGACGGTCAACAATACCAGACTGCATAATATGGTCACTAATTTTTTCATTTTTGACCTCCTGTTGAATAATAAGCAAGTTCAATGCCAGCCCAAATCAACCTTTTTTGTCACATTTATGTGACAAGAGAAAACGTGCTGGCACACTAATATAATAGAATAAATCAGGCCAAATTTCAAATATATTATCTATTACTGCCGCCGGAGACATACAGAATGTCGTCAGCGCGCGGTTTTATGGACAGGCAAGCAGGACTTCCTTCTTAATTCGATCCCCATCAACTCATGAAACAGTTCAATGATTTTATCTCTATCCATCATTTTGTCTCTTTATCCAGCTCGTCTCCCCACTGGGTCCAATCGTCTCTTCTTTGCCGGGCAAAAAGCTCCAGGTAGGGAGCCAAAATTTGGCCTGACCCCAAATCTACTTCCTCACGACCCTTCTGGAGACCCCGCTCTTCACCGATCTGGATGCCCTCCTCATACGAAGTATCAATGACCCCTTTTAAATCACGATAAATCTTCACGCTCTCCTCATACTCCGCCAACTGATGCGGCGTAAAATTGGCAATCTCGGCGCTGGCCTCTTCGCCGAAGAGTTTTTTAAAGCCGAAGTCGGTGTAGGGATTGACATACCGTGCCTTCATCGTCGGATCTCCATTTTCTTGTTCCATCACTAATTATAAATGCAATGACACATTTTCCCAACCATTTTTCTTCACCCCAACGTTTGCACCTTTGCACGCACCGAGCTGGGGTTTTGGGGTTGATTACTTGTTTATCTGTGTAATGGCTTGAAAACTCTGATGGTACATCGAATTCCACAAAACAGGAATTCTAATTGTCGTTAAGGAGAAATTTTAATTATCGCTGATCAAGAAACGGACAGTTTTTGTCTGGGGGGGATTGGGGACAGTCGAAAAGTAGGCCATTTTGGTTTTTTGGTGTTTTATGATCAGAAATCGGGAAGCCAGATTTGAAAAGTAGGCGATTTTATGATATCTATATAGGCGATGAAGAGAATAGTGAGTTTTGTGCTGATCGTTTTTGCCGCAGCCTTCTATCTTCTCGCTCAAAAAGATAATTGCTTTACCGTCATTGCCGGGAAAAAAGCCACCGACAACGGTTCGGTGATAATCGCCCACAATGAAGACGACAGGGGGGTTCTCTTCGTCAATGTTCACAAGATTCCCCCAGCCTCGCATCACGACAATGAAACGGTGAAGCTTCGACACAACGGTTTAGTTCCCCAAACACCATACACCTTCGGCTTCCTCTGGCTGCAGATTCCGGGGGTAGAATTCGGGGACTCCTATTTTAACGATAGGGGCGTAGTGATTGCCAGTAATTCCTGCCCCTCCAGGGAAGACAAGGGAGAATTGACCAATGGAGGAATCGGTTTTATGCTGCGGCGAATCATTGCCGCCCGGGCGGCATCGGCTCGAGATGCCGTCAAAATCGCCGGTAGCCTCATTGAAAAATTCGGCTACTATTCATCCGGCCGTACTCTGTGTATCGCCGATGCCAATGAAGGTTGGATTCTACATATAGTTAAGGGAAAACATTGGATTGCCCAAAGGGTACCGGACCACCATGTGGCGGTCATTGCCAACCGCTATACCATCAACGCCGCTAACGTCGCCGATAAAAAGAACCTGATGATGTCGCCCGGTCTGATTCAATATGCAGTGGAGCGGGACTGGTATAGAGAGGACAACCGGGAAACAGTGAAATCCTTCCCCTTCGCTTCCGTTTACGCCAGTCTTAGAAGTTACAACAGCCAGGCCAATATCCTGAGGGAGTGGCGTGGTATTCAACTGTTGGCTAAGAAAAAGCATAAAACCGAAGATCCCCTCCCCTTTTCCTTCATCCCCCGAAAAAAAATCGATATTGAAGATCTATTCAGGGTGCTGCGAGATCACTATGAAGATACCGAATACGACCTGACCGACGATTACAAAAATGGGTCCCCCAACGCCACCAAAAATCGAACCATTTGCACCCAAAGCACAAAATATTCATTCGTGGCGGAGTTGAGGGCCGATTTGCCCAAAGGGATTAGAAATATCATCTGGATCGCCATGATGCGGCCCGATTCCAATGCCTATTCCCCCTGGTATACCTCGATGATCTCCCCACCGGCAGGATACAGCCGGGAAAATCCGGATACTGCCCTGGAAACACATTTTAACAGACCCAAAGAAAACTACAATCTAAACTACGCCTATTGGTTTTTTGCCAGACTCTCCGAGCTGGTGGATCAAGACTACAGGAATCGCATTAAACCGGTTCGGAAAGAATGGAATAATTATGAAAATTATGTGATGAAGAGCATCAAAAAAAAGGAAAAAGAATTTAAATACCTGCTCAAAAGGAACAAAAATATCGCCTCAAAAATTCTCACCAATTATATTCATAACCTGGAATTCCGTAAATGGTTCCTGGCATCGGAACTCGTCAAAGAATTTAAAGATTAATTTTTTTTAGATAATCTCCAAATTGCATCAATTGGTCCGGCCACGACTCTTGCTTCATCGCTTCCTCATTGAAGTCGATCACAGTAAAATTGTGGGCACAATATGCGATTCGATTTCTCACCATCCGGCTCAATAGATCTTCCCCATTGCCAAAGCTTTCAACCAGGATGGCAAAATAAGAAGCGATGGGGGAATACAATATCTTTTCCACTTGCGCCTCTTCTATTGGATTTTCATTGATGATGCGCAGCTCTGCCAACTCGATATCACCGGAGTCGGCAGTGATCAGGTCTTCGATCCATTTGTTATTTTCTGCCAGCGGGTTCGGAAAAACCAGATACCGCTGTTTTAAAAATTTGATCTGACTTAAATTTAAATTTTGATATACCCCTTTGTCATCTGGATCAAATTCGTCGGCTTCGACCCATTCGATGCGGTAAGATTGGGGCTCGGTGGAGAAGTGGAGTAACTCTTTTATTTTTATAAGATTCTTGGCTAACGACAGGTCTCTAATTTTTTCGACTCTTTCCTTAAAGAATCCCGCTTCATCTTCCTGGGGATATACGTCTAATCGGTTGAGAAATAGATAAAAATAAAACATAACCGCAATGGATTGAAAATCCTTCTCAATCTCATTGTTCAGCAGAAGGTAGGGCCTGAAATCCAGCAGTTCACGAAGCTCGACATTGGACAGTTCATTCAACCGAAGGGTCACCGCCTCTTGCCGGGCTTTCATCAATAGGAGGGAGAGATAGATATTAAACCGATATGGACTGGTAAAACTTTTGGGAAATGAAAAAGTCATCATCTCGCCTAAATTGCGAAAGCTCATCTTCGCCAATTTATCCAGAATGATGACCAATTTCCCCGTCTCACTATGATTCCGGTTGGCCTTGCTGAACGTTTGAATAACCTCTTGCAGGGCCGTAATCTGATATTCGTTGAAGGGATCGCTGGCTGTCCCCATATTTTTATAGATTCCGGCCAATTCTTCTTCGATCCGACGATTAAAATCGGAGAAAATATTTCCTTCGGTCTTCCGGATGTTCTGATCTGAAGATACGGTATTAACTCTATCTACATTGGTTTGCGACTGATCGCCGTCCCCTCCGTTTTCTTCTTGCCCCCCCCAGGGAATAAACAGATAGGCCATAAACAGGATGGTGGCCACCGCCATAAAAATCAACAACGCCGTATCCCTCTTTTCTTTATTCTTAAACATTTAACATTCACACCCACTATTATAACGTTTTATTATAATACATTGTTCAAAATTCTACAAATCAAATTTGCCGAAATTTTGGTCTGGTATAATCGTCGGATTTTTGTATTTCCTCCGGTTTTTTTATTTCAAAATTTATGGTATGATAGGAGTTCATCATTTTAACACAATAAAAATGAGAACATTTTATGCGTGGTTTCGTAAAATCTTTTTGGAGGAGTTAACATGAAAAAGTTATTGACTATTTTTACGGTCTCTTGTTTGGCGGTTGCCTTGATGATCTTCTCGGCCTGCGGGAAGGAAAAAGCAGCCGGGGGAGAAAATCTTCTGACCCTGATCCCGGAGGATGCTTCCGGTATATTTGTCATCGATTTTAAAAAGGCCAGCAGCCTGCCCATTTATGATCAGATGATGGAGGATTTAAAGAAGAAGGAACCGAAAGAGGCGAAGGGGCCGTTCAAGAGCTATGATGATTTTGTAACAAAAACCGGTATTGATCCCAAGAAGGATCTCCACGCCATGGCCGTTGGCCTTTTTGGTGACATTGGCAAGATGGAAGGCAAAGGCTCTCCCGATTTTGCCATGGTGTTAGATGTGAATTACGACAAAGATACTTTTCTCGGTCTGCTGAAAGAGAATAATGTACCCATGACCGAAGAGAACTTCAAGGATCTGACGGTATACGGCATCGACGATGGCGAGGGCCAGAAAGTAAACTTTTCTTTTATGAGCGACTCCCTCTTTGCCATTGGCAGGGGTGAGAAACTCCAACAGGTGATTGACCTGTTTAAAGGAACCGGAAAGAGCGTTCTGGATAACCCTGACAAGAAAGGTTACCTCAAAGAACTCAAGTCGGATGCTGTTTTCTCCTTTATGATTGATCTTCCTGACGAAGTAAAGAAGGTTCAGGGAGAGGGCTCTCCCTTTTCGGTAGATTTAACCAAAGCGGAATCGGTGCTGGGTTTTGTGGATTATGCCGCCGATGCCTGGAATGGTGAGATGAGACTGATTTCCAAAGATGAGGAGACCAACAAACAGATCGTCTCGGTATTAAATGGTCTGAAGGGCATGGGGGCAATGGCAGGTCCAGAGGTAGGAGAATTGGTTAGCAATATCAATTTAACCGCTGCCGCCGATCACATCAAATTGACCTTTTCTATTTCCAACGAACTGGTGAAAAAGCTGCAGGAGAAGGCCAAACAGAAGAGTCAGGGGATGGCACCGCCGCCGCCGACCGAATGAAGTAGAAAATCTATTATTTTTAAGCCCTGATTGATTGAAAAATGGGCTGCAGTATGCTATAAAACTGTATAAAACTTTTGCAAAGGAGAAATTAAGATGAAGATCGAAAAGAGGCAAAAAGATGATGTCTTAATCTTGGATTTGAAAGGGAAAATCCTGATTGGTTCCGGGATCGACGAACTGAGAGCTGCCATAAATACAGCCATCAAAGAGGGGAATACAAACTTGTTATTGAATTTTAAAGAAGTCCCCTACCTCGATTCCACCGGCTTAGGTGAAGTGGTCAGGACTTACACGTCGGCCAAAAATGCCGGGGGAATGGTCAAGATCATTAATTTGACCCAGAAGGTGCAGGACCTCCTGTCGGTGACAAAACTCATCACCGTGTTTGACACCTTTGAGGATGAAGATAAAGCTGTAGAAAGCTTTAAATAACCCTTCATCCTGATTGCAGGAAGTCATAGACAGAAATTGAATAATCAGTGGGAAAAAGTACAAAGTATTTTTTCGCCCTGTTTCTGCTATTTGTCGTTTTTTTCTCCTTTTCCACCAACCTGGCCAAACGGCAGGGGGGTGGGTTTATATCTGACGGTGCTTCTTATTTTGCCATTATCCAGAGCCTGGCCTTTGACCTGGATTTAGAGTATACCCGAGAGGATATCATCCGCATCCGGCAGCGGTTCTGGGCGGGGCCGATCGGGTTGTTCTTAAAAAAGGGGGACGGCGGTAAAATCTACTATTCCAAATCCTTCGTCTATCCCCTGTTTGCCGCACCTTTTTTCCGAATCTTCGACGTGAACGGTATCCTGTTGTTTAACGGCCTGATGCTCTTCCTGTCCGTGCTCATGGCGTTTCTGCTGCTCCGTCAGTATTATGCCCCGAAGAGGAGCCTGATCTTTGCCGCTGTCTTTATTATGGCCACGGTAATACCGGTTTACATCTGGTGGATCCAGGCCGATCTCTTCAATTTTTTTGCGATATTCACGGGCCTGTTCTTTTTCTTCTATCGATTTAAAAATCCCCGCTGGTTTTACCTGTCGGCCTTGTTTTTGGCGGCTGCGGTGTTCTCCAAGCCCTCCAACATCGTGCCCATCGGGATCGTCTACCTGCTGCTGCTCAAACAGAAACAGTGGAAAAGGTTTATTCTCCTCTCGTTGATTTCGATGATCATTTGTTCCGCTTTCCTGATGTTTAACTATACCCAGACGGGAGAATGGAACTATATGGGCGGCGAGCGGCGCTCCTTTCACGGCCGGTATCCCTATGAAAAGCCGGAAAATAAGTTTGACCTGGGCTACAAGATGACGGCGGATGACTACTGGCAGCGTTTCTATCTCTCCCCCCATATGGCGCTTTTGAATGTGTTTTACTTTGTTTTTGGCCGCTTCACCGGTATATTCATCTATTTTTTCCCGGCTGTTTTCATTCTGCTTCTCTTTTTCTTTCAGCCAAAAATCCCGGAAGATTGGTTTATGTTGACCGCCATTATCGCCGCCATCCTGATTTATCTCCTGCTCGATCCGGGAAACTACTTCGGCGGCTGCGGTTCGGTGGGAAACCGCTATTTCTTAAATATCTTCCCCCTGTTTTTTTTCCTGGGTTTTAAAAACAGGATCTTTAAATTCTCCCTGATTCCGGCAGCGGTGTCCCTGATCTTTCTTTCCGGTGTATACGCAGACAGCCTGCACCATTCCACCCCGGTCAGGACCGCCGGCATGTCTTTTCCCATCAGGCTGTTTCCCCCGGAGAAGACCCAGTACCAGACCCTGCAGCCCAATGAAAATCCCCGGGCCTTTGGCCAATTGCTCCGCCATGGGCAGAGGAAGTACTGGGTTCATTTTCTCAATGATCACTACTGGCCGGTTGAGGAAGATGCCTTCTGGACCCATTCTAACTTAACCGCCGAACTCTTTATCGCCGTTCCCGGGGAATTCAAGGAATTTGAGGTGATGATCAAGAACAATCCCCTGGACAGCAACGTGACGATCCAGGTGGAACACCAGCGTAAAGTACTCCACCTTCTCCCCAACCAGCAGGCAGAGGTGAGGTTCAAGAATGTGAACGGTTTGAGAATAAAGAATCGGCGGATTTATCTGGTAAAGGTCAGGAGCGAGCGTTCTTACTGTCCCAATTTTGCCGACCCCGACAACGAAGATCGACGCCGGTTGGGGGTCAATGTTCATATCGGTTTTAATTGACGAAAGCAGATGTGCGGCATTTGCGGCTTTTACCAGATCTCTCCTGAAGCGGATGAAGCGGTTCTCCGCGCCATGAACGACCGGATCGTCCACCGGGGGCCCGACGACGAAGGGTATTACTTTACCGGTAAGGTGGGATTGGCCGCCCGAAGGCTCAGCATCATCGACCTGGTGACCGGCCACCAGCCCCTCCCTTCCCATTCAAAAAAGAGCTGGATCACCTACAACGGCGAGGTGTACAATTTTATGGAGCTGCGCCAGGAACTGGAGAGTCGGGGCTGCCGGTTCAGGACCAATACCGATACCGAGGTGATTGTCAATCTCTACGAGGTGTACGGCCTCGATTTTGTCCAAAAACTCCGGGGCATGTTTGCCTTTGCAATTTATGATGCCCCGCATGACCGGTTGATACTGGCCCGCGACCATGTCGGTATCAAGCCCCTCTACTACTGCCTGGGACCGCAAGAGGGCAGCCTGGTTTTCGGCTCGGAAATTAAATCCATCTTAGAGTATCCCGGCCTGGACCGGGAACTGGATGCCGAGGCCCTGGACCTGTTCCTGACCCTGGAGTACATACCGGCTCCCTACTCCATTTTTAAGCATATCCGTAAACTGCCGGCCGGTCATATCCTGGTCTATGAAAAGGGCAGCATCACGATTCGTTCCTATTGGGATGCGGCGGACCGGGCGGAGGGGGCGGACAGGAGGCGATTGGGCGCCGGCGATATCGATGGTTTAAGGGAACAATTTCGGCACCTGCTGCGGGAGGCGGTGGAAATACGCCTGATTTCGGATGTGCCGCTGGGGGCATTTCTGTCCGGCGGCATCGATTCCAGTGCCATCGTGTCGGCGATGTCCGGCCTGTGTTCCCGGCCGGTTAAGACCTTCTCCATCGGTTTTGAAGAGAAATCCTACAGCGAACTGAAATACTCGCAGATGGTATCGGAAAAATTTCATACCGACCACCATATCCGAAAACTGTCGCCCGACATCAATGAACTGGTCTTCTACCTGGCGGATTTCATGTGCGAGCCGCTGGGGGATTTTTCCAACTTCCCCACCTACCTGGTCTCCAAAATCGCCCGGGAGCAAGTCACGGTGGTGCTCTCCGGCGACGGCGGCGACGAGATCTTCGGCGGTTACGAGCACTATATTGCCCAGAAGATCGCCCGGTTTATTGATTTCTCCCTGTTCCGTCCCTTCCATAAACTCCTGGCTAAGGCCACTCACCTCTTCTCCCCGTCGGAATTAAAGAAGGGCACCGTCAACCGCATCAAACGCTTCAGCGAAGGGCTGGAAAACTCTTATATCGACCGTCATTTCCGCTGGATGCTCTTTCTCTCCCATTTCCAGAAGACCCGGTTGTACAGTCCAGATTTCTTTCAGAAACGATTTTTAAGGGCTCTGCCGGACCGGATTCCTTTTGATCGCTATTTTGAAAAGAGCCGGGGATTTAGCGGAATCAACCGGGACCTCTACCTGGATCTCAAGACCTACCTGGTGGACAATATCCTGGTCAAGGTGGACCGCATGAGCATGGCCACCTCCTTAGAGACCCGGGTGCCGCTGCTGGACTATAAGATGGTGGAATTCGCCTTTTCCCTGCCGCCCGCCTTTAAGCTGCGGGGAAATCAAACCAAGTGGTTCTTCAAACGGGCCATGGAGGGGATACTGCCCCCTGAGATTATCTACCGCCAAAAAGAGGGATTTTCCATCCCCATTAAAAACTGGCTTAAAAGTGAGCTCAAAGACTTGATGCTGGAGTACCTGTCGGAGAGACGCATTAAAGAGGCGGGACTTTTCAATTATCCATACGTAAAAAGAATGGTGACCGAACATCTGCAGAACAAACAGAACCACGCCCACCGCCTGTGGACCATCATCCTCTTCAACCTCTGGCGAGAGAGATTCCTGGCATAACCCCGATTTCCAATGCTGCCGTCTCCGTCACCGCTTTTCCTGCCTTTTAATCCCAATGCCGACTTAAGTGTGATGGAGGCATCCTTCATCCCCACATCCTCTCTACTGCTTCCCGCTAATTCTTTTAATTCTTTGGGTTTAACACTATCTTTTTTCTCTCTTTTTAAAATAGACATTGTATGGCCTCCGTTTTATCACTTTTATCTTATAAAATCATCACGTTTTGCCGCAGATCTATGACTCGGGACGTCACCGCTGATACTCCAGATTACAACTGTTTACGAAGTAAGGTTTTTCTCGAAAAGTACATTTAGCCAGTTTTTTCAGGAATGATGGGGCTTTCCGTGCCCTTAAGCGGTTACGGATTGTCCCCATTATTTCCATTATCTGTCTCAAACTGTACCTCCTGATGACACAATCAATACCACAGGGGGAATTTACTAACATTTTGGAGAGTACTTTCAATAGTTGGTTTCCGGTTCTTTTCTCTGGTTTTTTCATGTTATGAAAGGTTATAACATCGATGAAAATGTAGCCGGAGGGGGTGGGAATGTGTAAAAGCCCCGTGTCCGGTGGTGCTCTGGCTTGAGAGAGCCAGCTAAGGCACTGAGCACCTTAAAGGGTGGATGGCTGTTCTGTCTCTCATATTTCCCATAGGCATCCTTCCTGAGTCCCAGGAGGCGCCCCATTTCGGCCTGGTTTTTGTTCAGCCGTTCTCTTAACTCCCTTAACCGGCGGCCGATTTCCTCTGTAGATTGACTTTTTGCTTTTTCCTTCATACACCAATGATAGGGGAACCCCCCCCTGTCAAGAGGATTTCCCGCTTCTAAAGAGGAATTTCCGAACCATATTCCGATTTTCCCAAATTTTCCCACAAATTCCTACTCTAATTCCGAAAATCCTACTTTAGTTCCGATGATCCTACTTTATTTCCCTAAATCCTACCCTAAGGCGGAAAATCCCTCCCCTCTCTCAACCTCAAGTCTAATAATTGACATTATCCCCAATAAATATTACATTTACAGCGAGGTAAAGAATGGACGACAGGAGTCGGAGAATATAGATGAAACAACAAAAGGGCATAAACGAGGTTACCCAAAGAAATAAATTGAGGAGGGCTCTTTCTACTATTGATTCAGAGCTAGAGCAACTCAGAGAAAAAATTGAAAATCGCATTAATAAATTGGATAAAGTAGAATTGCTCTCCAATTTCTCTTTGGTCTCTCAGTTTGGCTTGCAAGAAACCCCTGAGTTAAATAGCGATTTGAGGGAAGAACCGTATTTACATTTTCTTGTAGGTCTCTGCTTAAAAAAAGAAAATAAAAGTAAAAGGCTTCCCAAAGGGTGCGAGATAGAAAAAATTGTTAATTTGATAAAAAAATATTTCGTTAATTACTATCATAATCTTCTCCTAGAAAGCTTAACAAATATTAGAGTGTCAGAAGCAGATAGCCCACCTTTGTTAGCCAAAATAATAAAGCTAATTGGCCCGATCCATCAAGATGCTTATACATTTCAATTAAAAGGTTTTACAAAAGAAATTTTTCAATGTCTTGACGATTATTTTAAAAAAAATATCGGCTTTACCATAGAGGATGCAATATTTTTTGGAGAAAAAATTTTATATAGGTACGAAAAACTCGTCAATGAAAGGTTTAGAGATGCAGGGAAGGCAAGAAATAGGGCCTTCAATTTATTTTATTTAACCCGCCAGATATTCTGCTTCAATGTTGAGCAATTTTGTAAAGAAGAAAATATTGAAGACAGAGATAAATTTAAGAAATATTTAAAGGCAGTGTCTTGTAAATTCGGAGAAGGAGACCAAGACTATAATGAGCCTCTGGATGAGAATCTTATAATTTCAAAACCAATCATTAACATTAATGACCATGAGTACTTCTGCCCTATTCCCCAGGATCTAATAGACAAATTACCTGTCATTTTTGAAAATTTGTTGGCTAATGAAAAAAAATACCAAACGAACACGTGGCAAAGATACCAAAAGCAAAGAGCGATCATTACAGAAAACAAGGTTTTAGAGTATTTCTCAAGAATTTTTCCAGAAAATAACATTTACAAAAATCTAAAATATACCTTTGACGGAAAGGATTGTGAGCTTGATATCCTGGTTTTTTACGATAACAAATTATTTATCATAGAGGTTAAATCCGGGAGCCTTACCGAACCGGCTCAAAGGGGGGCAATCAAACGATTAAAGAGTGATTTAGGAAAGCTAATTGAAGAAGCATACTTTCAAGGAAAAAGAGCCATCGACTATATCCAGAAAGAAAGGGATGCTATTTTTTTTGAAAAAAATACCGGAAGATCATTTAAAATAGAGTCTGAACCGGAGCAAATTGATTTTTTTCTCATCAATGTAACCCTGGAGCCACTAATGGGCCTGGCCACCGGATTAAAAAAATTACAATCATTGGATTTATTTGCCGATAGTGAGTTTCCCTGGTCGGTAAATTTTTTTATTCTCGATATTATCACCCAACATCTCCCATTGCCACCCTATCTAATTCATTATATCGAGAAACGATTGGAGGCCCAGGATAAAGATATTTTTTATAGTTTCGATGAACTCGGTTTTCTATGCTTCTATTTAGAAAAAGGAAATTTTTATACTCCCTCTACTGATAACCAAACTCCAGATTCAATGATAATAGATTCGATACCCGTAAGAATCTTTGATGATCATTATTTATATGGGAAACAAGCTCCAGCGCTAAACATAGAAGACGAATGGGCCGAAATTATAAACATTTTAATTGAGTTTAAAAAACCTGGATATACGGATATAATAAGTACTTTACTTGATTTTGATCATGAAGTGAGAAAACGCATCATCGGAAAAATAAAGGAGCTAATAGAAAAATCCACGCATAATGGAGAATCCCGCGTTTTTACATTAGCATACGATAAGGTTTTAGATACCGGTTTTACATTTATGACTCAACTGGGAAGAATGGGATTAAGAGAGAGGATGTTCAATTATTGTACGAGAAAAAAACATGAAACCCAAAAAAGAAGGTGGCTTGGAATAGGGAGGGATATTTTAGATAAAAGATGGCTGGTAAATGAATTTGTGTTTTTAGATTCCCCGTGGGAGAACAATACAAAAATAGAGGATTCACTAAGAAATCTTCCTGAAAAAGAAACAATAGCATCGCCTACAAGAAAAATACCCACTAAAAAAAAGCACAAATCTAAAAAGAGAGCAAAAAAGTGAAAATAATCTCTGGATCTGTTACAATGGATGGTAAGGAGAAATAAGTGGTAACTATAGAAATGCCTGAAAAAGCAGTATTTAAAAAAGAGTAATGATGAATGAGCCTGATGAGATATGAATCGGAAATGACACGGCCGTTGATTTCTTTTCTACTTAATGAACTCTATCTGGATGCGGTGGAGGAGGAATTCTCCGCCGGGTATGGAATTGCCGATATCGTAGGCATTAAATGCCGCAGGGCGGCACGGTGGGTCTCGGATACAACAGTGTCAAGCAGTCGGCCTACGTGTTATGGCGAATGAGGACGGTCGCTGCAATCATCGAGCTTGGGAAGTATGCGCAACAGTTACTAAAGCAAATCAAAAGCGACGAGGTGGGACAATCTCGGCAGGGCGAATGTTGTGTTTCTATATGACGAGAGTGCGGAAGTGCCTCCGGCTATCATGGAGTAGAGTACGTGAAGATCGATACTGAGGAGGCGTGGAAGCCTCAGAGTTGCCAAGGAACTCAAAGCCTCGGGGTTTGCTGTGGATATGAACAAGGCAATCGGAAGCCGGGTTATTAAGCTGGTCGAGCGGACGCATCGTCACACCGTAGTTTGTCCGTCCAAAGTTATGTTGAAAAGTTTTTTAAAATGCCAAAAGAAAAAAGATTTATTATTTACGTGGATTGGAACGTAATTGTTGAGTTTATTTCGAATAATTTTCGAAATTTGCATTCCGTACTAAAACGGCACAAAGAAGCCAATAAAATATTCATCCCTTTCTCTTCGGAGCATGTAGAAGAAGCAACGAAGATAAAACTCGAAAGTGAAGAAAAAACTCGCGATGAGATTAGAAAACGACTTAAGTACATTTCCGAACTATCTTCAAATTTATATTTTGTGAATAATATGACCGACACAAAATTTTGTATTAAGCATCCGCTTGAAGTATATAACACAATTACTGAAGGTGACCTGGGAGGATTCGACTCTTACAAATTATTTTCTGAAATGGTCAATTATGATTCATTAAAACAATATAGAGAGTTCTTCGGAATATATTCAAATGAACTTAACAATATGTCAACAAGTGAAGTGATCCCTAAGCTTGATGAAATCTTAAATTCAAATAGACAGGAAAATGGCCAGCAAGTCAGCATTAAAAGTTTAATAAAGGAAGCTACTAAAATTTCTGATCAAGAACACGGTAAATATGAATATCATCAAATTATGACGCGAAAAAGAACTTTCCAAATTAATGTTTTAATTTATTGCATTTTTTCTTTATTAGACTCATCTGGATTCTGGCCAGATAAAAAGGCTACTTACAAAAAGGGATCAAGATGCATTGACTGCCGGCATGCATTTAATGGTTCATTTGCAGATGCGGTGATTTCAAACGATAGGCGCTTTTGTAAAAAAACAGAAGCTGTATATGAATATCTACAATTAGAGACTAAAGTTTTTTATATCTCAGAAGATGAGCAGAATCTTTTAGAATTTATAAAAAGCGCAATATGACAATCAAAGCATGGAAATCATGGGGTAAAAGTATGGGGACGATGGGTAAAAACGCATAAATTTTAGTGGGAGGGTCTGGATTTGGGAAAAGTGAAAACTTTATGTTTCCGGTTTTT
>CBFDCR010000055.1:0-36186 GCA_965603365.1 uncultured bacterium
ACCCCTTTTGGCCCCGATATCACCCCTAGGGGGCACCGGTATCACCCCTTTTGGCTCCGATATCACCCCCTATGACTCCGATAGGGCCGCCGGTGTTTCGGCTGTTCCGCCGGGGTTCGCACATCCGTCAACGCAGGGGGGGTATTTTCAATAATCGAGGGTTGTTGCATTTTGGCGCGGGTGTGGTAAAAGGTGATCTAACAGGAAAGAAGGAGGCGGTATGGCGGTGGTGTGTAGAGTGCTATTTGAGTATGATGAAAAGAAGGGGGAGATCCTCCTGAAGAGGATGATGCCCGACGGCGGGCGGGAAGAGGGTGTGCCGGTGGATATGAAAGAAGTGGAAGAGATGGGGAAAGTGTGCCGGGATTTTAAGTGGAACCGCTCTCTCGATTTGTGTCGGCAAGTGGGGGAAAAGCTGTTTGATATGATCAATGGAGACCGGCAGACATTGAGGCGGGCCCTGGAGGAGGCCGGTAAGCAGGGGGAACGGCTGCGCCTCGAGGTCCAGCCCGAAGGCGCGGCGGTGCATCTGCCCTTTGAACTGCTGTATGACGGCGGTTTCCTGGTTCACCGGGGCCTGCACCTGGTGCGTCGGGTGTCGGACTGGGGAGAGGAATAAAAAACGGGACAGACGACAGATTCCCGGGCAAGAGAGCTGTTTTTAGAGATACGGGAAAAGGAGAAAAAGAGGCAGCAGGAGTTGAATAAAGAGGCTGCCGTTACCGCTTACCGGCTGGGAGAAATCGCCTATTTAGAACTGGACTTTACAGGCGCCTTAGATTATTACCTGGATGCCGAAGGACTCGATCCCGGGAACACACTATATACAAATGAAGTGGGCAAAGCTTATTCCACCCTGGGCAAATACACCAAAGCCAAAGAATACTTTGAAAAATCACTTGAAATCAATCTCAAAACCTATGGAGAAAGACATCCCAATGTGACGAGAGACCTCAACAACCTGGGATCAGCCTGGCACAGCCTGGGTGAGGCCCGAAAAGCGATAGGGTATTATGAGCAGGCGCTGGCGATTGATAAAGAGGTCTATGGGGAAAGACATCCCAGTGTTGCAACCAGCCTCAACAACCTGGGATCAGCCTGGCACGACCTGGGGGAAGCCCGCAAAGCGATAGAGTATTTTGAGCATGCGCTGGCGATTGATAAAGAGGTCTATGGGGAAAGACATCCCGATGTGGCCAGAGGCCTCAACAACCTGGGAGGAGCCTGGCACGACCTGGGGGAGGTGACAAAGGCTGTCAACTGTCTGGAGGCGTCTTATGGGATACTTCGAGAGTTCTATGGGGAGGACCATCCCCATACCAAAATCGCTAAGGAGGGACTCGACTATTTGAAACAATCAAAAAAATAGATTAAATGGTGGAGGGGCCGAGGGAAAGAGAGGCCGGGGACTTTAAAGAGGGGGACTTTTTTAACGTGGGATGCACATCCGTCAACAAGGGGCGTTTAATTAAAAAGCCTCTTTCTGGCACTTTTTCCTACAACGCCGTAACTTGAGTCATACCATATATGACTTTATCGAGGTTGTGATATAATTATTGTCAAGGAAGAAATAAATGAATATAAGCGTAGACGAGTATAATATATATTGTGATGAGAGTTGTCATCTGGAAAATGACCATCAAAAGGCGATGGTTCTTGGAGCAATCTGGTGTCCTACAAATAGAGTAAGAGAAATATCAGACCGGATTCGTCATATTAAACAAAAGCATGGTATCAAACCGGAGTTTGAGATCAAATGGACGAAGGTTTCGCCGGCTAAAGAAAACTTTTACCTTGATATAATTGATTATTTTTTTCTTGAAGATGATCTGCACTTCAGGGCTTTGATTGTTCCTGATAAATCCATACTCGACCATCCATCATTCAATCAAACTCATGATGATTGGTATTACAAAATGTACTTTCAATTATTGAATACAATCCCCCATCCCGATTCTTTTTATAAAATCTATTTAGATATTAAAGACACCCGGAGTGCAGAAAAAATTAGCAAACTACACGAGGTTCTATGTAACAACATATATGATTTTTTTGGAGATACCATAAAGCGAGTGCAAATGGTTAGATCTCATGAGATCCAGATTCTCCAGATTGCCGACCTTTTGATAGGTGCTGTTTCTTATAAAAATCGCCAGCTAAAAGGCAGCATTCCCAAGTTAAATTTAATTGAAAAGATTGAAGAAAAATCGGGGAAGTCATTGACTGTAACGACTCCGAAAAGTGAAGAGAAATTCAATCTTTTTGTCTGGAGACCGAAAGAAATGGTGAATAGCAATGCAACCTGATTGGCTTCCTGCTCTTGTCCTTCTTGATCATTATGAGAATAATTGGGATAAATACTTAAAGGCTATTTACAAAGTTTTCAAGGAGGACTTTGTTTATAAAAGGCCTGTATTTCAAGGAAAGAAGCTTGGTATAAAGCGTTATCCTCTGGCTGACGATGGTAAAGAGGCCACATTTTGGCATATGATCTCAGAAGGTAAAAAGGAAGAGGACAGGCTTCCCGATTTAAGAAGATGTGAACGAATTCGGTGGCCGAAGCCCATCATAGAGCATTCAGAGTTCCCAAAAATCAAGATATGGGAGAATAAAAGAAGAGGCGAAGGAAGGGTATGTATTTGGTTTGAAGAGGTAGAATATCTGGTAATTTTGGCAAAAAGGAAAGGTTATATCCTTTTTTGGACTGCGTATCCCGTATTTAGAAGTCACCGGAAGAGGAAGCTGAATAGGGAGTATGAAGAATATTTAAAAGCTGGTGACGCCCCTCAGGGCGGCACCGTTACTCCTTCTACAACATGGTAGATGAGCTAATATAAATATAAATCAAATGTAACATAATGTCAACCTTTTTTTGAAAGCATAGAGAAGATTATTACAAGAGGGCGGTATGGGAATAAAAAACGGGACAGGCGACAGATCCCCCTTGAGTATTTTTTCTGAATTCTTTATAATGGTGGATCATGGATTATGAGAAAGAACTTCAAGGGTTGGATAAGGATGATCTTAAAAGGATCGGCCGCCGGTTAAATATTCCGGGGGTATATAAATTAAGAAAAGATGAGTTGGTAGAGGCAATCCGGCAGTGCCCGGGAAAAGAGATAAAAAGGGCCCTGGGCCTGGGGTTCTGGCAGAAGCATAAGAAATCCATATCTATTGGTACTGCTGTCAGCGTTATCGCTTTGATTTTCGGCATATGGTCTCATTCATCCAGCCAAAAAGGTGCAGAATCGTTTGATAAAAGACTGATAGATATTGAACATATCATCGGAACAAAAATTGACGATCCGAAAGCGGTGGCAAATATTAAAGAGGAGTATGAAAAAAAACTGGCATCTATGAGAGAGACCATAGCGGGACTTAAGGGGGTAGACAAGAAGTCTAAGGATGAAGCGTTAGCTGCATTTAAAAAGGGTGATTTTTCACGGGCGAAGAAATTGTTTTTAGAGATACGGGAAAAGGAGAGAAAGAGACAGCAGGAGTTAAATAAAGAGGCTGCCGTTACCGCTTTCCGCCTGGGAGACATCGCTTATTTAGAACTGGACTTTACAGGCGCCTTAGATTATTACCTGGAGGCCGAAAGACTCGACCCCGGTAATACCCTATATACAAATGAAGTGGGCAAAGCTTATTACACCCTGGGCAAATACACCAAAGCCAAAGAGTACTTTGAAAAATCGCTTGAAATCAATCTCAAAACCTATGGAGAAAAACATTCCAATGTGGCCACCGGCCTCAACAACCTGGGATTAGCCTGGCGCGACCTGGGGGATTCCCATAAAGCGATAGGGTATTATGAGCAGGCGCTGGCGATTGATAAAGAGGTCTATGGGGAAAGACATCCCGATGTGGCAAAAATACTCAACAGCCTTGGATTAGCCTGGCACGACCTTGGTGAGGCCCGAAAAGCGATAGGGTATTGTGAGCAGGCGCTGACGATTAATAAAGAGGTCTATGGGGAAAGACATCCCAGCGTGGCCAAAGATCTCAACAACCTGGGAGCAGCCTGGCGCACCCTTGGTGAAGTCCAAAAAGCGATAGGGTATTTTGAGCAGGCGCTGGAAATTTTCAAAGAGTTTTATGGACAAAATCATCCCTATGTTGCCACAATTCTCAACAACCTGGGAGGAGCCTGGGACGCCCTTGGTGAATCCCGAAAAGCGATATCCTATTATGAGCAGGCACTGGCGATTGATAAAGAGGTCTATGGGGAAAGACATCCCAGCGTGGCCAGAGATCTCAACAACCTGGGAGCAGCCTGGCGAAACCTGGGTGAGGCCCGCAAAGCGATAGGGTACTATGAGCAGGCGTTGGCGATCGATAAAGAGGTCTATGGGGAAAGACATCCCAACGTGGCAATCGGGCTCAACAACCTGGGATCGGCCTGGCACGACCTGGGGGAGGTGACAAAGGCCGTCAAATGTCTGGAGGCGTCTTATGGGATATTTCGGGAATTCTATGGGGAGGGCCATCCCCAGACTAAAAAAGCTAAAACCAACCTCGACTACGTGAAACAATCAAAAAAATAGATTGAGGGGCCGAGGGAAAGAGAGGCCGGGGACTTTAAAGAGGGGGACTTTTTTAACGTGGGATGCAATCATTTGTGCGTGGGACGCAAATTTGTGTGCGTGGGACGTAATGAGTTGTGGGGGGGTGGGTGTTTTTCACTTGACCGGGGGGGAAATAGTGTCGTATAATGGGGGGAGGTGAAGGAGCTGTCATGATCGAACGTTATCAGGACCGGGATATGGCTGTCATATGGAGTCGGGAAAACCGGTATCGGAAGTGGCTGGAGGTGGAGTTGGCCATTACCGAGGTGAGGTATGAGTGGGGCGAAGTACCGGAGCGGAGTATGCAAAACATCCGGGAAAAAGCCGACTTTGATGTGGCCCGGATCGACGAGATCGAGAAGACCGTCAAGCACGACGTGATCGCATTTTTGACCTCGGTGGAGGACTACGTGGGCGAAGATTCCGCCTACATCCATAGGGGCATCACCTCCTACGACATCGTGGATACGGCCCTCTCCCTGTTGATCCGCCAATCCCTGGATGCCGTTATCCCCAGGGTGGAAGAGCTAAAGGGCATCTTATTAAAACGGGCCTTCGAGACCCGGGATATCCTGGCCATTGGCCGCACCCACGGCATCCATGCCGAACCCATCACCTTTGGCGTCAAATTCCTCCTCTGGTACGAGGAGATCAAACGCAGCATCGAACGGCTGCGGCGGGCTAAGGAGACCATCTCGGTGGGCAAGATCTCCGGCTCGGTGGGCACCTACATCCACTTTCCCCCCGAAGGGGAAGAGGCGGCCTTAAAAAAACTGGGTCTACAGCCCTGCAAGGTCTCCTCCCAGGTCATCCAGCGGGACCGCCACCTGGAGGTGCTCTATGCTCTGGCCAGCCTGGGCTCCTGCCTGGAGAAGATAGCGGTGGAGATCCGCCACCTCCAGCGCACCGAGGTGCTGGAGGTGGAGGAGCCGTTTACGAAGGGCCAGAAGGGCTCTTCCTCCATGCCCCACAAGCGCAACCCGGTGCGCTGCGAACGGATCTCCGGCCTGGCCCGGCTCCTGAGGGGCAACCTGTCGGTGGCCCTGGAAAACAATGTTTTGTGGCACGAACGGGATATCTCCCACTCCTCGGCGGAGCGGGTGATCTTCCCCGACGCCTTTCATGTGACCGCCTTCATGCTGGATGACATGATCGATATCGTGGCCAACCTCAACATCTACCCGGAAAACATCCGCAAAAACCTGGAGATCACCCGGGAGGTGTACTACTCCCAGCGGGTGTTGACCCTGATCGTGGGCAAGGGGGTTGCCCGTCAGCAGGCCTATGACTGGGTGCAGCGAAACGCCCTGCGCTCCTGGCAGGAAAAGCTGGGCTTCCGGGAGTTGATCTTTGCCGATGAAGATATCCTATCGGTGTGCAGCGGGGAGGAGCTTGAGGCGGCCTTTTCGCAGGAAAAACTTTTGTCGGGAATCCATCGGATTTTCGACCGCTTCAATAAAGAATACCATAAGGAGGTTAAGGGAAAATGATACTGCTGGAACGGCACATAGAGGACAAAAAATTTCTGCTGGTGCAGAATTCCATCATCGAGGAGCCGGTGGAGGCCATTGTCAACCCGGCCAACGAGTACCTGGCCCACGGCGGCGGGGTGGCCGGCCTGATCTCCCGGGCCGGGGGCCCGGATATCCAGGCCGAAAGCGATAAGAAGGCGCCGATTCCCACCGGTTCGGCGGTGGCCACCACCGCCGGGAAACTGCCCTACAGGTGCATCATCCACACGGTGGGCCCCATCTGGCGGGGGGGCGGCGAAGGGGAGCCGGAAAAACTGAAATCCGCGGTACAATCGGCCCTGGAGGTGGCGGAAGAGATGAAGTTGTCCTCCCTCTCCCTGCCGTCGATCTCCACCGGCATCTTCGGCTATCCCCTGGAACCGGCCATCAAGACCATCGTGGGCACCATCCTGTCGTTTTTGGCGGCCAACGAACATCTTAAAGAGGTGCACCTCTGCGACTACTCGGCCGACAAGGCCGGGGAGATCAAGGAGATCATCGAGCGGAATTTTGAGTCGTAGAGGGAAAAGTGACGAGGCGTGACGATGAAGCGTTCAAGAGCGATATGTATTCTTTTTATTTTACTGGCGACTGTCTGTTTGTGGAACTGCCGGGTAGGCTCAAAAGACCAGGGAAACGACAACCAGGATGGCAACAATAACGGCAATGACAATGGCGAAAATCCGGACAGCGCCGCCCTGATCATCGACCACCGCTGTACCGATTTAAGCAAGATCCCCCAACAGTGGATCGAGGAGGCCCGCAAGCGGTTCAAAATCCACTATAGCCACACCTCCCACGGCGAGCAGGTTACCACCGGCCTGGAACTGCTCGCCAATGCCGACTCACTCTACTGTTTTGGCCTGGCCTATTGTGAGGTGCCGCAGCAGGACGACTGCCTGGCCATGATGGACGGCCAGCAGGGGGACTACTGCGAGACCTATGTCACCCCCGAATGGTACTGGGCCAGCGGTTGGGGCCTCGATGTCACCCGGGGGGTGTTAAACGGCTTTGACGTCAATGTATCGATGTGGGCTTGGTGCTCCCAGTTGGACGACTTCACCGAGGCCGAGACCCAGCAGTACCTGGAGCGGCTGGCCCAACTGGAGGAGGATTTCCCGGCGGTGACCTTCATCTACATGACCGGTAATGCCCAGAGTGCCGGTAGTCAAAACCGCTACCAACGAAACAACCAGATCCGCCAGTATTGTGAAGATCACGAAAAAGTACTATTCGACTTTGCCGACCTGGACTGCTGGTATGGCGGAGAGCAGCATAAGGCGGACGGCATCCCCTCCGAGCACCCCCACTACCACGGCGACGCGGCCGGGCACACCACCCTGGAGAGCTGCCGCCACAAGGCCCGGGCCTTCTGGTGGCTCCTCTGCCGTCTGGCCGGCTGGGACGGCAATTAGAGTCAACCTAAACATCAAGGGCCGTCTATGGGTGATATCAAGCGGATCTATGTGGGCAAGAAGCCCGGATTTGACATCGCCGCCCAGCACCTTCTCAAGGATCTGCGGGACAATCTCGGTATCGGGGGCTTGAAGGCATTACGGGTACTGAACCGCTACGATGTGGCCGGGTTAACGGAGCCGGACTTCCGGGCCGCCGTGCCGGTGGTTTTCTCCGAGCCGCCGCTGGACTTTGTCTGGTTCGAGGAGATGAAGCCGGAGAGGGACGAGAAAATAATCGCCGTCGAATACCTGCCCGGCCAGTACGACCAGCGGGCCGACTCGGCCGCCCAGTGCCTGCAAATCATCAGCCAGCAGGAAAAACCGCTGGCGGCGGCGGCCAGGATCTTCCTGTTGACCGGCACCTTAACGGATGGGGAGTTAGAAAAAATCAAAAGTTACCTGATCAACCCCGTCGACTCCCGGCCGGCCGATCTGGACAAAAAGAGATCGTTAATCGAAGCGGTGCCGCCCCCCCAGGATGTGGCAATTTTAGAAGGATTTATCCAGATGGATGACGGTGAGCGCCGCCGCCTGCGGGAGTCGTTGGGCTTAGCTATGAACGAGGCGGATCTGGCCTTCTGTCAGCACTATTTTCGAGACCAGGAGAAGCGGGACCCCACTATCACGGAGATCAAGATGCTGGACACCTATTGGTCCGACCACTGCCGCCACACCACCTTTCACACCATTATCGAAGAGGTGCAGTTCGACGACGGCCACTTTGTCCAGCCCATAAAAGAGGCCTTCCGAAAATACTTGCAGGACGCCCAGGAGGTAAACGGCGGCACGGCCCCGCCCCTCTCGCTGATGAATATCGCCACCATGAGCATGAAAGTGCTGCGCCAGCGGGGACTGCTCCCGGACATGGAGGTATCCGGCGAGGTCAATGCCTGCAGCATCATCCGGGAAGTCGAAGTGGAAGGCCAAAAGGAAGAGTGGCTCATCATGTTTAAAAACGAGACCCACAACCACCCCACCGAGATCGAACCCTTTGGCGGGGCCGCCACCTGTTTAGGCGGCGCCATCCGGGACCCCTTATCCGGCCGGGCCTATGTCTACCAATCCATGCGGGTGAGCGGCAGCGGCGACCCCCGCCAGAAGATCGAAGATACCATTCCCGGCAAGCTGCCCCAGCGCAAAATCACCACCGAGGCGGCCCACGGCTTCAGCTCCTACGGCAACCAGATCGGCCTGGCCACCGGCCTGGTGACGGAGATCTACGACCAGGGCTACCTGGCCAAGCGCCTGGAGGTGGGCGCGGTCATCGGAGCCGTACCCCGAAGGCAGGTAATCCGGCAGGAGCCAAGACCCGGCGACCTGGTCCTGCTTTTGGGCGGCCGCACCGGCCGGGATGGAATCGGCGGCGCCACCGGTTCTTCTAAGAGACACACCGCCGAATCCCTGACCACCGCCGCCGCCGAGGTGCAAAAGGGGAATCCAGCGGAAGAGCGAAAGCTGCAGCGGCTGTTCCGGAATCCGGCAGTCACCTGTTTGATCAAGAAGAGCAACGACTTCGGCGCCGGTGGGGTGTCGGTGGCCATCGGCGAATTGGCCGACGGCCTTGACATCGACCTGGATGCCGTACCCAAAAAGTACGAGGGATTGGACGGCACCGAACTGGCCCTGTCGGAGTCCCAGGAGCGGATGGCGGTGGTGATTGCCCCCCAGGATGTGGAGACCTTCAAGGGATTGGCGGCAGCCGAAAACCTCGAGTGCACCGTCATCGCCCGGGTCACGGCAGAACCCCGCCTGCAAATGAAATGGCGGGGGCAGCCGATCGTGGATATCGGCCGCCAGTTTCTGAACAGCAACGGCGTGCGCCGGAAGACCCGAGTCCGGGTCGCCGCTCCCCCGGCTCACGACAACTACTTCGGCAAGACGGCAGGGGCGGTGAAAAATGCACTGCCGGACCTGAAGGCCGCCTGGCTGACCCTTCTAAAGGATCTCAATATATGCAGCCAGCAGGGTTTGGTCGAGCGGTTTGACAGCACGGTGGGCGCCGGTACCGTGCTGCTGCCCTTCGGCGGCCAATACCAGCTTACCCCCCCCGAAGCCATGGCCGCCAAGATCCCGGTGCCCTCCGGCAGCACTGGCAGCGCCACCCTCATGGGCTTCGGCTTTCATCCCCCCATCTCGAAGTGGAACCCCTTTCACGGCGCCCTCTATGCGGTGATCGAGGCGGTAACCAGGATCGTGGCCGCCGGCGGGGAGTATGGCCGGGTGCGCTGCTCCCTGCAGGAGTACTTTGAAAAATTGGCAAACGATCCGGTTAAGTGGGGCAAACCCTTTGCCGCCCTGCTGGGGGCCCACCACGCCCTGACCGAACTGGGCATTGCCGCCATCGGCGGCAAAGACAGCATGTCCGGCTCCTTCATGGACTTAAACGTGCCCCCCACACTCATCGCCTTTGCCGTGGAGGTCACCGCCATCGAGCGCATCGTCTCGCCGGAGTTTAAACGAAGCGGCAGTATCGTGGTGTACCTGGAAACCGGCAAGGATCCCTTCGAACTGCCCCGTTTCGACCTGTTAAAGAAGAACTGCGACAGCGTCACCGGGGCCATCGGAAGAGGGCAAATATTGGCGGCCCACACGGTCCGGGCCGGTGGCTTAGCCGAGGCCATCAGCCGGATGTGTTTCGGCAACCACATCGGCTTTCGCTTTGGGAAAACATGGCCGGTGGAAGAACTATTTCGCCCCGGTTACGGCTCCTTCCTGCTGGAGGTCGACCGGGCCGCCGATCTAAAACAACTATTCGGCGGAGTCGAGTATGAAGTTCTGGGGGAGACCCGGGAAGAACCCTCTATCCGGGTCAACGGGATTTCGATATCCTTAGAGGAGGCACTGGAAAGCTGGCAGGAACCGCTGGAGAGTGTGTTCCCCACCCGCAGCGGCCAGACAGCGGCCAGACCCGGTCTGGTGACCTACAACCGGCGCAACCCCCGGAAGCCAGCCATAACCGCAGCCAGGCCCCGGGTCTTCATTACCGCCTTTCCGGGCACCAACTGCGAAACCGACACCGCCGCCGCGTTTAAGCGGGCCGGTGCCCTGACGGAAATCCAGGTCTTCCGCAACCTGACGTCCCGGGACATCCGGGCCTCGTTGACGGCCTTAAAGAATGGCATCGACCGTTCCCAGATCCTGGTTATCCCCGGCGGCTTCAGCGCCGGTGACGAACCGGAGGGCTCGGGCAAGTTTATCGCCACCGTATTCCGCAATCCCCGGCTAAAGGAGGCGGTCGCCCGCTTGCTGGAGAGGCGGGACGGCCTCATTTTGGGGATCTGCAACGGCTTCCAGGCCCTGATCAAGCTGGGCCTTTTGCCCTCCGGCGAAATCCGGGACACTGAAGACAACAGCCCCACCCTGACCTTTAACACCCTCGGCCGCCATGTCTCCCGCATGGTGCATACCAGGGTGGTGTCGGTGTTATCCCCCTGGTTCTCCCTCTGTGAGTTGGGAGAGATTCATACCATCCCGATCTCCCATGGGGAGGGCCGGTTCATCTGCGCCGAGGAGATGATCCGGCAGTTGCTGGAGCAAGGCTGTGTGGCCACCCAGTACGTAGACCGGCAGGGCCAGCCCTCAAACGACATCGCCTTTAATCCCAATGGCTCTATGTATGCGGTGGAGGGCATCACCAGCCCCGACGGCCGGATCCTGGGCAAAATGGGCCATTCGGAACGCATCGGCCCCCATGTGGCCCACAATATCCCCGGCCCCAAAGAGCAGAAGTTGTTTGCAGCCGGGGTAAACTATTTCAAATGAGCGACATATTTCCCTTAGCCGATAAAATCAGGCCCCAAACCATGGCAGACTTCGAGGGTCAGAGCCACCTGACGGAGGAGGCCCATATCATTCACTCATTTTTAGAGAACTCGACTCTTAATTCCATGGTGTTCTGGGGGCCGCCGGGAACCGGCAAGACCACCCTTTCCCGCATCCTGGTGAATACCCTGGATTTCCCCTTCATCGAGTTTTCCGCCACCACCTCCCGGATCAACGAGGTGCGGGAGGTCATGAACCGGGCGGTGGAGATCAAGAGGATTCGGGGCAAGCCGCTGGTGGTATTTGTCGATGAAATTCACCATTTCAACAAGCACGCCCAGGACGCATTTTTGCCTTACATCGAGCGGGGCGACATCATCCTCATCGGCACCACCACCGAAAACCCGGCCTTCAAGATGAACCGGGCCCTGCTCTCCCGGATCAAGATATTGGAATTCCACGCCCTGGAACGCACGCAGTTGCAGAACATTCTGACCAAGGCCCTCGCCTTCATCCAGCAGCAGACGGGCCTGCGGTTAGAGCTGCCGGAGAGTATACAAAATATCATATTTCACTACAGCGGCGGCGATGCCCGGCGCCTGCTGAACCTGGTGGAGATCCTCTTTCATGTCTGGGATAAACAGAGTGCCGTCAGCGAACAACTGGTCATGGATGTGATCCAGAAGAAGATCGCCGCCTATGACCGCAGCGGCGATGAACGCTACCAGTTGATCTCGGCCCTTCACAAGAGTGTGCGCAACTCCGATGTGGATGCCGCCCTGTTCTGGCTCTACCGCATGTTGGAGGGCGGCGAAGACCCCCTATATCTCCTCCGCCGGCTGATCCGGATCTCGGTGGAAGACATCGGCTTAGCCGACCCGGAGGCGGTGCGGGTCTGTCTCGACGCCAAAGAGGCCTACGAGCACCTGGGCTCGCCGGAGGGGGATCTGTTTTTGACCCAGGCCGTCGTCTACCTGGCGGCCGCACCCAAGAGCAACTCCCTCTACCTCACCGAGCAGAAGATGAAGCCCCTGGTGGAAAAGTATAAACAGGTACCGGTGCCCCTCCATATCGTCAACCCCTCCGACTTCATCGCCGCCCGGAAAGGAGCGGGCAAGGAGTACCTCTATGCCCACGATTTCGACGAGAAGACCACCGCCATGTCCACCCTGCCCGACGAAGTCAAGGAGAGGGACTTCTTTACCCCCAACGACATGGGCTTCGAAAAAAAGATCAAAGACCGCCTCCACTACTGGCAAACCCTCAAAGCCAAACTCCCCCCCAAAAAAAAAGATTAATTTTCTTCGTTGTTTCTGCTTGCTGGAGGTGTTATTTTTGGGTGAAGTCCTGGAGCATGGAGAGGAGTTCTTTGTAGCGGATGGGTTTGGCGATGTAGCCGTCAAAGCCGGCGGCCAGGATACGCTCCCGGTCGCCCTTCATGGCAAAGGCGGTCATGGCAATCACCTTTATATCCCTGGTCTTCTCATCTCCCTTCAACACCTCAATCGCCTTGAGACCATTCATTCCGGGCAGTTGCAGATCCATTAAGATGACAGCCGGCTGCTGGGCCCGGGCGATGTTGATGCCCAACTGGGCGTCCATGGCCTCCAGTACTTCGCAGCCGGAGATTTGCAGCAAATCGGAGACAAGCTTCATGCTGGAGGGATTATCTTCGATGATGAGAACCTTCATTTTCTCTCACTCGCCTTTGATTAGTTTCTCCAGATCCAGGATGAAATCCGGTTCCTTCTGGTCATCGGTCTTTGGGGGCGCATCGGGTGTGTCGGGTTTGTCAGGTGTATCAGGGATATTAAAGATATCGGGTATATCGGGCTCATCGGGCGTATTGGGCTGAATATCCTGGACCTCATTTTCGGTTCCGGAGGTTCCAACTTCGTCGGCTTCCTCATCGGCCCGTCGGGACCCCTGCCGCCGATCTTTGATAAATCGTCGATCCACTCGATAGGGTATAGTCACGGTAAAACAGCTTCCCTTCCCCACCTCGCTGGTCAAATCCACGGTACCGCCGTGCAGTTCGGCCAGACGTTTCACCATAGTCAATCCCAGGCCCGTGCCTTCGTATTTTCGGCCCGTGGAGGAATCCAACTGTTCAAAGGGTTGAAACAACCTCTGCTGTTCTTTTTCGGAGATACCGATGCCGGTATCCTCGACGGAAAATTCTACAAACTCACCGGGATTATTGGCGATGAGTTCATCCCCCTCTTCGCTCATCTGATATTCAGGCTCCTCGATAGAGGTGGGAACGGAAAGTCGTCGGGCCCTGACCGTCACCTTACCGCCGTCGGGGGTAAATTTAACGGCATTGGAAAGGAGGTTGTAAACGATCTGCTTGAACTTCCGGGTATCCACGAAGACATCTCCCAGACTCTCATCCACATCCAGACCCAGTTCAATTGCGTGGGCATGGGCCTTCTCCTTGATAATAGAGAGGCTGCTTTCGAAGAATACCGGAAGATTCACTTCCTCCAGTTCCAGACTCATCTTTCCGGCTTCGATTTTGGAGAGATCCAGTATATCGTTGATCAGCGAAAGCAGGTGTTGACCGCTTTTAAAAATGTCGGACACATAGTCTTTTTGTTTATCGGTGAGAACCCCGATTAAGCCGTCCTTCAGTACCTCTGAAAAGCCAATAATCGCATTCAAGGGGGTACGGAGTTCGTGGGACATGTTGGCCAGGAAATCGGACTTTGCCTTGTCGGCGTCTTCTAACTGATGTGAGCGTTTTTTCAGTTCTGCTTCTGCGTTTTTCAGAGCGGTGATGTCTACGATGGAAAAGAGGAACATCTTCTTACCCTCGCTGAATACCTGGCGGGCGCTCAGCAGCAAGACACGGTAGCCAATAAAAGGAAAATGGATTTTTACCTCGAAATCATCGAAGGTGATGTTGCCGGGTTCCAGGCTCTCCAGCAGCTCTCTCAATTGCGGGAGGTCCCATTGGCTATCCCCCAGTTCATATAAAATTTTTCCTTCGGTCTCTCCCGGTTTGGCCTTAAAGGTGTTGTAAAAGGAGCGGTTGGCCGACAAAACCCTGAGTTCCGAATCCAGTACCAGTAGTGGATAGCGGACGCTGTCCACAATGGCCTCCGCATACCGGCGGGCGTCTTCGATGGCGGCCGTATAAACCGTAATTCTCTGGATCACATTTTTGGAAAATCGATTAAACAGGAATATGATAAAGACCAGCAGAAAGGCCAGTATGGTGATAATGGCCGAAATCGAGGGATTGGGTACGGCCACCAGCGTATCGTACATGGTCCACAGCAGCAGCAGTAAGAGCCCGTAGATGACGAAGGTAATAACGGCTTTGAGTTTCCTGACTTCTATGTTAAACTCTTTAGATAGATGGGGATCTATTTTATCCTTCATCGACTTTCTCCTTGTCATTTAAATCGGTCCAGTCCGTCCTTCCATCTTTCAAATATCTCTTCAAACTGGGGAGCGACCTCCTTAAAGGCTTGAAATACCCGGGGATCGAAGTGGGCCGGCTTGACCCTTTCATTGCCTTCGCCGATAATCCGACAGGCGGTACCATGATCATAGGAGGGTTTATAGGGGCGGGCACATCTCAGGGTGTCGTAGTGGTCGGCGATACTGGCGATCCTGGCTTCCACCGGTATCTTCTCGCCCGCTAACCCGTAAGGATAACCGGAGCCGTCCCACTTTTCGTGGTGGGCTAAGGCAATATTTTTGGCCATAGCCAGCCGGGGATGGTTGCCCAATATTTTCACCCCGAATAGAGGATGATTCTTGACGATTTTCCACTCTTCCGGGGTCAGGGTACCGGGTTTTTTAATAATCCTGGCGGGTATATAAATCATTCCCACATCGTGCATCAGGGCCTGGAGACGGATACGGCGCTGAAAACTTTCGATCATTTTCAGCTTCCTGGCTATGACTGCGCAGTATTCACCCACCCGGGTCACATGATGGCCGGTCTCCTCATCATTGGCCTGGCAGGCCCGAACCAGGGAATGAACCGTATAGGCAAAGGCATTCTCCGTTTCCTTGATTTGATCGGCCAATGATTTTAAGAACACACTCTGCATCACGATACTCTTTAACACCGAGGTGTCGTAAGAGGTCACCTCAAAGCTGTAGTTAATAGCAAATATGCTGAATTCAGAGCTGATATAGCAAATGAAGTTGGTCATCTTGATGGGAATTATCGATTCCACCTTTTTGATGAAGGTCTGGAAACCGATTTTTTTTAAATCCTCTTCATTGTAATAGGCAATCTTTGAATCTCCCCGCTGAGGAAAATTCAAGACTTGTTGAATATTGGATTCCAGGGGTGTGCGCAGCAGTTCCTGAAATGCCGATTCGTATTGATACCACTTCCACTTCTTGCCCTCATCCAGATAGCCTACCAGGACAATACGGGGTTTATCTTCCTCGTCACCGGCCTGGCGGATGATCTGGCTCACGATGTGATCGATGGTGCCCATGAAGTCGAAATGAAGGGGGCTAAATTTGTTGATGACATCCTCACCGGCTGAAATCAAGCGGTTCAGATTGGTATACCCCCGAGTGACCCTGTCGTTCAGATCCCTCATCCTCAGCAGCATCTTGATTCTGGCCAACACTTCTCCCTGGTCGATGGGTTTCGAGATGAAGTCCTCGGCGCCGGCCTCGATGCCCCGGATTCGATGCTCTTTGGATGCCAGCGCGGTAATCATGACCACCGGGATGTTCCGGTACATGTCGCTGGATTTGATCCATTTGCATACCTCAAAACCGTTGACTTCCGGCATCATGACATCCAGAAGTACGATGTCGATCCACTGGTCCTGAATGATTCGAATGGCCTCCTTGCCGCCCTCTGCCGGGATCACTTCGTATCCCTTAGGCGTCAAGAATGTATGCAGTAATTTCAGGTTAACCGGCTCATCATCTACGCACAGTATCTTCGGTTTTCCCTGCATCTGGGCCTCTCCTTGAGAAAGTTTTTTTCACAAAAATCAATCACAATATACTCCTTGAATTTACCAGTCTCCACCTCACCAAATTTTGAACCTTCCTATTCATGTCTTCATGATATATCAATTTTTATAAACTTTCAATATATATCCGGTTTATACCAGTAACATATTATTCAATTTGGCTCAAAAAGTCAAATTTTTTCTGTTTAAATTTTCAAACATGTCACTTTTCTGGACGGAAAGCCGGGAAAATTTGCCCCACAGAGGATTTTATAATATAATTTCCCTTCAAAGAATATTTACTGGTTTTAAAGTATGGAAATATATCGAAAAAATTTGTATGTGGTGCTGGTGGAACCCAAAAATCCCGGCAATATCGGTTCCGCGGCCCGGGCCATGAAAAACATGGGTATTGCCAACCTGCGGCTGGTCAACCCGGTGAACTATCGAGAGGTGGACGAACAGAAAAAGATGGGTTACCGGTCCCAGGAAATTATCGAAAACAGCCGGGAATTCGAGTCTCTCCAGGACGCTTTGGCCGATATCTCATTGATTTTCCTCTCTACCTCCCGGAAAGGTAAATGGAAGCGAGACTTCGTCACCCCCTCCGAGGCGGCCGGCATCATTTCCCGGCGATTGAGTAAGGGAAAAATCGCCCTTGTTTTCGGCCGTGAAGATTTCGGAGTCACCATCGATGAAAGCCAGTCGGCCAATTATTACATATCTATCCCCTCGGCAATCCAATACCCCTCCCTGAACCTGTCTCAGGCAGTCATGGTGGTGGCATATGAAATTTTCAAGGCCGCCGGTTCCCGGACAGAGGAAAACGCTTTTCCCCGGGTGGCTCCCAGGAGGTCTTTTGAACGCCTGGTGGACAACATCTGGAGCCTGATGAAATCCCTGGAAATTCGGGAGGAAGAAAAAGGTCTCTTTCATCGCTCTTTAAAACGGGCCATCAACAGAAGCCGTTGGACCAATGCCGATATCGCCGTGTTTGACCGGCTGTGCAAACAGGTGAGGTGGTTTTGCGAGAGCCACTGCAATCGAAAATTCGAGGTAAAAGATGACTCATGACAGCAATCCCAGGGCTTACAATACCCTGACCAACCGTATCGAAACATTTAAACCTATTCATGAAGGCAAGATCGGGTTATATACCTGCGGTCCCACTGTATACGATTTTGCCCATATCGGCAACTTCAGATCTTATGTGTTTGAAGATCTGGTAAAACGGTATTTCATCTACCTGGGTTATCGGGTACAGCAGGTGATGAATATCACCGATATTGACGACAAAACCATAAAAAAGGCCCATGAAAGGGGGATCTCCTTAAGTGAGGTCACCGCCGAGTACATTGCGGCATTCTTCGAGGATATCGAGAAATTGAACATTTTAAAGGCAGACGTCTACCCCCGGGCCACTGAGCACATCGAAGAAATGGTACAGATGATCGACAAATTGGAGCAGAACGGCTATGCCTATCGAAAGGGAAATTCCGTCTATTTTAAAATCGAAAAATTCGCAGACTACGGGAAGTTAGCCAACATTACCCGCGAAAACCTGGTGATCGGTACCCAGGTGGATGCCGACGAATACGACAAGGAGCATGTCCAGGACTTTGTCCTGTGGAAGGGGAAAAAAGAGGGCGAACCTTCCTGGCAGACCCCGTATGGCGAGGGCCGGCCGGGCTGGCATCTGGAATGCTCCGCCATGAGTACGAAATACCTGGGCGAACATTTCGACATCCACATGGGGGGGGTGGATAATATTTTCCCCCACCATGAGAATGAGATTGCCCAGTCGGAAGGAACCACCGGCAAGAAATTTGTCAATTACTGGGTACATTGTCAGCATCTCATCGTGGATAACCGCAAAATGTCGAAATCGCTGGGGAATTATTATACCCTCCGGGATCTGATCGACCAGGGCCATGACTCCATGGCCATCCGTTACCTGCTCCTGTCTACCCACTACCGCAAGTTACTGAATTTCACCTTTGAGGGTCTTTTACGGGCCCGGCAGTCTCTCAATCGGATCAACGATTTCTTGTTTTCGCTTAATGGGATCAAGGCACCGGCAGGCGGCAGCCCGGAGATTTCCGATCTCATCGGGAAAAGCGAGCGGGACTTTCAGGAAAACCTGAACGATGACTTTAACATCTCCGGTGCCCTGGGGGTATTTTTCGAGTTCATCCACCAGATCAACCTCCGCAGCGATCAATTAAAGCAGCAGGATATCCAGGACATCCTGGCATACGTCGGCCGCATCGATTCGGTGCTGGGGGTGCTGAAGAAAGAAGAGGCTGCGATTACCGACGAAGAAATCCTGAAAAAGATCGAAAAGCGGCAGGAGGCCCGGCAAAAGAAGGATTATGCCACAGCCGACGCCATCCGGGACGAGTTAAAAGAAAAGGGTATCATCTTAATGGATACCCCCGACGGCGTCCGCTGGAAAATCGAAAAATAATCCCGGTTATACGTTTTTTATGAAAAAGAAGGTTGGGGTTTACATTCATATTCCCTTTTGCCGGCGCCGCTGTTTCTACTGCCACTTTGTGAAATTTAAGTACCGGGAGAGGGCAGTGGAGCGTTATGTGCAGGCCTTGACGCGGGAGATAGGGTTGAGGGCCAACACCCGGTACCGGGTGGATACCCTTTACCTGGGAGGCGGTTCCCCCTCGCTGTTGGCGGCATCACAGGTGGCAGCCATCATGGAAGCCATCGATCACGCCTTCGCCCTTGATCCGGATGCAGAGGTAACCCTCGAGGCCAATCCCGAAGATGTGACCCCGGCAAAATTAAACTCTTATCGACAACTGGGCATCAACCGTCTGAGTCTCGGCATCCAGTCGTTCGTGCCGGAGGATCTGGGCTATTTAAAACGAAATCACTCGGTGGTACAGGGAATCGAAGCGATCGCGGCGGCACTCTCGGCGGGTCTGACCAACCTGAATGTGGATTTGATCATCGGCCTGCCGGGACAGACAAAAAAGACCATAACCAGAAGTCTATCGACTCTTAAACAGATCGCCATTCCCCACGTTTCGGCCTATCTACTGGAAGGGGTCAAGGAAGAGAGGGCCGGAGAAGAGAAGCGGGATCATGACCTCTATCACTTTACCCGCCAATTTCTGATCGACCTGGGCTACCGCCATTACGAGGTTTCCAACTTTGCCCGGCCGGGTTTTCCCTCCCGCCACAACCTCAAATACTGGAAAAACAAGGATTACCTCGGTATCGGCGCCGCTGCCGCCGGTTACGAGCAGCGGCGGGATTATAAAAATGTCGCCGATCTGGGCCAATATTTCCGTTACCTTGGCCGGGGACTGCTGCCGGTAGAAGAGTATGACGCCAAAGACCCGCGGCTGCGAAAGATCATCATGGGACTGCGCCTGATTAAGGGGATCTCCGAAAAAAACTTTAAGAGCCATCATTACCGGGATGCCCTCGATTTTTTGTTGTCCGGCGGTTTTTTGATCCGCCGGGGGCACAACATCGCCGTCGCCCCGGACAAAATTCTGCTCTTAAACGAGATTCTCTCCTATTTCCTGTAAATTACAGGTAACCAAGGGTCTTCAACTCTTTAATCAGTTGGGGGTATGTTTCATTACCCTGCCGGGGTTGAATGTCTAAGCGTCGTCTCAAATCCAGACTCCGAATCAGTTGCCGGAACAGTTGCTGCTTCAAATAGAGGTTAAGGAAAACATCTTTAGTTGATAGGTTGTTTTGTTCGGCCCCGTCGGCTCCCAGGTCGTACAACTCGTCCCGGCCAAAAAAGAAGTGGTATTTGTGACGCCGGTTAAATAGGGCCATATTGAACCCTTCCCCCACCGCCCGGCAGTAAATCGACCGCTGCTCACTGCCGGCAAGAGCGTCATTAAAAAGAAGGGGGCTGCCCTGCCAGTTGGGGTTGAAGGGGATATTGACGAGCGCCGCCAGAGAAGGCAGGAGATCGAGGTGGCAGCAGGGGACAACCACCGTCATCTGCCGCCGCTGCTGCGGCATTTTTACCAGGAAGGGAACGTGGATCATCTCCTGGTAATTGCTGTTGATATGGCCCAGCAGGCCGTGTTCGCCAAAGGCCTCGCCGTGGTCGGAGGCCACGATGATGAGAGAATCGTCGAATAGACCCTTCTCCCGGATGGCTTCTATGATTCCACCCACCAGGGAGTCGGCATAACCGGCATTGTTGAGATAGGATCGATACCGCTTCTCTATGAACCCTTCATCAAAGTCGGCACTGTGTGAGATGGGCGGCGATTCCTTAAAGACCCGATCCCAGGGCGGCGGCGGTCGGTAGGGCTCGTGGGGGGGCAAGAAGTGAAAATAGACAAAATGGGGGACCCCGGGGTCGAGGTTCCCGATCACAGACCGGGCCTTATCTATGTTATTGAAGCTGGTTTTCTCTTCCTCAGAGTTTTGATCCAGGGGACGAATGGTCACCACCGAATCGAAGTCCCGGGCCAGCCGATGTTTGAACAGCACCGGGTTGCCCACCGCGGCTGCTGTCCGGTAACCCACCTCCTTTAAGTAAACCGGCAGCGTCTTGATATTTTCCGGCAGTTGACGGTTAAGTGCCCTGACAGTGTGAACCTCCGGCAGGTAGCCGGTCAACATGGAGGCCACACTGGGACCGGTGTATGGGGCATTGGCATAGAAGTTTACATAATTTGCGGAAATCTGCGAAAAGCGGTTGATGTGGGGGGTGATCTCTCTCTCCCCAACCCGTTGATGAACCAGGTCGAAACGGGCGGCATCGATGAGAATCAGGAAAATATGGGGTTTTTCCCCTAAAGGTCTAATGACCGGCTCTATTTTTTTCTTCGCCCCTCTGTTCAGCAGGGTCGGCCCCTGCCAGACCAGGAAGGCCCGGCTGTCGGCGCATCGAAAATCGAACTCCAGGATGATTTTTTTACTATGATTCCTTAAATCAAGCGTGTCCGCCGCTCTCTTATTGTGTTCAAGGGGGTATTCCTCCAATTGACGGCGGTGTTCACGACCCTCTATTGACCATACCGCCAGCGTACCGCCCTCTCTTCGCAGAGATTCCGGTTTCACCCCAAACATTACCTGTTGGGTAATGGACGTATCTACCGCTATTTTAAACAGACTGTTGGCCGGTTGGTGCAGGGGGCTTTCGTTTTTTTGTCGTTTTAAAAAAAGCCGGCCGCTGCCGTCGATATTTTGAAAACAGGTATCCTGGACCACAAACCAGACGCCCCGGTGGCGGTAATCGAATCCCTTCATCCCGGAGAGATGGGGTCTGGGCCGGAAGTAAAGGAAATTTTCACCCCTGCGCAATTTTTCGATCCCCAAGGAAAGGACAAATTCACCGCCCTTTGCCAATGATAGTCGTCTTAAAAACGATTGATTCAGCCGAACATCGATCACCAGTTCTTTGCCGGTGGCCCGGTAATTCGGGTTTTCCAGTTTCAGCCGCAGGCTTTTATCGTTATCGAAGATGGAAAAAAAGCGGATCGCCGCCTCTGACCCCACGGCCCGGGGTTTATTTAACTCATCGTCCCAACCCCGGCAAAAAAAATACCTCCTTGCCTCCGGCCACTTCAAGGGATACCTGCTCTCCACTTCCACACTATACTGTAAAAACCCCAACTCCTGGACCTCAACCTCACCCTCCCCCCCAGGTTTAACAAAAAGAAGTATCCAGGCAGCAATCCCCACCAACACCAGGCCCGGCACCCAAAACTTCCATAACCTCCGCATAAAAAACATATACTACAACTGCCCCAATAAAGCAAACCCCGCTGCCCATATAATGACGATACGCAACAAGATTGTTGCGTATCGGTTTTGTTGCGTATAAATTATGGAACGAGGGTTCTTTATCTTTTTAGGGTCAGGTTTTTGAGGCCGATGATGACGGCCGGGGATGAGGTGGTCAGTACCTGGAATGTCACGTTGGTATTTTTCTTCTGGTTGGGAACGGAGGTCTCGAAATGCCGGGTCTCATCCTTCTTCACATCCCGGAACAACAACTGGTCCACCAGTTGGTTGCCGGCATAGACCCGCAGCACCAGGTACTTTGCCTCTCCTTTGTAGGTAATACTGCCGTGTACGATTACATCATCGGCAGGCGCCCGGACCGTATCGTCGGCGGTCTGGATGGCCGTACCGTCCAGGTCGGTCACCCGGTCGATGCTGATCTCGGCAGTGGCCACCACCACCTTGATATCCCGGATGTCGCTCTCGGCCACGCTCTGGTAATTGCTGTCTAAGGCCCTCACCTTCCAGTAGGTCCAGCGGTTGCGTTTGATCCCCTGCCACACCTCCGGCGTGGGCGTGTAGGCCCGGGCACTCTCCACATTGATCCATTTCAGATCTTCGCTGTTGTACAGGATGGGGTAGAGGCTGTTGGCAAAGGCAATCCGGTACTTGGCCCCGCCCTTTGCTGCCTGCCAGGAAAACTCCGGGATCTCATCTTCCTTGGCCACAAAGGCCTCAGGCGGCCCTATCACCGTGACCACATTTTCGTAGGGTAGTACAAAGTACTTGAGTACCGGGAAGGTCAGCGCCACCTCTTCCGGCCCCGGCCGGGTCAATACCACCGTGACCGTTTGAATCCCCGGCTGCAGTGTCGGCAGCCCGGGAATATCCCTGGTGGGTATCTCCTTGAGTTCTCCCTGGTAGGCTACCTCGTTAAAATACTCAAAGGGGCTGCCGTTTACCAACCAGTAACCGGCCACGATGCCGGTACCCCGCATTTTCATCCTCAATATTGCCCCGATATCCTTTGAATTCTTAGGCACTACCTTGTAATACTTGCCGTTATCCAGTATGACCTCCGCCACTTCCACCTTCAACTCATCGGTAATACCCCGAACCGTCACATTGGCGGTAAATGGCTTCTGGCTTTCGCCGTTCTCGTCCCGGGCGGTAATGGTAAACTGGCCGGGCCGGTTATAGGCGTGTTTTTCACTGTGAAAGCCCGACTTCTGGCTGCCGTCGCCAAAGTTCCAGAGGATATAATCGCCCCGGAAATTGTAGGCCGTTGCCGTAACTTCCTGGTTGATCCTGACCTCCTGGGGCGCGGCCATGATGGTGCGGTTTTCCGGTAGTACGTTAATGGTGGTGGTCACCGGGTTGTAGTTGGCCATCGGCGCCCTGGCACTGACGGTATAGATACGGGCAGCGGGGTTATCGTGCTGGTAACGGTGTACCTGCTGGGTGCTGCCGGCAGAAACAATCGTGCCGTCGCCGAAGTTCCAGTCGATCACCTGGGAGAGAAAATTCAGGGTCTCAAAATAGACCGGTTGATCCACCCGGGGGTTGGGGGGGGTGTAGGTGATCTGCCGGTTGGGCTGCCCGATGGTGATTTTCACACTCACCGGCGTCACCGCCGTGTTACCGTCCCAATCGTAAGCCCTGACCGTATAGCTGCCGGGATTGGTATAGGTGTGGGTCACAATGCTGCCTCCCCGGATCATTCTAACATTGCCGACGCTGTAAATTGTCCCGTCCCCCATGTCCCAACGGATATTTTTGGGGGTGACAAAATTGACGGCGGTACAGGTAATCTGCTGACCGGCAATGGGCTGGGCAGGGGAAACCTGGATGCTCCTGTTTTCATTTATTGTGATCATTCTAGATGAGGGGGTGTCCCAACAATAACCCGGCCAGGAGGATACTATGCTGACCTGATATTGCCCGGGGCCCCTATAGCGATGGGAATTCCAGGTATAAGAGGTCACCCCCGAGACCGATGCGCCGTCGCCGAAGTTTATGGTGCCGGTGTAATAATCGAAGCATGAATTGGTCGACTTGAACTGGATGAGGTCACCCACATAGTATGGCCCCGAGGTGGGGGAGACATCGATGGCATATAGGCCGGCGATTAAAACACCTAGACTCAATATCAATATTATGAATGCTTTTTTCATCGTTATCCTCCTAAAAGGAAATATCGGCCTGCAGGTAAATGGCCAGGCTGTCTGTCTTAGTGCCGCTGTATTCGTTCTGCTGGTAGCTGGTTTTCAAAGAGAGGGAGGGCTGAACCTTGTAGTTAAACAATTTGGCCATATAAAAATTCAAATTGCCGTTGACCAAAAGAGAGGTGGAATCGCTGTAGGTGTTGTCGGTTTTGGTATAGGAACCCAGGATGGACAGGGTAAATAGTTCCGGGATGAAGCTCAGCTCGGAGTTGAGATAGACGTTGTATATTTTGGAGGTGCTGCTGTCGGTAAAATTTTCCGTTGACTGGTAGGAGAAAGAGGGGTTAAAGGTCAGCACCTGGCCAAACCTGAGACTCAAGGCCAGCGAGCCGTCGATATTGGAGGTGAAGGTCCTGGATTCGGTCTTCCCCAGCCGCACGGTGATGCTGTTGGACCCGGCAATGTAACCGACGGTTCCGGCGTATTTGACGGTGTCCATATCGGTGCCGCCGGTTTGCAGGCCGGTGGACTCATCGTAGTCCAGGTTATCGATGCCGTACTCGGCGCCCAACTGCAGGTGGTTGGCGATCAACCAGTTGACCAGACCGGTCAGATTCTTTGAATGCAGCATCGGCTGCACCGGGCTGTTTAAATAGCTCTTTTGATCCCGGTAGGTGACCGCGACAGAAAAGCTCTTGATGTTCACCATTACATTGCCGTCCAGCCCCTCCCGGTCATTCTGCAAAAACAGGTTGGCAATGGAATTGAATTGACTGCCCACCTTCTTGTAATCCGCATTGGCAGACAGTATGCCGTAATTAAAGTTAAAGCCCGCCTGCCAGGCATTGTCCTTCTCTTTCGTCACACTGTCGGAATCGGGGCCTCTACCAAAGTTGCTCTGGGCATACTCTCCCTTTAACTGCAGATGATTCTTCAGCAGCCAGAGCTCGGCCCAGAGGGAAAACATGCTGCCCTCCCGGTAGGCTTCATCGGTACTGATTACGGTCTTGCTGTCCAGGCTGTCCTTGCCGGTCATAAACAGCCCCCTGATTTTGAAGAAAGAGTCCTTGTGCAGCCCCAATACGGCACCGAAGATGCTGCCCGAGCCCGGGGGAATGCCAAAACCCTCAAAGTGGGTCTTTTGCTGGGAGTTGACATAAAAGGAGTTGACGTACAGCATCTGGCTGCTCAGTTCATACTGAAAGCCCCGGCGGTTGAGAAAGGAGGTGGTAAAATCGGTATTGGAAATCGACAGATCCCCGGCCTCCACTTTCCAATCGTCCTTTTTGAAGCGTACGATCAGGCTGGAAAGATCCAGGTTGCTCTCCGCCTCGGATACCTGGTTCATGTAGGTCAGGTTGGCATCGAAGTCGAATTGGTTCTCGTTGTCTACCACGTTTTTATAGACCCGCAGGTTGCCGTTGGCCGTAAAACTCTCGCCCGGATACTCGGCGTTGTCGTGGATGCGCACCGCTGTAGACAGGGAACCGTTCAGGCGGGCAAGGGGTTCTCTCTGGGGCGTCACACCGGAAGTCTCCGGCATCTCCTGGAAATAAATTTCCGGGGACTCCTCTGGGGTAAACTCGCCGATGGTGAAGATGGGGGTAAGAGAGTCGGACCGCTGGCTGTCGGGTCGGTACTCCACGATAAAATACTCCAGATTCTTGCCGTACAGGTTGTGGGTGGGCAGTTGATAGTAGATGTTGCCTTGCTCATCCCGCTTCATCTTACGGACCTGATATTTCTGCAGCCCTTCGGTTCGGTAATACAGCACGAATGATTGGTCCGGTTTGCTTGTCCGGGCCTTGATGACCACCGAATCGGTTTTGACCTCCACCGAAGGCAGCAGGTTGGAGTAGGTAAGGGCTTTTGGGTGTAAAGGCAGCACACTATAGAAAAAAGTCAGAAAAATAAATCCACATACTATTCTTTTCATATTACACCTCATATCTCCATGCTACAAATGTACACAATTTACGCCTTTAAATCAATGCTTTTTTATAAAAAAAGTGAACGCGCCCACACGTGACCCCTCGACCACTTTCACTTTACTATTCGATCTTGAACGAAGCGATCTCCGAGGTGGTCTCGATGCGGCCGCCGGCCGCGACTTCACGCACGTACCAGTAGAGCCAACCGCCCTTTTTATAAGGGGACAAATCCAGCTCGTACTCCGTTCGTTGACCCACGTCTGTCCACTGGATCTGATCGTCGGTTAAAAACTGGAAGGGAATTTCCGAAACCGCCACTTCGTAATGGCCCCCCCTTTGGTTGAAGAACCATTTGAGGGTTAGCGTTTTCTCATAAGGGATTTTGGTGTCCGGCAGGGGATGTTTAATCTGGATCATCCCGCTGTCGGAAACAAAATAGCGCAGCCGGGGGATCTTCTCTTTGAAGGTATAATTGGTGAATGTAAAGGTAAGATTGTGCAGGCCCTGGTCCGTTACCGGCAGCCGTACCAGGTTACTGCCTTTCAGTAAGACCGTCTGCTTCTCTCTCAAGATAGCCTCGAAAACGCCCAAAACCAGGCCGTCCAGTAACCATTTTCCCTTCAGGATACCCCGGCCCCCCGCCTTGATCCTGGCCCGATACCGGGGGGGCACACTCTTCCTGCCCACCACATGGTAATACTTGCCGTTGGCAAAGGTCAGCTCAATGTGCTGAACCCGGAAGTCGGGGGTCAACTCCTGCACATTGATCTGTTGGGAAAAGACTTTCGGGCTCTGGCCGTTAAAATCAACCGCTTTTACCGTGTAGCGGCCGACCGTCTCAAACGTATGCTCCTCGATAGTGCTGCCCCTCGCCCTGACCGTGCCGTCGTCGAAATCCCACTTAACGCCCGGACCTTTAAACTTCAGGGCATTAAAGCGGACAGTATCGCCGGGGATGACCACCTGGGCCGATGCCTGCAATTGGCGCAAGTCCGGCTGGACCGTTACCTGTTTGGTCAGGGGCGGGTATTTGCCCGACCGGTCTTCGATGGTGACGGTCGCCATTCCCGGTGTCCCAAAAATCTTTCCCTTGACCGTGTCGCCGGTGGACTGCTGGCCGTCCGGGAACTTCCAGACAAAATTCCCGCCCGAGGCGTTTCTCAATTGCATATCAATGGGTTCCCCGGCGATGATCTCGTCCGGCAGGGTTACAATGCGGCTGTCCTCAATCACCTGAACCGTCTTTTCAATGGTCTTCCCGTCCCGGCCGTCAAAATCGGTCGCCTTGATCCTGAAGGAACCGCCCCTCTGATAGGTGTGCCGGGCCACCTGACCGGCCGACTCCACCGTGCCGTCGCCAAAGTCCCACCGGATCGAACGGCCCCTGAAGTATATTGCCTCCACCTCTGCTTCGGCATTTGCCATGATGATGGGCTGCTTGACCCGGATCTCCCGGTTGTCCCGCTCTACCCGCAACTGTTTTTTTACCGGCACTTTGGACTGGCCGTCGAAATCATAGACCTTAATCGTATACTTGCCGGGCTTTCGATACACGTGGGTAAACCGGTGTCCCCCCTTGGTCACCGTGCCGTCCCCCAGATCCCATTTCAAACTGTAGGTGTTAAAATTCCGGGTCTCCAGCACAAACTCGGCGCCCTCAAATATGTCGATAAATTTGGGCGGCAGCTCGATGGAGCGGTTGTCCCGCACCAGGATGTTGATATCCACCGAGGTACTGTCCGAGCGGGTGCAGCGGACCGTATAATTGCCGGGATCTTTGAAGGTATAATTAATCGCGGCCGTATTGCCCGGCAGCGGGCCACCCCCCTGGAGTTGCCAGTTGTAGGAGTAGGTGTCCCCGGGATTGACGGGGTCCCAACTGAGCCGCACATTGGTTCCCACATAGATCTGCGAGGCCGCCGGTACGGTCACGATCCGGTCCGGCGCCCCCCCCACCAACAATAACCCCAAAAGGAGAAACACACCGATAAAAAAAATAGCCGTCCTTCTCATATCACATTCTCCTTAAACACAACGTTTCCGTGCCCCCAAAAGGAGCACAAAAATCCACCTAAAACAATTAAATAAAAAATCCCCCCCCCATATCTCAAAATTTCTAATATTTTTTATATTATTAAATTTCACACCCACCTTGACAAATCGATAAAATTGTTGCATAAGTAATAACGGAGAAATAAAATGGAAGCCCAACGTACAATAGAAGCAAAAAGTTTCGCCGACCTATACCGCAACCCCATCAAAGTCGATAAAATCAAAAAATTTTCCAGAGACGAACTCCACGAACGACAAAACAACCCCGGAAGATCAAAAAAACACATTACCAGTCTATCCGGGACTGTTATCTAAATAACTATTGTGGGCGGGAATTTCATACATTAAAGAGATGTCAGGCGACCTTTATGCCGGTCTCCAGGGCGTCCATCACGATGGAGGACTTGTTTTTGATTTTTTGAAACTCCCCAGGCGTGTAACATATATAATCCACGTGTCTTTCAAATCGAATTGTCCTTAACACAAGGGGCATCCGCTTAATAAATGGCATATCCCTGAACAAATCCGATATCAACAGCACATCGATGTCGGAATTCTCGCCTGCGTTTCCCTGCACCCGGGAACCAAAAATAAACACAGACTCCGGCGAAAATTCCCGCACCAGCCGCGGCAGCACCTCCACCTCAAACCTATCGATCCAATAGTCCTCTATATGGTGAATCCTGGAGACATCTTTCCCCTCTCCATAAAAGATGCCTTTTAATAATTTCTTTTCAATAGGATCTTTTCTGATTTTCATAACCCATTCGCTATTTGTTTCTCCACTCATTTAGCATAAATTAATCTCTCGTATTCCTTTGCTCTGGAAATATCTCCTGAATATTCGGATAGCAAGGCGAGGAAATGTAATGAAGGTTGTATCTTTTCAACTATTTCATCTCTTTGAAGGAATAATTTAAAAAGGCCATGTTTTAAAGATTCCAATTTTCCCATTTTCTCTAAAATATAAAACATTAAAAACAGTCTTCCTTTGTCAAGCCCGAGCTCGGAAGCCTTTGTGAATAGGTTCCCGGCCTCAAATAATTCACCTCTTTCCAGAGTAATAATGCCCAATAGGCAAAGCGCGATTGCCTCTTCCTCCTTTACTGAAAGAAGCAGATCTTTTGCTTTTTCAAATTCGCCTCTCTCATACTCCTTTAATGCCCTAATAATTAATTCATTTATATGAACGGTTTTGGGTTTGATATAATCTCTATATATTGCCATACCCTTAATTCCCAGTGATATCCAAATATCTTTACCTTCAACCTCTCTAACAATAATCCCCACTTTCTCAAAGTCAGAGAGTAATTTTGACACCTTTCTTTTTTGCTGACTCTCCTTTAAATTTATATTAAGGCTTCTCATAATCTCAACCGGCTTTACAAATTTTTTCTCGTAAAGTAAAGTCACTAAAGCCTCTCCATATGCCGATTCTTTTAATTTTTTATAGGACCTTTGAGGAGACTCATATTCCCGGATGAGCTGACTAAGTTCTAAAATTGTTTTCCATGTATTGATAATGGAAACAGCCTCATCCCACCTTGGCTTATCTCCCCATTCAAACCAGGACAAGAAATTAACCAGATGTGAGTTATAGGCATTTAATTCTTCAAACTTTCCCCTTACTATCTTTTTTATAAAATAGGTCTTCAGTAAACGGTCTATATTGTTCAATTTATTGAGATTCTGTTCATCAACCGCATTACATGCCTCTTCCAATAATCCTTCGCTTGACAAGTGTAACAGTTCGGGTGAAACCTCTATACTATTCGCCTCTGTCATTTCTGTACTCTTCCTTGTCTAATTATAAGTTATCATAAATTCCTCTTTATGTGAAGTGTCTTTTAGATATTTGTGAAACCCTGAAAATTTTTATGCTGCAATTAAAACAATCATATTTTGCTCTACAACCCATATGCTTCAGACCACCTTTTTGAGGGATATAGATGTAACTGGAATTAGCTTTGTCAAATTTCCCCTTTTCTCCGCCGGTTATAATCCAGCAGCTATTGGCACAAAAGATTGAAGCAAGTCCAAAAGTTCCGAAATCAAAATTTGATATATCCATTCTTTTTAGTGACCATGACATGGCAGGCACGAAGATTATATTCACATTTGGCTCAATTAATAGTTTTTCCTTTTCCTTAACAAAATAGTCGAGACAAATAGCAACGGCCATTCTTCCGATTGAAGAGTCATATATTTTTAAAGTATTGGAAATTTGAATCTTTTCCCAGCCTTTTGTGTCTGACGCCCCAAATAGTTCTTTAAACGATCGAAACCCTTTTAATTCGGAAAAGAGAAGTTTCTTTATATCATCTTCATCCAGTTGGAATTGATTCATCTTTTTTTGCTCCCATAATTTCTTTCCATCAAAACGATAAACAGTACAGATATTCTCGTACCGATTTTTCTTACCATCTTTTAATACATGATAGCTTCCAGCCACTACCATTATAATTTTCTTCTTAATGTTGTTTAATTTGAGCCAATTTGAAATATAATCCCTTAATTCTTCATCGATGGTCAATTCCGGGAACACAACGACATTCACATTCTTCTTAATACATTTATTTAGTACATGATCGATAGCCCTGGCAATCGTTTCCTTATTTTTAATTTCTCCAAAAACATATGGAACACCCCGAGAAGAATTAAAAGATTTGAATGAATAGTCGAAATCATAAAATATTGGTGCAATGGCAAAAGCAAGTTTTTCACTTTTCTCCAGAAGAAGTTCATTCACAAGAGGATCAATTTTCCTGAATTCTATTTTCCGGGACAAATTTTCTTCATATAGAATCAATTTTTGTAGATGGTCTTCAATTCGTTGGCCAATATTAAAACCAATCTTTAATTTACCTTCTGGTGATTTGTCTTTTATTGTCTCAAAAATTAAGTTATTGGGTTTAAAGAAAAGGAGAAATTCCCTCGCTCCAAAATAATCAGAAGTACGGCATCTAACTGGAGTTATTGTATCGAGATAGACCCTATCACCAGAGAATATGAAATCGATGGATTTTAGATAGGCCCACAGTCCTATTAAAAATTCTTCTCCTTTAAAGTCATCCAGCCTTCTCAATACACCGATTATTTCTTCATAGTCAGATCCCAAAAGGTCATCGCATTTCTCCAACAGTTCTTGTTTATAATTATGAAAATAGTTGAGGAACTTTGACTTGTGTTGATCATCTTGAAGCAGATTATAAATTGTTACAAATTCAGTTGCACAAAGGTAATACAGATTGGCAATTAAGTTAAAAATGTTTTCTGATCTTAGGAGGTTCTCCTTGATTCCAGGAACCTTTTCTATATCCATAGAAAGACTCCTTAAAAGATGCACCCTGACAAAACCATCATTCTTCACACTCCTTATTCACTGCAATTCCCCATGAGCCGTAAATATAATACAGTTTATTATCATACCGCGGCAGGAATTGCAAGGGATATGCTCTTATTTTTTTATTTGACAACATTTTTTGATCTCTATTGGGCGTGCTTTATTTCAACCTTTACAAATATACTCCCTGATTTTAAGCAAAGGTTTCCGGTAACCCTTTCAGTACAATTGCCACAGTAGACAAAATTAGTTTTACAGGCGGAAGAGTCGTTGCCGGGGGCGGCGAAAGCATGCACATGGTGGGAAAAATCGTTTACATGAAGGGAGAAATGATGTACATGAAGGGAAAAGTCGTTCCCATGGCGGGCAAAGCCGTGCACATAAGGGGCGAAGCCGTGCACATGGGCGGAAAAATCATTCACATAGAGGGCGGAGCCATGCACATAAGCGGCAAAATCATTGCCATAGGCGGAAAAACCGTTCCCATAAGGGGAAAAATGATTCCCATGGGCGGCGAAACCATTGCCATATACATCGGGTATCCTTTTTTTGCCTGTGGCTTTTTTGTCCCGCAGGGATGGGGAGAAAACCCGTAGGAGGGGGGCAAAGTTGCGTAGGGGTGGGTCAAAACCCCGTAGGGAGGGGTCAACATGCCGTAGGGACGTACAAAAAGTGCGTAGGGGTGGGTCAAGTAGCCGTAGGAACGGGTGAAACATGCGTAGGGGCGCCCCAAACTCCCGTCCGAATGGGTCAAAGTTGCGTCCGAGGGGCGGGAATGGCAGGGGATAAGGTTGGAGTTATGGTTTGAAGATTTTTAGGTTTAATTCTTTGATGGGTCTGAAATGTTTGGCATTGGCTGTCCACAGGGTCAGGCCGTTTTCAACCGCTGTGGCGGCGATGATGGCATCTGAACAAAGATAAGGATATCGGTGTCGATTAGCATTCGTAGCGGGTGCCTCTAATTTTTTCCATGGCCGCTTCAACCGACCGGGAATCGTCATCGGCTGTCATACCAAAAAAGGGATGCTGGCTGATACTCATTGTGAGCGGTGACCGAGAAGGGACAATAGTTCCTTTCTCCTTGCCGTGGTACATGATGGTGACCGTTTCATTACGATCCAGGGCGTCAAGAATGCTTTTCATCTTATACCGTAAATCCACGATGTTGGCCTTCATACTTCACCTCAATATGTATATATTACCTATACATAATAGTGCAATAAAGCAAAGTTGTCAAGCAATATATCTGTCAATTTATATCCCGGCTAAGGGGAGAGATGATTTTAGTTATTTTTTTGGGGGCCTTTTGGTTGCAAAATGCAGGGTAATTTATTATGATTATGTTGTTGGAAGTAGTGAAATAGATGGGAAAAGATTTTGTCGATATAGAGGCTGTCGATTGCGGCCACTGTTTAAGATCGGAATTTACCGCCGGGATCATCCATACCCTGATCAACCGGCGGATCTCCCTTAACCTGATCGGCCATAAGGGTACGGGCAAGTCCCGGCTGTGTGAGGATATCTGCCGCTGCCGCCTTGCCGGTGTCCGGGTGGTGTATGTGGACCTGAAATCCTATGTGGATGCGTACGGGGGACTACTGCGGGAGATTCGGCAGCAATTGGCAGTGGAGGGCCAACTGCCTGCCCGTCTGGGCCGCCTGTTTGAGGGATTGGAGAGACGAAAAACCCGTTATGCCCTCCTGCTGGGCAACTACGACGCCCTGCTGGACAATCCCGGCATGGACGGTGCCTATGACGTGGACTTTTTCGATGATTTAAACGCCATCAAGAGTAAAGACAACGTCTCCCTGCTGTGCACCAGTCGTTGTGCCCACAACACCCTGCCGGTTTTCATCGACCGGAAATCGTTTCGCAACTCCTGGCTGGCCCTGGAAAAAGAGCACCTGCCTGCCTTAACGGAGGCGCAGGTAACAGCTGAACTGAAACGGCAGGTGACCGAGTCCCGGTGGCAGTGGCTTGAAAATACCGCCGATGATAGAGATAAGTTGACCACTGCCATCTATAAGCACCCCATGCCTTACGCCTTATTGGGCACCCTGGCCCGGCAAATCGACCGGCAGGGCGAGCAGGAGCGGCACATAAAATTCAAGAGACGTCTGAAGGGGTGGCTCAAGACCTTTAACCGGGACAATAAACCGAGCCTGAACAAAAAAATCCACCTTGTCCGCCGGAAATGGGACGGCAAGAGGATTGCCGCCGGCGACCCCAAGCTGAAAATTCCCATTTTTTCTTTCCTCTTGACCCTAATCAAAAAAAAATTCGGGATAGAATGATGACCACCGAAGCCCCCAACACCAAACCCCGCAGCAGCAGCCAATTTTTCAGTTGGTTCATCTCCGACCCCATCCTCTTCCGAAAATACGAAAACACCTTAACCAAAAAACAAAAAAGCATTGAATTTCTAAAATCATATCTCTGGATCATATTAGTCGTCGTACTGTGCTGGCTCATTGTAAACGCCTTTATCGCCTCACTGGACCTGCCGCTGTCGCATCCCGATTCATTCAGACAGGAGCTTGTCGAAGAGTACCGAAATCAAGCCGTTTTTTTGCCGAAATTCACCGTCTTAATCCAACATACGGCTGTCTATCTGGCTCTCGGCCTGGCCCTGGGACTATTGGCCGGTTCCATTGTCGGGCTAAACTTCGACCTTCCCGCCGGCCTGGCGGTCGGCCTGGCCGCGGCGTTCATTTTCGGCCTGGCCCTGAAATTAACGGCCGGCTTAACCTATAGTATACTTTTCGGTCTAATCAGTGGTTTAACCGTGGGTTTGGCCGGAGGCCTGGCTCACAGCCTGATCTTTGGGCTGCTTTCGGGTTTGACCAGCGGCGTTCTATTTGGCTTGATATTCGGTTTGATCTTTGGCCCGGCAGCAGGGCTGGGTGCGGGTTTGGGGGTTTTTTCCGGCTGGAATATATCTTACTTCCGGCTGTTTCCCTTCTATCCCCTTCATGTCATCGGTAACCTCTTCAGCCACGGTTTTTCAAAGAATGCCTATCGCCGGGACGGTGTGGTCTGGCTGCCGATTCCGGGACTGAAAGCCAGACTGATTCGAGAGGCCCGGCATAAACCGGAAGAGGCCTTCGACTTTATCGATTTTCTGTTAAGTCAGCGGCCCCGGCAAAAGACGCTGGCCATGGATTTGACCCATGCCGCCACCGCCGGTCTCTGGCTCCAGGAAAATTTTTATAAAGGGGTACTCAAACAGGCACCCATCATCAGCGAAGATCGGCCCGAATTCAAGCCTTCCAGGGAGTGGTATGAAAAATTGGCGCGGCTGAGGCAGACATTGGTAACCGCCGGGCAGCAGAGCAACATCGGTTTTAAGGTGGAGTACTTTGAAAAGTATTTGAAACATCTGGAAGAGTTTGCCGAGATTACCTTAAAGAAGGAATCCTCCCGCTGGAACCGCCACTACTTCGAGGCCCTCGACAAATGGCGGCAGCAGGCAGAGGATGAATGCCATAACCTTAAAATATCGGCCAGGACACTGGAGCCGATCACCCCCAACCGCTATAGAGCCAATGAAGCATTGACCCCGGAGTTGGATCAGGAGGTGTTCGTGGGCCGGGAAGATTTAAAAGCCACCCTGCAAAACAGGATTATCTCCTCCGTGGCCATGCCCATGTTTTTAATCCACGGCCAACGGCGGGTGGGCAAGACCTCCCTGCTCAAATTCCTGCCCCACATCCTGGGCCCGGGCTTTAAGGTGGTCTTCCTGGATTTACAACACCTGGCCGGTATCGGCGACTGGTTTGGCCAACTGCGGCAGAGATTCGATGAGGCCCTAAGACCTGGGGCCGCAGACTCTCCCTCTTACCAGGATAACGACTGGTTGGCTTCATGGAGACATTTGCAGCAGCACATGGAAAAGAGTGCTCACAAAGAGGAGTGTAAGATCATCCTGGCCTTCGACGAATATGAAAAGGTGCATCAGTTTTTTCAGGGTTACCCTGGGGCGGCGGCCGATCTATTGGGGGCCATGCGCAGCTTCTCACAGCACCAGAACCGCATTGTCTTTTTATTTGTGGGGACTTATCTCTTTTATGAATTGAAGAACCCCGATTGGAGCAACTACTTTGTCCAGGCGGTGCTGCTGAAGGTGGATTACCTGGAACGGGAGGATACCTTCCGCTTGATCCGGGTGGCCCAACTGGACTACCCCCAGGAAGTCCTGGAGGAGATATACCGCCTCACCCAGGGACACCCGGCCCTGCTGCAAAAGATCTGTTACGAAATGGTCAATATTGCCAACACCAACAACCGCAAACGGATGACCGGCAGCGACCTGGAGGAGATACTGCGGGACTATATTTTTATTCCCCAAAACGGAGTCACCGATGTGTTCTGGCAGCAGTTCTGCAAGGAAGACAAAACAAGAACAACGGTGCGCCAGGTCATCGACGGTAAGGAACCCATCGATAAAAAATCGCTGTTCCCCCTCCTGGAGCACGGCTTCGTGGTCAAACAGGATGGCCGCTTCAAAATGCGGGTGCCCATCTTCGAAACATGGGTGAACCGATTCGGAGATTATCTATAATAATCCTGCCAACTGCTGCCGGGCGTCCCTCAACTCTAAGATGCCTGAATCTGCCTTGTCCCATAAACCTATAAATTTATTATAATTATCAATCGCCTTACCCTTCCAGCCTTTTTCCTGATAACACTTTCCCAGCTCATAAAAACTCTTCACATAAATGGCACCAAACAGT
>CBFDCR010000056.1:0-36060 GCA_965603365.1 uncultured bacterium
ATTTCTAACTCCCACCACAAATTTAATAGGTTTTAATCTTGTAGATTACAATATGAAGGTCTTGATTTTTTTTAACTCCCTGCCCATTTGGGCTCTCTTCTCTTCAAGATCATAGTGGTTATCGTAGGCATTGGCGTTTTCCCATTTAAAACATATCCGCCATTTTAGTTTTTCTTCAAAGCTCCCCTTTGAATGCCCGGTCCAGAATGGAGGGCACAAGTTGGGCCAACTCCCTCTGGGTCTCCTCCTGCCGACGCCTAACCCCCTCCACCCCCGCCTGCAACGAATCAAGATAATCCACAACCCGCCGCTGCTCAGATATAGGAATGATTGGAATCAGCATTTTTTTTAATTTCGCCCCCGGTAAATTGGGAAAAGTACTCCCTGCCGTAAGAGAAAGAATATACTTTGTCTGTGTCTGGATGAAGTGATATGTGTATTGTGGAAGACATACAGATGGATTGGCTGTAAGAGCAGCTACACCACGCCCGATGCAGTATTCTTTATTAGCCCAATTCATTCTTCCAGTCGTAGCGCCTCTAACGCAAATGAGAATATCACCCTTTTTGCATATTTTAGTAGGAGACGTTGTCCATTGCACCTCGGTGGGATGAATATCGCCGAATTCAGTAGGGCCATTGATTAATGGTATACCCTCACCGATTTTATTATAAGAATGTCCTGGTGGGCTTTGTCCCATGTTGACAGACATAACTTCACAAATTTTTCTTAGTTTCCACTTTCCGGATTCAATCTCAAAAAGCTCAAACGCACTTCGTTCATAAAATTTTCCCGCTTCATTCGCAGATTCAGAGTTAAGTTTTTTGGCCTCCTCGACTTTGCCCACCAGGTTTTCGATTTTGGCAACGATGCGCTTTTGCTCCTCAAGCGGCGGCAGAGGTATTCCGATAGGCAAAAGGCGCTTAGGTTTAATCTCTGTCTTTATTCCACCCGGCAACTTGTTAAGAAGAATTCTTCTGAAAAAATTACTTCTCATGAAATACCAGAGATATAAAATATCCGCTCTGTCTTTATTTACTATGTAAGAGGAATAATGTATCGTCGCAGCAGCCGGCCCTTCCTTCTCTTCCCCATAGATCGCTATAGCACCTTTTGCTGCATTGATACCTGACAGAACCAAATCACCAGGTTGAATCAAAATCATGTTGGTATTTGTCTTGCCTTCTTCTCTCAATTCAATCTTTCCGGTATCAAAACCGATCTTGGCAACGATCGGAATTTCACCAAGTATAACTGCTTCAATATCAGGTTTATCGGTTCGTTCAGTTAGAACTTTACTTAAGATGTCCCTTTTTTGCCTGTCACTCTTTTTGTCTCGCAGCTCCGCTATCCCCCCACAAGCAATGAGCCCCCATTTACCACCCTCAAGGCAAGATAAACAGCCTGACACAAAGTCTCGCACCGTGCAGTTTTCCAGTTTTCCACATCACTGCATCCAATAAAATTCAGTCTAAGGGTGGCTGAGAACGTCATGCTCGCCAACAGTCCTCAGTATAATCGTATCCCCCTCAAAATTAAATGTAATTCTCAAGCTTCTGGAAGCCCTGGCCTCCCAGATATTCTTAGTGCCCTTGATCTTTTTTACCCCCAATGATGGATGCGTTAAACCCCGTTCCATCTTAATTAAAGCCTGGTTCACTTTTTCTTTTGATATTTCTGATAGTTTTTTATAATTTTTTTTGAATCTGGGCAGAAAGATAAATTTATTTGTTGAGTTCATTAATTAAGTCACTGGCACTCTTTACCTCTATGCCTTCTCCTTGCAACAATTCCGCCTCAGCCGCTTCTTCTTCATCCTGATGCTCCTTGGTCCAGAACCAGGTCTGGCTTTTATCAATTAACTCCTTTGGGATTATCCTTAAAGAATTTTCCTCCAGAATTACTTCTACATAATCTCCCTCATGACAGTCTAAAATTTTACGGAGATTTAACGGAATCGTAATCTGACCTCTCTGGTTAATTTTGGCAAGGCTCATGCTGCAACCTCCATGTCCTTTTTTATATATTTATACTACCATATATTCTGAAATCAGTCAAAAATTTACAAACAAATTAGGGACAGCCAAAAATTCCTTCCATTTTTAACTTAAAATGGATCTCCATTGTTTCCTCCACCGTCATTATATCAATTCAAAAACCTAAATACAATATTTTTGATCCCAGGAGTTTTCCCAGGAATCAGTGGGGGGCTAATCGGGGTCGAAGGGGGTGGGGTGGGGGCGGCCCTCTTTGATGATGCCGTCGATCCAGTTGAATTCCCTGGTCATCTTGTAGAGCCGGTGGCCCGGGGTGCGCAGCCCGTGGGGGGCACCGGGGAAAATCACCAACTCTGTTTGTACGCCCGCCCATTTCAGGCCCCGATACATCTCCCTGGACTGGGGCAGCGGCACTCTTTTGTCGTTTTCGCCGCAGAAAATAATGGTTGGGGTTTTGGCATCTTTCACGTAAAAGACGGGGGACTTTTCCCGGTAGTATTGGAGCCGGGTATAGGGCGGGCCCTCGTTCCACACCTCCCGGATATAAGGCATGTCGGTCTGGGCATAAAAGGAGACCCAGTTGGCCAGGCCGGCCCCGGATGAGGCGGCGGTAATCCAGTCGTAATGGGTCACCAACCAGTTGACCAGGTGCCCGCCGGCGCTCCAGCCCATGACCGCCACCTTGCCGATGCCGCCCCTCTTTTTCAGGGCCTCGATGCCGGAAACGATATCCTCGACATCCTTTTCAAAGTAGTGGCCGATAATGGCCCTCATGACTTCGTCGCCGTAACCGGTGGAGCCGCGGTAGTTGGGCTCAAACACCACGTATCCCCGGGATGTCCAGAAATGGGTGTACCGGGAATAGGAGGTGGAGAACTCCCGCTTCCGCGACGATTCGGGCCCGCCATGGATCTGGACGATCAAGGGGTGCCGGGTATCGGTGGAGAAATCCGCTGGATAATACACGATGCCTTCCACCGTCTTACCGTCCACACTCTGCCAGTAAAAGGTCTCTACCCTGCCCCGGTCGATCTCCTCGGCCCAACGGTTCTCGAAGGTCAACCGAACCGGTTGCTTGCTCTCCAGGTTGAGCCGAAACAGCTCGAAGGGGTGAGAGATTGAAGAGAGCAGGAAGTAGAGGCGGGAATGGGCGGTATCGTCCACCAGTTCCCTGAGGTTAACATCAAATCGAGTGAGCCGCTTGATTTTGCCGCTGCGGGTATCCAGGCCATAGATGTTGACCTTTACCCCCTCGTTGGCGGTAAAGTAGAGGTATCCTCCCTCCTTAGCCACAATATAATCATGCACTTCATAAGTAAAACCGGGCAGCAGGTCTTTGACCCGGCCGCTGTCAGGATCGATCTCAAACAGGGAGGGCTGGTAGTAGTACGCCAGGTCTTCGCTGGCATTACTGTAAAAATAGAGTTTTTTACCGTCGCCGGACCACTTGAGGTCATCCTCGCCTACCTTGTTTTCGCTGAGCTTCTTTAAATCGTGCGCCCGCAGATCCAGGATATAGATCTCCGAATCGACGGCATCGTTGACCAGGGGGGTTGGTGCCAGGGCCAGGGCGATTTTGCTCTCATCCGGTGAGATGGCAAAATAACGAACCGACAGCCCCCTGGTGGGTAAGGGGCTGACCTCGCCTTTGACGCCGTCCCAGAACCAGAGCTTTAGGGCGGGCGCCCTGTCCTGGAGGGTCACTTCAAGTCCCCGATCTTTTAACTCTTTGCGCTTCTGCGAGGGCTCCCGGGCGGTGAAGACGATGCCTTTGCCCTTTTTTAGAAACCCGTAGGCCTGAATCGATTCGCCAAAGGAAAACAGGAGCCGCGGCTCTCCCCCGGCGGCGGGAATGTAAAACAGTTGTTTCCGTTTATCCTTTTCTCCCAGGAAGGTGATATTCCCTCCTTCCGGGGACCAGCGGGGCAGCGACAGCCCGGCCAGCGAAAAGACCAGTTCCGTGTCTTTAAAGGTCTTCAAGTCTTTAAGCCAGATGGTGGAGACATATTTATTTTTCTTCTCATCCACCTTGATGAGCCGGTAAAGAATTTTGCTGCCGTCGGCAGAGACGGCGATATCGGCAAAGGCGAGGGTCTTGAAAATGTCGGCCAGCTCCATCTGCCGCCCGGAAAGCCCGCTTCCAAAAATGAATATCCCGATGAAGAGCCAGACCAACGATCGCTTTTTCATAAAAATTTCTCCATCCCCACTATCCGCCAGCCACTAACACTATATTTTAGAGTTAATTTAACGGCTGTAACAGCAGGGCATTAAACAGCAGCTTGTAGGTTCCCTGGGTAGAAGCCCTGAATTGGGGATGGAAGCCGAACAACACCAACTGTCCCCGGCCCTTTTTCAGCCAGACCAGGGCGGAGCGGTTGCCGATTTTCTCTTCCTGTTCACAATAGCCGCTCAGCAGAATATCCTTTTCAGGAAATGTACCGATCACCCGCCGATCCATATCAAAACGGGGCAGGGAGGTGGCAAACACCGGGCCCCTCTCGAAGAAAACCCCGATCTCTTTTTTCAGACCCAGGGTGAGGGGATGTTCTTTTAAAAGGGACAATCTCAGCAGCGAGCCGGGGCAGTTAAATCCCGCCTGCCGAAGCTGCCTGAACACGTCCCGCACCGGCAGCCGGAATTCTTCCCCTTTGCCTTTACTTTTCTCAGCCGGTATTTCCAGGTTACCCATAAATAGGTCCGTTGACCTGCCCCAGGCGACGATGATACCGCCCCTCTCCAGGAACCGCATCAGTTGCCCCATGCCCTTCTTGCCCATCCCCGTGATATATTCGGGGGGGTAATAGCTGGAATAGTAGTCATCGCCGCGCTTCCGTTTGCCGGTCATGAGTTCGGATTTCCGGCTGTCGGGGAAAATCACCACATCGAAATCCCCGGCAAAATCGGTTTTGGCAAAGTCACCGGGCCGGACCACCTTAAAGGGCATGGAGTAGGTGTCCAACAGGTAACGGGTCCAGCCAGCATCCATATCGTGGAAATAGGTCTCCACCAGGGCAAGGCGCGGCATTTCAACTGCAGAGGCTTTAAATGGTACGGATTTTGACACTATCTTCGGCGCCGCCGCCATCTCTTCTATCAACTCTTTGAGACGGTTTGCCTTCGCCGAACCGCTGCGCACCACAAAGCTCCCCGAGGGAAACTCGACCCCATCCAGTTGCAAGGGTTCATCGAGGCGCTCGACCTCTAAGCCCCATTGCAAAGCCCGGAATGCGGCCCGGAAACTTTCGTTGTACTTCACCGTAAAAATCGCGGCCCAGATGTCCTCGATGGCTTTATCGGTCAGGCGGAACGGTATCTCCACCTTTTGCAGCCGCGACGGCAGTCCGGGCACAGAGGTGTTGATTTCCACGGCCAAAAGACCCCGGTGCAGGGGCAGGGACCAACTGGTGATGTCGTAGGGGTAAATGATCTTGCCCTCCGGTGTGTAGTGCCGCACCGGAAAGGCCTGGGGCTCCATCACCTCTTTGATAAAGGCCCGAAAGGGTTGGGCCAGGGGCACCACGATATCGCCCTCATCAAAAATCCGCTGCTCCACCGTCAGCGGGGCGGTGAGGCGAAAGACATCGACGCCGTGCTCATGAAGCAGGTTGACCAGGTGGACCAGCTCGCTCCGGTCGTGCTGGCACAGGGGCATTACGTAATAATAGGGGGGCCGGGTTTTACCCTTTATTACCTCCTTGCGGCAGATATCGCTGCGAAAACGCAGGATCTCGCGGCGATAGCGGGACGCGGTCTTGATGATCGACAGGGTGGAGACAAGTTCGTAATCCAGCAGGTCGGCGAGCCGCCACCAGCCTCCGGGCCAGGGCAGGGGCATGTTGATGCTCTTTTTATACTCCGAGAGTCCCTTGCCGTCGACCCTCAATTCGTTGGCCTCGACAAAAAGGGGGCTGGCCACTCTGGCATTGGCCCCTTCGGTAAGAAAACCGATCACATTCTTCCAGATGCATGTCTCGGTAGAGCCGGGCCAGTAATCGTCGAAAAGATAGTGCTGCGATACCCCGGCCAGACCTTCGGCGGTCATATCTTTTATCATGTTGGCCCCGAACAATCCGGCCCAGTTCCATATCCCGGCATCGATGTTCTCGGCAATGGGATCATGGTTGGGGGGGACGTAATACCGGGGGCCGGTGGAGCCCATCTGGTGCTTCTCCACCATCACCTGGGGAAACCACTCCAGGTTGTAAATGCGGGCAATGGCCCGGCTGTCCGCCTGGGTCAGGGAGACAAAATCCCGGTTGTTGTCATGCCCCACATATTTGTGGTAAATTCCCGGCATGGAGCTCCCCTCACACTTGCTGTCTTTGTATTTCTGGTAATGCTCCACCACCATATCCATGCCGTCGGGATTGTGGCAGGGCACCATCATATACACCACATTGTCCAGCCACTCTTTTACTTCCCCATCCTCGCCGGTGACCAACTGGTAGGCGATGACGGGCGCCGCCTGGGAGGGACCCACCTCGGTAGAGTGCATGGACAGGGTGGCCAGGAAAAATACTTTACCCTGCTCGATCATCGCTTCTCTGTCGGCATCGGCGATATCGGCATCCAGGGCCAGACGGCGATTGATCGCCTTCAGGGCATCGAGATTTTCGATATTCTCCGGCGCCGAAATAAAGGCGATGTACATCGTCCTGCCCAGCGGAGATTTACCGATCTCTATCAATTTCAACCGGGGAGAAACGGCCTCAAGCTTCTGTAAATAGCCGATCAATTCTTCATATTTGAAGAGCATCCGGTCGGCCCCCGGTTTAAAACCAAAATACGTCTCCGGTGTCTCGATCGTCTCGGCCGTCAATATGCCGGTTTGGAACGTAAAGAGACCGGACAAAAATACAAGTCCCAATAAAACTGTCCACCACCTATAACGTTGATTTTTCATGTTTATCTCCTCTAAAGATTCTCGGCCATGTGTTTACCCAGCAGCCGGCACTGCTCGATGGCATCGTCGTCGGGGGCATGTTTGGCCTCCACCACCGGCTCCAGTACCGTATTGCCGCTGCCTTCGGCATAGGCTCTCAATGCCTTCACCGCCCCGCCGCTCCAACTGTATGAGCCGAATACGCCGATGACCCGGTTCTTCAATTTATCGTTATCCAGGGTAGACACCAGCATATCCATGTAGGGCGACAACTTCATGTTGTAAGTGCTGCAGCCCAAAATCAGGCCCCGGTAACGCCAGATATCGGTCAGGATAAAGGAGAGGTGGGAGCGGGAGACATTGTGCAGGCGAATGGTCTCGATACCCTCGCAAGCGATGGCCCGGGCAATGGCTTCGGCCATGGTCTGGGTATGCCCATACATGGAGGCATAGACAATGACCACCCCCTTCTCGGTATCCTGGCGGCTCCAGCGGTCGTAGCGGTCGACGATGTAGGCCGGGTCTTTGCGGAATATGGCCCCGTGGGTGGAGGCGATGGTCTTGATGGGCAGCCCCTTTAACTTATCCAGGGCCTTCTGGACCATGGGGCTGTATTTGGCCACGATATTGGAATAGTAGCGGAGAATCTCGTTTTCATAATAACCGAGATCCACCTCATCGTCGAATATGCCGCCCTGCAGCACGCCGAAGCCACCGAAGGCATCGGCGGAAAACAGGGTCTGGCTGGTATTCTCATAGGTCACCATGGTTTCGGGCCAATGGACCATGGGGGTCAGATAAAAGGTCAGGGAGTGTTTGCCCAGCGATATGGTCTCTTTGTCTTCCACCACCTTGATGTTATCCTCTATCCCGTAAAATCCCTTTAAAAAATCGAGGGTCTTTGAATTGGCCACGATCCGGATGCCGGGAAATAGATCCCGCAGTACCTTCACGGCACCGGAATGGTCGGGCTCCATATGGTTGACGATCAGGTAATCGATGGACCGGCCAACTCCCAGTACCGATTGGATCTTGTCGATGAATTGGGGTAAAAATCCCCTTTTAACGGTATCGATGACCGCCACCTTCTCGTCGTCGATCAGGTAGGCATTGTAGGCCACCCCCCGGGGCAGGGGCCAGATTCCTTCAAAGAGGTCTGTATCCATATCGTTTACACCGATCCAGTAGATGTTTTCCGAAATTGAAACGGCACTCTTCATCAGTTTACTCCTTTAAACGATTTTTGTGACGGCTGTTTTCAACCTGTTTGACTTTTTTATTTTTTCGCACCCCATATTATAAACCAAATCCCCCCAAAAATAAAATCCACCGCCCTTCGGGCACCCCTCTCAAGAGGGGAGTTAAGAAGTCCCCTCCTACGGAGGGGTGCCCCGAAGGGGCGGGGTGGGTTTAACCGGAAGTACCTTCAAAAAACACGACCCCCGGTCAGATGGAAAACCGGGGGGGCCACTTCCTACCATAATTAACACCAATCCCCGGAACGAGGGGGTTAGTTTGTCAGGGGGGGGTGTTTGAGGTGGAAGGGGGTGGCTTGTTGGAAGGCTCTGGCCAAGGATAGGATTTTGGCCTCTTCAAACAGGTTGCCGATGAAGGTGATGCTGGTGGGGCTTCCCTTTTCATTGAAGCCGTTGGGCACCACCACGGCGGGGTGGCCGGTCAGGTTGGTGAGCAGCAGGTTGTGGCCGCCGAAGCTGGGGGCCACATAGACATCGATCGCCTTTAGCTTTTCCGCCATCTCCTGCATCAGACGGGTGCGGAACCGGTTGGCCTGGATGTACTCCACCGCCGGGATCAAGCGGGAGTGCCGGAAGACATTGGGCCAGGCATGGCGAATCTGCCGCTTCAACCGGTCATCCTTGCCGCTGCGGGTCAATTCGTCGAAGGCGGCCGCAGCCTCGGCGCTGAGGATAAAGGAGAGGGCCTCCACCGGGAAATCCGGCAGTTCCAGGGGAACCGGTTCGATCCCCATAGAGCGCAGCACCCGGAGAACCTTTTCGTCGTTCTCTTTGTTGGGCCGCTCTTTGTCAAACTCCGTTTTCAGGTAGCCCACCCGGATCGTCTTAATGTCTGCCCGGGGATTCCAGTCAAAGGGAAGGTCCAACACCGTGGGGTCCTTGCCGTCGGGCCCGCAGATGGCCTGGAAGACCAGGGCGCAGTCTTCAACACTGCGGCAGATGGGTCCGATCTTGTCCATGCTCCAGCTCAAGGCCATGGCCCCGTGGCGACTCACCCGGCCAAAGGTGGGACGCAGGCCGGTGGCGCCGCAGCGGGTGGCGGGCGAGACGATGGATCCCCAGGTCTCGGTGCCGATGGCAAAGCCCACCAGACCGGCGGCGGTAGCCGAGGCGGGCCCGGCGGAAGAGCCGCTGGAGCCTTGCTCGGGATTCCAGGGGTTGCGGGTCCAGCCGCCAAACCAGACGTCCCCCCAGGCCAGGGCACCGCTGGTCAACTTGGCCACCAAAACGGCACCGGCCTGCCGCAGCCGGGTGACCACGGCGGCGTCCTCATCGATCACCTGATCTTTATAGGGCACAGCCCCCCAGGTGGTCTTGATCCCCTTTGTGGCCAGCAGATCCTTGGCTCCCCAGGGGATACCGTGCAGCGGCCCCCGGTATCGCCCGGCGGCGATTTCGGCATCCGCTTGCCGGGCCTGGTCCATAGCCAGCTCTTCGGTCAGGCTGACCACGCACTCCAGCTTGGGGCCGAAGGTCTTGAGCCGCTGCAGGTACAGTTTCGTCAATTCGGTAGAGGTGATTTTGCGCGATTGGATCAAATAGGCCAGGGCGGTGACCGGCAGGAAAGCGATCTCTTCGGGCTTACGGGGCAGTTCTACCTCCGGTAAATCCAGCGAGACCGCTGACGGCTGTGCTGGTCCTGGGGCGCTGCCCGGCAGAAGGGGATTAAAATAGAGGGCGGGGGGCAGGCTGTTTTCCAGCGAAAAGGCCCGGAGCTTCCGGTAACTGGCCAGGTTTTCCTGCACATCCTCAAGCATCAACTCTCTTTCGGCCTCGGTGAAAGAGAGGCCGATGAGCTGCTCGGCCGCGGAAATATGCCCGGAAGAGACCGGCGGGCCAGCCGCCATGAGGGACTCGATCTCCTCGATCTCTTTGGGCACATCCCCTGACAGGACTTCACAGCCCTCTTTGGTGATGAGCACGGTGTCTTCGATGCGGATGCAGATGTTTTTTTCCCGGTCGTACAATCCCGGCTCGATGGCAAATACCATGCCCTCCCTCAAGGGGACGCCGTGGGGACCCACATCGTGGGTGGCCATACCCACGTAGTGGCCGATACCGCCTTTAAGTCCCCGGGGATCCAGCCCCATCTTTTTCATCTTTGACGCCACGTACTTCTGCACATCCTCACCGGTTACCCCCGGCCGGTAGGCCTCGATGCAGGCCTTCTGTACCGCCAACGCCACCTGGTAGGCCTCCCGCTGTTCCGGGGTGAATGTGCCCGAGGCCGGCCAGGTGCGGCTGATGTCCATGCACAGATAATCCAGGTCGGCGCCGAAGTCCATGAGCACCAGGTCGCCTTCCTCGATCTGTCGGCTGCTGCGGTCGTAATGCAAGATGCAGGCATTCGGCCCCGAGCCCACGATGGGGGGGTAGGCCGGGCCTCTGGCGCCGTGCTTGAGGATGACATGCAGGGCGGCGGCCTCCAATTCATACTCATAGTTGCCGGGCCTGGTTTGCCCCATGGCCGCCTTGATGGCTTGGGCCGAGATTTTCCCGTTTCTTCTCAGGATTTCGATCTCTTCGGGGGTCTTGATGAGCCTCTGGCTGTCGATGAGGGGGGCGATATCCTTAAATTGCAGCGACGGGTAGCGCTCTTTCAGTTTTTTGAGCCTGTATTGGTCCGGCGACAGTTGGTCGTTGTAATGGGTCCTGCTCTTGCGGGCCGCCAGCAGCAGGGTCTCCCGCCGGCTGCCTGCCTCCGTGTCCCGGGGAGAGAGGCGTAGATAAAAGGTGGCGCCGCTTCTAACGGCATGGCGGCTCATAATTTCGTCGAAACGGTCGAGGGGCAGGATATCGTCAAATCCGCTCTTTTCTCTAACTTTTGGGTCTTTCAACGGGTTGGCCGGGTGAAACCTCACCTCCCTGTCGCTCTGGTAAGGGAGGAATAACAACGATTTTTTGGTTTTAACACGCATCATCAGGATGGCATCGCTCTCTTCGCAGTTGGTGAAGTAGAAGAAATCGTTGTCCTGGCGGAAATGGCTGCTCCCCGGCGCCATGGACTCGCCAAAAAGAACGATGACGCCCTCTTTGGCCTGCTCCATGAGGAGATGCCGCCTCCTGGCTATCTCCTCTTTGGTGCAGCCGCTCCGCTGGGCAAAGGAGTGGAACCCGGGGAAAAAGGAAATAAATATCAGGCAAAAAAGCGCCGACATTTTCACAATTTTTCGGGAAATATTGGCATCCATGGATAGACTCCTCTCTGCTGGAAGAGATGATAGAGATTACAACTGCTTGACCTTGAAGCCTTTGTCTTTGAGTAACTGGATGACGCCGTTTTTGCCCACCAGGTGGCCGGCCCCGACCACCACGAAGTAGGTCTTATCCGTCTTAAGATAAGCGGCGATCTTATCGGCCATCTTGAAGTTACGGTCATCAAACAGTTTGTCGTACACACTCTGCAGCTCCGGGGACTTCTTGATATTCCTGGTGATAAAATTTTCCACTGCCGCGGCATCCCCTCTTGCCCAGGCCTCTGCCATTTGACCGATCTCTTCATCCTCCACCGACGCCTGCTGCAGCGTATAGAAAAGAAAGTATTCGCTCTCCTTCGGGGTAAAACTGTCGAATAGATCGATTTGAAATCCGATCCCCTCCAGCTCGAGAATCTCCTTCTCTTTGGCCGCCTTCTTCAAAAAGTGCATATCGACACCGTAGTTGGGATCAAAGCCCTTCTTCAGAAGCTGCATACTTTCGACGGTCATGGCCAGCATCCAGGGCTTAAACTTCTCAAATCGCGCTATGTCCATGCCCATCTCTTTGAGCACTTTGCCGGCAAACTGGTAGGTCTTTTCGCTGATATGATCTTTCAGCGTATCTTCGCCGCTGTACATTCCCCTTTTCACCGTCAGGGCCGCCACTTCCATCGCCTTTTCCGGAGACAGGTTGGCCTCCACCGCCAGGACCTGGGAGTCGGCAAAGGCCTTTTCAATAACTTCGGGCAGGGGGTAAAACTCTTTCTTCAATAAATGAATCGACCCCATTACGTAACTTTTGCCGTTTTCCGAGGAAATCTGCCATAAGAAGACCTTGTCCTCTGCCTGCATGCTCACTACAGAGGTTAAAACCAGGCAGGCCAGCAGCGCCGCCATCCAGATTCTCTTGACTCTTAATATTTTCTTCATTTTCTTCATTTTCTTCTCCTTTACGTTTTTAGTTGTTAAACCTGCCGCTCCTAATCAAGAATAGCCGTCTTTTCCATGGCCATGGGATCCAGCGTACTCTTTTTCGGATAGCCCAGGGGGGTAATGGTAGCAATGTAGTGATTCTGGGGTACATTGAGCCGCCCTTTCACATCCTCCCGGTCCATGGCGGGAATCCAGCAGGTGCCCAGGCCGAAAGACCAGGCGGAGAGCATGAAATGATAGGCGGCGATGCAGCCGTCCTCCACCGGTCGACCGGTTAGATCGGGATCGGAACAAATCGCTACCGCCATCGGCGCCTTGCCGATGGCGGCACTGTACTTCCCCCTTATCTTCGCTAACCACTCCAGAGTTCCCTTGCTCCTGATGACCTTGAAATAGAAAAATTGAGAGCTCCGGGACGTTGGGGTAAAGCGGCTCACATCGATCACTTTAAAAAAGACTTCATCCGACACCGGTTGGTTGTCAAAATCCCTGACATTCCGCCGCGACATTAAGAGTTCATCGCCCGAGAGGTGGTTGTTGTCGCTGCAGTCAAAGGACTGAAATTCAACCATCCTGCCTTCCGGGTCCTTGACAAAAAAGTGGTACACATCGTGGCCGTCGTTCATGACCGGTGCATATACGGCCATGGATTTGAGCACCTCGTAGAGGTGATCCACTTCCTCTATTTTTTCATAAAAAAAGGTCAATACCCCCCCCAACTCGGCCTTATCTCCTTTCCTGAAACCAAACAAAAAATTTCCGTTTTTATATACGAGACTGTCTCCCTTATCGAGCCACACTGTACAACCGATTCGGACCTCATAAAAATCCTTCAATGCCTCCAGGTTACCGGTTTTGAAATATATGATCCCGCTCATCGTTATGCTTCCATATTAAACCACATTGGCAAACCCGATATATTCGGTCTCCACCGGGAATGTATCGCCGAGATGATCCTTTAGTGCCCGGATGCCGGGCTTTTCCGAATTGTAATGTCCCAGGTAGATAAAATTGCTGGCCGTCTCATAGGAAATCGCCGGAACCTGTTCCTTCAATTCCCCGCATATAAAGGTGTCGATGCCATTCAGAACGGCATGCTCATACTCCCCGGCCCCGCCGCCGGAGACGATGGCGATATGCTGCGGCACCGCCGGGCCGTTCTGAAACACCCCGAAGCCGTAGGCTTTGGTGAAGGAGTACAGGGGGTGCATCCCGGACTCTCCGTCGTCAATATAGAGATCTTTATGATGATCCTCCTCATGCAAAAAGTGATGGAACGTTTCGAGTATTTGTTCGAGGGGCGTATTCTTGACATTTTTTCCCCTGAACCCGGAACCCAGAGGGCCGGTGATCGGGGCACCGATGGCGCCAAAGAGGCGGGCGTTGTGACCCAACCGGGGGTGGCCGTCCATGGGCAGATGAATGCCGAAGAGAGAGATGTCGTGTTTCAGCAGCAGCTTGACCAGGTTTTTCCGGTGCCCCTTCAGTACGAAAAAGTCACGCCCGAAAAAACCGTGGTGAACAACCAGGGCATCGGCCTTCCTCTTGATGGCCCCGTTTAAAAAGAGCAGGTTAAACGACACCCCCAGGACAATTTTTTCGATTTTCTCTTTTCCCTCTACCTGGAGACCGTTAAGGCAGTAATCATCATACTTCTCAAATTCATACAGTCCGGCCAGATAACGGTTCAACTCATCCCTCAACACCAACGGCGCCTCCTGCTTATTCCTTTAATAATTCAACAAATTGTGTCTCATCCACGATCCGGACACCCATATCCCGGGCTTTTGTCAGCTTTGAGCCGGGATTCTCCCCCGCCAGCAGATGGGTGGTATGGCCCGATACGGCACTCGCCACCTTGCCGCCCCGCCGTACAATCTCCTCTGCCGCCTTTGACCGGGGATTGAAGTTATCGAAGGAACCGGTGATGATCCAGAGGGTATCGGCCAGCGTCTGGGATACCTCGGCGGCCGGCTCAGGCGGCTGCTGGCTGAATTGAAGCCCCAGATCTTTCAATTCCCGTATTAAGGCCAGGTTTTCGGGATCGGTGAAATGGCGAATCAACAGTTCCGCCGTGATGTCGCCGAAACCCTCGATGCGGGCAAATATCTCCGGCTCCTGCCGGCTGGCCGCCTCGATGATCTTATCCACCGAATCGAAACCGTTCTTGATGAGCTCGGCCACCACATTGGTGGCAATCCCCTCGAAACCCAGGGCGGTTAAAACCGTGCGGAAAGGCCGCGTCTTACTCTCGGCCACGCTCCGCTTAATATTCTCAACCTTCTTCTCTTTATACCCCTCCTCTGGCAGCAAACGGTCATAATCAAATTTATAAATATCGGGGATACTTTTGACAAAGCCTTTGGCAAACAGAAAGCCGATGGTCTTCTCCCCCAGCGTGTCGATATCCATCTGGCCCTTGGCGGCAAAGTAGGCGATGGCTCGCTGCCGACGTTCCGGGCAGAGGCGATTCTTGCAGAAATGGTGGGCCCCCTCTTTCACGAAGGTGGAATTACAGAAGGGACAGGTTGGGGGCAGCCGGTAGACGGTGGGGTTCTCTACCGCCTTCTCCACCACATCCTCCACCGCCGGGATAATATCGCCCCTCTTGGAAATGCTGACCGTATCGCCGGGGCCCAGCTCCAGTATGTCGATATACTCCTGGTTATGCAGGGTTGCCCGGGCCACCGTACTGCCGGCAATGGGGACCGGTTCCAGCCGCGCCACCGGTGTGACCCGCCCGTTGCGGCCCACCTGGACAACAATCTGTCGAAGCACTGTCTGGGCTGTGGGGGCGTCGAACTTGAAGGCCGCCGCCCAGCGGGGATGATGGCTGGTCACCCCAAGCTTCTCCCGCACATCCAGTTCACTCACCTTCACCACCAGCCCGTCGATATCGTAATCCAACTGTTCCCGTCTGCGGATTTTATCTTCAACAAAGGCGCTCATCTCCCTTAAATGGCCGGTGTGAAAATCCACAGCCAGGCCATTCACCCGGGCTAAGAGCTGCGAATTGTCCGTAAAAAAACCCAGATTCTCATTGACCCGGAACCCCAGCTCCCGCAGCCTCAAGAGGATACGGACATGATCGGTCAGGTCAGAATTTCCGACCGGTTTACGGGGGTCGCCGAAATAGCCCTCATAACAAAAAATCTTCAGCGGAACCCCGGCTACCAGGGAGGATTTTATGTTCCGCAAAGACCCGGCCGCTAAGTTGCGGGGGTTGGAATAGCGGTTTTCAAAGGTCTCGTTGTAAACGGCGAAATCGGATTTCGTAATGTAGACCTCCCCCCGCACCGCCAGCGCGCCCTGCTCTTCGATCACCAGGGGGACCTGGTGAATGGTACGAATATTCGCGGTTACATCGTTGCCCCTAAAGCCGCTGCCCCGGGTCAGGGCTGCATCTAAGCGGCCGTTTTTGTAGTAGAGGACAATGGAGGCGCCGTCCATTTTCTCTTCCACCACAAAACCCAGTTCCTGGCCGGCATTCTTCACGGTCTTGGCCAGCCACTTTTCCAGGGCAGGGGTATCGTAGATCTTATCCAGCGACAGCACCGGCACCGTATGGTCCCGCTCGCTAAAGGTGTTGTCCAGATCGGAGCCCACCCGCCGGCTGGGGGAGTTTTCGCTGGCCCACTGGGGATACTTCTTCTCTAAGGCCACCAGTTCATCGAACAGGCGGTCGTACTCCCGGTCGGAAATCTCCGGCTGCGCCCTGACATAGTACAAATACTGATGTCTCAGCAGTTCCCGGGATAACTCCTCGATCCTTTTTTGGACATCCATGTTAGAATTATAATGAAGTTTCCTCCCCCGGTCAAGAACCAAGAATGTATCTGAGCAGTTTTGGGGAAATATCGGGTTTTTAATGGAAAAAATAGGCAACTGAAACGCCACTACCTGATGATCGACACCGGCGAAGACTTCAAAGCCGTGGCCAAAAAAAGACTGCATAGAAGCATCCATAGTAAAGCGGCAAGATCATTGCCATAGGGGACGAAACCATCCACATAGTGGGAAAAATCGTTTACATGAAGGGAAAAGTCATCCCCATGGCGGGCAAAACCGTCCACATAAGGGGTGAAGCCATGCACATAGGCGGAAAAATCATTGCCGGGGTCGGCGAAACCGTCCCCATAAGAGGAAAAATGATCCCCATAAACGGAGAAACCATTCCCATATACATCGGTGCCCCTTTTTTTGCCTGATACCTTTTGGTCCCGCAGGGATGGGTCAAAGTTACGTAGGAACGGGTCAAAAGCCCGTAGGGACGCCTCAAGACTGCGTAGGTGGGTTAATTTAAAGTGTAATATTTGATGTCACCGTGTCGGTATTCTGGCGGCAAAGCTGTGAAAAATGTTGGGGGGGGTTGACTATATCAGGATATCTTGATATAGTTATGTCATGAATTCGGTGAATTACTTCAAGGCCTTAGCCGACCAGACGCGACTGCGGCTGCTCAACCTCTTCCGGCACCATGAATTGAATGTGAACGAGGTGGTGGAGATCATGGAGATGGGCCAATCCCGGATCTCCCGGCATTTGAAGATCCTCACCGACAGCGACTTGATCACATTCCGCCGCAGCGGGCTGTGGACCTTTTACTCCGCCGTCGATAATGGTGCCGGATCTGAATTTATCCGGGCCGTTGGCTATCTCTTTGAAAAGGACAGCATCTTTCCCGAAGATCTCCGGCGGGCCCGGCGGATAAAGGAAGAACGCAGCCGGCAGTCCAACCAATTCTTTAACGCCATCGCCGAAGATTGGGAAGGATTGAAAAAGGAAATCATCGGTTCTTTCGATTTAAATAACTTTATCCAGAGCAATGTTCCCCGATGTCATGCCATCGTTGACCTGGGCTGCGGCACCGGCGACCTTCTCCCCTATCTGAAAGTTAGAGCCGACGTCGTCATCGGGGTCGACCGCTCTGCCAACATGCTGGAAGAGGCCGGAAGGCGGTTTTCAAATGACGAAAGCCAGATCGATTTAAGAATCGGCGATATCGACCACCTGCCGCTGCGAGACGGCGAGGCCGACCTGGGGATCATCAACATGGTGCTGCACCACCTGCCCTCCCCCCAGAATGCCTTGCCCGAAATTTACCGGATCTTAAAGGCGGGCAGTTCATTTATTATCGTGGACTTCCTGCGGCATCGACTGGAGGACATGCGCCAACGGTACGGCGACCGCTGGCTGGGATTTTCCAGGGAGGAGATGGCCAGGTGGTTGAAAAACGCGGGTTTTCAGCCCGGAAACATAAGCTTATTTGATCTCAGCAAGGGCCTGAAAGGATTTATTTTGCCCTCAATTAAAATAGAAAAAGAAAAAGGAGTATGACATGAAATCATTGGAACTGGATTTAAACTTAAAACACAAGGTGGCCGACCTCTCGCTGGCCGAATGGGGCCGCAAAGAGATGGAAATGGCAGAACTGGAGATGCCCGGCCTCATGGCGGTCCGGGAAAAGTACGGCCCCCAGAAGCCGTTCAAAGGATTAAAAATAACCGGCAGTCTGCATATGACCATCCAGACGGCCATGCTGATCGACACCCTGGTGGCACTGGGCGGCGATGTGCGCTGGTCTTCCTGCAATATTTTCTCCACCCAGGATCACGCCGCTGCTTACATCGCCCGCAAAGGGGAAGCGGCCGTATTTGCCTGGAAAGGGGAGACACTGGAGGAGTACTGGTGGTGCCTGGAGCAGGCCCTGACCTGGCCCGACGGCTCGGGGCCGGACCTGATCGTGGACGACGGCGGCGATGCCACCCTGTTCATTCACGAAGGCGTCAAGGCAGAAGACGACCCCCCCCTGCTGGAACAAACCTATAAGGTCAGGGAATTTCAGATCCTGGTGGACCGCCTCAAGGCGGGTTATGAAAAAGATCCCCGCCACTGGCACAAAATGGGCGAAAAGATAAAGGGGGTCTCGGAAGAGACCACCACCGGAGTGCACCGGTTGTACCAGTTGGGACGGGAAGGCAAGCTTCTGTTTCCCGCCATCAATGTCAACGACTCGGTGACCAAATCGAAGTTTGATAACCTGTACGGCTGCCGCGAATCTTTAGTAGACGGCATCAAACGGGCCACCGACATCATGCTGGCCGGTAAGAAGGTGGTGGTTTGCGGTTACGGCGATGTGGGCAAGGGCAGTGTGCAGTCTTTTCTCGGTTTCGGGCCGCAGGTCTATGTCACCGAAATCGATCCCATCTGTGCCCTGCAGGCAGCCATGGAAGGCTTGCCGGTGGTCCGCCTCGAAGATATGGTAGAGGAGGCGGATATTTTTGTCTCCGCCACCGGAAACTACCATGTGATCCGGGGCGAACACATGGAGCGCATGAAGGACGGCGCCATTATCTGCAATATCGGCCACTTCGACAGCGAAATCGAAATGACTTACCTGGAGAACACACCGGAATGTAAAAAAGAAAATATTAAACCCCAGGTGGATAAGTGGACACTGAAATCGGGTCGCGCCATCATCGTACTGGCGGAAGGCAGGCTGGTCAACCTGGGCTGCGCCACCGGCCATCCCAGCTTTGTCATGAGCAGCAGCTTTACCAACCAGTGCCTGGCCCAGATTGAACTGGCCGGCAAAGACCACGAAAAAAAAGTGTACACCCTGCCCAAGAAGCTGGATGAAGAGGTGGCCCGGCTGCACCTGGATAAACTGGGTGTCCGGCTCAGCCGGTTGAACCGGGAACAGGCCGATTATATCGGCGTGCCCGTTGATGGACCCTATAAGCCGGATCACTATCGTTATTAAGTCGAAGCGTTTTACTTAAAATTTTCGCTTTTGTGCTTCAAATAGTGGAGGGTGTTTAACGCTTGCAGCGGCGTAATATTGGAAATGTCGATTTCCTTCAATTTCTCCCGGATTTCATCCCACACCTTTAGCTCGGCATCTTCGGGGAAAAGATTTTTCTGTTCTTCCGGCAGCTTCTCGATCTTCCCGGTGATTCTCTCTTTGACCAGGCGATTCATCTCCTTTTTCTCCAGGTTCAGCAAAATCTCCTTGGCCCGCTCAATCACCGTGCCGGGAATACCGGCGATTTTGGCCACGTGAATGCCGAAGCTCTGGTCTGTGGCCCCGGGCACCACCTTGTGGAGAAACACCACATTGTCCTGCCACTCTCTCACCGAGATGTGATAATTTTTTACCCGGTCCAGGATATGGGAAAGTTCCGTCAACTCATGGTAATGGGTGGCAAATAGGATCCTGGGCCTCTCCTTTAAGCCATGTAAATATTCGACCACGGCCCAGGCAATAGAGAGGCCGTCAAAGGTGGAGGTGCCGCGGCCGATCTCGTCCAGTAAAATCAGGGATTTTCCGGTGGCATTGTTCAGGATAAGGGAGGTCTCGATCATCTCCACCAGGAAGGTGGATTTACCCTCAATCAGGGCATCGGAAGCACCGATGCGGGTAAAAATCCGGTCACATATTCCGATGGTGGCCTTTTCCGCCGGCACGAAGTAGCCGGCCTGGGCCAGGATTAGCAGCAGGGCATTCTGGCGCAGATAGGTCGATTTCCCCCCCATGTTGGGGCCTGTTATGATCAGGATCTGGTTGGTGCCGGCAGAGAGGCTGGTATCGTTGGGGATAAATCCTTTGTCGGTACTCAGCTCCACCACCGGGTGGCGCCCGCCCACGATTTCAATTCCGTCCCCTTTTGAAATAGAGGGCCTAATATAATTCCGGCGCTGGGCCAGTTCACCCCCGGCCGCCAGCACATCGATCAGGGCGATCAGGTCGGCATTGCGGTTCAGGGGATCTGCATACCGCTGGCACTCCTCCACAATTTTTTCATAGAGATCTCTCTCGATTGAGACGATCTTCTCCTCGGCCCGCAGTATTTTATCTTCCAGGTCTTTTAACTCTGCCGTAATAAAGCGCTCGGCATTGACCAATGTCTGCTTGCGGACATAGTGATCCGGCACCAATCTTAAATGGGTTTTGGTCACCTCTATAAAGTAGCCAAACACCTTGTTGTATTTGATCTTTAAGGAGGAAATCCCGGCCTTCTGTTTTTCCGTTTTTTCCATGGAGGAGATAATCTTCTTGGCATTTCGGCTGATATCCCTTAACCCGTCGAGTTCCCGATTGTAGCCGTTTTTAATAAAATTCCCCTCGTTGAGATTGTTGGCCGGATCATCGGCAATGGCCGTTTCGATCAACTCGGTCACCTGGTTCAAGGGGTCCAGGCTGTTGAATACCGAATGGATGATCTCAGACTGGAGTGTTTCAATCTCCTTCTTGATTCCGGGTATCTGCCGCAGGGTCTCCTTGAGATTCAGCAGGTGGGTGGGCAGGGCCACATTCAAAGAGATTTTGGAATTGAGTTTAGCCAGGTCACCGAAATACTTCAAAACTTTCCGCACCTCTGTACGGGCGATCAAGTTTTGGGCCATCTCTTCCACCCCGTCCAGTCGTTTATCGATCTCGCCCTTTTGAATCAGTGGGTAGGAGAGCCATTTCTGGAGTAACCTGCGTCCCATGGAGGTAACGGTAAAATCGACGGCGGCAAAGAGACTGCCCTTTCCGGTTCCGGTGCGGAGATTTTTTAGTATTTCCAGGTTTTTAAAGGATACGGAATCGAGAATCATGGAATTCTCTTCCGGGATGAAACGCAGCGAAGAAATATTTTTCAAAGCCGTTCTGCGGATAGACTTCAGGTACTTAATCAGCACACCGGCGGCGGCTACGGCAGATTCGTAGCCCTGAAGGCCCAGTCCCTCGATGCTCTCCAGTTTAAACTGTTTCTTGAGAAGCTCCTCATTTTCAAAGTAATTGTATTCAAAGCCCTCATATTCGTTGATGAGCATATCCGGTGCTTCGGGGAAACGTTTCCGGATCAACTCCAACTCCCTGTTGAAATCCGGGGGAACGACAACCTCGCGGGGAAATCTGCGGTAAAACTCGTTTAAAAATGCCTCGAAATCATGATTTTCAAAACTCCTGACCTCGAAGTCGGAGACCGCCAGATCGATAGAGGCCATGGCCAGCCTTTTGTCGTCCCTGTAAATGGAAATCACGAAGTTGTTCAGGCCGGTGTCGGCGGTTTCGATCTCTAAGGCGGTGGCGGGGGTGAGGACGCGGGTGACCTCCCGTTTGACGATGCCTTTGGCCTGGGCCGGGTCTTCCACCTGATCGCAGATGGCCACCTTGAAACCGTGCTTGAGCAATTTGGCGGCATAGTTTTCCATGGCGTGGTGGGGAATGCCGCACAGGGGAACCGCATCTTTTTTATTTTTGTCCCGGCTGGTAAGTACCACTTCCAGTACCGGAGCGGCAGTCCTGGCATCCTCAAAAAACATCTCGTAAAAGTCACCCATGCGGAAAAAGAGGATGGCATCGGGATAGTCCTTCTTGATCTCGAAATACTGCTTTAACATGGGTGTGAGATTCTTGTTCTCCATCCCCCAAATTATAACACATTTATCTCCCCCCAAAAACCTAAAAGAAGCGACAATAGCGGTTGGAATCGATCCATCTTAAGAAAAACAATAGGGCTGTATAGTTTTAACCTAGTTAAAACGATAGAGCCGTATCGTTTTTCTTGACTTGTCAAGGAAATAGTAATATATTATATCTATGAATTATACGGCATTTATGTTGCAAAACCCCTGGCGGGAGGGCCAATCCATAGAGGACAGATCCGTCAAAAGGGACTTCTTTGCAAAAATTTCAGAGGATCTGGATAACAAAGAGATCACGGTCATCACCGGAAGCCGTCAGGTGGGCAAAACGACTCTTATCAGGAGCCTGATTTGTCAGCTACTGGCAAAGGGTGTCCCGCCGAAATCTATCTTCTACTTCAACCTCGACGACTTTAACCTCCACCCCTATTTTAAAGATCATACCGATTTCATTGATTTTATCCAATCTGAGCATGCCGGGTTCGCCTACATATTCATCGATGAAATTCAACGGGTAGAAAATCCCGGACTCTTATTAAAAATTTTATATGACCTGAATCTGAACATGAAGCTGGTGGTTTCCGGGTCGTCGTCGCTGGAGTTAAAATCCAAAATTTCAGAGCATCTCACCGGCAGAAAACATACCTACGAAATCTATACGTTCTCTTTCGAGGAATTCCTATCTTCAAAAAACGTCGGTTTTTATTTTGAAAAACCGATCGATGCTTTAATAAAGTTCCACCAGGGAGACCTAAACCGAATATTGTTCGATTTTGTGACATACGGCGGATATCCCAAAGTGGTTCTTTCCCAGAATATCAAGGCCAAAGCCATCGAATTGAAAGAGATATTTGATTCTTATATTAAGAAGGATGTGAAAGATTTTCTTAAAATCGAAAACATCGGCGGCTACAACAACCTCATAAAGGCATTGGCGCTGCAAGCGGGAAACCTCATCAATTACCAGGAGTTGAGCCAGATCTCGGGGCTAAACGTATTAACCGTCAAGAAATATATTGACTATTTAGAGGGCACATACGTTTTTAAAAAAGTATTACCCTTCTTTTCAAACGCCAGAAAAGAAATCTCCAAATCTCCGAAAATTTACTCACAGGATACCGGGTTAATGAATTACATTACCGATCGCCTGGACATCAATTCGATTGACATGGGCAGCGTCATGGAGAATTTCGTTTTTAATGAAATCAACAAAAAGGGGCTGGAAATAAAATTCTGGCGGACCGGCTCCGGCAGTGAGGTCGATTTTATCATCGACAAAATCCCCCTGGAAGTAAAGTCGTCGAGCCTTAACCAGCCCACTCTGTCGAAGAGTTTCTTCAGCTATCTTGATTTCTACAAACCGGAGACCGCCTTTTTAATTAATCTCGACTTCTTTGGGGAACGGAAAATAGATGGCAGAAGCGTCTACTTCTATCCCTTATGGATGATACCGCTGGTCCTCAAGAACTTTTTTATTCAAGGGGATATTGTAGCCCAACAATGAGGATTGAATCGGGGACTTGATGGGGATTTTTTTTTCTGATATACTGTCGTACATGAAAAAGGCAGAAGACCAGATTTCACTCGATTTTGTGAGCGATTTCAAATACACCGAATTTTCCGTATTGGTGCTGGGATATATCAGGAATTTTTTAAAAATCGAAGAAGACGATTTTTTCAAAATAGAGATGGCTTTGCGGGAGGTCATCAACAACGCCATCAGGCACGGTAACAAATCAGACCCAGGCAAAAGGGTCCGGGTCAAATTCAAGTGGCGAAAAAAATACCTCTATATCAATGTAAAAGACGAGAACTTCCAAAAAGTCGATTTTAAAAAAATTATTCGAGAGGCCAAAAATAAAGATATTTTATCTCCCAGCGGCAGAGGAATCACGATTATGAAAAACTACATGGACAAGGTCGAGTTCTTACCGTCAAATCACGGTACGGAAATCGTCATGGAAAAAAGAATATGACCAGGGACGCATCCACAATTTACATACTCTCTTTAGACACCACCTCAAAACACTGCTCCATTTCCATTTCCAGGGGCAAGGAGATTCAAATCGAATATAACTTCGTCTCCAACGACAATCTATCTGCCACCCTGATCCCGGCCATCGATTTTGTCCTGAATAGCATCAACCTGAAACTGTCGGAAATCGAAGTGTTTGGCATCGGCATTGGCCCGGGCCTGTTTACCGGCATTCGGGTCGGCCTCTCGACCCTCAAGGGAATGGTATTCAAAGATGAAAAGCCGGTCGTACCGATTGTCGCCTTAGAGGCCCTGGCTTACAAATACAAGCACTCTACCTTTAATATCATTTCCCTCATCGACGCCAAACGGGATGAAGTTTATATAGGAGGTTACCGTTTCATCCAAAAAGACATAAAAGAAATCATTGCGCCAGGTTTAATCCATATCAACGAGTTGAAAGACAACCTGAATGGAATTGCCAATTTCCATTTTGTCGGCAGTGGGGCCAATGCGCACAAAGAGTTCATAAAAAAAAATTTCAATGATAGCAAGAGACTGCACCGATCAGGCTTCATGGCCTCTGAAATTTGCAAAATATCTTATAGAAGATATTTAAAGGGGGGCGGTATAATGGATTTACAGCAGATCAAGCCCCTCTACATCAGAAAACCGGATGCCGAAGCCAACTACCAAAAAACCCAAAATAGCAATTCAAAAAGCTGAAGCTCCCGATATCGAGTCTGTTTATAATATCGAGATAAAGGAATCTTTTCGTCCCTGGAAAAGAAGCTATTTTTTAGCAGAGATTTCAAACGACATTTCCTACTTATATATTTGCCGGGATCTGGAATCGGGTGATATTGCCGGATACATTGTCTTCTGGATTATTGACGATATTCTTGAAATTCACAACCTGACGGTCAGGGAACCACTCAAGAGGAAGGGAATTGCTACCGCCTTGTTGAATTTTATATACACGCAGGCGCGTAAAGAAAAGGTAAAAGAGATGTTCCTCGAGGTACGGGAATCAAATCAAAACGCTCTGGCATTGTACAAAAAACTCGGTTTTAAACTCAAGGGCCGACAAAAAGATTACTACCGTAATCCCCCGGAAGATGCTCTCATTTATAGTAAAATCCTTCCCCCCGAGGCATCTTAAACGATTATGATTTCAGATAGTAATCAGGATCCTCTTCGATTTTGCGATTAATCTCTTCACCCTCCCTTTTCCAGATGTCAATATCAAAGGAAAGGAACGCTTCCACCACCTTCGGGTCGAATTGGCTGCCGGAAATTTTCTTTAATTCTCTGGAGACGCCTTCGAAGGGGATCGGATACCGATAAGGCCTTCTGGAAGTCATGGCATCAAAGGCATCGGCAACGGCAAATATTCTGGAGCCCAGAGGAATCTGGCTGCCCTTTAAACCATCGGGGTAACCTGTCCCGTCATACTTTTCATGGTGGTGAAGTACGACCTGGGAGGACTCTTCCAAAAATTTTATTTTGTGGAGAATCTCGTATCCCAGAACCGGATGAGTCTTCATAATGGCCCATTCTTCCGGTGTTAACTCCCCGGCCTTTCGCAGAATTGCATCCGGAATTCCGATTTTGCCGATATCATGGAGTAAGGCCCCGTATTCTAACGCCTTAAGTCGCATTTCATCATGGATTCCCAATAATTTGGCCAGTTGCAAGGTATATTTAACCACCCTGATGGAATGTCCCTGGGTCTCGGTATCCCGGGTATCCAGGGCGGTGACCAGAGCACTCAACGTAAATTTATAGGTTCTATCGAGCTCATCGAGGGCCCTCCTTAACTCAACGGTTCTCTCCTCTACCTTCTTCTCAAGTTCCCGCTGGTATTCTTTGTTTTCCAAAATCAGTCGCCTTTTCTCGAGGGCTTTACTGGCGACCAGGGCCACTTCATTCAACTTAAAAGGTTTTGAAACGTAATCGTAAGCGCCTTTTGACATGGCCGAAATGGCAGACTCAATATCTTTAACCGCCGAAATCATCACCACAATTACATCCTCGTCGATCTTTTTGATGTCATCCAGCAGTTCAAGACCGGATTTGCCGGGCATTCGAATATCCGACATCACCAAATCAACCTCACCGGAAGATTTGAATTTCTCCAGTGCTTCAAAAGCATCGGCTGCCGAGACACATCCGTATCCTTCTCCTCCTAAAAAATCGCAGAGCAGATCTCGAATATCTTGCTCGTCGTCAGCGATCAAAATAGTCCCATTATCCATAGCATTATTAATAGCACAAAAATGAAGCGGAGTAAAGTAAAACGGAAATCTTATAATTTGGCCAGCTCTTTTAGTTCCTCGACTTTATCCAATTGTTCCCAGGGGAATGTATCCCGGCCGAAATGGCCGTAGGCAGCGGTCCGTTTGTAAATGGGCCGTTTCAGATCCAATTCCTTCAATATAGCAGCCGGCTTTAGAGGGAATACCTTCCTGATTAGCTTGACCATCTCCTCTTCCGGTATTTTACCGCTACCAAATAGGCCCACATTAACAGAAACCGGTTCTGCAACTCCAATGGCATAGGCCAATTGGACCTCGCATCGCTCTGCCAGACCGGCGGCCACGATATTTTTGGCAATGTATCTGGCAGCATAAGCGGCAGAACGATCGACTTTAGAAGGATCTTTACCGGAAAAGGCACCTCCGCCGTGCCGTCCCATACCACCATAGGTATCCACGATGATCTTTCTGCCGGTCACACCGGCATCGGCATAGGGCCCTCCGTGGACGAACTTTCCCGTTGGATTTACAAAATAAGTGGTGTCCTCCCTGATCCAATCTTTACAAACAGGCTTTATAACCTTCTCAACAATATCTCTTTCGATTTCATCATGTTCATGCCCCTCATGATGCTGGTTGGAAATCACCACCGTGGTTACCTTTTGGGGTTTTCCATCCCGATACTCTACTGTCACCTGTGATTTACCGTCAGGACCGAGATAAGGAATGATCTTGTTTCTGCGGACTTCCGATAGTCTTAAAGTTAACCGGTGAGCCAGATGAATGGGAAGGGGCATAAAAGTTTCGGTCTCATTGGTAGCATAGCCAAACATCATACCCTGATCTCCGGCCCCTTGCTCCTTGTATTCCCCCAGTCCTTCGGTAACGCCCTGTGAGATGTCGGGGGATTGTTCCTCGATATGGACCAGGACAGCACAGGTCTCACTGTCAATACCATACTTACTGGACGTATAGCCGATTTCCTTTAGAGTTTTTCGAACGATCACAGGAATATTTACATATCCCCTGGTGGTCAATTCTCCGGCGACAACCACCATACCCGTCTTTGTTAAACACTCAACCGCGACACGAGAATCGGGGTCCTGCTCCAAACAGGCGTCCAATATGGCATCGGATACCTGATCACACATTTTGTCTGGATGACCTTCCGTGACAGATTCTGAAGTGAAAAGGTAGCTTCCTTTAATCATAATAACCTCCAAAAATGTTCGCTAATATTATCTACTATGCGATCTTTATTTTTCTATTGAGCACGAGTAAATTTTTTAATAATCTCCTATTGACCTTGATAAATCTTAAAGGCTTCATCCACAGATTTTCCGTAAACCGTGATGGCTGTAATAGCGTTCGTCATATTGACCGCTTCCTGGAAGGATTTTTGATGGATGTTTCTTCCAGTGGCATTACCGGAAGCAGCGGAAATAAAAATTTGATCGTGAAGAGACTGTAAAAATTCTTTGGGATCAATACTGGACCCGCCGGCACATAACACTTTAGTTCTGCCCGCGGCTTTAATCGCTTGCTTCAGTATTTCAGCCCTGATTTCACCCTCCTTTTTGGGGTAATTGATCTTTACAAAATCTGAACCCAGGCAAGCGGCAACACCGGTGGCCCCGGCAATGAGATCAGGATCTTTTTCATCTTTCACCGCCTGTCCTCTGGGATAGACCCACAAAACGGACAGCAAACCGTGCTGATGGGCCTTGTAAACCGCCTGGGCAGCCTCCCTCAGCATCATATGCTCAAATTCACTACCCAGATAAATGGTATAGCCAACACCCAGAATATTCAATCCCGAATTCTTCTTAAAATCCACCACCTGCTCCACTTCCAATAACTGAAGAGATGCCGGATCCCTTTGGGCGGTTTTCACCAAATTGGTTTTTGAGTTCAATTTAACCAGGTAAGGAACCTCTGGATAATCGGGCCCATACATCGAGATAAGACCCATTTGGGTGGCAAAGACCCCGATCTCTGCTGTATCGGCAATTTTAAATAGATGCTCCGGCACATTGTCATCTTCGGCAATACCTTCGCCGTAGAAGTCTTTGTTTAAGTGTTCAATTTTTTGGTCTCCGGCGAAAAGCATCAATCGACCGGAGCCCCGGGTAATTTCGTCGTAATTACTTAAATATTCATTCACCACTGAATTCGGTACATCTGCCGGGATGTAAATTTGATTTTCCATATTTTTACCTCCTGGAAGACAAAAGTCTAACATATTTTTAATGTTTTTTGAAGGTTAAAAATTAAAATTTAATATGACCGTTAAAATTCCTCCTCTACTCCACCCCTGGCAGTTGAAAAAACTGTATATAGTCAAAGGTAAAGGCCATTGGCCCTTACCTTTGACTGAAAAAAAAGCCTTACAAGAAAAACGTAATGGCAATGTTGGGTGCGAAAATATCAAATTTGTGAATACCCGGCATACCGGCAGCAGGATCTGCCTCCAGCAGGCCCACATCTCTCTCTTTGCCCATCACATACTCGAAGCAAAAATCGATGTTGACTTTACCCGTATTGTAACCGAGTCCGAAGGTCACGACATTGTAATCAAAGCCGGGTAATAAAATATTCTGGGTCGCTTCGGGTCCCGGACCTGGATCAATATAAAACCCAGCCCTGATCGCCAGCGCCTCGGATGCCTGATACTGGGCGCCGAACCTGATCTGGGTGGCATCATCCCATCTCAACACAAGATCAGAGGCCTGGCCGAAGAACAGAGCCCAGCCGGGATCGCTAAAGTCAGCGGCGATCATGTCCATCTTTTTCCAGTTGGTATACTGCACATCCGCCGTGATGGTCAACTTATCGAAGGGTTTAAAGGCAATGCCAGCACCAATCCACATGGGCCAGTCGGCATTCCTTTCGAGTTCGCTGGTATCGGGTAGTCCCAGGAGCCCGGCTCCTGACATCGACGCATCTCCTTTGATTTTAACCTTCATCGGCGTCTTGAACGTAAGACCGAGACTGAATTTGTCGGAAGGCTTAAAAAGAGCACCAATGGTGGCGCCAAAAGCCATGCCATTCAGATCTTCTTCATATTGCCCTAAGGCAGGACGCTTGAGCTTCAGCAATCCGTAACTTAAGTTCACGGTGGCCCCGAGAGAGAACATGTCACTTAACTTGAAAGCAACCACAGGGGATAAAGTGAACATGCCAAGCTGGCTTTCCCACATATAATTAACGCCTCCAGCTAAAAGCTTGAGTTCCTCACCCTTCCACTTCGCACCTATAGCGGAGGGGACATAGCCCAAAATGCCCACCACCACTTTTTCGGATAAAGGTTTGAAATAGCCAAAAGCACCGGAGGGATAAACTTTATTCTCGGTTTTGGCATCGATACCCAACAGACCAAATTTGTAACTCCCCTTGGGAAAAATAAATGTCCCAAACAGGGCAATATTCGGATCCTTCATCTGGGTGAGACCGGCAGGATTCCAAAATACGGCACTGTAATCATCTGCCAATCCGATAAATGCGCCACCCATGGCAATGGCCTTCGACCCCACACCGTTCAGATTCATCCCATTTCCAAAAAGGCCGACCGCTAAAACGAATGAAACACCTAACACCAATACTAACTTAAAGACTCTAGACATTATACCTCCTCGTACAATTAATATACTCTTTGGATTATAATCAAAAAAAAGCTTTTTTTCAACAAAAAAGTGAAAAATTCACAGGAATAAATATTTTTTCCCTATTCCCCTTATTATGCTATAATAACCAAGATACATTTTTAGTGTGGACGGATCAGACCAATGAAGTCAAAACTCGTTTGTTTAATTATTCGGGACGGCTGGGGAAAAGGAAACCCAGATGTGGGTAATGCCATACATATGGCCCATACTCCACATACCGATCACTATGAACAAAATTTCCCCTTCAGCCTGATTCAATCATCCGGGCTCAGCGTTGGACTCCCGAAAGGTTATCAGGGAAACAGCGAAGTGGGGCATCTCAACATCGGAACTGGCAAGATTGTCTACCAAAGTCTTACCCGCATCGACCAGGCCATATCATCGGGAGAATTTCATCAAAATCAGACATTACGCAAGGCCCTGCACATTGCCAGAGAACGGAAATCGACCATCCACCTCGTCGGCTTGATCCAGGAGGAGGGAGTTCATGCGGTGACCCGGCACTGCATCACCCTTCTGGAAATGTGTCAAAGAGAAAAACTCCGGGATGTGGTAATCCATGCTGTCGCCGATGGCCGTGACACGCCGCCCCAATCGGCCCAGAAGCACCTGCAATTTCTCCAGGACGGTATAGACCGAACCGGCACCGGAAAAATCGCGACCGTATGCGGTCGTTACTATGCCATGGATCGTGATAAACGCTGGAATCGGACCGAATTGGCCTACCGGGCCGTCATGGAGGGGAAAGGAAAAATAGTATCCGATTGGCAGGAAGCTATAGCCCATGCCTATGCCGCCGGAGAAACAGACGAATTCATAAAACCCAGAATCATTGACTACAAGGGCATTCATCCAGACGATATCATGATCTTCTTCAACTTCCGATTCGACCGCACCCGCCAACTGACCCAGGCCATCGCGGAACCCGATTTTCCCGCATTTCAGACCATCTCCCACCACATGCATCTTGTTACCATGACCCATTATTACGATAACGGCCACTTTGACGAGATTTTTCCCGAGTTGGAACACAAAAACATTTTAGGTGAAGTAATTGCCACCCAAAAGATTCGACAACTCCGAATTGCCGAAACCGAGAAGTATGCCCACGTGACTTTCTTCCTCAACGGACTTCGCAACGATCCCTTTGAGGGAGAAGACCGTATCCTGGTGAGCAGTCCCAAAGTGGCCACCTACGACCTCAAGCCCGAGATGAGTGTCCATGAAGTCAAAGATAAACTCATTCAAGCGATCAAGTCAAACACATACCGGTTGATCGTCTGTAATTTTGCCAATTGCGACATGGTGGGGCATACCGGGAAGTTCGATAAAATCGTCCAGGCCGTGGAAACCGTCGACCAATGCAGCCATGATGTGACTCAGGCCGTACTGGCCGCTGGTGGGATCGTTATTCTGACTGGAGATCACGGCAATGCCGAGCAGACCAAACTGGAGGACGGATCACCCATGACTTCCCACACAACCAATCCGGTCCCCCTGAGCCTGGTGGGTGCCGGATATATCAAGCTGCGTCCGGAAGGAGAGTTGTGCGATATCGCCCCCACCATCTTAGAATTAATGGGCATCAAACAGCCAGAAGAGATGACCGGCACCTCCCTTATCTTAAAAGAGTAATTGAAAAAAAATTGCCCCCCAATTACACCAGAGTCGAATTTAAAGAAAGATGGAACGAACTCTCCCAGATGATCTCTAAAATCAAGCTCGGCGGCATCTTTGAAGTGGAAACAGGAGAAATTTCTGAAAGCTTCAAAGAGGTTATGAATCGAATGGAAGAAATTTTTATCTTTCTCAAAGATTACAATTTTATACTGGCGGTGGATGAATTTTCCGATTTCTTATTAAATCTCAGAAAAAATGGAATTGACGAAGTCAGATTATTCCTCGAATGGCTCAGAAGACTGCGTCAAGAGGAGAAGGCCCGTCTCATCATCAACAGAATTATTAACAGACAAAAACATAAAGGCCAGTCAAGAAGTACTTCACTTTGCCGCCGTTAAATTGAACGACGGAATTCCTTTTTATATCCAATTGTTCGCCGACAGTCTGAGTTATCTGTTAGGAGACAACATAGAAATAAAAAAAATGGTGGAGATAGAAACAATCTATCAAAAAGTTACCGACAAACAGCACAAGGAGTTTATTGATTTGCATACCCGGCTCAAAGAGTATCTCTCCAAAATCGAATTCAAAGCCGCCTCCCGAATGTTGGCCCATTTGGCTTTTGAACCCATGGACTTTGAGGATCTCTATCCCTATGTGGAACAAATCATACTCGGAAAAACCGAAGTTAACCGGCTGCTGAAGCGATTGGTGGATGAGTGCTACCTGAAAAAAGAGGGTGGCGTCTACCGATTTGTTTCTCCCATGCTGGCGGACTGGTGGAAGAATTCTTACGAATGGGAACGGTAAAACAGAATGATCATCAACAAATACGACCCCCGACTCAAAAAAAAGGATGAATTGTCCAGAACCTTTGTATGCGGCGAAATGATATTAGAAGAATTGCTGACTGAATTGCATCCTCGTAAAAATAAGAAATTATCAAACCAATCATGTATTATTATAGGATCCAGAGGAGTGGGAAAATCTCACCTAGTTAGCACTGCTGTATCACCGAATTAAGGATGATGAACGCCTGTCCAGCCACTGGCACCCCTTGATTTTCCCGGAGGAACTTTTCGATGTTGACTCTCTGTATCGGTTGTTGCTTAAAATCTTTGAGGCCATATTTAAAACCAATGGGACAGCGAAAAACTGGAATAATATAAACAGAGAATACCTCACATTGAAAAAAACAAAAATAAACGGGAATTTAAAATAGAAGAGGCAAACCAGGCAGGATATTTCTAAAAAATTATTGGAGTTCCTGGTTCAGATAAACCAGGAAACCGGCAAGAAGTTCATTTTCATACTGGAAAATTTGCAGCACCTTTTCAGGGAACAACTACCGGAGGAAGATCTAAAACTCCTGCGCAGTTTCATGAGTGAACACCCCGGAGTCTTCATTATCCTCGGCACGGCCTTGACTGTTTTCAATGTGATCGAAAACTACGGCAAGCCTTCTTACCACTTCTTCCGAATTTGCAGTATGGAAAGCCTGGATCAGCGGGGAATTATCGACTTCTTGACCAAAACAGCCGCCTTCCGCAACGATAAAGGCATTGAGGAAAAGATTGGAGATAACCGCCACTACATCAATATTTACCGCCTTCTTACCGGTGGAAATCCCCGATTGATTTTGTTTTTATATGAACTATTACTGGACAACCTAAATCTCAATACTGAAATGATTCTGGGTAAAATTAGCGAGTTAACCCCCTATTTTTGGACAAAACCCGCGATGAATCCCAGCAGCGCAAGCTCATCCTCGATGCCTTAGCCATCGAAGCGCCAGCCCAGACGGCAACGGAAATTGCCGCCTATATCAATGAAGGCACCAAGTCCATTGCCGAACAATTAAGACGTCTGGCAGCCGAAGGCTGGGTGCGGGAGATTGTCATTAATGCTAAAAACGTAAAAGAAAAAGAGGTCTTCTACACTCTACGAGACTACTTCTTCCGCATCTGATACAAGGTCAGGATGAAGGGCATCGAAGATTCCGATATTTACTGCATGCCCGAACTAGCCGTCCTCCTCTTCGACCGCCGGGAACTCAATGAGCGACTTAAAAAATACACAGACATAGACCCGGCGAAACAACTACTTTACAAAAAATCCCTTGAATTAATAGACAATACCGATTTTATGAAAAACATTTATATCCTTCTAAGCCTGTCGAAAAAATCGGAGAAAGTAGAGATTAATCTTTTGCAGCAATGTTGACAAACGAGGGAGTCTGTATTATATTTGTAATGACAATAATAGCTAAAAAGGCTATTATGGCTAAATTGAGTGAATTGGAGTAAAAAAATGAAGACGATTAATGCTACCGAAGCTAAAAATAGGTTTGGCTGGTATCTTCAGATGTCTATAGCTGAACCAATTTTTATAGAGAAAAATCGCCGCCCATCGGCGGTTTTGTTGTCTTTTGAAGAGTACGAAAAATTAAAACGTCTAGAAGATCTGTATTGGGCTAAAAAGGCGCTAAAAGCCGAAAAAGAGGGATATCTAGGGGAACCGGAATCCCTGAAGGTCATTCAAAAAACTAAATCTGAGTGATAAATAGTTGGCGGGAATGTTAAAGCTTGAGATCACCCATCAGGTCAAAAAATTCATAGATACTCTGCCCCCCAAACAATTCCGGCAGGTGGTAAATAAAGTTTTGAGTTTAATGGCCGACCCTGAGCCTTCTGACTCGGTCAAAATGAAAGGATATCCCTTCAGACGGGTTGATATTGGCGAATATCGAATAGTCTATCGGTTAGAAAATGATTCCCTGAAAGTGGCCTGTATCGATAAAAGAAATGACGATAGAATCTATAAACTGATCAATCGAAAATAAGATGTAGAGGGAAAGATAAGAAGAGGAACAAGACAACATGGTTGAGGATAGGGCATTTGAGAAGGATTTGCAGCGGTATCTGGTGTATCTGGAGATGGAGCGGGGATTGAGTCTTAATACGTTGGCTTCTTATAAGCAGGAATTGGAGAAGTGGTGGAATTTCCTGGTGGGAAAAAAGCTGAATCACCTGGATATTTCCGAAGAAGAGGCTCTGGATTTTATCAAGGGGGAGAGCGAGAAGGGCCAGGCACAATCCAGCCAGTCTCACCTGATTTCGGTTCTGAGAAGCTTCTATCATTACCTGGTGGCCGAAGGGAAGATAGATGGTAATCCGATTACCGCCATTCCCTTCCCCAGGAAGTGGAAACTGCTGCCCAAATACATGACCGTTGACCAGGTCAGCCAGCTCCTGGAACTGCCGGACACCGCATCCCCCTTTGGTCAACGGGATAAAGCTGTACTGGAGCTCATGTATGCCACCGGATTACGGATTTCGGAAGTAGCCGGCTTGAAAATGGAAAATCTCTATATGGACGAAAACTTTGTCCGGGTAATGGGCAAGGGAAGTAAAGAACGGATCGTACCCTTCGGGAAAAAGGCCGAACAGGCACTGCACCGTTACCTGGAGGACGGTCGGCCCGCTCTGCTGAAAAACGCACGTGCTGCCGGCAGCAGTAACGTGGTTTTTTTGAATCGCAGCGGCCAGCGACTCAGCCGCCAGGGACTGTGGAAAATCATCAAGGGATACGGCAAGAGATTGGGGGTCTCAGCCATCCTCACCCCCCATACCTTGAGGCACTCTTTTGCCACCCACCTGGTGGAAAAGGGGGCCGACTTGCGTTCCGTGCAGATGATGTTAGGGCATGCCAGCATCTCCACTACAGAGATTTATACTTATGTTTCACGGGATCGGGTGAAGAAAGTCTACGATCGATTTCATCCCCGCGGGAGAAAAAAATAAATTATTTAAATTCTTCGGGTTTGTCGAGAAAATTTACAAGCTTCTTGGCCTTTTTCTTTAGTTTCCTCAATGCCTTAGCTTCGATTTGCCGGATCCTTTCCCTGGTAACCTGAAATTCCTGGCCCACCTCCTCCAGAGTATGTTCGTTACCGTCTTTTAAACCAAACCGCATCTCAATTACTTTGGCTTCCCTTTCAGTCAGCGACGAGAGGATCAATTCCAGTTGCTCTTTCAGGTTCATCTGGGACACGATCTCCGGCGGTGAAACGGTCTTGTCATCCTCCAGGAAATCCCGCAGATGAGAATCATCGTCACCGACCGGAGTTTCCAGTGAAATCGGCTCCTGGGCAATCTTGAGGATCTTTCTGATCTTGTCGGTAGAAAAACCGGTTTCTCGGGCAATTTCGTCTTCGGTGGGTTCTCGACCCAACTCCTGTACCAGCCGCCGTTGGGTCCGGTTTATCTTGTGAATCGTCTCAATCATGTGGACAGGTATACGGATGGTGCGGGCCTGATCGGCAATGGCCCGGGTAATGGCCTGCCGGATCCACCAGGTCGCATAAGTGGAGAACTTGTAGCCCCGTTGATACTCAAATTTCTCCACCGCCTTCATTAACCCGATGTTGCCCTCCTGGATGAGATCGGAAAACTGCAGCCCCCGGTTGATATACTTTTTGGCAATGGAGACCACCAATCGAAGATTGGACTCCACCAGATCGTTCTTCGATAATTCGATCTGCTTCTGCCCCTCTTCGATCTCGGCACAGGTCTTGAAAAGATCCTCCGGTGTAATCTCATACTTTTTATTTAAATTTTCCAGCCGTTTTTCATAACTAACAGCCTCTTCAGCAATACTGGCGAATTCTCTGCCCACTCTGGGCTGCTTCGGAATTTCCGACTGCAGCTTTTTAATCCGACTCATAATATGCAAATAATTTTCTTTCAATTGTTTGATCTTATTGATAAAGGCTTTTTTGTGCTCATACAAAATGCCCATATCCTGGATCAAATGGGTAATCTCCACCATCTTTTTGGCAATGACGAAATTTGAGGTCTT
>CBFDCR010000057.1:0-34870 GCA_965603365.1 uncultured bacterium
GAAAATTCCGGGTAACGAAACCTTCTATATGATTATCAGTGTGTCGGATATTGAGTATCTTGAATCAGACAAAGGTTTATGTACGGTTCCTGGTCACTGCGAAGGGCGGTGTTGAATAAGAGAATGATAGATATATGCGGTCGTTTCCGCAAGGGTCGCAGTCATTTTTTTCCGTCAGATAATGCCATACACAATTACAATGCCTATTGGCATGAGCAGGCGTTGGTGATACATACGGGCGCTTCATGTCACGCCCCATATGCGGATGTACTTTTGTACAGATATGTATTGCCCTGGGTCAAAGTGCCTCACCTTTTAGAAACCCCTCCGCTAAAAAATCGTTCCCAACCCTTTTAAACGGCAGCCAACAACAACAAACCTCAACCCTTCAAATTGAAACCTCAACATTTCATATTTAAACCTGAACAATTCAGGTTGAGACCTGAAATATTCAGGTCACCAGGTGAATGGTTGAGCTCACGAGGTCAAAGTTTGAGGTCGAGGGGGTAAATGACAACACCGAAATACTCCATAGATTTCTTGAGCAGTATCTTCATATTTATCTCGTTGATAGAGATATAGTTTGATCTGAATATCCACTGCTTTATCTTTCACCCCTAAATTTCCTAAAGCCTCAGCGCAGGTGCGGCGGAGATCACCCGGCTGTTTTTCATCTTCGGCCACCGATAAAAGAAATGGCGAAACCAGGGAAACGCATAGGGAATCGGTAACCGCTGAGATCCAATTTCTAAGGGAACCGGAAGGGGACAATTTTTCCCCCTTGTTTTATGGATCGCAGTTACTGGCATGCCTTCTTATCAATTGACAATTGGAGTATTATTTATTATATTACGCTTAAGGAGAAAAAATGAATAAGAAATTTAAAACGATCGGAGCTTTTATTATTGCAAGTGCCATTATTTGGGGAGCAGTAATTTTAGGTAGTTCATATGCATTGAAAGGTACAGAATGCTATAATAAAGTACAAAATATATTAGTTGGAGGCGTATTATCACACATAATATTAATTTGGGGGCCTTTGGCATTATTATTCAAAAAAACAAAAAATAACGAACCTGAAGATAGCATAAAAGAATAAGTCAAAATAGACTCCATTTAGAAGGACCTGACTGGTGTGGTGGACTTCGATGATTAATCGGGTCATTGATACTTACATTTTTATTATCGACCACTTGCTTCTGAGCACAGGCCGTATTCCATAAAATTATTATAAAAAGGATTTAGGAATCAACCATGTTTAAGTTTAAAAGGACGGATGGCGGGCCAGGCTCCAGGCACTCGGAAGTTTTGCCCTCTTCATGGCAGTTTTAGGAGGACTATTTAAAATTTCGGGGGAACTCCTGATTCTTGATCCTGACAAATGTGTGGTTGAAAATTGGGGGGATTCATGGCATTATGTAGGAGGGTGTTAGGTTGACCCTTTTAGTGAGGAGGTCTTTATGGAGTTAAAGGAGGTTATTCATTCGCGGCGGGCCCACCGGGCCCTGGAGGAGGTTGTCGTCCCCGACAGAATGGTGGAGGAGTTGTCCACCCTGGCCGGCCTGGCGCCCTCCTGTTTTAACAAGCAGCCGTGGCGTTTTGTGTTCGTGCGCAGTCCCGAAGTCCTTCAAAAACTGCACACCGCCCTGTCGTCGGGGAACGACTGGGCCCGGAAGAGTTCCCTGATTGTGGCGGTGGTATCGGAAAGGGATCTCGACTGCGTGGTGAGAGAGCGGGAATATTACCTCTTTGATACCGGTATGGCCACCGCTTTTTTAATTTTAAGCGCGACGGAGCGGGGATTGGTGGCCCACCCTATTGCCGGCTTTGATGAAGACAAAGCCAAAGAGATACTGAACATTCCCCCTCACATGAAATTGATTACCCTGGTCATCGTGGGCAGGCATGCCGAAAATGCCGATGAATTGTTATCCGAAAAACAGTTAAAATCGGAATTGAACCGGCCGCCCCGGGTGCCGGTGGCCGAGATTATGAAGTTCGATTATTATTAAAAGTGGTCAAGTGGTCGTCACTCTTCACTCTGCTCTGATTTTTCGCTGTAGATGACCGTACGGTTCCGGCCGGCCTCTTTGGCAAGATACATGGCCCGATCTGCCTTCTCTAAAATTTCTTCTTCGCCGGCGCCGTGCTCCGGAAAGGTGGCCACCCCTACCGATATGGTGATTTTCCCCATCGGTTGATTCTCTTCCCCGGCAAAGGATTCGTTTTCAATGGTGTCCCGCAGCCGGTCGGCTGCCAGGAAAGCGCCTACTCTGTCGGTATTGGGCAGAATGACCACAAATTCATCTCCCCCGTACTTGGCTAAAATATCGCTGGCCCGGAATACACTTTTCATGATACCGCCGATTTTTGCCAGCGCCTCGGATCCATGAATGTGACCGTTGTGGTCATTGTAACTCTTAAAATGATCCACATCGAATATAATAACGGAAAAAGTCGACTCATAGCGTTTGGCTCTCTCCAGTTGGAGTTTCAGCATTTTAAAGAAATAGCTCTGGTTGTAGAGATCGGTTAACCCATCGGTGACGGAGAGCTTGCGACTCCGTTCCAGAAGCTCCTGCAGTATTATTTCATTATCCCTGATGTTTTTCGACAGGTAGGCGGAGACGAAAAAGGAGAACAGCAAAATAATATTAAAGGCGATCATGGTGGCCAACTTTTGGGAAGAAATAATCAGGCCTTCATTCAGAAAAAAGATCAGGGTGACCAGTATTATGGCGGCCAGGGTATTGCGGAACGCCTTTTTATAGTATATTAAAAAGGTAGACACAATGATATAAAAAATAAACAAAATAATCACCGGGCTTTCAAAGCCGCCGGAGAAAAAAACCAGCAAGACCAGTACCACGAAGTCAAAATCCAACTGTAAGGTGGCGATAGAGGAAAACATCTCATAATGAGCACCTTTCAATCCTTTGCTGAGGTTCCTTTTCAGGGCAAAGATGAAAATCAAATTGCCGATCCCGGATAAAAAGATGATCAATAGGAGGTCATAAAAGGCAATCCGTGTCTCCCTGGCCAGGGAATTGTATGATATGAAGAACAGAAAAATAAAGAGGCTGTAAATCCAGCGGATTCTGGTCAACCAAAAATTTTTATCTACTACCAACTGTACCGCCAGAGTTTCGGCTTTTTTGCTTCCGGAGAAATCTTCGTTTTTTTTCATATATATAAAATATTTTTTTTTTGCAAAAAAGTCAACCTAAACATTGAAGTTGTTCCCTCAAAATATTAAAATAACCTCTAATCCAATAAAAACCGAGGAGGTTAAATTGTACAAAAAGCCGAAATTATACGATTTAAGTTACTATAAGTTTGTCGGATCATGGGCCTGGATCCTGCACCGCCTGGCGGGATTGGCCCTTATTTTCTACCTGACCATCCATATCTGGATTATCAACACCTTAACCAAAGGGGCGGCGGAATTCGACCGTTTGATGGGATTGTTAGGTTCGCCACTCTTCAAAATCCTGGAAGTCGGACTCTGGGGGATAATCCTCTTTCATGCCTTTAACGGCGTCAGAATCATTATCATCGATTTCTTCAAGGGTTCGCTGGCCCATAAAAAATTGTTTTTTATCCTGATTGCCATTGCCCTGGTGTTATGGGCAACGGGGAGCTACCTTATCTTCTCCCATATCCAACAATAACGACAAGATTCAGGAGGATACGATGAAAAAGAACTTCAAAGAAACCTCAAAGGCGGGAGCCGTCGGCTGGCTGCTTCAACGCATCTCTGCGGTCATTATATTTGTACTGCTGCTGCTGCACTTCATTACCTACCACTTCATTGCCCAGGGGGTCTTTACCTGGCGGGAAGTGGTGGCCAAGATGCAGTCCCCCTGGTTTAATCTGAGCCAGTTTCTGTTTTTAGTGACCGGACTCTTTCACGGTTTAAACGGCGTCTGGATTATTGTCGAAGATTACATCCACGCCAAAGGCTGGCGGCTATTTATATTCGGTCTCATCCTGACCGCCGGAGCCAGCCTATTTTTTATCGGCATGTTGACCATATTCAATGTGTCCAGCTTCAGCCGGGAGGTCATCGGTACAGGAGTTGTCAAATGAAAGTAGAAGAGGCAAAGTATTATCATAAAATCGAGGCAGTGGTGGTGGGTGCCGGCCTGGCGGGTCTCATGGCGGCCCTCGAGATCGCCAGGAGCGGCGGCCAGGTGGCGGTCATCACCAAAGTCTATCCCACCCGCTCCCACTCCGGCGGTGCCCAGGGCGGCATTGCCGCCGCCCTGGCCAATGCGGCCGAAGATTCACTGGAACTTCATATGTTCGACACCATCAAGGGCAGCGATTATCTGGGAGATCAGGATGTCATCGAGTCGTTTGTTCACGAGGCGGTTAAGACCGTTTACCAGTTCGAGCACATGGGCGTCCCCTTCTCCAGAACCCCGGACGGCCGCATCAACCAGCGGCCCTTCGGCGGCCACAGCTCTCCCCGGGCCTGCTTCTCCGCCGATATCACCGGCCATGTGCTGCTGCACACCCTGTATGAGCAGTGCGTCAAACACGATGTCCACTTTTACAACGAGTTCCAGGTGTTTTCCCTGCTGGTAGAAGACGACATCTCCCGGGGGGTGGTGGCCTGGGATATTATCAACGGTGGGCTTCATGTGTTTCATGCTAAAGCGGTGCTGCTGGCCACCGGCGGCTATGGCCGGGCCTATAAAATCACCTCCAACGCCCATGCCAACACCGGCGATTCCCTGGCCCTGATTTTGGAGAACCGGCTGCCCCTGGAAGACATGGAATTCGTGCAGTTTCACCCCACCGGTCTTTACAAATACGGCATCCTCCTCTCCGAAGCCGCCAGAGGCGAAGGCGCCTACATCCTTAACGGCGAAGGGGACCGTTTTATGAAAAAGTATGCCCCGGAAAAAATGGAATTGGCACCCCGGGATCTGGTCTCCCGGGCCGAGCAAACGGAAATCAACGAGGGCCGGGGCGGTGAAGGCCAGGATTACGTTTATCTGGACTTGCGCCACCTGGGTGAAGAAAAAATCATGGAGCGGCTGCCCCAGGTCTGGGAATTGGCCTATAACTACCTGAAGGTTGATGGAACCAGGGAGCCGATCCCCATCCAGCCCACCGCCCATTATTCCATGGGCGGTATTCCGGCCAACATCAAAACCGAGGTGATCAAGGATGCCCGGGGTACGGTCGTCAGGGGGCTCTATACGGCCGGCGAAGCCTCTTGCCTTTCCCTGCACGGTGCCAATCGATTGGGCACCAACTCCCTCCAGGAGGCATCCACCTTTGGCCGCATTGCCGGCGGGCACATCTCCACTTTCATCCGGGAGAACGGTTATGAAAATTTGCCGCTCGATCCCACCGATGCGGCCCGGGCCAAAGTCTCTACTCTGACGGAGGGCAAGGGCAAAGAGCGGCATGCCCCGCTCATGCGGGAGCTGCAGGTCAACATGACTAAATTTGCCGGGATCTTCCGAAACGAGGCGGACTTAAAAAAAGTGAAAAAAATCATCAAAGACCTCCAGCAGCGCTACAAAGAGGTCACCATCGACGACAACGGCTCTGCCTACAACCTGGATCTATTCGAGGCCTTTGAGGTGGGCAACCTGCTGAGCTTCTCCGAGGTTATCGTGGAGGGGGCCTTAGCCAGACAGGAATCCAGAGGTGCCCATTACCGCACCGACTTCCCAAAACGGGACGACAAAAAATGGTTAAAACACACCCTGGCCTGGAAGACCGAGAAGGGCGTGAAGCTGGACCACTCTCGAAAAGTGGTCATTTATATGGATCGGTTCCCGCCCCAGGAGAGAAAATATTGAGAATATAGGAGATTTGAGTCATGAAAAAATTGGAAAAAAAGATAAAAATTTTACGATACGACCCGGCCAAAGATTCAAAACCCTACTGGCAGGTTTTTAATCTGGAAATCGAGGAAGACGACACCATCCTGGACGTGTTGAATCAGATACACTGGAGTATCGACGGCACCCTGGCCTACCGCCGCTCCTGCCGCAGCGCCATCTGCGGCTCCTGTGCCATGAAGGTCAACGGCCGGAATGTACTGACCTGCGAGACCCCCTCCCATCAATTCAGGGGCAAGACCCTCAAAATCGAACCGCTGCCGGGATTCCGCATTATCAAAGACCTGGTGGTGGACATGGACAAATTTTTCGAGAAAATGAACCGGATCAAGCCCTTTTTGATCATCGACAAAGCGATTCCCGAAAAAGAGTTTCTCCAGACCCCCGAAGAATTTGAAGACATTAGAGAGTCTGCCACCTGCATTCAGTGCGGCGCCTGCACCTCCTCCTGTCCCAGCCTGTGGGCCAACGACGATTACCTGGGGCCCGCCGCCTTGCTCAAGGCTTACCGCTTTATCTTCGACAGCCGGGACGACGGTGCGGTGGAGCGCATCGACATCATCAACGATAAGAGCGGCGTCTGGAGGTGTCATACCATTTTTAACTGCATGGAGGCCTGCCCCAAACACATCAAAATCACCGAGTACCTTTCAAAGTTGAAGACCAAAGTGGTGGAAAATTCCCTCTGAGGCAGGGAATTTTTATCAGAATACCTATTGCCAATATAGGAGTTTTTATATTATAATATCCAGACTGACCAATGGAAGCCAGAAAGAAAATTCAAGAAGAAAAGCTGTTTAATATTTTGAATCCCAGGAAGGCAAATAAAGACTTCAAAATTACCATTCGTTTTCAAAAGCACCTGTCTAAAAATTACCAGAAGGCAGTGGAATTGGCCAAACGAAACAAATACTTCATGGAGGAAGGCACAGGCGATTTTTACAAAATTTATGTCAGCTTTTGTCCGGACGATGTCGATGAACTTTACGAAATTTTTGAACTGGTCAAAGAGCAGGAATCCACCAGGATATATTTAAACAACAAACTCATCCCCTATATTCAGGATCTCTGGCTTTTTCTGATGTGGTTTTACAAGATTAAATAAGGTGATATTTTTGCAGTTTTTGTGTCGATTTAACTTGACTTTTTGGCGATATTAAATTATAAAGAATCTTTGTAGGAGGCTCTTATGAAAAAATTGTCAACTGCTGTGTTAACAAGTATACTGGCGGTAATCCTTGTTTTTAATTTCGTGGGCTGCGAAAAACTGAAGATCAGTAACCTCAAAGCCAATGATCACCTAAAAAAAGCCAACGATCATTATAGAAAAGATAAGTTTAAAAAAGCCATAGAAGAGTACGAAACAGCTCTTGGATACAATCCCAAGTTGACCCAGACGTATTTCTATGTGGGCACCGCTTATGCCCTGCTGTTCAAGCCGGGAAAGGATACCGAAAAGAACAAAGTGTATGGGGATGAGGCTCTGAAATATTTATTAAAGGCCAAAGAGGTTGAGCCTGAAAAAAATCAAGAGAAGGTGATTCTCGCCCTTGGCGATATCTACGATAAGATGGAGAATTTTGAAGAGGCGGAAAAATACTATTTGCAGATACTGGAGAGATCTCCAGGCAAACCCGATACTTACTATATCCTGGCAGATTTTTATTCCAAGTACGGAAAATATATGGAAGCCGAAGGGATGTATGAGAAGCGAATTCAATTGAATCCCGAAAATCCCGACGGTTATTATTATTATGCCAATTTTTTGCAAAACAGACGGAAATTCGATATGGCTCTCAAGTACCACCAGAAGAGAATCAATGCCATGGTGGACCCGGAGATCGAGAAGATCCAGATGGAAGTGGATAAATTGGGCCAGACCCTTGATCAAATCGAGAAGATCCAGGATTTCATGGAACAGTTGAAGAAAAATAGGAGAGTCGATAAAGAGGAAAAAGAGCGGCTGCTGGCGGAAAAGACCGGACAACTAACAGAGTTGGGTGATCGGGAAGAATGGGAAAAGCAGATGGACGAGAAGACGGAAGCATTAAAGGCCAGATACGACCAGATGGATGAGGTCATAAAAGATTTACCGGAAGAGAAAATTAAGTCCGTATCCAGGGCTTATTATACAATCGGTGTTGTCTGCTGGAACAAGAGTTACCAGACCCAAACGGATATGATGGGCTCGGAAGAACGATTACTGTACGTTAAGAAAGGCTTTGAGGCATTGACTAAAGCGACTGATCTGGACCCCGACTTTCCCGATCCCTGGGCATACAAGAGACTGCTTTACCTGGAACAGATAAAGGCAGAACCGTTGAATCGGGATGAATATATGAAGAGACATGAAGAAATGGGTGAGACATTTCTCAGGTTGAGAAAGAAGCAGATTCAGCGAGAAGAGTACATGAGGCAGCTCGAAGAGGTCGGTCGGGAAGGCGGAGAAGAATAATAAAAAGCCGGGCACAGCCAATCTTTTATTTTGTCTATTGATGAGTGGGTGGCATTGACAAGTAGAGGTAAAGTAGTTAAATTTTTCCTATGAGAATAAATACAAAGATTAGATATGCTTTGCGGATGCTGCTTTTATTGGCCGACAATCAGGAGGTGATAAACACCTCTGAACTGGGGAAAAAAATGCTGGTATCCCCCAAATATCTGAGGAAATTGGCAGGTCCCCTTGAGCGGAGCAACTTGATCAAGAGCGTGCAGGGCATCTATGGTGGGTATACTTTAAACAAAAATCCCCAGGATATCTCTTTGCATAGTCTGTTCGATGCCTATGGCGAGGAGATCAGGCTTTCCGATTGTGCCAACGGCGGGAAATGTGTTCTATTTGATGAGTGTATTGCCCGACCGGTCTGGCAAAACATCGAGGAAAAATTAATAACCGAGTTTCGCAGTGTCACGTTGTTAGATATATTATCCAATCGTTCTAAAAAATAAAGAGGCCTACTTCTTCTTCATGAAATTATAGATCGATTTGGGAATCCGGGCAGACAACTCATTGGTAAGAGCGATGATTTCCTTTACTTTCGCAAAAATATCGTCTTCTCCGGCCCAGTTCAACTTGATTTTTCCCAGAACTTCTTTATCGGCGGTGTTGATGATCTTGTTTAGGACCACTATCAGTACCAACAGATCATCAACGAAACCGGCAACCGGGATAAAGTCAGGTATCACATCGATGGGGGAAATCAGGTAGATGAATACCATCAAGATATAACTTTTGATCAGGGGAGATATCTCCCGATCTACAAATAATTTGATCATCAAGTGGATCAGGTCGGGAAAAATAAGGAGATATTGAACGAATCGATCGCTCCATTTGCCGGTTTTCTGGTAAAGCTTTCCTTTTCGCAGCCAGCGGTTGATTTTTTCCCTGACTTTCAGGTAAAAATCCGTAACTTCTTTTTCCTTTTTTTCGATTGCTTTGTCCATTTTGTCCTCGTCTCCTCAATCGAATCTTCAGGCTTTTCGCTTAGCAAGATATTTGATGCCTTCCAGCAGCATGTCTACATGTATAAACGTCGTGTAGATGTGAGTAGATACCCGAATGCCGGCGGTGTGATCCTTTTCTCTGCCGATGGTTCGGATTACTATATTATATTTTTCCCTGATATAATTCACGATGGCTTTGGGGTCGACTCCTTTGATCGAAAAAGCGGTCAATCCACTGCTGAGATAGGGATCGATATTGGAATGCAGGCGAACGCTGCCGATTTTGTCCAGTTCCCGCTTTAGATAACCGGCCAGCGCCTTAACCCTTCTTTCGATTCGCGTTTTGCCGATCCGGTTCTGGAAGTCGAGGGCTTCGCCTAAGGCCAGTGTCAGGGGTTCTGCCCTCTGACTCAGGGTCTCAAACTTTCGAGCCCCCTCATAAGAATCCCAACCATCAGTGGCGATGGTGGGCCACAATTTGTCCTGGACCTCTTTTTTGACATAAAGTACGCCGCGGCCCGTCGGTGCCCCCAACCATTTATAGGGGCTGGAAGCCCAAAAGTCGATGCCCAATTCCTTGACGTCGATATCCAACATGCCCAATCCATGGGCACTATCGGCCAGTACCAGGATTCCCTTGTCGTGGGCCATCTGGCTCAACTCTTTGAGGGGGGTGATGAGACCGGTTAGATACACCGTATGGCTGATACTGATTACCCTGGTTTTGGGGGTAATGGCCTCTTTAAAGGCATTTACAATTTCCTCCACACCCTTCGGCGGAACCCCGATAGGCACCTCCTTGACAACGATCCCATACCGTTTCGCCTTCAACTTCCAGGGGTGGATGCCGCCCGGGTGTTCCAGCGAGGACATCAGTACTTCGTCCCCCTCTTTTAAATCCAGGCCATTGGCCACAAAATTCATGCCTTCGGTGGTGTTCCGGGTAATCACCACTTCGTCTGCCGAGGCATTGATAAAATTGGCCAGCTTTACCCGTACTTCTTCCAATTTCCGGGGCAGAAAATTGTAGAAATCAAAGGGATTTTCGGCCTGAATCTTGAAGGTCTTGATCAGGGTATTAAACACCGGTTTGGGCATGGGACCGACGGTGCCGTTGTTCATCATGACGAAGCCGTCTTGAAACATGAAATGTTTGATTAAATTATCCCAGTAAACACCGTCGGGGGATTCATCCTGGATGTACTTCTGGTTTAAGTCATTAATGCTTTGATACGCGGCTGCATTTAAGGCGTTATAGGCGGCAATCGAAAGGGTGGCGCCCCCCAGGAAGCGTCTAACAAATTCTCTCCTGGAGTACCCCCCCGTCTCCTTTTCAGTCCTGAAATCACGCTGCTCATTCATATCAATACCTCCTTTTTAGTAAATCTATCCTAAAATTAATACATTTCCCGGCAAAAGTCAATCTTTGTCCTCTATTGTGCCGGTGCGTAAACAGAGTCAGGGTTATGGGAGTATATTCTTGAGCGTCCCCAAACCCTAATTTTAATTTTATTGAAAAGCCCTGGAAATTGTGGTATAGTAACGCTTTAGAGTCGAAATATGAATGTCCACCAATTTCTAACCTCCTACTCCTACGGCGATGCCATCGGCAACGAGGCGCTGGAAATCCGCAATTACTTACGGCAGCGGGGCCATGAATCGAAAATTTTTGCCCTGTTTTACCATCCCAGATATGCGGGCCAGATTATCAATTACCTGGAGTACGACCGTTATTCAGCGCCCGATAATATTATTATTTTTCACTTTTCCATTGGCTCACCGGTGACCAAGAAATTTCTGCGGGCACCGGATAAAAAGGTCATGATCTACCACAACATCACTCCCTACCAATTTTTTCTGGATTTCCATCGTATCTTAGCCAAGGATTGCTACAAGGGCAGGCTTGAACTCAAGAACCTAACAGATAAAGTCGATCTGGCTTTGGGGGATTCCCATTACAACGAGCGGGAACTCCGGGAGTTGGGCTTTCCCCACACCGGTGTACTGCCCCTGGTGATGGACTTTTCAAAGTTTGAGGCCGAGATCGTACCGGTGCTAAACGAACTATTTAACGACGGCAAGCATAACATCCTCTATGTGGGCCGAATCATTCCCAATAAAAGAATAGAGGATGTGATCAAGATATTTTACCTGTATCAGAAATATTTTAACAATAATTCGCGATTGTTTATCGTGGGGGAATACCGGGGATTTGAGCGCTATCTTTCCACTTTGCAAGCCCTGGTTAAAGAGCTGAACGTCAAAGATGTACATTTTAGCGGCCACATCCCGGAGGATGAGCTGGTGTCCTACTTCAAACTGTCCCATCTGTATCTGCACATGAGTGAGCACGAGGGTTTTTGCGCGCCGGTGACGGAGGCTTTTTATCTCAACATCCCGGTGGTAGCCTTCAATGCCGGTGCCGTCAAGGAGACCATGAATGCCGGAGGCATTTTGGTCAACCGGAAAGAGTTTATGGAGATTGCCGCCCTGTGCGACCAGATTTTGCGAGATGGTGCCTTGAAAGAGAAGGTCCTATCCAGTCAGAAAAAGGCTTTAAAAAAATATACCCAGGACCGAACCGGACAGATATTATCGGCGTATATCCAGAAGCTGGGGACCCAAAAATCGCCCGGAACATCATGAATTTTAACGCTGTCATTGTTCGTTATGGTGAGATCAGCCTGAAGGGAAAGAATCGCATCCAGTTTGAGAAAAAATTGAAATCCGACATCGAGCGATTCCTGGAATCGAGCGTGGGGGGGTCTTCGACGGTCAGCCTGAAACGGGGCAGGATCTATATCCGGGGAATCGAAGAGGTACCTCAACTGGAAAAGGTGCTGGGCATCTATTCTTACAGTCCGGCCCTGGAGATTGAGAAAAATATGGAGACCCTGAAGAAGAGTATTCATCACTTTTTTCCTCCATTATCGAAGGCAAAATCGTTTCGGGTGAGCTGCCAGCGCATCGACAAGAAATTTGAGTACGTGTCGATGGAGGTGGAGAGCATATTGGGGGAGATGGTGAAGAAAGAAACCGGGGCAGCGGTGGATCTCAAAAATCACGATTTTAACCTCCAGGTGGAGATCGGGAAAGATCATATTTATCTGTTTTCTGAAAAAATCAGGGGCTTCGGGGGATTACCCTACGGCACCGCCGGAAAATTGGTGTCTTTAATGTCCAGCGGCATCGATTCGCCGGTGGCCACTTTCCTGATGATGAAACGGGGGGTCGTACCGGTGCTGCTGCACTTTAAAATGACCGAAGAAGACTTTCAAAAGGTGCAGCAATTAAAGGAGAAGCTGGAGGAATACACAGCCGGGGAGAAGGTCGAACTGGTTACCATTCCCCGGGGCGATATCTTCAAGGGCCGATTTCCCCAATTGTACCGCAACCAGCGCTATCATTCCTATATCTGCATTCTGTGTAAACACCTGATGCATCGGCATGCCGGCGAGGTGGCCCGGCAGCATGGTGTCCTGGGTATTATTACCGGCGATAACATCTCCCAGGTGGCCTCCCAGACTTTAAAGAATCTTTATGCCTATCGCACCGTGTCCGGGTTGCCGGTCTACAGCCCCTTAATCGGTTTTGACAAAGAGGAGACTATTCGCATTGCCAGGAAAATCGGTACCTACGACATTTCGGTCCGACGGGCCGATGCCTGTACCCCCCCCAAGAGCCCCAAAACCGGTGTCAACCTGAATGCTTTTAAACGTATACTCCAAGAGACGGGTCTGGATACCTGAAAAAATCGAGGCTCTTTTTGCCGATTTTCTGACTGCGGTAGCGCTCAAAATACTTACTTTCAAACTTGAGAAATATGGGACGCTCCAGTACGGCGAGACCCTCTTTATTCAGAATTTCCCTTTTGTATATGACCTTTAGGGGATTGGCGTATTCCAGCAATTGATAGGGGGGGTCCAGAAAAATTATATCGAACCGGAATTTTTCTTTGCCCAACTGAATGACACTGCGGTTAAAATCGCCATGGATGATGCGGTAGTGATCCGGGGCTATACCGATTTTGTCGATGTTGTGTCTCAGGGTCTTGATGCAATCCGAAAGCTCTTCAATAAATACCACATATTCGGCACCCCTGGATAAGGCCTCCAGTCCGATATTACCGGTACCCCCGAAACCGTCGAGAAATAGGGTTTCCCGAATGTCGTTCTGGAGGATGTCAAAAAAGGAGAGTTTGACCTTCGAGGTGGTGGGCCGCACATCGGGGTGGTTGACCGACTTCAACTTCCGTCCTTTATACAAACCGGCATAGATTTTCAGCATGCCTAAAGCATACCCCTTTTTTCCGCTGCCGTCAAATTCTCTGAACTGGCCACTGTTAGGAGTATTTTAGATTACCCCCCGGGGATTACCGTTTTTTGATCACCGTTGCCGGGTTTCCTAAAGCAATCGAATAGGGGGGGATGCGTTTGTGAACCACCGAACCGGCGCCGATGATGGAACCCTGCCGTATTTTTACCCCGTCCACAACCGTGCATGAGGCGCCGATCCACACGTCGTCCTCGATGATGATGCCCCCCTTGGATACCGACGGCTGGAACCAGATGGGGATATCCTTGCGCTCGAAGCTGTGGTTGCCCCCGGCCACGATGTAGGTTTGGCCAGCGGTAAATACATACCGGCCGATTTTTAAGATACTTTCGGAGATGAGGTAATTATTGGCACCGATGTTGGCGTAATCCCCGATCTCGATGTCGCCGCCCTTGCAGCTCATAATGGTATTGCGGCCCACCATCACGTTACTGCCGATCTTAATCCCGGCATTGTGTTCCCCTTTGGCATCGATGACGGTGTTGTCGTCAAACACCACGTTGTCGCCGATTTCGATCTTCCTGGGGTGGCGAATGGTCATGTTCTTGCCAAACACCACCCCCTTGCCGATCTTGCCGAACAACCCGGGAAAAAAAATTTTCCGTAACCCGTAGCCCAGGGCACCGGATATACCGGAAAACGGGGTGATGATCATCTCGTACTTTAAAAAGTAAAAGAAAGAGACCCTGCCCACGAAGAGGTCCTTATATTTGGCCACAATACCCTTTTTCTCATCCAGCAAATTCTTCTGTTCACCGACGATATCGGTCTTCCGGGCTTTCATCGTTCTATTTTAGTATATATTCCCTCGAATGGCAATAGCTGCGCTTTGTGGCCTGGAGGGGAAGCTCGATAAACTGTTGGTTTTTAGCGATATTTCTGGTATAATTTAATTTTAGTCTAATCCGGGATACTGGAGTGGAAACAAAAAGAGAATATATCGTTAAATGTTGGTACTGCGGGGCAGAGTACAATGCCTTTGAGGCTCCTCTCTGTCAGCATAGAAATCCTACCAAGGTGTGCCCCTATTGCCTCCATTGTATTTGTGGGGCTCCCGAGGCCTATAAGGCGGATTTTATGGGAAAATGCCCCAAAGAGTTGCTGGACGATATGTCCATTCAGAAGGGTGCTGAAAACCCGAAGTTGGGGGAGATGCTCGTCCGCTCTGGTAAAATTACCAGGGAACAATTGAGAGAGGCCATCGAAAGGCAGTCTATACTCAAGAAGAAGTTGGGGGAAATCCTGGTGATGATGGGGCTGCTCACCCCGGATGAGCTGCGGCTCTATTTGGTGGATCAGAAGTGGACCGACGAAATCGATTTGCATGATTTTAAGCTGGATATGGGGCTGATGGAGAGAGTGGGCAAGGACTTTTGCTGGCGTCAACGAATGATCCCCATCGAATATTACCGCATCGGCAGTGATAAGATTCTTAGCTTTGCCGTCGGTTCAAAGGATGATTTAACTCAAATCAGGCAGAGCGAGAGGTTACGGGATCTTGTACTAATTCCCTATATCGCCCCCAGAGAACAGGTGGAAAAATTGCTGGAGGAGATCCGCCGCGATATTGAGGGAGACAATATATTTAACCTGGATGACGACGATGACATAAATATTTAGGCCCCCGCTTATTGGACAATTTTGTCCATCAGCAATTTTATGATAAACCGGGCCGCTTCCTTGTGATTGCCGTCCGATCGAATCGGTGGGCCGACACAGGAGGGGCATCCCTTGCGGCAATCACAGGTTTCAATCACCTGGAGAATTTTTTCAAACAGTTCCCCGGTCCGTTCAAACAGGATTTCCGAAAAACCGATGCCGTTGGGATAGTTATCAAAGATGTATATGTTGGGCTCAAAATTGTTGAGCATTGTATTGTCATTCGGGATTTGAGAAGACGCTTTGGGTAGACGATTGATGTCGATCTCCGTCCTGGTAATATTGTCCTCCACCGACACACCGATATCCTTCACATCACACATGAGAATCACGGCACTAATATGCCGCATCAGGTAGGCTATGCCGACAATGGCCTCAAGCTTGTCTCCCGGCGCAAGAGCGACGCTGTTTAACAGTTCGCTGCTGATGCTCATCCAGAAGGCGGTGGTGTGCATCTCCTGCTGCGGCAACTGCAAATTACCGGCCCCCACATTTTCGTTGGTGAAAAATTTTAGTTTTTTAAATCCCACCACCTGGGAATACACGTGAACGTCCCCATAGTGGAAGCGGTGATTCTTCTTCTGGGTTTCATCGAAAACGTCCAACACCGAAATTTTGGTGTAGGTGATGGAATCGGTATAATAATCGGCATTGGATTGCCGCACAAATGCCTTGCGGTTTTCATAATCGAATTCCTCCACCACGTACTGCTCGCCTTCTAAGATATAGATGGCCTTAGGGTGCAGGGTCTCTAAGGCGGAAGAAAAATCCACCTCGGCAATTACCCGTTCGGTGTCGGTGCGGTCCACCACCACGAAGTTGTCCGATGTGACCCGGTTGAGACTCACCGCATCGGCAGGATACCCCTCCTCGGTCCAGAACCATTTGTCGCTTTTCCGAAACAGGACCTTGTTTTCCGCCAGGTAACCCAGGATATCCTCCAGGTTTTCCCCGCCGAATTGTTCCCCTTTGACAAAGGGCAGTTCAAAAGAGGCACACTTAACGTGGTCGACTAAGATGGTCAGGTTATCCGGGTTGATTCTGCCGATCTCCGGAGACTTGCCGGTGAAGTATTCGGGATGATTGACGATGAACTGGTTGACGGGGGAGGAGGAGGAGACCAGGACGCCGATAGACTTGCTGGACCTGCGACCGGCCCGGCCCAGCCGCTGCCAGGTGGAGGCGATGGAACCGGGATAGGCGGCCAGTACCGCGGCATCCAGGGAACCGATATCGATGCCCAATTCCAGGGCGTTGGTGGACACCACCGCCTTGATTTTACCGCTCCGCAGTCCCTGTTCGATTTCCCGTCTTTTTTTCGGCAGGTAGCCGCCCCGGTATCCCCGGACACGGCCGGCCTCGGTTACGTTCTTTTCAAAATCGTTTTTTAGGTATCTGACCAGGATTTCGGTGATCAACCGGGAATTGGCAAAGGTGATGACCTGTAAATCGTTGGCCAGAAGAATCCCGGCAATATGCCGGGCGATGGCCACGTAGGATCTGCGGATGCCCAATTGTTTGTTCACCACCGGTGGATTGAAGAATACCAGGTATTTCTCTCCCCGGGGAGCCCCGTTTTTATCGATTAGCACCACTTCCTCTTCTACGATGCCTTCGGCCAGTTTTCTGGGATTGGCAATGGTGGCCGAGGACATGATGAATACCGGGCTTGCCCCATAAAATTCGCAGATCCGCTTCAACCGCCGCATCACATTGGCCATGTGGGAGCCGAACACTCCGGTATAGTAATGGAGCTCGTCGATCACTACGTATTTTACATTTTCAAACAGATTGACCCATTTGGTGTGGTGGGGCAGAATACCCGAATGCAGCATGTAGGGGTTGGTGATGACAATCTGGGCCTGTTTACGGATGGCCTTGCGCATGCTCTGGGGGGTATCGCCGTCATAGGTGTACAGCCCCAATCGGTCACCCATCAATTGATTCATATCGAAGAGTTCCGCCAGTTGGTCCTGGGATAGGGCCTTGGTGGGGAATAAATATAGGGACTTGGCCGCCGGATCTCTGGAGAGGGCGTTCAGGGTCAGGGCGTTATAGATCAGGGTCTTGCCCGAAGCCGTAGGCGTCGCCACCACCACGTTGTGTCCCTGTAAAACCGCTTCGATGGCCCGGGCCTGGTGGGAGTACAATCTTTCGATCCCCTTCTGCCGGTAGATCTGCACCACCTGATCGGCCAACTCCCGGGGAAAAGCCTCGAATTCTCCGGCAAAAGCCTCCACCCGGGTGACCGTGGCCTGGCTCAAGCTGTCGTTCTTAAATTTTAAAATATCCTGTATCGACTGCTCAACCTTGAAATCTTTATCTCCACTCATACCGCTAACATATCACAAAATCCCACATTAGTAAACCGATCTTCCCGCACCAGACAGGGCTGCATTCAATTCTGGAATGGGGGAATAGCGGAATATTGGGATGTTGAGGAAAACCGCAAATTTTCCAGGGACAGTCGTTCATCGAAGTCCATCTCTCTGATATTTTATTTTATTATACTAAGATAAATTTGATAATGGTTATATCAGATTGTTGACAAATTGTTGAAGTTATAGTATTATTGGTGTGGAGGAATTAATCATGAACCGAGAAAAATTTACGTTAAAGGCCAATAATGCCATAGATGCCGGTGCGCAACTGGCGGGGTCTCATGATCACCAGGAGGTGACCCCCCTGCACCTGGCCTATGCCATCCTACAGGACAAAGAGAACATCGTGCCCATGACGATCAAGAAGATCGGCATCGATCCCACCGGTGTGTTGTTCAAGCTTGAGGCGGAAATCAACAAACTGCCCAAAGTCCAGGGGGCCGAGCAGTATGCTTCCCGGGATTTCGGCAAGGTCTTAAATCGATCCCAGGACATCGCCAACCGGTTTAAGGATGATTACATCTCCACCGAGCACCTGTTCCTGGCCATATTGGAATCCAAAGACAGCCCTACTAAAATATTGAATCAGGCCGGCGTCGATAAGGATCAGTTCATGCGGGCCTTAATGGAGATCCGGGGCAGTCAAAAGGTCACCGATCCCCATCCGGAAGACAAGATGCAGGCCCTAAAACGCTATGGCCGGGATCTGATAGAACTGGCCCGGTCAGGCAAACTGGATCCCGTCATCGGCCGGGACGATGAGATTCGCCGGGTCATGCAGGTACTGGTGCGGCGCACCAAGAACAATCCCGTCTTAATCGGCGAAGCAGGGGTCGGCAAGACCGCCATTGCCGAGGGCCTTGCCCAACGGATCGTGCAGAAGGACATCCCGGAACTGCTGAAGGACAAACGGATCGTGGCCTTGGAGATCGGCAGCTTACTGGCCGGTGCCAAATACCGCGGCGAGTTTGAAGATCGCTTGAAGGCGGTCATTAAGGAGGTGTCCGAATCCAACGGCCAGATCATACTGTTCATCGATGAACTGCACACCATCGTGGGAGCCGGGGCTGCCGAAGGCGCGGTGGACGCCTCCAACATGCTCAAACCGGCGCTGGCCCGGGGAGAATTGCGGGCCATCGGCGCCACCACCCTGAACGAGTACAAGAAACACATCGAGAAGGACCCGGCCTTAGAACGTCGGTTTCAGCCGGTCTTTGTCAAGGAGCCTACCGTAGAGGAGACCATTTCGATTTTAAGGGGACTCAAAGAGAAATACGAGATCCATCACGGCATTAAAATTACCGATGCCGCCTTGATCGCCGCCGCCACCCTGTCCCACCGCTACATCTCCGACCGCTTCTTGCCGGACAAGGCCATCGATTTGATGGATGAAGCCTCTTCCAAATTGAGGATCGAGATGGATTCCCGTCCCGAAGAGCTGGATGAACTGGAGCGGCGAATCTTGCAGATGGAAATCGAGCGCCAGGCAATAAAAAATGAAAATAGTCCCGACAGCAAACAGAAGTTGAAAAAATTGGCCGACCAACTGGAAGAACTGAAGGTTAAGCGGGATCAAATCAAGGAACACTGGACAAAGGAGAAGGCCTTTATAAAACGGCTGCGGGACCTAAAGGAAGAGATCGATGGCTTGAAAAATCAGCAGCAGGAGGCCGAACGTCGGAACGACTACGAACTGGCCTCCCAGATTCAATACGGCCGGATTCCGGGTAAGCAGAAAGAAATGGAGAAGGCCCAGCAGCAGTTGACAGAGCTGCAAAAGGAAAAGCGGATATTAACCGAAGAGATCACCGAGGAGGATATTGGAGAGGTGGTGTGCAAATGGACCGGCATCCCGGTGAACAAATTATTGAGCGGTGAACGGGACAAACTGCTTAAAATGGAGGAGATCATCAAAAAGCGAGTGGTGGGTCAAGACGAGGCCGTAGATGCGATATCCCGGGTCATCCGGCGCTCAAAAGCGGGGCTGCAGGACCCCAACCGGCCCTTAGGTTCGTTCATGTTTTTAGGCCCCACCGGGGTCGGCAAGACCGAGCTGGCCAAAGCCTTAAGTGAGTTCATTTTTAACAGCGAGAAGGCCATGGTGCGCATCGATATGTCCGAATACATGGAGAAACATTCGGTGGCCAAACTGATCGGCGCGCCTCCCGGCTATGTGGGCTATGACGAAGGTGGACAGCTCACCGAAGCCATTAAGAGGAGGCCCTACTCGTTGATCTTGCTGGATGAGATCGAAAAGGCCCATCCCGATGTGTTTAACATCCTGCTCCAGATCCTGGACGACGGCCGTTTGACCGATGCCAGAGGCAAGACCGTCAATTTTACCAATACCATCATTATCATGACCTCTAACCTGGGTTCCGACATCATACTGGAGAAGACCGATTATAACGTGATCAAGAACGAAGTGGAGGGATTGCTGTACCACTACTTTAAACCGGAGTTTCTCAATCGCATCGATGAAACCATCACATTCAGACCCTTGAATCAGGAGATGATTAAGAAGATCGCCTTACTGGAGATTAACAAGTTTACCCGGTTACTCCAGTTATCGAAGATTCAATTGGATATAACGGAGCCGGCAGTGAAACAATTGGCCCAATTGGGATTCAACCCTTCCCTGGGGGCCAGACCCCTCAAAAGGATCATCCAGAGGGAGATTCAGGACCGGTTGTCATCGTTGATTCTTGAAGGCAAGGTGTTACCAGAATCAACGGTAACCGTTGATTTTCAGGACGGCCAATTCATTTTTAATTAAGTATCACTCGTTTGCATTTTGGGGGATAAAGTCCTTCCTCTCCCCCCCCATTCTGCGTTTCTCCCAATAACCGTTTGGTGAACTCAACACCCGTTTACCGCCTTCTTTGGTGCGTTTAGTGTCACACGGAAGATACGTCATTGCGTTTTTCTTTATTAAATATAGCAATTTCGATGCCAAAATTTACTGAGTCCGGATGAAACTCGGGAAGGAAGCGGTTTTCTTTTTGCTATACCTATCATCAGGAATTCAAGATCCTGCCTGGGAATGATGAAATATTAAGGTTTTTCGAATCTTTTATATCGGCATCAATTTGCATTTAGAAAAGTAAAATTTTAAATATTTATGGAAAATTTGATACGCGGGTTTTTCTATCTGACTATAAACGTTTATAAACACTATAAACCGATGTTTATAAACCCACCTCCGAAAATCCCATTTGAAAATATCGGTTTTTATGTTATAATGGTGCCAATGAAGTATTTGCTCTACTACCGTGATGGCTTTATTAAGAAGTTTCCGCTGAGTAAACCAGCTATTACTATCGGCCGAAGCAGTGAAAATGATCTCGTCATCGATGAAGATTATGTTTCCCGGCGTCATATGCGCATCGATGTGAAGGATACTTGTATCGCCATTTACGACTTGAATTCTACCAACGGTATTTATGTGGAGGGCACCAGGGTCAAACAGGCGGTTATCCAGATCGGCGAGTCGTTTTTTGTTAAGGGAACCAGCTTCATTTTGCGAGATGGTTCTCTGGAAGAGTTCAAGTTAGCCGAGGAACTCATTCCGGTGTTCGATAAAATTCAAAGCGAAAATGAGAAGAAGATCGATACCACCGAGACCCGATATGTCAAAAATGTATTTACGGAATTGTTAAAACATATTCTGGCGGTGGGTCTAAAAAAGAGTGATTTTCACGATTTCATTCTCGAGGTTTCCACCTATTTGAATTCCATTCGGGATTTTGGCAGTATTTTTCTCGTTTCCAGGGAAAATGACGATATTAATGTCATTCTTTCCATCAAGAAGGAAAAGAAAGTTCTGGATCAATTGAAAGGAATTATGGAGCAAAGTAAAAATATCTTTAAAGAGGACCAGCATTGGCTGCCGATCCCCGGCAGCAAAGATAATTATTTTTGTTCCTATATCCTCGATATCAAAGGATGCGAAGCCGTCTTAATATATATACCCTTGAATTTGAAAAAAAATGAAAATGAGAAGGTGGAGCAATTTCTTTACTCCTTTGCCAAAGAAATTACCTTGTTGTCGCAGATCATGCAGGCAGAGAAAAAAAGTCCAAAGCTGGGGATAGAGTGTGGTGAACCTTTTACTTTTGATGAAATCGTGGCTTCCGATTCCCATATGAAGAACCTGATTAAACAGGCCAAGAAGATTGCCCAGAGTAATATTTTTGTACTTATCCAGGGGGAGAGCGGTACCGGGAAGGAGTTGTTCGCCCGGTTGCTTCACAACCATTCTTCCAGAGCCAGTGGGCAGTACGTCGCCTTGAACTGCGCCGCCATTCCGGAAAATTTGTTGGAATCCGAATTGTTTGGGCACGAAAAGGGTGCCTTTACCGGCGCCTACAGCCAGAAAAAGGGCAAACTGGAGATGGCTTCCGGCGGTACGTTGGTGCTGGATGAGATCGGCGACATGCCGCTTGGTCTGCAGATCAAGCTGCTCAGGGTACTGCAGGAACAGGAATTCTACCGACTGGGCGGCAACACCCCCATAAAGGTGAACCTGCGAATTATCGCCCTGACCAACTGTAATCTGAAGCAATTGATCAAAGATGAAAAATTCCGGGAGGATCTGTACTATCGGTTGGCCCACCATATTATTACCATCCCCTCTCTAAGGGAGCGGAAGGAGGATATCTCGGCTCTCACCACCTTTTTTACCAGGAAATACTGTAAGATAAATAACAAAACGGTCCGGGGATACTCCATGAAGGTCTTCGAAATCCTGCAAAATTACAATTGGCCCGGCAACGTGAGGCAAGTGGAGAACGAAATCAACCGGCTGATCAACCTGGTAGATGACGGCGGCACCATAGACTATGACTTGCTGTCTGATGAACTGAAATTCAGCGAGGTGGATTTTGAAGATACCTGTCGACTGCCTCCCTACATGACCGATGCCCGGTCGGAGCGGGAATACATCATGAAACTTTTAGAAAAGAACCAGTGGAACAAGTCCAAAACCGCCCGGGATCTCAATATGACCTATCAAGGCTTGCATAAAAAGATGAAAAGGTTGTCCATCATCCGTCCCCGGCAAAAGTAGGGACAGCTTTATTACCCGGCTCTTTTTTGCTATAATTTGACATGCGTTTCAAATTTCTAATCTTTCTTTTTGTATTAGTGCTGGTTCTGTCCTTCTGCTCCGGTAAGCGGGCCCCTAAGACCGAACCGGTGCCATTGGAAAAGCGACCCGGTGTGCAGGTTGAGGAAGGGGCACCGATAGACGTGGTGGAGACCGGCATTGCCTCCTGGTACGGCGGCAAGTTCCACGGCCGCCGCACCGCCAACGGCGAGGTTTACGACAAGCATAAGTTGACGGCAGCCCACCAGACCCTTCCCTTCAACACCATCGTGGAGTTGGAAAACCTGGAAAACCGTAAAAAGGTCATCGTTCGTATCAATGACCGGGGGCCCTTTTTGAAAGGAAGGATTATAGACCTCTCCCGGGAAGCTGCTCGAAGAGTGGGCATGGAGGCCTCCGGCACCGCGCCCGTTTGTTTGAGAATCCTCAAGCCCGGCGATGTTACGAAGAACCGGGCCCAGAATGCTTCCGGGCAGCCATTTTACATTCAGGCCGGCGCCTATACTGTGCGGGAAAATGCCCAAAATGTTCTGCGCCGCATCCAGGCCGCCGACATCCGGATATCCTTCGCCATTCACCATCAAAACGGTCTCTACAAAGTAATATCCGAAACAATCCCCCAGCGCCACAAGGCCGCATCCATCCAGACCAAATTAAAAGCCCTGGGCATCGACTCCTACATCAAACAGTCCCAATGAATAAGCCACTAAGAAACGCGAAGACACACGAAGGAAAAAATGAGTGAAGATTTAGTTTACAAGGATGAAGTTTATAAAATAGTAGGGGTCGCCATCGAGGTGCATAAGGAACTTGGCCCCGGTTTTCTGGAGTCGGTATACGAAGAAGCCATGGTTCTGGAATCGAAAAAAAGACGAATTCCACACGAAACCCAGGTCTGTATACCCGTTTATTACAAAGGTCGTGAATTGAAAAAGCAATTTATGGCAGATTTTATTGGCTATGGAAAAATTATAGTTGAATTTAAGTGTATACCTAAATTAACCACCACAGAGGAGGCCCAGATCATAAATTATATGAAGGCTACAGGTATGAGGGTAGGTCTACTCATAAATTTTGGTAGTAAAGCCAAACTGGAATGGCGGAGATATGTTTTAACATGTAAAAATGATGTCCGTTCCCTTCGCGTCCCTTCGCGTTCTTAGCGGCTTTATAATGAATATCATTGAAATAGTGGAGATTGGCGCAATCATGATTTTGGGCGGCATTATCCAGAGTTCCGCCGGTTTCGGCTTCGGCCTCTTTGCCCTACCCATCCTCCTCTTTTTCGGCTTTGACCTGCCCACCGCCGTCATCATCGTCATCATCGGCTCCGCCATTCAAAAACTCACCGCGGTCCGTATCCTCTCCCACGCCTTCAAATGGAAAGAGCTATTCCCCCACATGGCCGTCGGCCTCATCTTCCTGCCCTTTGGCGTCATCCTCATGTTCCGGCTCTCCACCCTCGATCAATCCATCACCCGGCAGATCATCGGCCTCCTCATCCTCCTCCTGCTCCTCCTGCGCTGGAGAGGGGCCATCAAGACCCGCGAGCATGTCCCCCCCATCTGGGGCCTTTTGGCCGCCTGCTTTTCCGGCCTCCTCAACGGCCTGGCCAACATCGGCGGTCCCCCCATGGTCCTGTGGGTACTCTCCCACCAATGGCCCAACGACAAAATGCGGGTCATCCTCCTGGCCTTCTCCCTCGTGTTCGTCCCTTTCCAACTGCTGCTCATGCTCTGGCTCTTCGGCACCCCTATCCTCTCCCCCCTCGGCAAGGCCCTGCTGCTCTCCCCCGCCGTACTCCTGGGCACCTGGCTGGGCCTCCTCATCGGCAAACGCTTCTCCCCCCACCAGTTAAAAGTATACATGCAGACCCTCCTCCTCCTGATCGCCCTCTCCTCCATCCTCAAACCCTTATTCTAAAACCCCCTAAATTTGTGATGTTTACCATATCACAGAAGTCACAGGCAAATTTGTGATATACCTAAAATTTACCGGGATAATGGAAACTTTTTTATAAACCCAATTTATAAACAAAATTTTTTCTGAAAATTTAAAACCCCTTCCTGGCCTATATTTCGGATGAAAATCAAGATCCAGCTTCTCAAATATCACACAATTAGGGCTTGACAATTTTTTCCCAATCCTGTATTTAATAATTTCTTTTTTTGATTTGAAAACTGGAAGGTTAAATTATTGACATAGGGATGGTGATGGGATGAAGGAAATTAGATGTACAGGTGTAATGACGCAACATTTTTAGATGGACTGAGCATCGGGAGACACAGAAAACCCAACCCGCCCCACAACACAAATTTTTTTACTTTACCCTGGAAGTCCGCTTTGCGGCCCACAGGTTTTAGGCAATAACGGCTCTATAAGGATTCATATATACAATCCAGTTGGCAGGGCCCGTTAGAATGATGACGTATCGGTATTTTTTATTGGCCTGGCAAATCCTTAACGGCGGGAGCTTACATTTAAGCCAAAAAGAGAAACGGGGTCACTCAACTATAAAATGAACGTAAAAATCGGCAACCTATCCGAAAAGGTGGTACAATATGTGCTCACCGCCACAGACGCCGAACTGCGCACCCTCACCGTCATCGCCTTAGCCAGACACTTCGGCATCGACCGCTGCCACCTCACCCGCGTCTTTTGCACCTGCCACAACTGCACCCCCCGCCAGTTCATCCACCGGGAAAAAATGTCCCGCGCCGCCACCCTCCTCAGCGATCACTCCACCCTCACCATCAAACAAATCTCCCACCGCCTCGGCTTCGCCTCCCCCGAATACTTCTCCAAAGTCTTCAAAGCCCACTTCGACATCCTCCCCCACAAATACCGCCGCTACAAAAACCAGAACACCCCAAAATCACCCCCCAAAAAGAGCACATCCCCCAAAAATTAAATGGAACACCGACCACTTTCACTTATTCCCATGCCCATTTCCTGCAATTTTCAAAGATTTTCCCCCCAAACCAACAAATTTGTGATATTTGAAAACACTCATGTCAGAGTCCAAAAATCCCCGCTTAAAGGGAACACAAAAGAGAATCATCATGAAAACTAATTCACCACTTCCAAATTTTACCAATAAAATAAAAATTCTAACCACCCCAAAATGGACTCCCCTTAGATCTTTTTTAACCCAGGCCAATTCTAAAGCCCAAACATCACACATTTACGGATTTACTTTTCTTATAGCCTATGATACCTGTTATTCAATTCTTTGAGTTAATTTAGTAGATAAGTTTAAGAATTATTTGATCAAAGATAAAAAAGAAAAGGTGTTTGAAAATGAATTACAAGCAAGGTGAAAAACCCTTTAAAGAAAGTAGGGCTGTGTGTTTTTCATTGATCATTATATTTATATTTAGCTACATCTCTTTTCTTTATTCACATCCAGAACCTTCTGATAATATAGATATTGTATTGTTAATTGATAGTTCTGGGAGTATGAAAACAAATGATCCTGGGAATTTAAGGCTACAGGCGGCTAAATCATTTATTGATTTAGCCAATGTTGGAGATAAAATTTCGATTGTTGATTTTAGTTCAAAATGCAAAGTGCATTCAAGATTAGCCATTATTAAAGATATAGTGGATCGAAGAAAACTGAAAGAGTGCATTGACTTGATTGGCTATTCCGGTGCCAAAACAGATATTTTATCTGCTCTAGAAGAGGCTTTACTGATAATGAAGGCCGGAGCAAAGGAAAATCATCAACAAGCAGTTATTTTATTAACCGACGGGAAGTTGGAGTTGCCGATCACAAACAGGTTTTTTCATCATCCGGAGAGAGGTATAAATGAAATCTCTTATAAATATAGAGAATCAAATATTGGAATATGGTCTATTGCTTATACGAACAAAGCTGATGTAGAACTTTTATCTAGATTGAGCCGAATAAGTGATGGATTCCTTTATATTGCCAAGCAAGACATTGAATTACTCAAAGTATACATTGATATTTTTGTTGATCTTAAGAAAAAATATCGCAGTTTTGATTTCGATACCACTGTTAGTTTTGTAAGGCCTATCAAGAGGCAGTTGCTCGTGGATAAATATGTAAAAGATATCACATTTGCGGTCAACAGAACTGATGAAAGCATAAAAATTGATGTTGAGACTCCAAAAGGGAAAATAATCAATAGCGGGAATGGGGAAAATATATTTTGCGCAGAAGCTGAAAAATATAAAATTATAAGAATTGTTAATCCCCCGACAGGATGGTGGAAGTTACTCATAGAAGGGAAAGGAAGGGTGTATGGGCAGGTTATCGAAACTACTGATTTAAGAGTGGACTTAGGGACATCGAAACTATTTTACGGTCTTAGAGAACTAATCAAGATAAATGCAAATCTAGCTTTGAGAGACAATCTCGTCAAAGATGCGAGGCTTTTGCAGAATAGCATATTTAAACTAAATATAGAACGTCCAGATGGCGGACGAGATGAAATTCAACTCTTTGATGATGGCAAGTCGGGAGACTTAAAGCCGGGAGATGGAATATATTCTAATTCTTATGCCGGTTATCCATTAGAAGGAGAATATTCCCTTCATTTAGAGGTGTATAAAAAAGATGTATTTGTACGGAAAATAGCTTTTCGAATTTATAAGGGATCTGTGTTTGAGCTATCCACTAAGGAAATTGATTTTGGAAAAGTGGTTGAAGGAGAGGAGGCCAATTGTTATCTTGTCGCCCGGTCTTCTTATACGGGCAAGCAATCATTCATTCCGCATATTCTAACTTTTAATCCTATAAATACAGTTGAGGAACCATCCGTCGATTTTCCATCTATTGAACCTCAAACAATAGATTTTTTCCCCGGTAAAACCTCCGAGGTTGAGATTCATTTGACCACTGAGGATCTCCCCCACGGAAAATATGAGGGACAATTGAAATTAGAGCCACTCCTTCAATCTGGGAAACAGATGAAAACAAAGGGAAACGCAGCACCACTAAATCCAGCTCTCATTAAATTTTCAATGGAAATCGTACCACGTCCTCTCAGTTTAACTATTTTGATCCCAATAATTGGAGTTGCTTTTTTAATCTGCCTTTTGGGAGTTTTGGTTATGTTTTCTAAAAGACAGCCAAATTTTTTTGGCACGATTATTCACGAATCTTCATCCGGCGATATCAAGCAGTATCCATTAATGGCCATAAAACGAGGTTTTTTTAGACGGCTAAGTGAAAAAGGCAGAGAAATAAAGGTTGGTAGCGTCTCTTCTGCCGACATTAGATTAATAGGGGAAGGTGTTGAAGAAAAGCATGCAGTACTAAAGGCGGAAAAATATGATAGGGGAAATGTAAATATCGTAATTTATCCAGAACAAGGCTGTGACGTCTGGCTTAACAAGCAAGCGTTATCCGGTCTCTCCAGAACTTTGAAGCATGACGATATCATCAAAATAGGAAATCAAAGACTAAGGTTTGAACATTTTGCACAAGCTACTGATGATGGTTTGGATATTGACAATAATTATTTAAGGGAAGAGTAATTCAGGATTGAAAATGGTGAGAATAAAAGATTTAAAGTGGAGTTAAACTTTGCAAACTAAGCCAACAATTTTAATTGGAATAGGAGATATTGGCTGCACTCTAGTTAACCTATATATGACTAATATTAAGGAGAGGAAACCGGAGTCACTTCAAATTATTCGGGCCTTGGGGATTAATATTAAGCCCAAAGAGAATTTAATGAATCTCAACTTTCATATGGAAAATGTAGGCGGCTTCGTACCGTCCGACATGATGGCAAAACTAAATTCAATAGACAATAAACATATGCTTTGGTTCATAAAAAATGTGAGTGCCGACAGAATCACTATGATGCATGAGACCCTTCAGTCAGACCCTTTAATAAGGCCTATTGGACGTTTGGCATTCTTTTTAAAAAACTCTAAGATTCATAAACTCTTAGAGAAGTATCTTCATGAAATCCGTTTAATCTGGAAACAGCGTTCGGAGCAGATTAACATCTTTATTATATCGCCTCTATTTGATGGACTTGGGAGTGGTATTGTAGCCGACCTTGCCTATATCTCACGCTCTGCTTCTACCAGTGAAAAAGTGAAAACAAATATTATTGGGATTTTTATCTCAGAGTTGTTTGGGGGGCAAGAAAAAAATAACTTGACAACCAGGATGTATGAAGCCAATCTTTATGCAAGTTTAAGGGAAATTTCCTATTTCCAGAGATCATCATCCTTTAGGCCGTTATCTGGCAAATATTTTAGATTTGACACAAAAGATAAAATGTTCAACATCTGTTATATAGTAAATTCTGGTATAGGATCTTTGCTAGGTGATAGAGATGGCGCTTTAACCAGATTGACATCGATCTTAGAGATTCTAAGTATGTCTCCCTACGACAGTTCAAGGAGACTATTGATCGACCAATTAAACACGCAAGAAGAAAACTATGCCGGTGTTGGACTATCTATCTTAAAATATGATCGGGGAAAAGTTAAATCAATACTTGCCCGGAAGTTAGTCTCCGAATTATTAAGAGGTATTTTGAACGGACAATTTGAAAGACAGGTAGAGGCACAACTATCATCAGTGGAAGTTGATAAATATGATGGAGAAAGTGTTAACGATGATTTCAAAAAAGAGATCGCTAAGAAGGAGTTGTTTCATTTATGGCCTTTAAAGTGGAAACAAGTCAAGGATATAGTCGATAATGAAAAATTAAATGAACTGATGCAGAACATCCTTAAGGACCGTCTTAAAAAGGTTCGTCAATTTTTGGATCAATATTTCTTGAATCTTAAGAACGATATAAAATCCAAAATCACATCAAGCTATCAAGACATCATTAACAAGCGGAGAAATGGCTTGTTATATGCCAAAAAGTTTTTGGATGAATTTTCTTTAAAAGTAAAAAGCTTATCAAAAGAAGTTACAAAAACGAAGCAAAGCATGGCTTCTTCAATGGATGAAGCAGAAACGAATCTCCGCCAATTACTCGATAGAGTCGAAAAATTGACTAATGTTTCGCCTTTAGAAAAGATAAGCGGTATATTTAACCGTCAGCAGATCAAAAAACAACGGAAATTAGCTGATGATTTTTTTTCTTTATTGTCGGTCTTTGCCAAAAAAAGCATCAAAAATCTTTTATGGGACGCCCTCATCCATTTTTATTCTGAGGTTGATGATTTTTTAAAAAATGAAAGTAAAAAGGTTGAAAGCCGTACATCATCCCTGGACAAGTTATATGAAAAGATCGGGAGAGATATAGAGGAAACCGCAAAGTTGATTTTTAATTCTGATGGTATTTCTCGTTTTTTTCTGGAAGATGAAGATTTAGAACGTATATACGAAATATATAAGCCAGATTTAGAAGATATGATGACTGCGTTTTATCAACAACATGATAATTTTTACACGCTAATTGAGAATTGTTCTTTGTTAGAAGAACAGTTAATCGAATTCTGTTCTGCTTATTATATCGCCTATAGCGAAATGGATATTTCCGATATTTTTAAAACCGAAGGTTTATTAAAACTTGAAGATATTTTAAACCGACTCTATCTCTTTTCGCAGCCGAAGGCAGTGCCAGAAGTCAAAATAGGAGAAAAATTTTATGAACGTGTGGTTGTGCATAGCAATATCGATGAACTTTTATTTCGGGATGTAAGGGAAAAGGTTGATTTCGATTTTGAACTCATCTGTGAGAACATTAATATTGATCTATTAATGCTAAGAGAATGCTACGGAATAAAGCTTTCAAGACTGGAAGAGATAAAAAAAATAGAGCAAGCATATCTTGATCTAAGGAAAGAGGATTTCCCCTTGCACACTTTAAGTGAGCGATATGAATTGCCTTATATCAGTTATTCTCCTCAATTCATTAAGGAAAGGAAAAGATCATTTGCCGTTGCACAATTTATGAAATTTATTACCATAGAGGAAGGTGGTTTCTTCTGGCATGATTCCAACGGTAGCATTAGATCGTTAGGGAAAGAAAAGGATATTGCCTTCTTCAATTTCATAAGAAATGATGAGATGCCTGAGGACATCGAGCAGCGTTTTTGTCAGATGGTTCAGGATGAAGGAATCGATAAAATGAAAATTTTACTCAAAGCTTTCATCAAAAATATGGAAGCTTCGGGAGATCTTTCTAAGGAAGAACTCAATATTCTTGGTGAGCACTACAATCAATTGGGTCTAAAATAAATATATGAAATATAAATCAATATTAGGAGGACATAAAAATGGCAGAGAAAAAAGAAGTTATTACCAGGCCCAGCCTGGTAATTGGAGTGGGTGGGACAGGTCATGAAACCGTTCGATATCTGAAACGACGATTCTTTGAAACCAATAATGGCAAATTGCCAGATTTAGTAAAATTGTTATGTTTTGATACCACAGCAGAAATAAGTGAATCGATATTGGACCAAAATGGAAATGAAGTGCTGTTATCCACCAACGAATTCTGGAACCTGGGAGGTTATAATGTTGACCGGGTGGTGCAAAATATTCAAGGAATGGTCGAGTATAAGGAAATAATTTCCTGGTTCCCCAGAGATTTGCGACCAGGTCAGGTGGACCAGGGGGCACAGATTACCCGTCCCATTGGCCGTTTGTCATTATTATTAAAGGAAAAAAGGATTCGTGCTATCATCAGGGAAGCCATGAAATCCTTGCATCTGATCTGGAAAGAGCGCTATCGGAATACCAAGGAGAACATGGATGTTTATCTTATGTCCTCTTTATGCGGCGGTACCGGGTCCGGCATGTTTCTCGATTTGTCGTACATCGTGAATCTAGCCGCCAGCGATGAAAAGATTAAATCTTTTCAGAAAATCGGTGTTTTCCTCCTTCCCTCCGCTTTTAGTACGAAACTCAGCGCTGACCTGATGATCCGGGCAGAAGCCAATTCTTATGCTGCTTTGAAAGAATTGGATTACTTCATGGAAACGGCCAAATTTAATTATATCCCCTGGAAGGGTAAGCTTAAAAAAATTGAAAAAAAACCTTTTGATGCCTGCTATTTGATGGATACCACCAATGAAGATGAATTGAAACTGGAGGATCAAAGTTCTGCCATGCAGTTGATCGCTCAATCCCTTTTTCTAAAAATCAGTACACAGATTGGTAGAGCCGGTGCCCAGGAAGAAAATAATATATTTGGCGGCCTGGGGGTATTGGGGAAATCAGCCAGTGGAAAAATTACGGCATACAGCGCCTTTGGAGTTGCCTTCGAAACCTATCCGGTAGACGAGATTATTAGATTCTGTTCAGCAAAATTGACCAGGGAAATTATCCAGGAGAATTTATTAAATTGTGCCGTGGATGAAGAATTGATTGATGAAGAGGCGGAGAAATATTTAAAGGGCCGTGCTATTCAACCAGACCTTATCATAGAACGCCTGATGACCGAAGAGAAAGATGGTAAGATGGAACAGATAGCCGTTAGAATTGGCGCTGACAGATTTAAAGACTACGCCGATGCTGAACTGGTAGGGGTATTGAAGAGTTTTGTGGATGGCTATCGTCGGGAGCGAATGACCCGCTTTAACAAAATTATGTCCAGTAAGAAAGATGAAATAGAATCCCTTTTTTCTGAAGGATTAGATGAAAAATATCATGAGTTAATGGCTGAAAGTTACAAAGGTTTTCCCTATGTCAGGAAATTCATCGCAGAGGTGCAGGCAGACATATCCCAAAAGCAAGGTGTCTTGAGAGAAAAACGGGATGGGCTTGAAGAGAAACTGAGATCAAGAGAGAGATTAAGAGACAGGCTCTTACAAAAAATTGGAGAGGCGTCTCGCAGATTCCGTTTTGGTAAGTTTTCGAAGAAGGTCCAACGTCTTCGGGATGAGTTCCTGGTGGAACTGGTGAGTTGTTACAACATGGAATTGCAGTTATTTGCCCACAATCAAACCATGGAGGTATTGGGGGAGCTGCTTAATCACACTGGTGGTTACTTGAAAGATATTGATACTATGATTAGAAAATTGTCCTTGATTGCCGAAAACATTGATGATAAAGGAAAATTTGAATCCGAAAGAAAGAACAGTATTGAATTCCTCCTGGGAAGGTCGGTGGTAAGTCATTCTGATGTGCAGGATATGTATCATGAACAAATTAAAAACAGAGAAATCATGGCAACAGATTTAATCAACCACACTAAAGAACTTTATTCCTGGAAGGATAAAGAATACGATGTGATCAGGGATGAAATTATTGCCTATTTTGAAACTAAATTTCAGGGTTTCAAAGAATACAGCATCGAGGATATTCTTATGGGGAATGGTTTACCGTCCCTTAATACCGATAAAAAATCTCCCTCCGAGATTCTACTGAATTTGTATAAAAGAGCGACGCCTTTTTGGGTTTACGATGCAGCCATCATGGACCCTAAAGGTGACTATGGAGAAGAATTGGAAGAGATCCTTGTTTTAGGCACTGAAGATGAAGAGGAGTCTGTTTTTCAGGGTACGGAACTTCCGTTTAAGACCAACATCACCTCCATAAAAGACTCTACCAAGATTGCCATTGATCGTAATCATCACGGTCTGCCGTTGTTTGCCCTCTGGGGAATGGAGGATTTTGAATCAGAATATGAAGGCCTGATAAAGGAAGGTGTCCCCCTTCATGTTTTTAAAGGGGCAAAAGATTTCCCAAAAATTACCCGTCCTCTGGTGGACGAGCCGGAGGCCGAGAATCGGGAACTCTACTTCGTCCTGGGAAGAATGTTCGAAATTGTTTACCAGAGAGGTCTCACTTTTTACATGCTGCGTCCTCATGGGGTGTTTGAGGATGAGATGGAAGAGGCCGCCATTGCCTCGGGGTTGGAGAAGACGATGGACGCGATTTTCCGGGATGGCGCCATGGTAAGGCTGCTCCGGAAGAACGTAAATAAGAAACTTGAAGAGATGGGGAATGAGCAGGCAAAGAAATTCATCTGGGATTACATGAAAAAGAATCGAGAAGATTTAAGCCGGAAGCAAATGGAAATGGTACGTGATTTTGTTGAACAACTATAATTTTGTAGGAGGTTACAACTTTGATTATCCGTCCCAGCATAGTAATTGGTTTAGGTAATACCGGTAAAGAGCTATCCAGTTCTTTGAAAGATGCCTTCCACTATAGGTTTGACGAGTTTACTTTTGTAGAATTTATTGACTATCCAGGGGGAATCGATGGCAACGCCACCGATAAAAGGGCTAAAGATTCTTCTGATTCAACAGACAAGAAAGCGGTAAATATAAGGCTAAATGAAAGAAACCAGTTTAAACTCTCGATAGCCCGACTTGCCATGGAACTTGATCGAGCCGTAGCCAGGGTCAGTAGCATAGGTACGGAAAAACTCATCAGGAAATTAGCGGAAAAAGAACAGATGCCCCTTGATCGATCCAGAACGGTTGACATTTTTGTGGTGGGGAGTCTTTCCGAAACGAAATGCTCTTCCATATTTCTGGATGTTGCCTATTTTTGTCGATATCAACTGGAAATCCGATACAGTATAACAGGTGTTTCGGTTCACGGGCTGTTTCTCATCCCGACGATAGAGGAGGAGAAATCTCTTTCCGGTAATCTTGTAAATGGCAGTGCCTGGGCTACCCTTTATGCAGCCCTTAAGGAACTGGATTACTTTTCCGAAGTCAGATCTTTTTCCCTCGACTACATAAATCCTGAGTTTCTTTTTAGAGACATAAAGCCTTTCGACTACTGTTACCTACTGGACACACTGAAGAACAACCAGGTAACTATTGCCACGACGGGAGATTTATTCTCTCTGAGCGGCGAAATTCTGTTTCATCTTATTTTCCCCCCCGTGGCTGAAAGACTCACGGAACCGGTGACTTCAGAAGTACTATCCGGACACTTTTTTAATCAAAAGGTAACCGCCTACAGTGGGGCTGGGCTGTCTTCTATCAGCTTCCCGGCCAAAGATTTATTGAAGATAGCCACTTTCCGGTACGGCAGAGAAATCATTGAATGTGGTCTCTTTCAACCGGAAGTGAAGGGAGAGGAGGTCGAAGAGGAAATCAGAGATTTTAGAAGTAAAAATGGCCTGGAAGAAGGCTGCTTTTTTGAAAAACTAGACGACAGCCAGGGC
>CBFDCR010000058.1:0-34688 GCA_965603365.1 uncultured bacterium
AGGGGACGGTGCATTGAAGTATGGAAATAGATGGTTTGACCGGTTCTATTTCATCTATACTTATCCTTTTCTGCCTTTCAAGTTCCCATATCACCTTTTCCACCGGCTCAAAATAGCGATCATTGATTCTTTTGCCGTGAAGCCCCTCCTGCCTCTTTCGCCTGTCGTATTTCTTAAGGGCTTCTTTTAAAAATTCATCGCTGCCCAGGATGCAGCCATATCTTGTCCTTCGTTCGATCATCTCTTTTCCGGATTGCAACTGGATGAAGTGTAGAAATTCCGATCTACTTCCGAATAGTTCCTCTACAAATAGGGTGTCCACTATCCCTGAATTCCGGCTGCTGAAGTAATCGTTAAAGCTTGACCAGACATAGTCCTCGGGCTGCTTAACCATACCGGCACGTACCGGGTTAAGAAGGGTGTAAGCGATGGATGTTTGCAAATAGGCTTCATCCTGTATCAAAGTGGATTTAAACCTGTTTTGGAAAACATAACCCTTGCCGCCGGAGTGTTTCCTATAATACATGCCGTATTCACCGTTCACCTGTTTTAGGAATTCCGACATCTTGCCGCTGCTGTTTTCCAGGATCAGGTGATAATGACTATATTTCCATACTTCAATGCACCGTCCCCAATCTTCGTGAGGTGCTTCACCAACCGCTCCATCCACAGTTCATCCTCATGACTGTAACTAATAAAAATGCGTTTCATCGTCTGTATCCTTTCACCCAAAAAACAAAAACTACCCTCCCTATTTACCACAAAGACAAAAAAATAACAACCCCAGGAAAGGGAAATACACGAACGGGAATGTTGGAATGATGGAGTGATGGAATAATGGAAGGATGTAAAAAATAGATGGGATGTAGGGTGTCGTGTGTAGGGGGCGCAGATTCTCTCGCCCTCTACCTTAACGCAGGATGCGCATTTTTTAACGTGGGATGCGCAGCCGTTAACGTAGGATGCGAAACCTTTAACGTGATACGCACATTCCTTAACGTAACACGCACATCCCTCACCCCAGCATACCCCCCCAACAACCAGCATCGCCGTGACTCCCCTCTTGAGAGGGGTGCCCCGAAGGGGCGGGGTGTGTTAACTCTTGAGAGGGGTGCCCCCTTTCGTTTCAATTTGCCTTAAAATCGGGAAAGGGAATTGTTTTGGCTGAAAAATCCGGGGATTGCGTTTATAATGGGTAATGGAATATGAAAATGGAGATACGGCGATGAAGGCACGGTATATTAATCCCTATACCGAATACGAGGAGAGTTTGAAGGTGTACCGGGATCTAAAGGGGGTGGTGGACACCTCCTATGAAGAGGGTCTGGAAGAGGGAGTGATTATAGGTGAAGAGAAGGGTAAAAAAAAGGAAAAAGTCGAAATAGCCCGGGTGATGAAAAAAGAGGGAGAGCCTGTGGACAGGATTGCCAGGTATACCGGCTTAACCCCCGAAGAGATCGAGAAGTTATAGACTCCTTCAAAACAGGTTTCTTTGTCCCCTTTCCGTTCCTTGACCAATTAATCCCTCAACCACTCAATTAATGGAAGGGAATGTTGAAGTGATGGAATAATGGAAAGATGTAAAAAATAGATGGGGTAGGTGTAGGGGGCGGGAGAATCTGCGTCCCCTACAGGCGGCAGCAGCCATCGGCGCCGGAACGACAGGGGGAATATCCCTGGAGAAAACGGGAAAGGATGCGAAAAATAGATAGGGGTAGGGTGGAGGGGGGCAAGGTGAGGGGCAAAATAAAAAAAGTGTTGGGATAAAAGACAAAATCCGGTATAATTAACAGGTGAATACCATTTTGCTGTTGATTTTGGCTGTACTGCCCAGTCTTATTTTACTCTATTTTATCCTGTTTATGGACCGGCATGAACGGGAACCCCTGGGCCTGGTGGTCAAGATCATACTGCTGGGGGCCTTGAGCACTGTACCGGCTGCCGCGGCTCCGGCTCCGGCAGCAGCGGCGGTGCCGGTCAAAAACCAGTTGTGGAAGGCCATCGTCTCCCGCTCCTTACTGGGCTTAAGCGGCCTATTCTGGGGCTTTGTGATCTGGGGCATTGCCGCCTTTCCCCAGGATTTCGAGGTGGATGTGCACCAGGTGATTCTGGGCGCGGTGATTCTCAGCTTCCTGCCCATTTTAATCGGTGTGTTGCTGGAGCTCTCCTACCGGCGGGCGCGAAAAATCTCAGGGAGTGCGGAACTGCCGGGCCGGGGCTGGAAAATGATTGCAGCCCGGGAGAGGGGAGGCTAAAGGGTGAAAACGATCGAGATAACCGGCAAAACCGGCCAGTCGAAGATCTTGATCGGCGAGAGCATCAGTAACCTGGAGCGGTATCTGCCGCCAAGGCAGTCCGTCATCGTCACCGACCAAAACGTCAGGCACTATTATGAGAAGGAGTTTCCCGATTGGCCCATCATCGAGATCGGCAGCGGCGAAGGCATAAAGACCCTCGATACCGTACAGACGATCTACCGGGAGCTGCTGGAGTTGAAGGCCGACCGGTCTACCTTTTTAATCGGTATCGGCGGCGGAGTGGTCTGCGACATTGCCGGGTTTGCCGCTTCCACCTTCTTGCGGGGCATCAGGTTCGGCTTTGTCTCTTCCACCCTTCTGGCCCAGGTGGATGCCAGTGTGGGCGGCAAGAACGGCGTCAATTTTAAGGCCTACAAGAACATAGTGGGCACCTTTAACCAGCCGGATTTTGTCATCTGCGATACCCACATGCTGCACACCCTGTCAGAAGAAGAGCGCCTCAACGGCTTTGCCGAGATCGTGAAACACGCCGCCATTGCCGATGCCCGGTTGTTCGCCTTCCTGGAGAATAACTACCGGCAGGCCCTCACCCTGGACTTCGATGTGCTGGAGCGGTTGGTCTTTGATTCGGTCTCCATCAAGGCAGCCATTGTGAACCGGGATGAACAGGAGAGGGGCGAGCGGCGTCTGTTGAATTTCGGCCATACCTTTGGCCATGCCCTGGAAAAGACCACCGGCATTGCCCACGGCCAGGCAGTCAGTATCGGCATGGCCGCGGCCGCAGACCTGTCGGTTAAGCGGGGACGCCTGTCTTTAGCAGGGGCCGGCAGAGTCAGACGACTGCTGGAACATCTCAGGCTTCCGGTCAGAGCCCGGATGGACCGGCAGGCGGTGCTGGATGCCATCGGCAAAGACAAGAAGAGGCAGGGCAGTTGTATCCATTTTGTGCTGCTCGACCGCCTCGGCGAGGCAGTGGTAGAGGAAATCGCCATCGACACCCTGGAGGATGTACTGGATGATCTGTGTATGTATCAGGGAAACCAATCTTGAGGACTGTTTCCGGGCCCTGGAGAACGAGAGCCTGGCGGAACTGCGGCTGGATCTCATGGGATTGCCCCCTGCCCAGACCCGGCAGCTCTTTTCGCTCCCCTTAAAACTGATTGCCACCTGCCGGCCCGGGCCCTATTCCGCAGGGGAGCGGATGCGGCTGCTCAAAGGGGCAGTCGAGGCCGGGGCCTCGTATGTGGACATCGAAGTGGAGGCGGTCGGGGATTTTAAGCGGGAAATAGTGGACTGCTGCCGTGAACGGGGATGTAAGATAATCGTCTCTTACCATAACTACAAGTTAACGCCGCCCCTCTCGGAGCTGCGGCACATCGTAAATACCTGTTTTGACAGCGGCGGCCATATAGCCAAGATCGCCTGCACGGTGAAGACCGGCACCGAGTGCAGCCGGCTGCTGGCCCTGTACGACGACCCCCGCGACCTTATTGCCCTGGCCATGGGTGAGGCGGGCAAGATCAGCCGCATCGCCGCGCCCCTGCTGGGCGCGCCCTTCACCTATGCCGCGCTCTCCGGCGGTCGGCAGACCGCGGACGGCCAGATCGACCGGGATACGCTGCGAAGGATACTGACGGATATCGCCCATGCCTGATCACAACCTATTTGCCGTGACCGGCAGGCCGGTGCTGCACAGCAAGAGTCCCTGGATGTTCAACGAAGTCTTTGGGGCCATGAATATGGCGGCCGCGTACGTGCGGCTGGCCGCCGATACCGCCGAAGAGGCCCTGTTCCTGTTCAGACAGGCCGGTCTGGGGGGCCTGAATGTCACCGCACCCTTCAAACATGAGATCATGTCCCTGCTGGCTGAGGTGGCCGGCGAGGCGCGGCAGATCGGCGGGGTCAACACCGTGGTGAATGAGCAAGGACGTCTTAAGGGCACCAATACCGATCACCTGGGCGTGGCCAATGCCTTGAAGGCCGGAGGCATAACGGTTTCCGACCGGGCCTGTGTGGTGCTGGGGGCTGGGGGTGCCGGACGGGCGGCGGTGTTTGGCCTGCTTCAACAGGGCGGCCGGGTGGTGTTGGTCAACCGTACCTTTGAGAAGGCAGCCGCGGCCGCGGCCGCATTGGGCTGCCGGGCCGAGCCGCTGGAACATCTGCCGGAAATATTAAAATCCGCCGACATCCTGGTATCCAGCCTGCCGGCCGGGGTAGGGGTAGTCAGGCCGGAGTGGCTCCGGCCGGGCCTGGTGGTACTGGATGCCAACTACAAGTCCTCCAGACTAATCGACACTGCAGCCGGCCGGGGCTGCACCGTCATCAAAGGTGAAGAGTGGCTGCTGCACCAGGCGGTTCCCGCGTTTCACCGTTTTACCGGTTTGCCGGCGGATGTGGAGGCGATGCGCCGCGGCCTGCGTCGGCATAGCTGGGAGGCAAAAAAGGATACCGTGTCGCTGGTAGGCTTTATGGGTTCGGGCAAGAGTACGGTGGCCGAGATCCTGGCCCGCCGGCTGGGCTGGCGCCTGATGGATGCCGATACCAGAATCGAGGCGCAGAGCGGCCGCTCTATTGGCGACATATTTGCCCGGGAGGGGGAGGCGGCATTCCGCAGCCGGGAAAAGGATCTATTAAACGGCATATTGGGCAGCCACCCCAGACATACGGTGATTGCCTGGGGCGGCGGCATTGTACTGGACGGGCAAAACCGGGACATGTTGAAGAAACATTCCCTGGTGGTCTGGCTCCTGGCGCCGCCGGAGAGCAACCTGCACCTGATCCCGCCGGGCAGCCGCCCCCTGCTGGACACTGCCGATTCCCGGCAAGTGGCCCGGCAGATATTTTTCCGCCGGCTGGGACTCTATGCCCGGAGCGCCGACCTGGTGGTCAACAGCGATGCCCGGTGGCATTCGGTCGAAACCATTGCGGAGAAGATCAATGACGAAATGGATTGCACCTTCTAAGCTAGAGGGTCGGGCCCGGGCACCAGCCTCCAAGAGCATGATGCAGCGGGCCATTGCCGCAGCCCTGCTCTCCGAGGGCGAGACCGTGCTCCACAACCCCACCTCCTGTCGGGATGCCCTGGCTGCGTTGAGGGTGGCGGGACAATTGGGGGCAGCGGTCCGGCGGAGCGACGACCGTGTTGTCATACAGGGCGGATTCCGGCCCCGGCAAAGGGAACTGGACTGCGGCGAATCGGGCCTGGCGGTGCGGATGTTTACCGCCATCGCCGCCCTGCATGAGGCAGCCCTCACCCTGACCGGCACCGGCTCGCTGCTGAAGCGGCCCATGGGCCTGGTGCAGCAGCCGCTGCAGGAATTGGGGGCAGAGGTTCACACCCATAACGGCTTTGTCCCCCTTACCGTAAAGGGCCCCTTAAGGGGCGGCCGGGCTAAAGTGGACGGCTCGTTGAGTTCGCAGTTTGTGACCGGTCTGCTCATGGCCCTGCCCAGGGCTGAGGGCAATAGCCAACTGGTGGTCGAGAACCTGAAGAGCAAGCCCTATATCGATCTGACCCTGCGGGTACTGGCGGATTTCGGCGTGTCCGTGGAGAATCACGATTATGAGGGCTTTTATATCGAGGCAGGACAGACATACCGGGCCCGGCAGTATACGATTGAAGGAGACTGGAGCGGTGCCGCCTTCTTACTGGTGGCCGCGGCCTTAGCCGGACGGGTCGAACTCTTCGGCCTCGATCCCCAATCCTGCCAGGCGGACCGGGCCATTTTAGAGGCCCTGACCCTGGCCGGGGCCCGGGTAGAAATAGAACAAGATTCCGTGGTGGTAACGGGGCAGCGGTTAAAAACTTTCGAGTTTGATGCCAGCCACTGTCCCGATCTGTTTCCCCCCCTGGTTGCCTTAGCTGCCCACTGCCCGGGAAAGAGCGTCATCAAGGGCGCCGACCGGCTGCAACACAAGGAGAGTAACCGGGCCGCGGTGCTGAAACAGGAGTTCGGCAATCTGGGGATTGACATTGAACTGTCCGGCGACTGGCTGATTGTCCGGGGCGGTGCCGTGGGCGGCGGCACGGTGGACAGCCACAACGACCACCGCATCGCCATGGCCGCGGCAGCCGCGGCTGTAGCTGCCGGGGGCGAGGTGAAGGTCACGGGCTGGCAGGCAGTCCACAAGTCCTACCCGGATTTTTTTAAAGATATCGCAAAAATAGGGGTGAGGTGCCATGAATAGTTTCGGCAGGATTTTTAGAATTACGATTTTCGGTGAATCCCACGGCCCCATTGTGGGCATGGTGATCGACGGCTGTCCCGCGGGTCTGCAGTTGACGGCTGCGGATTTTGAGGCCGACCTCTCCAGGCGGCGCAGCGGCGCTAAGGGTACGACCCGTCGGCAGGAGCCCGACATTCCCCATCTCCGGAGCGGGGTGATGGCGGGCGTTACCACCGGTGCTCCGCTGGCCATCACCTTCGGCAATACCGATGTAAAGCCCAGAGATTACGACCTCTTCCGACAGGTTCCCCGGCCCGGGCAGGCGGATTTTACCGCCCATCAGAAATATGACGGGTTTAACGACCTCCGGGGCGGGGGTCATTTTTCCGGCCGCCTGACTGTGGGCCTCACCGCGGCCGGGGTGGTGGCCAAGAAGATCATCCGTCCCATCGAGGTGGCGGCCCAATTGATCGAGGCTGGCGGCAGCCCGGATATTGAGCAGGCGGTGGAACGGGCGCTGCGGGACAATGATTCCGTAGGCGGCATCGTGACCTGCCGGATTCGCCGGGTGCCCGTTGGCCTGGGGGAGCCCTTTTTCGACTCGGTGGAATCCCTCATCAGCCACCTGGTATTTGCCATCCCGGCAGTCAAGGGCGTCGAATTCGGCAGCGGCTTCGGGGCTGCCCGCATGAGGGGCAGCGACCACAACGATCCCCTGGAGGATACCTCCGGCAAGACCGCCACCAACCATGCCGGTGGCATCAACGGCGGCATCAGCAGCGGCAACGATATCATGTTCCGGGTGGCGGTCAAGCCCACCGCCAGCATCGGCCGTGCCCAGCAGACCGTGAATCTCGAAACTGGCAAACCGGAAACCCTGAAGATAGAGGGCCGTCACGATGCCTGTATTGCCCTGCGGGTGCCGGTGGTGGTAGAGGCAGCCTCAGCCATTGTCTTAACCGACCTCATGCTCCTGGAACAAAAGATACCGAGGGTCTGGAAACCTTGAATTTATTTGTGGGTCGGTGTATATTATTGGCATGCAAAATAATAGTGGGCCGTTGATTCAATTTATAGAAGACCGGCGCGGCTATATCCGGCTCAAAGAGTGGAAAGCCGCGGGGCATGATCCCCTGGATCTCAAGGCACTGCACCGGCAGGGGGTCGTCATTAAGATCAAGAACGGCCTGTACCGGCTGGCAGCACTGGAGGACACTGCCGATATGCCCCGGGATTTCATCGATGCGGCCCTGGCCCTGACCGACGGCATCGTGGCCCTGACCTCGGCTCTCCACTACCACGGCTTGATCCAGGAGGAATCCCCAACCGTCATGATGGCGGTACCCCACAACCGGCGGGTGCCCCGGATCTATCATCCCCGGGTCCAGGTTTTCTATTTTCGCGACCGGTTTTACAGTCCCGGCATCGAGACCGTGGACACCCCTCATGGCCCGGTGCGCCTCTACGGCCAGGAAAAGGCCCTGTGCGACACCTTTCGCTATCGCAAGAAATTGGGGGAAAAGACGGCTCTCGAAGCCCTGAATAAATACGTGAAATCCAACCAGGCAAAGGGATTCTCCCGGCTGCGCCACTTTGCCCAGGTCTGCCAGGTCAAACAGATCTTGCCCCCCTACTTACGGGCCCTGGTCTATTCTCTATAACGTTGGTTGTTGGCTTCCACTATACCGCCGGATCATATCCTTCTTTAATTGTTTTAACCGATTCGACAGGCTGACCTTGTAAATGTGGGGGTTGATGAGCCTTTTATAGGTAGAGTCCAATGAAGCCAGTTCCGTTCGTGTCCTCTGCTGAAGCCGGTCCAGGCTGGGTGAGGCTGCCAGCTTTTTTCCTGCCTTCATCACCAGTTGCAGCAGTTTTCGGGCTTCCCCGTAGGTATCCAGGCTGAAGCGGGCATAATCGATGTTGGGGTGGTTGAAGGTGATGGCCGTCTTTTTTTTGATGGCCCGCCCCAGCGTCTCTTCTTCCTTTTCCAGGTAGATCAGGTCGGCCAGCATCTTTTGCTGTTGATCGTAAAGCCGGTATACGTTCTTAATACCGGGATTGGTGGTCTTTTCCGGGTTGTTGGAAATTTTAATGGTGGGTGCCTCTTTCCCCTTTTCCAGCCTGGCCGCAATCTTGTACACGCCGGTCAAGGCCGGGTCATCATTGGCGGTAATCAATTTGGTACCGATCCCCCAGCCGTCGATGGGTGCACCGGTCTTTCTCAATTGGTTGGCGATCCCTTCGTCCAGCTCGTTGGAGGCCACGATTTTCACCTCCGGCAGGCCGTTTTCATCCAGCATTTCCCGGGCCGCCTTGCTCAGGTATTCCAGGTCGCCGGAATCCAGCCGGATACCCAGCCGTCGATTTTCCCGGTGGTCCATACTCTTGAAGACCTTGATGGCATTGGGCACACCGGACTTCAATGTATCGAAGGTGTCCACCAGCAGGATGCACTCCTGGGGGTAGAGGTCGGCATAGGCTTGAAACGATTCCAGTTCGGTATCGAAACTCATGATCCAGGCGTGGGCCATGGTGCCGGATACCGGTATACCGTACAGTTTGCCTGCCAGCACATTGGAGGTGCTGCTGGCCCCGCCGATATAGGCGGCCCGGGAGCCGGAGATGGCTCCGTCTATGCCCTGGGCCCGCCGCAGCCCGAACTCCATGACCATACTGCCGTTGGCGGCATGCACGATGCGGGCGGTCTTGGTGGCGATCAGGGATTGAAAATTGATGAAGTTCAGGATAATGCTCTCCACCAGTTGGGCTTCCATGATATTGGCATGGACCCGCACTATCGGTTCGTTGGGAAATACCGGTGTGCCCTCCGACACGGCAAAGATATCGCCGTTGAACCGGAAATCTCCCAGGTAATCCAGGAAATCCTGTTTAAACAATTTTAGCGATTCCAGATAGTTCAGATCCGATTCCGTAAACCGGAGATTTTCTACAACATCCAGCAGGGGGTCCAGACCGGCCAAAATAGTATACCCGCCCTCAAAGGGCTGCCGGCGAAAGAACATCTCATACACCGCCTGTCTGTGCCGGTGGCTGAAAAAATACCCCTGCATCATGGTGAGTTCATACAGGTCGGTCAGCAAGGCCAGTTGGTGATGATTCTGCATGTTAAGAGAGTTGTGTGGATTCGATGATTTTGACATCGTTCTGCCGCAGTGTTTTTAGGGCTTTTTCTATATTTCCTTCAGGCAGGCCCACGCCCCGGCAGGCATCCAGGATGAGGTAGACGTCGAAGCCGAATTCCGTCGCGTCCATGGCCGAGTAAAACACACAGTAATCGGTGGCCAACCCGGTGAGGAACACCTGGCTGATGCCCAGGCCCTTGAGATAACCATCCAGGCCGGTTGGGGTTTTCTTATCGTTTTCCCGGAAGGTGGAATAGGAATCGATGCCCCGGTGTACCCCTTTGCGGATGGCCAGGTGAACCGGCCGCAGGTCCAGGTCCCGGTGAAACGCGGCCCCTGCGAGGCCCTGCACGCAGTGTACCGGCCACAGGACCTGTTCTATCCCGTTCAGGTCGATGATGTCGTACTCTTTCTTCCCCCCATGGTTGGCGGCAAAAGAGAGGTGATCCGGGGGATGCCAGTCCTGGGTGGCCACTACCTTGTAAAATTTCCCAGATATCCGGTTGATAATGGGAATGGTTTGATCTCCCCCGGCAATGGCCAGTGCCCCGCCGGGACAGAAATCGTTTTGAATATCGGTGATGATTAACGCATTTTCGTTTGTCTTTAACTTAATCATTGGACTTTCCCTTTCGTTTATTTTATAAAGGTTACGTTATCCATGATATGTAGGTAAAATTATAGCACTTAACCCCATTATTGTCAAAAAAAAACGATTTTTCCCTCAAATAAAAGAGCTGGAATGCTGGAATAGTGGAAGAATGGAAAGATTGGGGTAGGGGGCGGGGGGATTAATCAAAGAGGGGCAGGTGCAACCGGTATGCCGTGAGTATGATATTGCCGTCCTCATCTTCGGAGGCCGTAAATAGTCGGTCGTCTTTCAACTGGCTGGTGGATAAGGTTTGATCTCCGGGAATTTTAAAGCCGGTGCCGTATATGTATCGGCCTTGAGGAGAAAACACATCAATACGTTTCCCGGATTTACTATCCGGATCTGAGATAAAGGTATAAATTTCGCCTCTGGCACCCGCAAAGATGCTGTAAAAATAGGAGGCATTTTGGGGTAATCCATCCAGGATACGTTTCAAAAATTCGCCGGGTACATCCTTCAACTGTTCTTTAAGTTCATTCAAAAATTCTTTGCTCACTTTCACGGGCTCCCGGTCCGGAATGCCGAATTGTCCCACTATTTTTCCGTCAATATCGGCAATATGAATCCGGTATTGATTGGTCATGCCGTAGTAAATGTTATTATCCCGGTAGGTCAGTTCCATCAGGGGCGTAATTTCACCGATCACGATCGCCACCGTCACCTGCTGCCCCCCGCCGGATTCGGTTGCCGTTGCCCGGTCAAAGGGCTGAAATCGGGCAATTTCTTTAGATTGCCTGGTTTTTAAATTATACAATGTGATCGGAGTCTCCCTCTGCCGGGGGTCGTCTACGGTAACCGGGGCCGAAATAAACAGGTGTGGCGACACAAACACTCTGGGCCGGAACTGCGCCGGATATACGGCAGTTCTTTGATACCGCCCCTCCAGTGAGAAGAAGTGCAGCCGTCCTCTTTCCAGGAAGATCAGGCGGTCTTGAATAACAAAAAGCTGCCGTCCCATGTGAACCGTCCGAAATTCTCCGGGGCCTTCCCCCTTTTTCCCGAAGGCGGAGATATATTTTCCGTCTTTATCGAATATATAAACCTGGAAGTTTTTGGCATCCAGGACATACACTCGGCCGTCATCTGCCGCCTCAATATTCTGTATTTCGGCGAAAATGTGGGGCCCGGCGGATTTTGTTTCCCAGATTTTTTTCATTTTTAAGTCCCACTGCCCCTTAATCGGTTTATCCGGGTTGTTGATCTGAGGGGATAGGGAACCGGCCGCTAAGGCCAGGGAAATAAATAGTACCAATACCTTCATCGCATCCTCCTTTAAATTTAATGACTTCATGTGAATAAGATTTAGACGCAATAAAGAACAATAGGGTTTCATTCTATCCCCAAGAGAGATTATTTCTCCAGTTCCGTATTGTCCTGATCCTGGGCGATGACCTGATCTCGGACAGTCTTCTGGTTTTGAAGTTTCAAACCACACCCATTATTCTTCTGTTCTGATCAGCCTGTATGTCCAAATCCTAAATCCTGCACGGTGCATTACTTTATTACTTTTGCCGGCAGCCGGATAGCGGATACTTGCGGGGGATTTGGAAATCATATATAATTCTTTATGGTAAAGAGACCGAAATTGGTGGCGTCGGATATCGGCGGTACGTTGACCTACGGTAAAAACATTATTCCTGGTTTTACCTGTGGGGTGCTGAATCATTTAATCTCAATGGATATCCCGGTGGTATTAATAACCGGTTTTAATTACCATGCCGCCAGACGCTATGTCCGGAATCTGAATGAGCAGATCACCCTTATCGTGCAGAATGGTGTGCTGTGTGAAAAGAGGGGGCGAATTATATGGGAACTTCAAATTCCGAAAAATGAGGCGGAAGACATCTACCGTTTACTGGATCGGCACAAAACCCCCATCATCGTATATAAAGGAAAAGAGAAAGATTTTAAAGTCTTGTGCAAGGGTAGGGGATACCTGAAGGATCGGCCTTCTTTAACCCAGGTGGAAGAAGTAAGGGATTTTCAAGGCATAACCGGCATTTCCACCCTGGTCCCCAACGATCGGGTAGAGGAGATCCGCTCTCGAATCAGAGCCTCGATCCAGGAAAAATTTCAACTAATACTATCCGGAGGAACGGAACTTTCCTGGTTAGAAGTTACACCACCGAAGGCGAGGAAAGACCTGGCGCTGCGAAAATTTTGTAAAGAAATATCCATCCCCATGTCCGACGTGATCTATTTTGGCGATAACTATAACGATTCCGATGCCTTACATGCGGTGGGCTCTCCGGTCGTAATGGGAAATGCCGTGGAGGAGTTGAAAGAGCGATTTGAGGTTAAAGCAAAGTCAGTGTATGAAGAGGGGGTGGCTCAATATTTGGTACAGTTGTTTGAATTGCAGATGGAGAAGGGAATGTGATCCATATTGAAGACATCCGGGTGAAAAAAAAGGACAACGTCATATTGGATTCCATTAATATCACCGTAAAGAAGGGAGAAAAGATCCTGTTGACCGGTGAATCGGGCAGTGGAAAGTCCACCCTGCTCAAATCGATACTCTTCTTTGAACAATTTTCCGGCACCATCTCTTTCAACGGCACCCCCATCGATGATGGAAATCTAACCGATTTTCGCCGTAAAATCGGTTACATCGGACAACTGCCGCCCACCCTCGATCAACCGGTGCTGGATTTTATTAAAATGCCCTTTCGCTACAAGGCCAACCGAGAAAAAAAATTTGACGATGTCAGACTGGATACTCTTCTGGCGCGATTGCATTTTGACGCCTCGGTTCTCGGTAAAAATTTTTCGGACCTTTCGGGTGGTGAAAAACAGCGTATTCTGATCTTGCAGGTCCTCTTACTCGATAAGCCGATTTACTTATTTGATGAGATTACCTCTGCCCTGGATCAAAAAAATATCGAGAAAGTGGTATCACTCATCACCGGGGATAAGGACAAAACCATTATTTCCATCTCCCACAACCCCGAATGGAGAAGATACTGCAGCCGGGTTTTAGAGATAAAGGATGGAAAAATATCGGAGTGTCCGGAAAGCAGAATGTACGACTGTGAGGAGGGATGAGCCATGGGCGCGGCAAAGATATCCTACCTGGCACTGGCGCTCTATTTTCTAATTCTCATTATACCGGTTGCCATTTTTATATACCTGAAAATCAAAAAAGTCAGACCTTTGATCACCGCGGTTATCCGCATGGTGGTGCAGCTTACCTTTGTAGCCCTTTACCTGGAGTATATCTTTAAATGGAACCATCCCCTTATCAATGTCCTGTGGGTACTGATCATCATTGGGGTGGCCAACACCTCAATCCTCAAGCAGAGTGGTTTAAAGTTTAAAATATTCTTTATCCACACCGCATCCGCCACCATTCTAAGCGTGGTCTTTATCTTTTCCACTATGCTTTTTCTCTTTGACGTCAAAACCTTTTACTCCTCCCAATACTTGATCCCCATTGCCGGCATGATCCTGGGCAACATCCTGCGCAGCAATATCATTACCCTGGACCGCTTCTACAGTTCTTTGAAGAAGCGGACGGACGAGTACATATATTACGTGACATTGGGGGCCACCAGATTGGAAGCCCTGCAACCCTTCATGGCTGAGGCCCTGTCTGCCTCTGCTTCTCCCCATATTGCCACCATTGCTACTATGGGTCTGGTATCTTTACCCGGCATGATGACCGGACAAATTTTAGGCGGCGCAGATCCAACTGTAGCCATTCAATACCAGATTATGATCATGATCGCCATCTTCACCACCGCCGTACTCTCCACCTTCCTGGCCCTTCTATTTACAACCATCCCTTCAATCGACCGATTTGGCCGCGTTCGTGGAGACATATTCACTGCCTAAATATGCTCGATACAGGCAAAGCACGCCCCATTCCTCAATTTACGATGATTAAATCCTTGACTTTTTTTTAAGAGATAACATATAATGTGATTGCTTTCTGGAGGTTCAATGTGAGTGAAAAAACGATTAGATATGATCCACAAAAAACTACCATCATAGAGGAGGAAGCCATAAGGCGTTACAAATTTCCCTTTATTCCCATTTTATTGATGGCGGCAGTTATTGCGGTTGTGGTCATTATTCTATTACTGACAGGAGTATTCAAAAAAAGTGAATATGAGTCACCAACTCTTCGTCAGATGCACAAACTGGTGGCTAAAATCAGAAACCTGGAGGTTGATGTCAATGAAAAGCAGAGTGAGATTTTTAAATTGATTAAAGATTACGGTGAAAAAACCGGTCAGAGATTTCCTTCCATCAATGCCTTAAACCTTTCGGAGGAGGAGAAAAAACTTCTCGAAGAAAAAATAAAGGAAGAGAAAGATATCTCCGTCAAATCTCTGCTCTCTGAAATACTGGGAAAAAACGAAGAAATATCTGAATTAAACGGAAAAATCGAATTGCTGGAAGCACTACTGCCTAAATCGCATATTGTGAACAAGGGAGAAAATCATTATCAGATCTCAATGAACTATTTATTAAATGACAAAGGTGTGGAAAAAGAACGGGCCATTAAGCTGATTGAGAGAACGGCTCTGTTTGAACCTTTGATACCGGGCTTTAAAGTCTGGAATTTTTATACAGGAGACGAATATGGGACTTTTATAACCCAGGGAGATGCTCCCGTTTCCCCCAATGAGATCAGGAGACAGGCGAAGAAAATCATTATTGAGGCCAGGGACAGGGCAATTGCCGAAAAAGATATATTGGCCCAGGAAATCGAAATCCTGGGAAGCAGAAGAGATCAACTGATTTCACAATTAGACCACTTGAACCAGGAAAAGATAAATCTGATTACCCAGTTGAGTGAGTTAAGCCAACAAAACCTGGCGATGCAAAAAGCCGTCAATTCCCTTCATTTCCTTCTGGATTTAAAAAGTAATCTGCTGGACAAAGGTATTATCAAAGGTGGTTTTTTGAGGCCTACACGCCTGAGAGAGGTATCCCCAGAGCTTTTTAACCAGACCGTAGATTTACGAAAAAAGAATAAAATTGAAATCAGCGCTGCCCATTTTAGCCTGCTTAGGTTAAGAAAAATAACCCTTTATCCCAAATTCTACAAAAAGGGGACCGATTATAAGATTGAAATTTCTGAGGACAAAAAACGTGCGGTCATCACTGTATCGGCAATTGAAAAATTCAAGAATGAGCGGGCGGTCATATCGGTTGAATAAATATAATGTTAATAATTAACAAAATAAATATTTAACATAACATCTTTTTTACAGAAATGGAGTGGAAAATTTTGCCGTAATCTGGTAAAATAGTAATATTAAAATACTTTAAGGAGAAAGTAATGTTTATTTACGTCTATAAATTAATATTTGTTTTAATCTTTGCAATTATAGGCTATTCTTTTCCGCCCTTTCAGGGAACACCCAGGATAATCGGTGCCCTTATAGGATCTTGTTGCGCGCTGGCACTCTCAATATTGGCCATTCGCATCAAAAAAACCGAACTCAAATATCTCTGGAGTGCCATCATTGGTATCTTAGGTGGAATTATCCTGGGACTTGCAACTTACCTGATATTTGAGCATATTTTTCGGGCCTGGTCAGCCTATATATTTTTAAAATCCCTGGTTCTGATTGGTTTTCCCATTACCGGTTTGTTTGTGGGCATTCATAAACCCAACTTGTTTTCACCCATGAATATTAAAGAATTCTTCCGCGGCAGCAGTGCTTTTACAGAGTCATTTATTGTTGATACGAGTGCTATTATCGACGGGAGGATCGTGGCCATTATTGACTCCGGTTTTGTAGAAGGGGAAATCATCATTACCCAATTTGTTTTGGCTGAACTGCAGTTGATTGCCGATTCCAATGATCCCAATAAAAAAATCCGGGGCAAGAGAGGCCTGGATGTAGTGGAACAACTGAGGAAAAATCCTGGTACTTCCCTTACAATTTTAAATAAGAATATACCCAGCATAAGAGAAGTGGATCAGAAATTGGTTTTACTTGCCAAAGAAAATAACTTCAAAATTATCACCAATGATGTAAATTTAAGCCGAATCGCCAAACTGCAGGATGTAAAAGTCCTTAATGTGAACGAACTGGCCTTTAGTCTGAAACCCATTGTCCATCCGGGTGAACATCTGAAAGTCTATATCTCCAGAGAGGGCAAAGAGAAGAAGCAGGGTATTTCTTATTTAGACGATGGTACTATGATTGTTATTGACGATGCTAAATATGATATCGGCAAAGATGTCATGATCGAAGTAACCTCTGTGCTGCAAACCACCACCGGTAAAATGATATTCGGGAAAAAGTTATAATACATTGTTGAAAATCAAATCAGGCATCGGTTACGATATCCATAGACTGGAGGCGGGCAGTGGACTCTTTATCGGAGGCGTCAAAGTATCCAATCGACTAAAGTTTTCCGCCCATTCCGACGGCGATGTATTGATCCACGCCCTGATCGATTCACTCTTGGGCGCCTTAGGAGAGCCCGATATAGGAGAACATTTTCCCGATACCGATCCGCAGTTCAGAGATATCAGCAGCGTCGTTTTACTCCAAAAAACTTATAAAATCGTTAAGGAAAAAAAATATGAAATCATAAATATTGACTGTGTGGTGATTGCCGAGAGGCCTAAAATTAGCCCCTACAAAAAGAACATCCGCAGCCGCCTGTCATCCCTGCTGGGCATGTCGGAACAGGATATCAATGTTAAAGCCAAAACCAAAGAAAAGGTCGATGCCGTGGGTAGGGGAGAAGCAGTCGAATGCTTTTGTGTCTGCATGATCCGAAGTATAATATAAACAACAATGGGTAGAATTCCTTTGATTACTATCGTCGGTGTCCCCAATACCGGTAAATCGACCCTATTCAATCGTCTTATTGGAGGACGCAAGGCATTGGTACATTCAGATCCAGGAATGACCCGGGACATATTTAAAAAGAGCTTCGACATTAATAGTCGGATTTTCTTTATTCAGGACTCCGGCGGTTTTTTTCTAAATGAGGATCTTATCACCCGGGAAATCAACAAACGAATATTTCGTGAAGTAAAAAACTCCGATTTGATCATTTTTATATTCGACGGTAAAAGGGAGTTGTTGGGTTATGAGAAGGACCTTTATTTAGATATTGTTAAGAATAACAATAATATCATTCCGGTGGTCAATAAGGTTGATAATCCAAAAAAATTCATATTAGCTTCGTCGTATTATACTCTCAAGCTGGATTACCTGTTCATATCTGCCGAACATAACCTGGGCATCGACGAGTTGCTCGAACAAATTTTAATCAGAATTCCGCCGTCGACTCAAAGCATTGATGAGCCGGAATCACCACTGGCGAGAATCAGCATCGTGGGTAAACCCAACGTGGGCAAGTCTTCCATTATTAATAAAATCCTGAATGATGAGTGTGTAATTGTCAGCCCTCTCCCAGGTACCACCAGAGATTCTGTTGACCTTGAAATACGGCGAAACAACCGGTCTTTTATCCTGGTCGACAATGCCGGTATTCGAAAACTTCAGAAGGTTAAAGAAGGAACCGAAAGTGCTGCTGTCATCAGGGCTGACAAAGATATCAAAAATGCAGATATTGTTATCTTTGTCATCGATATATCCCAAAAGATCGATCAGAACGATCTATACATCGCTGGAAAGATACTGAAATCCGCCAGACCCGTTATCGTTGCCTGTAATAAATGGGATCTGATCAAAAACCGCCATGACCCACAGCCGGTCCTGAAGAAAGTAAAAGAGAGGCTCAACTCTTTTTATTTTGCCCCCTTCTTGTTCACATCGGCCACATCAGGAAAAAATATCTTTAATTTGATACACAAAGCCGAACATATCTATACCAGGTTACACCAGAAAATTAAATCCTCTCCTCTCAATCAATTACTGCAGGAAATATTGCAGGAAAGAAAGTTACTAACTGAAGATAAGCGAAAATTTAATTGCAAATATGCCGCAATCGAATCTTATTCGCCATTTTTCATTAAATTTTTCACCAAAACCGGTGTCCGGTTAAAATCCAGTGAAGAGGTATATCTCAAAAAGCGCCTCCAGGAAGAACTTAATTTAGAGGGCATTCCGGTATTCTTCAAAATCTCAGCTAAAAAATAAAAATGATCAAACTGGCGATATTTGATATGGATGGCACTGTTTTTGAAAGCTATCTGAACTGGCCTGAAATCAAGCAGACGATGGATATCAAAACCGGCAACATATTAAAGGAGATTTATACCGGGAATTCTGTAGATACACGTAAATTGGATATACTGGAGAAGTACGAAGAAGAAAATTCTCTAAGAACAAAACCCATAAGAGGTATTGGAGAATTCCTGTCGTTTTTGACCGACGTACAAATCCCAAAAGTACTTATTACCAATAACAACCAACGGAATACCGATTACCTGCTAAAAAAATTTAATCTGGCTTTTGATCTAATCATTACCCGGGAGATGAATCTCTGGAAACCTGAACCCCACGGTTTAATATATGCCATGGAATTGTTTCACTGCCAAACCCATGAAACGATCTCTATAGGAGACAGCAACTACGATGTCTGGGCCTCCCGGGAAGCGAGGATAAACAACATTTACATTATTCAAACCCCGAATAAAATCATCGATACCGATGACGATGTCCATTTTTTCAATGATTATTTAGAGTTAAAGCAAATTATTAAAGGCAAATTTTGTGCTTGATCTGTGGGAAAGAAATTCTAATGTCGACATGTCGACATGCCCCGAAAAAATCATAAAACTCGCATCATTTTTCTTGACAAATAACGACAAGTCGAATAAGATATAAAAATCATATAAAGATCAAAATATGGTTTCGAGGTGACGAATTTATTAGGAGAAAAAATAGTGATTATTACAATTGCAAACCAAAAAGGTGGTGTTGGCAAAACAACCACGGCGGTCAATCTGTCGGCAGGTCTGGCTTTCCTGGGACATAAAATCCTGCTGATAGACATGGATCCCCAGGCCAATTCAACAGTCTCTTTTATTGATCCCCATTCAATCAACCACAACATTTTCGATTATCTGGACAGCGGTGATATATCGCCCGAAGCGGTGATACACCCAACGAACATTAATTATCTGGAGATGATGCCGGCTTCCATTTCGCTGGCCAAATTAGAAACCAAACTGATAGGGGAGATAGACGGTCATTTCAGGCTGAAAGACCGAATCGAGCCTATTAAATATAAATACGACTTTGTGATCATCGACACACCGCCCACATTGGGAATCATAACGATTAACTCGTTGGTAGCGGCCAGCCATTTATTGATTCCCATCCAGGCCTCCTATTACGCCTTAGAAGGGACCGACGACCTGTTGGAAACCTATGAGAAGGTAAAGGGGAGAAGTAATCCCAACCTGGAGATCCTGGGGGTTCTTATTACCTTGTACGACAAACGAACCATCATTGCCAAGGACAGTGAGGAGCATATCCGGCAGTTGTTTGGCCAAAAGGTATTCGAAACCATTATATCCAAAAATGTCCGGCTCGAAGAGAGCCCGGCATACAAAGAATCTATCTTTACGTTTGCCCCTGACTCAAAGGGGGCTATCGAATACCAACAATTGGCCGAGGAGATACTCAAGAATGCCAAGCTCTAGAAAAGTCGGTCTTCCCACCAACCTTAAATTAAAACATGATAACCATTTTGTCGATGAAATCACGGTGAGATCCAAAACCACCATTATCCGTAACATACCCATCGACAAAATCGAAACGAACAACCTTCAGCCCCGTAAGGACTTTGGCGATCTTCAAGAATTGGCAAACTCCATTAAGGAAAAGGGTATTATTGAACCCATTATTTTAAGGCCCAAAAATGGAAAATTTGAAATCATTGCCGGGGAGAGACGCTATAGAGCAGCCAAAATGGTAGAAATGCATGAGATCCCGGCCATTGAGTACGATGTTCCGGATAACGAAGCCTTAGAGATATCGATTGTTGAGAATATCCAGAGAAAAGATTTAAATATATTCGAAGAAGCTTATTCGTTGAAAACTCTATCTGAAATCTACGGTTATACCCATCAGGATATAGCCGCCAAAATCGGAAAATCCAGGGTTACGGTGACCGAAGTGCTCCGCCTTACCGATTTGCCCTCTGAGGTTGCCCAAAAGTGCATAGAGCTGAATATAACATCAAAGACATTCTTGCTGGAATTAACAAAACTGGAAGACCCGACTAAAATGATGGAGGTTTTAAATAACTACGAAGCGGAACCGTTTTCTAGAGAGAAAATAAAGGAGCAGCGCAAAGCCGAGAAAAAACCGGATCAAAAAAAAATTGAGCGCCCCTTTAAATTTAAATTTGTCACTGACGATAAGGCTGTTAATATTGATTTTAAGTTCAACTCAACAGATATAGATAAAAATAAAATCATTAACATCCTGGAAAAGTTAATCCAGGACATCAGGGAAAACCGCATCAAAGAACTAAAGCTCAAGTAGATTTTTTCTAAAATTTATCGTTGGTTTACATAATATACCTTATCCGACGTCACAAATACGGTAAGCCAAAAGCACCAATATATCACAATAATCGACATTGTGGAAAATCCATGTGGAAACATTGTGAAAATCACTGTATCAATTCTTTGATTTTTTGCTCCAATTCCACTCGAGATGTGACTCTCATTTGCTTCAACAAATTTTTAATCATGTTGATTAAGAGCGTTTCTGCCAAATTCGCTGGTTGATTACTAGCGGGCATAAACTCAAACTTGAAGCGATTGGACTTTAACTTTAAATATTGCCTGATATTAGTTGATGTTAGATCGGTTTTCCTCGGATTTAAAAAAAGTTTGATATCTTTCACACCTTGATAGACAGGATCAATTTGCTCATCCATAAATCGGATGAAATCTCCGGTATCGTATTTTTCATGCACTTTTACAGCTAATATATATCCAGAAGTTAAATCTACGGCAACCAATAAGAATGCTGAAATTCGGGCTTTTTCACAGCCAAGACGAGCCTTCATAACACCTGGCTGATTATCCTGATAATAGAGTTCGATCTCCTCGCGTAAATATAATACTTCTGCATTCGAAATATTTCTGGCGATTAAGCCATTTGCTGCAATACCACTATATCTGTATTTGTTCAAAATTTTTGAAATCGTGCCCTTGCAAATCTTTCTAAGCCCCTTATGGCCGGCCTCTTCCCCGTATCGCCTGGCATATTCGGCCAGTCTTTCCATGGTCCAATCTTCATGTTCGGCATGAAGCTGGCGCAGCCAATCCCTGGCATCTTCGCTGATTTTTTGAGGTCTGCCGCGGCGTGGTAAGTCTCCCAAAGCTGCCAAAACCCCGAACTGTAAAGCCTTATCGATACAGCGTTCTACTTTTGGGCGGTTTGTATTTAACCCCCGGGCAATATGAGATATCGACTTGCCGTCTGCATAGCCGGTCAATATCCTGGCCCGCTCAACCTTTCTGGGAGTTTCGGCACTGGATTCTATGATTTTCCACAATCGATCCTTTTCTTCGACGGTCAATTTTAATTTTTCCCTCTTGCTCTCAAATGCCATTTTTGGCCTCATCTATTATTATAATATAATTTTCATTTTATTGCAACATTAATAAAAAAACATATATTTTGATGTAACAATATTATGGAAACGTAAGCCAGCAAATCGTTTTCTATGCCCGAAGTGAGCCGGGTTAATGTTCCAATTTGAGGAACAAAAGATTTTTAATCTTGACGCGGCACTAATTGTTGCGCAAAAAAATGCAGTGCGTTTTGGTTTTAATGATGTCGTGACACCAATGTAATATTATGATAAAATGGTTTCTAATAGGAGTGATGCCCGATGCCCCGGCCAAAGGTAAAGATCGATCCAAATTTGCAAGAGCAGGCTCGAAAGGAGTTGAACCGACTCCCCTACCCCCGGAAATTTATCCAATTGATGGCCATCATGTCCGCCAGAGACTACCCGGTGGATACGGTGGCCGGTATCCTCCAGGTTTCCCGGCGCAGCATCTTTCGCTGGATCGACAGATTAAAAAAACACGGCAGCGAAGGCCTTGAAGATAAACCCAAAGGCCACATGAAAGCAAAACTATCACCTCAACACATCCAGACGATTAAAAAATGGCTCCAAACCAGTCAAAACACCACCGGTGAATCTACCCACTGGACCCTAAAAAAACTTCAAGCAGAGGTCTACGAAGTATTCCACATCAAAATCAGCACCACAGCCCTGTGGAAGTATCTAAAGGAGCAAGGGATCGATTTCACCAGACAAAAAAGATAATAAAATTTCGTTTTGTTTTAAAAATAGCGTTGCAAACTGGAAAAAATTATACTATTATTATAGCAGTAACTTTTTTAGGATAATCCCATGGAAATGAGAAGGAGACTCGAAACGATTTTGTTAACAATCATATCCTATGAAGATTCGATTGCCCAGGATGATGAATTAGGGCTTTGGGGATTCTCCTTTGATCATCTTATTGAGAATCGGAAAATTTCACTTTCAGACAAGCAAAGAAATAAAATCATATCTGATTTAGAAGGGAGGCTGAATCGAGTTGCAGTTGACGCAAATCCCGATCCTTTTGTTGCTGAAGCTGCGGCTATACGCCTGGCCAGCTATTACAAGAGGCAAAATCAGCCTGAAAAGCTCAGAGAGGCATTATTGAAATATGGGAATAGTTTTCTCAAAGTATCAGAAACAGCATCTGCATTAGTTGGTTCGGCCTGGCTACAAAAAGTGTACTCGACATATTTAAATTTTGGATTAAAATCAGATGCAGACTCAATTGCAACCGTATTAAGAAAAATTAACCAAAGGTCACCCCAGGAGCTTAAAAAAGTCTCACATAAAATGGAAATTCCAGCAGAAAAAATAGAAAAACATATCTCTTCAATGCTTGAGGGTGATTTTGCTCAAGTATTATCAAGGATTGCATTTTGTTATATCCCCAAACGTGGTGAAGCAGAAGATCAAGTTAAAGAACTATCCGGGAAGTTCGTGTTACAGTATTTAGTCAAAACTGTTATCCAGGACTACAAAGGACGCCCTGTAGCCCAGATTGGTCCTGTTAAAGATGACTTAGAAGGACATATAGTAAGACAGATATCACAGAATATGTCCTTTTTATCTTTTTTTCTTCGTGCTGTGATAGACCGATTCAAAGAAAAATTCTCGCCATCCGATGAAGATTTAGTTAAATATTTATACGAATCCCCGTTTTTTGCTGAAGATAAAAAAGAGATTATTTCAAAGGGGCTTAAGGCTTATTTGGACGAAGATTATCTTGTGGGAGTCCACCTTCTAATCCCTCAAATTGAAGATTCTCTCCGTAATATTATAGAAAAATCTGGTGGTATTGTCTATAAACCCGGAAGAAGCGGAGGATTCAATCTGAAAACCTTTGATGAAATTCTTCGAGATAAAATAATGACGGATGTTTTTAACGAGGACATTGTATACTACTTAAGAGTGCTATTTACAGATCCACGTTGCTGGAACCTTAGAAATGCAGTGTGTCACGGGCTTATCCCAGGACAACAATTTACTTCTGAAATTGCAGATCGGGTCTTTCATGGCCTTCTTCTTCTTGGTCAAGTGCGACCTCAAAAGGATAGAAACTCTGAATAATAGTTGAACAAAATAGATCAAATAGTTGGCGCACAGTTAAGCTGTCCCCTAACGGCCCAATAAATCCAACTTTGCAAGATCTGTCCCCACTTCCGAATTCTGTCATTATTGGGTTGACATTTTTAAGGTTTTTTAATATATTTTGTATGTAGACATAATTGTGACTACAAGTATATTCGAGGAGGTACTGATTAATTCTACCGGTTTGCGGCTCAGTACCGGATCAGAATCGGGGACTATAGAGTACTCTACGATATAGACGATAAAAGAAAAATCGTATGGATCTTAGCCCTACGAAAAAGAGGCGAGAGAACTTACAAATGATGGAGCCGCACAATTTGTCCCCTAACGGCCCCCCCCTTAGGACGGCAATAATTGACAAAAAGAGATAAACGATGTTCATTTAGAGATAAACGTTTATCTCGATGGGATAAATGATTATCTTCATGAGATAAACGATGGTGTCCAGAAGATAAACGATGCTCCTCGAGAGATAAACGATGGTGTTCGGAAGATAAACGATGCTCTTCGAGAGATAAACGTTTATCTCTGAGAGATAAACGATGCACTTCCGGGCAGCTCAATTGCAGTTCAAAACTGCTAAATCGCGGTTCCAGGCAGCAAAATTGGTAAGGAATTGTCGTCTGGTATGTAAATACATACATTGCTAAATTTTCATGATCTCTGGGTGACGCTACCGCATCATGAACGACTGTCCCGTTTATCACTCGGCCACTTCATCCTTTTACTGAGCAGTGAAATTAAGGGACAACCCAATTTTATCCCCCTAATTATACTTTTCGGAATAAAAGTAGATTAATAGATTCGTGTCAATGAAGGCACGGTCTGTCATAGATCTCTTCCCGGTTGAATTTGAAATTTTTGGTCTTGAGGCGCACTTTGTCCTTTAAAAGGGAATGGCCCTGCTTTCCCCTTTTTTCTCTGCCAAAAAATATGACCTTTATTCTGGCAGATTGAATATTTACATCTTCCCAGAGAGTGATCTTCCTGTTTTCGTAAATACCATCAACCACTATTTCCATTGCCTTAACCTCCACCTTTACTATAATACCATTTAATCTACATGTCAATATCCCCATTCCCCTTATATCCCGTGTACTTTGCGGGTTTCGAGAATTTGTTTAATGTGGATTTCCAGGTGCTGGATTTGCCAGTTGAGCATTTCAGCCACGGTAAAGGCTTTTTCCTCGTATTTGTCAACGGTCTGGGTGATGAGAACGCTTCGTTCCCGGGCGTCGGGCAGGGCAGTGGTGGCAGCCATGGTTACCGTCTCAAATCCACCCCTGCCAATGGGCTTTGTCCGGTCATTGGTGTAATCCTCGAATCCTTCGGAAAGTAACTCTGCCAGCCAGCACGTTAAACCCGGCTGCCCCCTGGTCTCGCCAAACAAGCGGTCAACCACTTCCCTTCCTGGTGGACCTTCCCATTGATGAACGGATCAGGATGGCCAAACTGAGCCGCAAGTTCGTGGATTTTATCGACCGGGCTCTGTCATCGGAGCCCGGGGCTCCCCTACCTTCCCCAGGGAGATGGAAATTGACCCTTTTTGCCCCTCAATCACCCCTTCGAGCTCCGATATCGACCCCCTGGGGCATAGATCGCGACCCTTTTGGCTCCGACATCACAGCCTCGAGCTCCGATATCGGTCCCTTTTCACCCCATATTAAGGGAAAGGCAGTCCCGGTTTTTGAGGGGGACTGCCTTTACTTCTGATATACAGTATTTTTTTGTTAAGTCTACTGGATGACCACTGTATAGTCTTCGACTTCGCCGTAGGAGAATACTTCGCAGGGTGCCGGGAAGTTATTTCTCTTCACCGTGACGCGCATCCTGGTGGTCACATTCAGGCCGGAGGGAACATTGAACGATCCGTAGCAGTAATTGTTCCACAGACCCGATGAGACGACCCGTTCGCCGGAATCGTCAAAATCGCCGTCGTTATTGAAGTCGATCCAGACCCTAAACCCGGAAGTATTGGAATCCCCTTTCTCGATGCGATAGGAGCACGAACCGCCGGAAGTCATATTCACGGTCTTGCTGGTGAAATCGGTATAGCCGGCCGCTCCCGAGGCGTTTGAAAAGGAACCGAATTCCACGTAATCGATGTAGGTAGCCGCACTCTGTCCATAGGAATCACAATAAGGTGAACTACCGCTCTCTGAGAAGTTGGCGGTCACGGTCTTGTGGGCGTTCATGGTGATGGTGGTGGGGTTTGTGGAACCGCTCAAATCACCGCTCCAGTTGTCAAACTGCCAGCCGGAGGCAGGATTGGCCGTCACGGTTACCACCGTACCTTCATTATATGTGCCGCCCGGGGGATCGAGGGTGATGCTGCCCTGGCCCACGGTGTTGGTGGTCAGGGTATATTGGGTCGGCGTACCGCCCGGGGTGTAGGTGGCATAGATGGAGTAGATATAATTGGCCTGTGTACCGCTGCCATAGGTAACGGGCATGCCGCCGGACCAGCCCACACCTGCATCCACCCGGCCGGGGGAACCGGTTTCAAAGGCAATCCCCGGGTTCGACTCATAGACCCAGGCCAGCCAGATGGTGGTACTGCCGGCCACAAACACGGGACTTTGCAGGTTAACGGTCTGCCAACCGGTGCTGCCGCTGACCGGGGTAGTGGGCGTAACAGCCAGCCTGTTGGCCGGGGACCCCTCGCCGTTGTATACGGCCAGGATCATACTGCCGCCGCCGCTGTTGTGGTACATGGTAATACTGGTGATGGTACCGTTTTCCGGCATAGTATAGGGCACGGCCCGGCGGTTGGCAACGGTGGTCGAGCTGCCAAATACACTGGTGTTGCCCACAATTTGGGTCGTACCGGTTTCCGAGAACGTAGCGGTCACGCTCTTAGCGGAGTTCATGGTGATGGTGGTGGGGTTTGTGGAACCGCTCAAGTCACCGCTCCAGTTGTCAAACTGCCAGCCGGAGGCAGGATTGGCCGTCACGGTTACCACCGTACCTTCATTATATGTGCCGCCCGGGGGATCGAGGGTGATGCTGCCCTGGCCCACGGTGTTGGTGGTCAGGGTATATTGGGTCGGCGTACCGCCCGGGGTGTAGGTGGCATAGATGGAGTAGATATAATTGGCCTGTGTACCGCTGCCATAGGTAACGGGCATGCCGCCGGACCAGCCCACACCTGCATCCACCCGGCCGGGGGAACCGGTTTCAAAGGCAATCCCCGGGTTCGACTCATAGACCCAGGCCAGCCAGATGGTGGTACTGCCGGCCACGAACACGGGACTTTGCAGGTTAACGGTCTGCCAGCCGGTGCTGCCGCTGACCGGGGTAGTGGGCGTTACAGCCAGCCTGTTGGCCGGGGACCCCTCGCCGTTGTATACAGCCAAAATCATACTGCCGCTGCCGCCGTTGTGGTACATGGTTATGCTGCCGATGGTGCCGTCTTCCGGCATGGTATAGGGCACGGCCCGGCGGTTGGCAACGGTGGTATTACTGGAAAATACCGTGTCGTTACCGACAAAGGGAAGAACTTCGGTCACGGTAATATAATCGGTTTTGGTCTCCGTATCCTGACCGAATGCATTGGCGGCGGTTAAAGTGACATTATAGACCCCTGCCGTATTATAAGTAACCGTTGGATTCTGGGACGTGCTGGTGGAGGGATTGCCGCCGGGGAAGGACCAGGACCAGGAAGAGGGAATGTTGATGGATGTATCCGTGAAGGTAACGCTCTGTCCCTGGCTGATAGTGGTGGCACTGGCGGTAAAATCGGCCACCGGCGGCAGGTTGGTATTGGTGGTGAAATACTGGGAGGCGGAGTAATTGGAGCTGCCGGAGGTGCAGACGGTCTTGACCTGGAATTCATATTGCGAGGCCGGGGAGAGGCCGGAAATCGCCACCGAAGTGGCGGAGGTGGTGTCGGTGGTCCAGGTGCTTAAGGATGTTTTTTTATACCGGTACTCATAATAGTCGGCCGAGGCCACCGCGCCCCAGGAGAGAGTGGCGGATGTATCGGTTATATTGGCGGCGTCTAAATTTTGCGGAACCGGACAGGTAGGACCGGGGTTTAAGGTGATCACATTGGTATGGGTCCAGGTCCGGCCGCTGATGGTGCTGCCGAAGGGGTCATAACCATAGCCTTCACCGTACCAGGGGTCCATATAGTACAGGTAACCATTCTGGTAACCGTGGCCGACGATAAAGTGACCGGGAGAGTAGATGCGGATCACAAAGGGACGGCCAGCCGCGATCTCGGCAGCCGTTTCGCTTGCGGTCAACATGCGGGCGATACCGTAATTGTCGATAGATGGGTTGCCGATGGTGGTGGGCATGTCGATCAGGATCATTTTAATACTTCCGTCATCGGGGTCGTAATTGTAATTCCAGTAGTTGCAGGCCCAGCCCGGCGTACTGGAGGGTAAACAGCAGTCTACGGAGCCGAAGTCGTGGAAGGTGGAATGGGTCCTGGTATATTCGGCAATTTCACATTGTTGATAATCATTGCCATAGTACTGGAGAACCGACCAACTGGAGCCGGCCCAACACCACTGGTCATACTCCTGGGTACATTCCGGGACATCCAGTACCTGGGAAAAGCCTGATGCCGGCACCAAAAGGAGCAGAAAAAAAACTAAAATTAAGTTTATATTTTTAAAAATCTTCATGGTTCTTCTCCTTATTTTTTCTTGCCGGTTTACTGTTCCTCGACCGGAGGCCTCAGCACCATTGAGCGACACTCCTTTATCTTCCATAGTGGAAGACCGTCGGCGCCGATGCTGTCGGCAACACCTAAATCCAGCAGTACTCTAGCCGCAGATTCCATAGGGATAACCAGACCTTCCGGTTTCGAGCCCGGTGCCCGGTCAAACTGTACATAATCGCAGCTCATTTCAAAATCCCTGATGATCCTGCCGCCAGAGGGCTTAGCCCGGCCCTCCTCTCTTTCCAATGCGCCCAATTCCATTGCTAAACCGGCCCCGCCGAAACCGGCGAATTTCCATTCACCGTCAACCCGGGTTAATCTCAGCAGCGCCCGGTTTTCGCCGTCAACGGTGACCGGAACCCGCCAATAACCGGTGGGCTCTTCAGTCTGCATCGAATACTCCTGGTAGGGTATGCCTAAGCGTGCCCTCTTGAATTCATCCCTGTTGTTAAAACCATACCGATCTTCGTTATTCAGGGGCATAAATTCCAGGATTTGCGGCAGCTCTTTCAAGGCAAAGGCGTACATCTTCTCAATCGACACCCGATTGTCCGATTGGCCGAAAGCAGCCGCGCAGAAAAAAGAGAGAATGAATAACACCAAAGTAACGTTTAGGACTTGTTTCACTCCACATTTCATTGTTTCCTCCGTTTTTAAAATTTGAGAATAATTTTGATCTTACCGGTTGGCCCCGTTCTGAACATTCACGCGTTCACGATAGCCGGGGCAAACATAGTCAAAGAAATTTGGATAAAACGACTTGCTTTCTTTTCAGGTAATTACCCGGACACATAGCAAACCTCCTTTTTCTAAGAATTATATCTTAACTTTTCGAATTTCTAAAGGTGCCCGTCCGAGGGGGTCAAAACCCTGTAGGGGCGGGTCAACTATCCGTAGGGAGGGGTGAAAGTTGCGTAGGGGGGGTAATTTTCAGGATTTGGGTTCGGGTTTGAGTTGACAGAATGATGGACCTCTGGTAAAATTTAACTTTGCCGGAGGGATGGCAGAGCGGTCGAATGCGGCGGTCTTGAAAACCGTTGACCCTTCACGGGGTCCGTGGGTTCGAATCCTACTCCCTCCGCCATCATCCCCGCTCCTTCCCATGATTTATTTTGTATGACTCTTCCACCTCAAAAACCACACCCCTCATGGCCCCTTGCCGGGTATTGATGACTCCCTTTTGATTGTCCTGGGGCAGGGTACGCACAAAGGCCCCCCCATAATTGGGGCCAAACATGAATACTCCCCAGACAACGTTGTGCCTGGAGCAGCCATTATCTCCCCACTGATATAAGAAGGGGAGCGATTTAAGATACTCCTGGACAACCCATTTCCGTTCTGCCACTGCCCTTTTAACCAGGCTGAGCCAATCCTCATTAGAGGTATATTTCCCGATGTGCACATCCTGCCCGGCTATGCTGTCTCCGGGTTTTAACACCAACTTATCCTTATGATCGCGTACGAATTGGTCTAACTCTATTTTCCCTGACCGGTAAGTTGTTGTTCCGGCAGCCATTTTACGGGTCCAGGGAATAAAATTTTTTATAATCTCCTGCTCTCTTTTATTAAAAATGTCATCGTTCTCATGTTCCGACAGCAGGGCCAGGTTCAATTTGTTTGAGAGTATGTAAGTGATGGGGCCGTTAAATAGACAGAGTTTGTTCAATAAGAAGGCATTAAAGCTTTCATGATTGATCCGGCCGTGATTTAGATCGATCAGGGCGTGAAGTTTTGTGCCGTCGTAAAACAGGTGGCCGTCTTTCAATTTCGGCTCCATATAGCCGCCAAATTGTAGTTCTCCTCTTAAAGTGGAGCGTTTCTGGGTGAGAGCATTACCATAGAGGTTTTTAAGATGTTTGTCCATAACCGAGTCTTCACGCCATCGGGGTTTCTGCATAAAAGCGAAGAGGGTATTGATCTCAGCCGTATTAGCGCCAAAATGGCTGAATACGGCCTCAATGATGTGACGAAACAAGACGGTCATGATGTTTTCATTGACTGTCCGTACACCGTATTCATGGAAAAATTTCGAGATGATGGAATTATTCAGCAGCAGGGACTCGGTGTAAGCTGCCTGCCAGCCCCCCAGGTGGCCGGTAATATTAAACTCGAGGCATTTTAAGCCGTGAGGAGAAAGAATGAAATCGCCCCGGGCCAGGAGATTTTCGAGATGCTGTGTATTGCTCCCTTCGAGCTGGTATTGTACTATTTCCCTGGGTATTTCATAGTAACGCCCCATGGCTTCGGCATCGTTGGCAAAGAGACGCTGGGGCAGCGTCTTAATAAGACAACATACTTCATGGCCGGCCTTTTTTAACTCTTCTCTCATCTTCCGGTTGATGAAGGTCGGCCAGGGTTGAATTTTCTCCGGATCATCCCTCATCCCGGGCAGGTTAAAATTGGCCCGCTTCCGGCTATCCGGATTACTCCGAATAAAATCTAAAAATTGAACACTGCAGCGGGATAATTTCCCATGAGACTGGATAATGTCTTCTTCTATGTTCAATTGACGATTCCCCCGGAAAATCAAGAGATGTAGTGACCGTCCAGCGGCCATTTGACAAAGTCATTTTTCCAGATCCTGGTTAAATCCTCTTCCAGGATTTCGAAAATTTTTATTTTTCCCTCTGCCATCAGGCGTTGAGAGATCTTCTCTTTGTGAAAATCGACCATATCTTCGCTAAAGGGTAGTACTTCAGGATTGGCAAAGCGAATGGCGCCATCTTGATCCCTGACGGTGATTAATTTATTCCGGTTATACGTGCTGGGAGAAAACGGGATATCCAGGATGCCGCACTCAAAGGCCCTGATCGCCCCCCTGGCTGCCGAACCCTGCCCCAATTCTTCAATAACCTCCATGAGGGCCCGCACTTCCAGTTCCAGTAATTGGCTCTCTTTTTGTACCCTTGACCAATCCAACGGTATATCTTTTGACATGAGAAGGCCTTGATGCGTGAGCTTGAGACCTTCGGCATTGTCTTCCCTGCGGGGAATATGGCTGGCTTCTACCGGGGTTTTGGTCATTATTCTACTGGCTTTGGCCAATGCCCCGGTAATGGAAGAGTTTACAATCAAATCCCTGGCCTTGTTGATGTCGGTTGGGAAGGCCGCCATATAGTGATGAAATACGGTAGTAACCGTCACATCGCTGAACCCATGCCGCGCCAGGTAGAGCCTGGTCATTTTATCTAAGACCCGGACAGCGGCGATATCCTGGATACGGTTGCCCTGCTCCGCCAGGCCGACGCTGATGCACCTGACACCGGACTTTGCCGATAATATCGCCTGGACAATATTTACACAGATGGGAATCGAGGGCTCGATTAAGCAGCAGGTTAACGGGCCGAAATATTCCCGGTTGACAATGATATGATGGTTCTCATAATACCAGTTCACCAGTTTATCGACATATTTCCAGTACCCGAGGCTCTCGACCGGGGAAGTATATTTATCATAGGGAAAGAGATAGCAGATAAATCCTCCCTCCAGCGAACTGGCGCCGCCGGCCAATCCGATTTCATACACCAGCCGATGATCCGGTGAACCTGCCCTGATCTGGAACGGGGTGTCGATGGCTCGCACAATTTTTTCGATACCGGCTACACCGTGGATGGGCACCGGATAGCCATTGAGGAAGGAGATTTGTCCTTTTTCTGTTTTGACTACCCCCTCTTCCGCCTTTTTAAACATCTTTTTCCGGCTGGCGGCATCCAACTGGATCGAGGCGACATCCAGGCCATTTTCCCTTAGGTACAGCAAAATATCGATCTCATCACAGGTATGGGCGACACCGGTACGGGGCTGTATGAGTGGTTTTGTATGATTACACTGGTGTTTAAGCAGTAGATTGTGCAGTTCTTTGTGCTGGCAAGAGTGATTCTTCCGGATATCGGCCTGCAGGACGCCTTCACCTGTTGGCCATGAGTTGAGCACCGTTTCCCTCATGGCCAGGAATTGCCGGTCCGTTAAGGGCAGGTCGTCTACCGATTCCAGGTCCGATGGCCTGACAGTTGTAATATCTTCGCTATCTTCAACTCTCTTTTTCCTGATCTTTTTGTTATAAAAATCTTTAGCCAGCCTCTCCATAATGGTGGTGAAGGAAATGGGCTTTGGCGATACAAAATCAAAGCCCATTTTTAGATACTTCCTGACGACTTCATCACCTGACTGCTGAATCGATAGATTGCCCCCTAAGTACCAGAGCCTGGGCGCACCATTCGATCGGTTAAATCGCCTCAACTTGATGGAAAAATCTTTTAAATACAGCTCCAGGTGGCCATTCATGCAGGAGATGAAGACGGCATCAAACCGGCCTGCATGCTTAAAAAAGTCGTCCACCGTACATAATATGCCCAGATTTTTTACAAAAAATCCGGCCTCTTTAAAGGCGATATCCAGCAGAGATGTCCCCACCGAGTGGGAGTCATCCCCAATACTGCCAATCAACAGACGATAAACTTCCATTTTTTTTTATTCGGTATTCTTCACATACTCAATCTTGCCCATGTCCATTTTAATAATTTTATCCGCCGCATCAAAATAGTGGTCGTCATGGGTAATGGCAATGACTATTTTTCCATCTTTCTTCATCCGGGGTATCAACTCCCTGTAAAAGAACTTACGGAAATCGGGATCCTGGCCGGCGGCAATCTCATCAAATAGGTAGACCGGGTTGTTTTCAAGGTATACCTTAAATAACGCCAATCTCTTTCTCTGGCCACCAGATAGATCTATTGTACTAAACGAATGATCCTCTATGGCCACTTTGCTGTCGAGATCCAATTCATCTAAATGTTTCTCGATCACCCTCTCTCTTGCATCCAGGTCAATATTGTACAACCTCTTAAAGAGATGGAAATCACTGAAGACAGCCGAAAAACACTCTCCCAATTCCTGCTGGGATAATTCTGCGTCATCGATTTCAATCTTACCGCTGTCGGGCAGATATAGGCCGGTTATGAGTTTTGCCAGCGTTGTTTTTCCGCTTCCATTGCCACCAATAATAAACAAGACCTCTCCCTTACCGACCTCAAAATTGATGGGACCAACGGTAAATCGTTCACGCTCATTTTCCGCATCATAGGAAAACATTAAATCATTGGCCTTTAACCTGCCAACCAGCCTTTCCCGTGTGACTAAAACCGCCTCCTTATAATTTTTCACATACTGAAGATCATTTAGAAATCCCTTGATACGCTTCCAGGCAATCCTGAGCCGCATTGTATTGGGTACCGCCCCCATAATAACATTGATAGGACCAATTACATATATCAAGGCTACGGCAAAAGCAATTAGTGTGAACAGTTTAATCTGGGGAAATAAATACCTAAAAGCGATACTGACAGTAATCAATAGCGCATATAACATGAAGGCCGTAAAAAGCCGGGTATGAAGAAACCGGATCAAAGAGATATTTCTTTTTTGGCGATATTCATCACAGGTTTCCCGTACTTCCTCATTATACTCTTTTTTTATGTTCCGGTTTAAACTCAACTCCTTATATCCTTTTACCAGGCCTTCGATCAATCTCATAAATACGTTTTGAGTATCCCGCACTTCTTCGAACAAACGATTGATCCCCTTGCTGACTATCGAATAAATGACCACCACCACGCCGATAAACAATAAAGTGAACAGGGTGGGGATTAAGGACAGCGTGGCAAGATAAATAAACACAAAAATCACTATTGCCAATTGACTGACCACATTAACCACCAGACCGGGTGCACCCGCCAGAACTTCGGTATCGTTATTCAAGGTGGCATAAACTCTGCCGGAATCAATCTTCTCAAATTTCTGGAACGTGGTTGACAGTACTCTATTAAGTAATTTCATCCTCAAATCGTACACCAGATCATTGGTTAGGGTGATCAATTTTGATTGAGCCCACTTACCGCTAGCAGTTACGATCACCAGACTGGCTCCCAGGTAGTACAAAATATATAGCAGTGATACACTGTCTGAAAATGAGTTAAATATAAGAAGTAAAGTAAGACCGCCGGTGAAACCGGCCAGGGCACTCAAAATGATGATAAACGGTGCCGAATTTTTTAATTTACTTGTGTGGGGAAAGATAAGAATCAGAGAAGCGTTTATATAGCTGACAGCCAGCGATAGGATGGCCAGTACCGCGGCAACCGGTAAACTTAAAGGGGTCCATATCACTGCGAATGCCC
>CBFDCR010000059.1:0-34478 GCA_965603365.1 uncultured bacterium
TCCCCCACCCCCCATCACCACCACATATCCCCCAGCAATCAACAACCAATGTTAGTGTTCGGTCTCAATACATTCTGGATGATTCGGGCATCTATCCTGCCCGTTGGCATTACCCTCATTGGCGTAATTACGGGTTTAAGCTCGAAGGCCGATCTTCTTTTAAGGTATATTTGCGATCTCTCCTTGCTGTTTATCCTGGGCGGATTAATCAAAATGCTTGGCACGATAACCAAAAGTATTTTTATCTTTTCCTTTCGACTTGGGGAAATCGCCGAACATTTTGAAGTATTCGGAATGTGGAGTATATTTCCTTACTTCGCAAAACAACACCCGGAAAATAGCGGTACAGCTCCATTTTATTATATTTCATTATGGTTGAATGCAATTCTGGCAGTTGTAATAATTGGCCGAAATGCCGAATTGATTTTAAAGAATACGCATCAACCCTTCATCATAGTCATATCATCAATAATTATTATGGCCGCAATTGTTTCAACATCAATATTCGCATTAAAAATTAAACGGTCATTGAATCCCAAAAAATTCTTAGATGAATTGCATACCGACTGGCAGGAAAGCCGAGAAAGGTGTCTTACCAAAAAAGAATCACCAGAAGAAAAGGGATCATGAAAAAAAACATCTCTGAGAGGGGTCAAATATATGTGAGAGGATGGGATAGAGAAGAGTCAAAAATTTGTTCTTCTGGGTGAGGGCAGTGGGGTGTTGGAGGGCGCTTTATCTAGGGATGGTTTTTTATGTTGTCCAATCCTCTAGCAGGAGGTCATCCACTCTTGAAAATTCCTGGGTATTGTGGGTAACCAGTGTGGCTTCATGTGAGAGGGCCGTAGCTGCAATGATGAGGTCATTGGGGCCGATTATGTTCCCTTCCTTCTCCAGATCGGCCCTGATTTGCGCATAGGCCATGATCACTCTATCATCAAAAGAAATAATTTCAAAAGGGAAAAGAAATCTATCTAAAGCGGCAATCACCTTTGTCTTTTTCCGGCTTTTCAAAGCGCCATAATACAGTTCTGCTTTCACCATTGCCGGGATCGCAATATCGGAGGGGGAAAGATCTTTCATTATTTGTTTGATACGGGGGTATCGATTATTCAGGGCGTAAATACATATGTTGGTGTCGAGAAAATATCTCATATGTCTTCCCGTCTTGTCTCGTACGAAAAGGGAATTTCAGGAGGTTCTGAAAGATCGCCTTCGGCCAGGGTCCCGAAGACCGAAAAATAATCCTCCGGCCATTCCTGTTTTAAGCCGTCTTGAATACGACTTTTTACCCACTTTGAAACCGAGACGCGGTTCCTGGCAGCAGTACGCTCCAATAATTTTAATGTTGCGGCGTCTAACTGAATACTAATTTGGCCCATAATCTTTTTCTCCTGGGTATATATTATGCCATATATCAGTATTTTTCAACCTATATAACACTTTTTTACTCAACAAGCTGAATATTAGTTTATACATCTAATTCTATGGTCTCGGCTTCTTCAAAAGATGGCTCTCCATATAACTCCTCTATTTCCTTCTGCTCCTCAGCAGATATTTCAGGGATTAACATCAATCTTAATTTCATGAATTCCTTCTTGACTATGTCCGATATCTCTTCTCTTATAATTACTCTCAATTTTTCCTCTGATACTTCCAAAGTCTGCATCTTTCAATTCCTGGTTCTAATATAATACCTCACAGCCATAATGTCAAGAAATAAAACGCAAGGCAAAAGGGGATGCACGGGAAAGGCCCTGGGGATTAGGTGTTAGGCCAATGGTAAGTAGATAATTAAATCTTGATATTCGTGTGGTTTAGAAGCCCCCCAGATCAATAATAACTCTTCAATTGTTTCACCAATACTCATATCCGGGTTGAGTTCAAAAATCCCGGGTACATGCCTCCCTTCATTCAAGTGTGAGGTTAGATGTCGGGGCATGGTCTTACGGTTGTTGGTAATCAATATGAAGGAATTTTCTTCACACCAGCGCAATATGGCCAGATCATCCATCCCCCTGAACGGAGCACCAGGATCTCCTACCCGCCATACAACAACCCTGGGTTGCAGTTTTAGTAATTCGGTACGAAAAACCGGGGTAACGTTTTCATCAAGTAAATAGCGAATCACACTCATGATTCAAATGTAGTGCCGCCTGGTCAGGCTGTGGCTTTGTGACGTTGGGCTTTAAGTTCACGCAGACGCACGACCACGGGAGGCGGATTTCTATCCTGTTCTTCTCTCATTTGCCGTCCAAACTCCAACCATTCCATCATATATGCCTCAACATCCTGTCTGTTTTGAATATAGTAAAGAATAGTAGCATAGACTTCTTCTAATGTTAAAGAGGGAAAACTCTTTACGATTTCCCCCGGCGACTGCTCTCGATGAATAAACTCGTAGAGCACAGATTCAATCCCGATTCGTGTTCCCTTTATCCGGATATCATCAGGAGCGAGATGATCAAAATAGCTGTTTATATCCATAACCAACACCTCTGTCCCCAATTATAGTATATTTACAGCCAATTTTCAATTAAGGAACAAATAATGGGTCTGGATCGGGCCGGATGGGGGATTGATTTTTTTTGGTATTTGTGTTACCTAGAGGGATTCCAATGGCAAAAGCAAAAGTAAAATCCATATCCAGTCAGGGTCCGATATCAAAAAAGGTTCTTTCTGCCCTCGATAAGTTCCTTAACCAAAAAGTCGTTGATATCGGGGCGTTAAAAGAGGGCCAGATAAGGGCAGATAATCTCGAGAAGACAATAATGTCGGAAAAGGATCTGGCAAAATTTGATCCCCTCCACGGCGTCTATGCCTATGGTCAAAATAGGCTGTCGGCTCTCATAGAGCAGTTGTCGGAGCTCCCGGAAATGTGGAAACTTGCGAAGGCCTATGGCGACGCGGAAGAGACATATTTACCCTCGGGTCCGCCCATGAGTCCCCTCACCCACTCCTACTTTTTTTGTTGGGGGGCATTCGATCTAGGTGCAGGCTTAAAGAGAGAATCGTTTGCAACCGTGGCCATTGATTTTTGTAAATTCATAAAGGCAGATCCCGGGCTGATCAGGATATTCGAGAAGATGCAGAATTCCCGGATGGGCTTTTATATTCATGAGGGTTATTGGGAAGATAAGATTCTCTTCAGGGAATTGGTAACCGACAATCAGATAAAGGCCGTTGTACCCAGCGGTTATTGGGGACAGCCCGGACAAATCTGGTTGGCCAGGATTCTGCCTGAACCCTTTGAAGAGTTACATTTCGACTACTCCATTGTTTTTATCACCCCTTATATCATTTTAGAGATAAAAGACCAACAAGTCATATTTGCCACTGAAGAAAACTGGCTGACTTTTTTTGAGAGGAACCTCAAAAAAACCGGTATCAAAGAGAGAAAGCCTGCCTACGAGTTCTTCATGAAATATGGCTTAGAGAGACACTACTGGAATGAATATATATTCGAGGCCTATGTGAATCACCAACCCGACATGATCTTACTGGCGGGTTTCCCCGATATCCCCTTAAGCAGACCCCATTCCCGGGAGAGCCAGGCGAGGGAAGAATGGTGACGTTATTTAGAAAATTATTCCAGGACCTGGGGGACGGTGTCGATGATGGTGCCGTCCACCCATTTGATGGCGGCGATGATCTTATCGCCAAATCGGGGTTTGGCCGGTTGGCCGCCGCAGATCTTTTCCGCCTCCTCTTTTAACTCCCGGATGGTGCGGATGGGTAAGGTGGTGCCCGAGACCGCCCGGATGAGATCCTGGCGGCGGGGGTTGATGGCAATGCCCCGTTCGGTCACGATGACGTCGATCAACTCCCCCGGGCCGACAACGGTGGTGACCCGTTCTACAATCACCGGTATCCGGTCCCGGAACAGGGGCAGCGGCAGGACCACGTTCTTGCCGAAGAGGCAATTCTGCCAGCCGCCGATGCCGTGCAGCAGACGGCCGTCGGAGTGGGTGACCACGTTGCCGTTAAAATCCAGGTCCACCTCGGTGGCCCCCAAAATTGCCAGATCTACCATGGAGGCAAAGTTGCCTTTGCCGTGGTAGTTGTAGCTGGTAAAGGGGCTGGTATCCCGGTGGTGCGGGTTTTCCCTCATGGAGCGCACCCCCTCCAGATCGAAGGTCTGGCCGTCCAGTATAAAATCGGTGAGTCCCTCTTCCAGCATCTCCGTCAGGTAGCGGGTGGAGCCGCCCCGCAGGAAGCGGGATTTGATGCCGTGCTGCCGCAGGAGATCCCGCACAAACACGGTCACCGCCAGGGAGGTACCGCCGGCGCCGGACTGCATGGAGAAGCCCTCTTTGATGATGCCCACCTCTAAGGCAAAGCGGGCCGTCATCTCGGCAATCAACAGCCGGTCCGGGCTGCGGGTCAACTCGGTGGTGCCGGATACGATCTTGGTGGGATCGCCGACGCAGTCGACCTCCACCACATAATCGACGTTGTTGCCCTGGATCTGCCAGGGGATACAGGGAAAGGGTTCCAGGTGATCGGTCACCACGATCACGCGGTCGGCATACTGGGAGTCGGCTAAGGCAAAGCCCAGCAGTCCACAGGCGGCCGGCCCCCGCAAACCATTGGCATTGCCGAAGAAGTCGGCGGCCGGGGCCGAGATCACGGCAATGTCGATGTGCACCTCACCGTCCTGCACCGCCTGGTAGCGGCCGCCGTGGGAGCGGAGGATGGCGGTGCCCCGCATCTTGCCCTGGGAACAGTAATCCCCCAACGGCCCGTTCATGCTGCCCTCGATGTGGTGCAGCACTCCCTTTTCCAGGTGTTCGATGATGGGGGCGTGTATCGGAAAGGAGGCGCTGGGAAACCAGCGCAAATCCTTGACCCCCAGCTCGGCCGCCGCATCGAAGACCATGTTGGGTATATAATCGCCGTTGCGCAGGTGGTGGTGGGTGGAGATGGTCATGCCGTCTTGCAGGCCGCACCGTTTTAACGCCTCCTTGATGGAGGGCAGCCGTTTATCTCCGCTGTCGGGATAATCGGCACAGGAGCGGATGGGGGGCGCGGCCTTTCTCGCTGCCGGCTTATATTTACCCACCCCCATAAAAGGGAGATGCTCTTTGCCGTTAATCCGGGTTAACACGTCCCGGCCGACTGCATTGACCGCGGTTTTATCACTGCTTTTCTTCATCTTCATTTCTCCAATTTTCGGGGATGATGCCCTCCTTCACCGCCAGGTCGATGGTGCGCAGCGCCCTTTTTACCACCGGCGGGTCGATCATCTTGCTGCCTAAAGAGACCACGCCGCGGCCCTCTTTTTCGGCCTGCTCAAAGGCTAAGACAATCTTCCTGGCCTTGCGGATCTCTTCCTCGGCCGGGGCAAAGGCCTGGTGAATGACCCGGATTTGCCGGGGATGGATGCAGCCCTTGCCGTCGAAGCCGAGGGCTTTGGCCTCCAGCACACCCTGTCTCAAACCCTCCATGTCGGCCACATCGGAAAAGACCGTGTCGATAGCCTGGATACCGGCGGCCCGGGCGGCATTGACGATCATGGAGCGGGCAAAAAAGCTCTCCCGGCCCTCGTTGGTACGCTGAACACCGATATCGGCGGTGTAGTCCTCCAGGCCGATGGCCAGGGCCACATTGCGCTTCGATGCCCAAGCAATGAGGGGGGCATAAATCACGCCCCGGGCACTTTCAATAATAGGCATCAGGAATACCTGGTGAGACTCTTTCATTCCCTCCCGGTCGATGATTTCATCTATCTTCTTTCCTATCTCGAAGATCTGAAACGGATTCTCCGCCTTGGGGATCAACAGCAAATCCGGTCTCTGGGGAACCACCTCCTCGAGGTCTTCTGACCCCAGGGGCAGTTGGTTGATGCGCACCATCCGCTCCGAGCCCATAAAATCAATGGCCCGCAGGGCATTGCGCACCAGGATTCGGGCTGCATCCTTGCGGTCCGGGGCCACGGAATCTTCCAGGTCCAGGATCAGACCGTCGGGTTTATGGATGGCGGCATTGATAAACAATTTCGGCTGATCCCCCGGCAGGTAGAGCCGGGAACGGCGAAACCGATCCCGGCGGCTGGCAGGGGGAGTATCGTTCCACTCCGGTAAATACCGCTTGCCGTTATCGCGGCCCAACTGTCTCACTGCAGTCTCCAGCCGGGCCATGATCACAAAGGGCAGGGCCCCGGCATCTTCCAGCACAACCTCGGCGTCGCTGATCCGGAAAAAATTCAGCATATCAAAAACCAGTTTTTCCAGGGAATCTCCATATAAGACTTTGACCTTACTCTTAAGATTCAACCGGATGCCGCCACCGCTGTTTAATCGAATGGAGACCCAGCAGTCGGACCTGACGCCCTCACCCCGATTGCCAGCCTCCGCATAGTCTTTCTCCATGTTCATCCTCCTGAAACGGTACATTCACGACTCATTTGATCCTGACATCTATGGTCTGTCCTTCGATCTTGCGACTGATATAGAAGGACTTTAAGAAGAACAACTTCGAGTTCCTGGAGCGCACAAATATCTCCACATAGGTGCTGCGCCAATCCCGGGGATTTTTGGCAAAGGCCTGCTCCGATGAGGCTCGATAGCCCAGGGCCGATGTCAGCGTAATCCGCTGGCTCTCCTTTTTGGGCGGCAAACCCTGGTTTAAGGTCATCCGGTATCCTTCGCCGATGACCTTGCCGGTGTCGAGGAAGGCAAACACCCCCAGTAAAAAGACATTCTTGAGATCCGCCCCGCCGATATTGCGCACCCGGAAGGAGACCTGGGGCACCACGATGACCCCCTTAAATTCTTCCGTATCGACTCGATTTTTCACCACCCACTGACTGGAAATATCGAACAATTCGATGGAAGACTTCAATTCCGCCTCGGTGGTGGATCGATCCACAACGTAAAACTTATACAAAACCACCATCCCGATCAGGATAACAACCAGCCCGACAGACAGCCAGAATTTAGAGCCAAATCGTTTGGGCCTGGCATACTCGTCGAGCATCATGCTGCGGAGCCGGTCATAATCGATCCCTTTATTATCGTCTTGTTTCTTCTCTTTCTCAGTCATTTTGTTAATCCTAAAAATATAGTGATTCATTTTCTCCCATTTTTGTATAATAGTCAAGATCAAGAGATGGGGGTATTTACAAAAGCTGCCGGTGTTGTTAAAATAGGAAGAGAATAAATGAGGAAACGAGGTAATCATCGATGAATTTTTTAGCATTTTCGCTGCTGTTGCTCCTATCCACCATATTTTACATGTTCTGGGTCAGCTTCAAGAGCTTTTCACGAATTGCCCTGGCCGGTTTCCTGGATGATTTTACTCACGATAAGATCAAAGGATTTGACTTTGTAGGCAAACATGAAATGATGTTGAACGCCCTGCGGGCCTTCTTCTTTTGCCTGCAGTTGAGTCTCTTTGTCTACTCATTTATTCTTCTAAAAAAAGCGATAGCAGAACCCATTTACAGAATCACCCTGCTGATTTTTGCCTTCCTGCTGTTCTTTAACTTTCTGCTCTATTCCATCGCCTATTTCAACAAAGAGTTCATTTTAAAGAAATTGATCTTCCTGTACCGCATCCCCTGGCTATTTTTTTATCCCGCCAACCTCATCTTTTCCCTCTTTATCGACAAAAATTCAAATTCCAAAGAGACCGAGCAGGATGATTTGAGCGACAAGGAGCTGGAGATCTTCTTCGAGGAGAGTACCCGGGAGGGGGTGCTGGAAAAAGAGGACAAGGAGATGATCGAGAGTGTGATCGAGTTCGGCGATACCCGGGTGAAAGAGATCATGACGCCTCGGGTGGACATGATCTACGTCAACATCGATGCCGGCCTGAACGAACTAATCCAGATCATCAACCAGAAGAAAAAATCCCGCTACCCGGTCATGTCCGGCAGAATCGACAATATCGAGGGTATCATACTGTCCAAGGATATCTTCCATTTTCTAAACAACGGCGAATTCAGCATCAAAAAGATCCTGAGGCCGGCATTCTTTATTCCCGAGACCATGCGGATCTTTGAATTGTTAAAAGAGATGCAGCAGTCCAGGCAGAAATTTGCCATTGTGGTGGATGAATTCGGCGGTATCTCCGGTGTGGTCACCATGGAGGATATTATCGAGGAGATTGTGGGGGAAATCCAGGACGAGTACGACGAAGACATTGAACAGATCGTCCGGGAAAAGGACTATTTCATTGTTAAGGGGGACACCGATATCTTCGAGCTGGGTGAAACGCTCCACATTAAGATCGAAGAGGACGAAGATTACCAGACGGTGGCCGGTTTGATCAGTTTCAAATTGGGCAAGATCCCGGACAAATTCGACAAAGTCACCATCGGGAATTATACCTTCGAGGTGCTGGAGATGCACAAAAACCGGGTCAAAAAGGTGAAAATCTATCATGAAAATAACCAGTAAAACCAAAACCAATGTAACCGGTTCAACCAATGAAACCAGTAGGGCTAATGTAACCAGTAGAACTAATCCAACCAGTAAAACCAGTTCAACTAATGCAACCGGCACCCATTCCGGCTACGTGGCCCTGCTGGGCAGGACCAACGTGGGCAAGTCCACCTTCTTAAACGCCGTATTAGAGACCAAGGTCTCCATCGTCTCCGACAAGCCCCAGACCACCCGCCGACAGATCTTAGGGATCAAGACCGGCCCACGGGGACAAATCATCTTCTTTGACTCCCCCGGCATCCACGTCCCCCGCTTTCGCTTAAATGAAAAGATGATGAAGGACGTGCACAACTCCTCTCTGGATGCCGATATCCTCCTCTATTTTGTTGAAATCGACGATAAGCGCCAGGACGAGTTCATCATGGAGATGATCAAGAAAGTCGGCAAACCGACTTTTCTGGTGATCAACAAAATCGATAAATACAAAAAATCAAGAGCCCTGGAGCGCATCGATTTTTTCAAGGGTTTATACGACTGGCAGGAGATTGTGCCCATCTCGGCCCTCAAAGAGGAAAACCTCGACGTGCTGGAGGATCTGATCTATCGCTACCTGCCGGAAGGGGAAAATTTTTTCCCGGACGATGAGTATACCCAGCAAAGCGAACGGTTCTACATCGCCGAATTGATCCGGGAAAAGATCCTGAATCTGACCCGGGCCGAACTGCCCTTTACCACCACCGTCATGATGGAGGAGATCGAAGACCGGGGCAAGGTCATCTATGTGCGGGCCGAGATCTATGTGGAGACCCTTTCCCAGAAGAAGATCGTGCTGGGCAAAAAGGGCAAAATCATCAAACAGATCGGTGAAGGCGCCCGCCAGGATATCGAAGGGTATTTTGACCACAAGGTCTACCTGGACCTCCACGTCAGGGTGGTGCCCAACTGGCGCAACTCCCACCAGGTACTCAAAGAGATCTTCGACTAAGCGATGATTTTGCCGGCCCACAAATCCTCTAAAAACTCCTGCCAGGGTATGACCGTAATGCCCCGGTGAATCCGCCTGGTCTTTTCATTGCACACAATAAAGGCGCTGCGGGGGGAATAGGTTTCGACAAAAGAGAGCAGCGGTTTAAAATCCCGGACATCGACACGGCTCGTCCCCTTCACTTCTACGGCCACCTCACCGCGGCCCAGGATAAAATCGACTTCCAGTCCGGTTTTGGTCCGCCAAAAATTAATATCATAGTCCAATTCATTGTAGGAGTTGTGGGCCCGCATCTCCATAAATATAAAGTGTTCAAAAGCCTGTCCGAACCACTCACCCTTCTCTTCCCCTATCTGTCGCCTGGTTATTTCCCCGGCCACCCCCACATCGAATAGATAGAATTTCGACGCCTTGCCGATAACCTGCCGGTCTTGCCTTTTTTTAAAGGGCTCCACCATCGTTCCCAACAATGTATCGATGAGTATCTGGTAATATTCTCTTACAGTCTTGGAATCGACACCGCACTCACGGGCAATATTGGAGTAGTTGGTCAACTGGCCGTGGGAGTATCCCATGGCATCAAAGAACCGGGAAAAGGCGGGAATATTTCGGGTTAACCCTTCATCAAAAACCTCTTCTTTAAGATAATCCCTTACATACGCCCTTAATGACTTCCGGTAATTATTCTGCAAATAGTGAACCGGTATCATACCGCGATTCAGTACTCTCAATAAATCCAGGTTTTGAACACCGTTTGTCACTTCAACCGAGGTGAGGGGAAACATCTCATAACGCCAGGCCCTACCGCCCAATAAATTGGCCTGCCCCCGTCTCAGTTTCCGGGCACTGGAGCCGCACAGGATAAACCGTATGCCGGCGTTCTCAATCAGCCAATGCACCTCATCCAGAATTTGCGGGACCTTTTGCACCTCATCCAGTATGACAGGATGATCAAGAACCTCACCACCGGATCGCGCCAACAACTGCTCCCGGAGTAAAGACGGATTTTTTTGGAGATCCAGGAACAGATCCGTTTTGAGAAAATCATAAACCAGGCTGTGGGGAAACCGGGTTTGAAGAAAAGTCGACTTTCCCGTCTTTCTCGGCCCCCACAGGAATGTGGACTGTCGGGGCGGCAATTCGATATTCAACCTTCTTTTAAAATAATCCATTTTGGGACTATACTCCGAATTAGTTTAACTATTTCGGAGTATACTCCGATTTGGTTTAAATGTCAATTCATTTTTTTTCTTGAGATATTGTCTGGAAACGTGTATATTACTATAAAGATTTTGTTCCTGGGTGCAGTCCTATTGATCTGTTTCGGCCTACATACGGACTCCCGGGCGGGCCAGCAAGTCCAGCAGGTCCAGTACTACATCTCCCCCACCTACCCCAAGCCTTGCTTCATCAGCGCCTATATACCCAACAAGGCCAGCCAGAGCCCGAAGTTTGCCTACAACCCGGCCGGACGGCTGCCCGACGGCAGCGAACCCAGTACGCCCAACGAGTACTGGAGCGGCAAGGTACCGGCAGCCGGCGGCACGATTGCGCCCTCGGCCATCGTACCCTGGACCCACGACAAGTACGAATTCATGACTGACGGCAACTGGCGGGTCAGGGCCAAGGTCAATCCCTTCAGCACCGTGACCGAATCCAATTACGGTAACAACACTTACACCTACAACTTCCCCATCCCCAATTAATCTGCCAGCATCTTGTGCTATAATATAACCATGAAAAAATCCGATCTCAGCCGGCAGTTAAACGACCTGGGGGAGTGGGAGGAGAATCCCTTTAAAAAGAGGGCCTATATCAAGGCCGCCGCCATCATCGCCGACATGGACGAAGACGAGTTCACTGCCCGGACCGACTTCCGGGACATCGACGGCATCGGCGAAGCCCTCAACCAGAAGATCCTCCAATTCAAACAGACCGGCACCATCGAAAAATGGCAACAACTGACCAGAGAAAGGGGCAGCGGGTCGAACAATTGACAATGGGAGCGTTTTTGGCTATGATGTGATTTTTGACAAGGGAATATCCCACTCCAGACATTGAGGAGAAAAATATGAAAACCTTAAAAATTACCAATTTTGGCCCCATCAAAGAGGCCGAAGTGGCACGGGGGGATATGACGATACTGGTGGGACCGCAGGCCACCGGTAAGAGTCTTTTTCTTCAATTTTTGAATCTAACACTCGATAACGCCTCTATCATCAAAACACTAAAAGACTACGGATTCACTATGAATGATGTGAAAGGTCTATTGGATCTTTACCTCGGTCAGGGTATAAGCAAAAACTGGAAAGAGGGCAGCAAAATAGTAGAGAGTGGTAAAACGTTTGAACTCCAGAAATTAGTGAAAAGTAAACCCAGAAAAATCGAACACAATACCTTCTATATACCTTCTCAGCGGGTCCTCATCATGGAAGAGGGCTGGCCGAGGCCTTTTCAGAGTTTGCCCACTTATCCATTTGTTGTCAGGGATTTTAGTGAAAGATTACGCATGATTATGGAGGCCGGTTTGGGCAAAGGCAAGGCGCTGTTCCCCCAGGAAGGCCGATTAAAGGGGGAAATAAAAGATAAAATTCATACCGGAATTTTCCGCAACTCGACGATTAAACTGGAAACCGAATTTAAAAAAAGGTTTGTACTGGAAACAGGGGGAAATAACCAGATCAAACTCCCCCTCTCCCTCTGGTCTGCCGGGCAGCGGGAGTTCATGCCGCTCCTGTTGGGCCTTTATTACCTGACCCCCGGATCGAGAGTTTCGCTGAAAGGAAAGGTCGAAACCGTCATCATCGAAGAATTGGAAATGGGACTGCATCCACAGGCTATCGAGGCCGTCATGTTTGCCATGATGGAGTTAATCCATCGAGGCTACCGGGTTGTTATCTCCACCCACTCTATCCATGTGGTGGAGATGATCTGGGCGATTATGGAAATCAAGAAATCGAAGAAAGATCCGGGTAATAAGCTGAAAGCCTTCGGGAAGCTATTTGGCCTAGAGAATCCCCGCGCCGATATCAGGAAAATGGCGGAAAACTGCTTTACCAAAACATATAAATTGTACTACTTCAAACCGGAAGAAGATACCGGATTTACACTATCCAGGGAAATTACCTCCCTCGATCCCTCTGGAGAGGACCCCAACATTTCAGGTTGGGGCGGATTGTCCGAATTCAGCAGTAACATCGTAGATGTCGTGGCCTGGGTGCATGACGTTACATCAATAAATCAAGATTAAAGGAAAGGTCATGGCAGATTCGGTGAAAAAGTGTTTGCAGAAATCAGGCTATTCAAATTCTTATCGAAATGGAAAAGAGGCGATCAAAAACGAATATCGAGGCAAAATTAGGGTGAACAACCCGCGTAATCTAAGGGGCAGCCTGGATATAGATAAAACTTGCCAGAAAGATGAACCGACTGCCCCCCGCTGGGATTACCTGGTGGTTATATGGAAAACCAATAACGAGAATCTGGCTTTAATCGAATTTCACGAAGCAGGAAAGACGAGGGCTGTCGATGATATGATAAAAAAAAAGGAATGGCTCATTCAATGGCTGCCCAGAGCCGGACTAACGGGATTCAAAAAAAAGTTTATCTGGGTTGCCACAGGTGATGTAAAAATTACTCCCCAATCCAGATACGTCAAAAGGCTGGCTGTATCTGGAATCAAAATGCCGAAACACGTAACTCCCACGTTAGACACCGAAGTGGAGTATATTTAAAAATGAAGAAAAAAAACAAACCGTTTCTGCTTAAGGAAAAGGATATTCTGGAGCAGTGCGACGGGGGGAGTTGGTCGCGGGGGCAGGGTTATTTTAAATCCGGCATGGTGTCCGGTACCTACATGGTGGACAACGTGCTGCGGGCCAGGTGTGCCGGCAGCATGTCCGACGATTATCACATCAGGGTAATCCTTTCAGAAGATGGGATCGACGACTACCTCTGTACGTGTCCCCGGGGAGGCTTTTGCAAGCATATCGTGGCCCTGCTGTTGACCTATATCCACTGCTTCGAGGCCATCAATGTCATCAACTTTGAGGAGATGAGAGAGGAGTTGAACCGGAGAAGCAAGGAGGAGCTGGTGGATGACATCATCCAACTTTTCCGGGAAAACCCGGAATTGGTCTTCAAGGCCAGGGAGACATCCGCTGAGGATGACAACCTCGATACAACTGGTTTAGACGAACTGATCGAAACGTATACAAACATAGCGGATAGATGTTTCATCACCCAGGCCCAGAATCCCTACCAGGCCGCCAATGAAGCCAGGCAAAAGTTAGGCCACCTGTGGATCAAGGCAGAGCAGTTGGCCGAAAAAAACTCCAGGCGCGCCATCGCCCTGTTAACCGCGATTTTTGAAAGCATCGAAAACCATTTCAACGAGGTAGACGACTCCAACGCGGTTTTGAGTTCCCTATCGGCCGAGTGTTTAGAAAGACTCATCGATAGGGTGTTGACAGCCGATATCAAAGCAGAGGAGAGGCAGGGATGGCAGCAGCGGATGTTTCGTCATTATATCCACAACGATTACGGCCTGGGAGACGGTGTGGGGGAACTGCTGCTGGAAACCTACCAGGATGAAGACCTCGATTTTCTAAAAAAATTGGTGGAGGAGGCACTGGGCCAATTTACAGACGAGCCGAGCTGGCATAGTGATTTCATGAGGGGGGAGTTATCCAGGTTTCTGGCCCAACTTCAGCAGGCCGGCGGCGAAGATACTGAGGCAATCTTGCAAACATACCGGAGTCAAGGACTACATTTCGACTATACAGTTGAGTTACTCCGCCGCCAGCGAATCGATGAGGGCATTCATTATGCTAAAGAACACTTAAAAGAAGGCTATGATATCTACCGGTTTGCCAAGATCTTGCTGGAACACCGGCTGACGGATGAGGCCGAAAACTTTCTCGAATCTGCGGTGACTAAAATAAAAATAAATGGCCCCTACTACGAAGAGATATTGGCACAGTTGGCGTCGATCTATGAAATAGAGGAGGAATGGGAAGAGGCCGCCCAATTGTACATCAAGATCTTTAAGGCTAAGCCGACTCTCGATAATTTTAAAAACCTGGAAAAGGTGGGCAAACATTTGACGAACTGGCAAACCACCCAGAATGATGTCAGCAAATTTCTCCAGTCCGACAGGAAATATAGAACTTCTTTAATCGAAATTTTTCTCTACCTCAAGCAGGTCGATTCTGCCCTGGCGTATATCGAGAAAGAAGACCTGCTTCTTTCCGACCGCCTCTATCTCGAACTCGCTAAAGCGGCCGAAAAGAAACGTCCCCACGACGCCGTCAACATATACAAACAAGTAATAGAAAAATGGATACCCGCCGGCGGCCAGGGTAATTACAATGAAGCCGTCATCTACCTAAAGAGGATCAAAAACCTATCCCCAAAAGAGGAGTTCCAGGATTACTTGAGCACAATTATCCGGGCCAACAGAAGGCGCCGCCTGCTGCTGGAAGCCATGAAGAATTCAGATTTATACGACACCTAAAATTGGCAGCGGGTCAAAAATTAGAGCCTAAACTTTCCAGACCCGTCTAACTTCCTTACTTTTAAAGTTCCGGGGTATATCATTTGCCAGTTGCTGTAACTGGACCAAAATTTCTATTTTCTCCTCAAAGGGTAACCGGGCACGTTCTCTATGGAAAAGCCGCTTCTCGCTAAAGATATCTTCCATTTTTCGCCTCAATGCCTCTTTATCCATACATTATAAATATACCAGATATCGAATAAAATTCAACTATTTTCCCTTCACCCCTCCAATCTTTCTGTAACAACAAAACCTCTTAACCTATTCGGCCTCTGCCAGTCACTCACCCCTCCCGCCCACCAACAGTAGAATCCTAAAACATGATATATGTTTAAAACCTTCTCGTATCAAAAGCTACATCCATCGATGCCTTAAATAACGCATCCTGTAACTTAATTGTCTTAGAATGAATCTCCGGATAATATTTAGACCACCATTTAGAGAAACGCCTTTTTAAACTTGAAATCTTCTTTTCTATTTCATTTCCAGCAGTCCTTTTAACTTCATCAATGACATTACCGCCATTTAAAATTCTACTTAATACACTCTCCCCTGATATTTATAGCCTTATTTCCTATCTCGCGTTCATTCATAGATAACTCACGTGGGAAAGGTAAATCTTGAATTGCATCCTTAGTACTATTGACTAATGCAGTTAACTCATCCGTTATCCCAATTTCCTCAGCATCATTATATAAATCTTTGAAAACCTGTTGAGTAGCAGAAATCGCTTTTTTTTTGACCTTCTCAAACGTTTTGTAATCTGAAATTGCCTCTAAAACGTCTTTTTGAAGTACCATAATGGCATCTCTAAGTTGAATAGCAACATTATAAATACGTTTAATGGCCTGAACCCTTTCAGATTTCCGAATACCTAAATTAAATTCTTCTATCTCTCGATCCCTCTCCAAACACTCTTTCCGGATAGCCTTTAAAATAAGAGAACAACCCTTCCTACTGGCATGGAGGAGAGTCTTTCTGTTTCGCCCTTCGGATTGCAGCTTGAATTCCAGGCTCCAACTTTTTTATTTCAACATTTCCCTTGTCATAATTCTAACATCAAATTTCTGCATTTTTATTTGGTTCCTGTCAGTTTAACGTTTTGTCCTACCGCCCCCCAAAAATACCGTTGATAAAAAATCAATAATTGGTTATAATACCATCAATGGATGAAAAGTTAAAAAAAAGGTTTGTATTCTGGGAAAAATCGGCCCAGGAAGAGATCGAAACAGCCCAAATATTGCTGGAAAAGAATAAACTGCGGCAGTGTCTATTCTTTCTGCACCTTTCCATTGAAAAAATGCTGAAAGCCCTCTATGTAGTACGGAAGAAGGACAATCCACCCAGAACCCACAATCTGCGATTTCTGGCAGAGGAGATTGATATTGAGCTTTCTGTGGAAAACAAGGAATTTCTTACAGAGGCCACTGCTTTCAATATCGAGGCTCGATATCCTGATGAAGAAGGACCAAAACCCGAATTCAAATATGTCAAAGCGAAAGTGGCTGAGGCTCAGGAGGTGTTGAAGTGGTTACAGAAGAAATTACAGAAGTAATCGATCAGTTGAAGGGTCAATTGAAAACAAACAATATCCATTTTGAATTTATCGTTATTTTCGGGTCTTATGCCGCAGGCAAACCAAACAAATACAGCGATATCGATGTAGCGGTTATCTCATCCCAATTTGGTCGAAACCGACTGGAGGAACGGATCAAACTGATGAAAATTGCAGCAACGGTAGATCTGCGAATCGAACCGCACCCGGTTTCATTGAAAGACTGGCAAGAAAACTGGAAATCTGTAGTCACTGAGATCAAACAAACCGGCATCCAGATCCCCGCCTAACCCTCTCGTTATATCTTAGAAGGGGGCAACAAAAAAAACCGGCGGCCATTGATCTATCGGTTGGAAAACCGTATAATGGACATTCTAAGGAGTTATGATGAAACAGATCTTAATTGTCTTTTTGTTAACTGTTTTGGTTGCCGCCGGCTTTGCCGGGGAGGAGAAGGATGCCTGCACCTCCATCACCGTGGGTAAACTGGCCTCCGTAGACGGCTCGGTGATGACCTCCCACACCTGTGACTCGAGGGAGGATCGCACCTGGATCGATATCGTACCGGCCCGAAAATACAAACCCGGCACCAGGCGCAAGACCTACGTAAAGAGCCACCTCACCGTCAGCGCCTACGACCTGTCCAAACAGGAGTTGAAGGGGGAAATCCCCCAGGCAGCCCAGACCTACAAATACCTCAACGCCACCCTCCCCCCCATCAACGAACACCAGGTGGCGGTGGGGGAATCCACCTTCGGCGGCAAGGAGGAGATGCGAAGCGATGTCGGCCTCATCGACTACTATGAAGTCAACCGCATCATGGTGGAGCGGGCCAGAACCGCCCGGGAAGCCATCAAGATCGCCGACGAGGTTACCGGAAAGTATGGCTACATCGACGGCGGCGAGTGTTTTACCATTGCCGACCCCAACGAGGTCTGGCACCTGGAGATCATCGGACCCGGCAAAGGCAAGAAGGGCGCGGTCTGGGTGGCCCAGCGGGTGCCGGACGACCAGGTGGGCGTCAATGCCAACTCCTCCCGCATCCGCCGGATCGACCTCTCCCAACCCGACTATTTCATGGCCTCGGAAAACTACAAATCGAGGGCCATTGAATTGGGGCTGTATGATCCCGACTCCGGCCAGCCCTTCGAATTCTGCTATGTCTATGCCAGCCGCAAGAGCATGGCCTCCCGCCGGCGGGAGTGGCGGGTCTTCGACCTGCTGGCCCCCTCGTTAAAACTGGACCCCAACGGCGAAAATTTCCCCTTCTCAATAAAACCGGAAAAAAAGGTGAGTGTCAAGGATATCATGACCATCTTCCGGGATACCTATGAAGATACCCCCTTCGACATGACCAAATACATGCTGGTAAAGGAGCTGGACAAAGATGGCAAACCCACCGGGAAGTTCGTCAAGAGTGCCTATGCCAACCCCTTCATGCACTACGACATGATGCCGCTGTTTAAGATCAACGGCGGCTGGAACGAGTATGGGGAGCGCTGTATTGCCCGCTATTACTGCACCTACGTCACCGTCATCCAGGTTAGAGATTGGCTGCCCAACGACATCGGCGGCCTGGTCTGGTTCGGCTACGACAACCCGGCCATGACAGCCTATGCTCCCCTCTACATCGGCATCGAGAAGGTGCCGGAATCCTACAAGATCTGCGGCCGGCCCGGTTTTAACCGGGACTCTGCCTGGTGGGCCTTCAACCGCGTGGCCGATCTGTCGGCCCAGAAATGGGGCGAGATGCGCCGCGATGCAGCCGAAGTATGGACAGCCTTTGAAGAAGAGGCCTTTAAAAAACAAAAAGAAGTCGAGGAAAAAGCCCTGAAACTCTACCAAAAAAGCCCCAAGAAGGCCCGGCGCTTCCTCAGCCAATACAGCAACGACTGGATGAATCGATTGACAACCGCCTATTGGCAGTTGGGCGACGACCTGTGGAGTAAATATACCGGTAAATTTTAGTGCAGGTACAGGTGGACGGTCCAGGAGGAACAAATGGAAAAATTATCTACTGAAGAAACAATCAATCTAATAAAATCGGTGTTTCCCCTGTTTCCGGGGGACAAACGATTGGGCATACTGGTGGATGTGCCCCGGGACCCCGCTCAAGATCAAGCCGATTGGAAACAGAGGCGGCAGATCGCCGAGGACTGGTTTAAAGTGTTTAGAGACAGTGCCGCCGACATCGGGCTGGAGGAAATCACCTTAATCGGCTATGCCGACGTCGGCTCCAACAACGCCGACCTGCCAGGAAACGGCTTCTATATCCGGAAGCAACTGCCGGAAGCAGCCGGGCAGTTGAAAGATTTCGGAACCGAAACGCCCTTTGATACCATCTTTTCAGACTATCAACTGTTTCTGGCCCCCACCCAGTATTCCGCCACCGCCCCCCTCAAGGTGGCCGCCAAAAAATTCGGCTTCCGGGCCGCCACCATGCCCGGATTCTCCCCGGCCATGATCCCGGCCCTGCGCATCGACTACAACGAGGTGGCCCGGCGGGTGCAACTGCTGAAAGAGCGGCTGGACCCTGCCCTGTGGGCCAGAGTAGACTTTGCGGTAGATGGGGAGAAGGAGTATCACATGGCTTTCGATCTCCGCTTCCGCAAGGGCCACTTGAGCCCCGGCCGGTTTCCCGAGGCGGGAACCGCCGGGAATTTGCCCAGCGGGGAGACCTACATCGTCCCCTACGAGGGGGAACTGGCAGAGAAGAGCCGGACCGAAGGCACTCTGCCGGTCCAGGTCAACGGCGACATCGCCCTGTTTACCGTCAAGGAAAACCGGGCGGTATCGGTAACCGGCATCGACAGAGACAATGTTACGCCGGCCATCCAGGCGGAGATCGATCACCTCAAACAGGAACCGGCCTACGGCAACATGGCGGAACTGGGCTTCGGCGTACTGGGCGATTTCGGTCTGCAGCCCATCAACGAAATCCTGCTGGATGAAAAATTGGGATTTCATATCGCCTTTGGCAGAAGCGACCATTTCGACGGCGCGGTGGGCCCCGGGGATTTCTCCTCTCCCCAGGCGGTCATCCACCTGGACCGCATATACATCCCCGCCACCCAACCGAGAGTTACGGTCCGGTCGTTGGTACTGGGTTATGAGAACGACAAAACCGAAGAGGTCATCCAGAAGGGGAATTACTTAATTTTTTGAACTTGCCAAGCAATCAGGGAGGAACATATGACAGATTTACAAAAGGCCAACGATCATGAGACATTAACCGCGGATAAACTCAGATGGCGCTGCGATCCCAACAGCCTGGGATTCGAATCCACCGATGAGCTCAAGGTTTGTGTGGATATTATCGGGCAAAAACGAGCCTTAAACGCGCTGCGCATGTCCTTCGATATTGAAAGCCTGGGATACAATATTTTCGTCACCGGCCTGGTGGGAACCGGCCGAAAGACAGCCATCAACTGCCTGGTCAAGGAATCCCAACGGCTTAAAAACATCCCGGACGATAAACTGTATGTCAACAACTTCAAAGACCCGGACCGACCGCGGCTGATCCGCTTACCCGCCAGCCGGGGAAGGTCGTTCAAGAAGGATATGGAGGTGCTGGTAGACGACCTGAGCAAGCACATTCCGGCCATATTTGAAAGCGAAAACTACCAGGAGCGGCGCAAAGAAATCCATGAGAATCTTAAAAACCGGCAAAAGGAGCTATTGAAGAGTTTCGAGGCTGAGGTGAGTGAAAAGGGTTTCACCCTGATCCAGATCCAATACGGGGCCGTGACCAGGCCCGGGGTGCTGCCGGTCAAAGATGGCAAACCGCTGAACTTCGATCAGTTGACGGCCCTGGAAAAGGAGGGCAAGATATCGAAGGCAGAGATGGAGAAACTGGAAAAGACCCAGGAGGAGTTGACGGAAAAGATCAATATTATTTTAAAAGAACTGTCCGATATGGATAAACAGGCCAGCGAAAAAATCAAAGACTTAGACAACGAGTCCGTGACCCCCCTGGTAAAGGAGCGGATCGATGAGATAAAGGAAACCTATAAATGTAAAGGGGTAGACGAATATCTGGACGAAGTCTACGACGATATCCTGTCGGATCTGAAGAAATTCCAGAAGCCCAAAGCCGAACCCTTAACCCCCCTGCCCACCCCCCAGGTACAGGCAGAGGACCCTTTCTTTGAATACCGGGTGAACCTGTTGGTCGATAATTACGGGGCCAAAGAGGCGCCGGTGATCGTCGAGACATCCCCCACCTACGCCAACCTCTTCGGCTCCCTGGAAATTACCGCGGACCGCATGGGCCGCACCCGAACCGATTTTACCAGGATCAAGGCCGGTTCAATCCTCAAGGCCGACGGCGGTTTCCTGATCGTTGAGGCCCTGGACTTATTGATCGAAACCGGCGTATGGCCGGCCTTCAAACGGACTCTAAGGAACCGGAAAATCGAGATTCAAAATTACTCGACCTTTTTCTTGATCTCCCTGTCGGCCCTAAAACCGGAGCCCATCGATATCGACGTAAAAGTAGCCATGGTGGGTGACCCCTTCATTTATCAACAGCTTTATACCCGGGATGAAGATTTCAAAAAGATCTTCAAACTGCGGGCGGATTTCGATTCGGTGATGGATGTCAATAACGAAACCATCGACGATTATGCCAATTTTGTCAAACGAATCGTCAGCAACGAAAAACTATATCCCCTAAACAACAAGGCGGTAGCCGCCATCGTGGAATACGGGGTCAAATTGGCGGGCAAGCAGACAAAACTCTCCACCCAGTTCAACAACGTGGCCGATGTCATCAGGGAGGCCAACTACTGGTGTCAAAAAGAGGGCAAGAAAACCATAAACGAGAGGCATGTGGAGAAGGCGATCGAGGAGAAGATCGACCGCTCCCGCATGGTGGAAGAGAAGATCCAGGAGATGATCGACGACGGCACCATCATGATCGATACCGCCGGTACCGAATTGGGCCAGGTGAACGGCCTATCGGTCTATCAAATGGGCGATTACGCCTTTGGCAAACCTTCCCGCATCACCGCCAATGCCGCCGTAGGCTCGGCAGGGATCATCAATATCGAGCGGGAAGCGGAACTTTCCGGCCCCCTCCACAACAAAGGGGTATTGATCATATCCGGCTATTTCCGGGAAAAGTACGCCCAGGATAAACCCCTGGCCATGAGTGCCAGTCTCTGTTTCGAGCAATCGTACGGCGGCGTGGACGGCGATTCGGCCTCTTCCACCGAAATCTATGCCCTGCTGTCCACCCTGTCGGATATCCCTATCCGCCAGGATATTGCCGTCACCGGATCGGTCAACCAGAAGGGTGAAATCCAACCTATCGGCGGCGTCAATCAGAAAATCGAAGGTTTCTACGATGTGTGCAAGGCCAAAGGACTCACCGGTGTCCAGGGGGTGATGATGCCCCACCAAAATGTGCCGGATTTAATGTTGAAGAAAGAGGTCGTCGAGGCGGTGAAAAAAAAGAAATTCCACCTCTATCCTGTCAAGACTATCGAACAGGGCATCGAGATCCTGACCGGGATCAAGGCCGGGCACAGGCAGGAGGACGGCAGCTACGAAGAGGGCACCGTCCACCAGCGGGTGGATCAAACCCTCCGTGACTTTGCCGACAAATGGAAATCCTTTAAATTAGATTGATTCGATCCCTAACCCCAGCCATTATCGGCGGACGAGGATATAGCCCATATAGGCCACATAGACGAGGAGGAGTATGATCGCCTCCCAGCGATCCAGTCTCCGCCGCCGGCCGGTAAACATGGTGATAAAGAGAAAAACGGCAGCCAGCGCAAATACCAGCGTATCGATGTTTAAAACCGTATTGTACCCCACCGGTTCAATCAAGGAACTAACCCCCATCACCAGCAGTAAATTAAAAATATTGGAGCCCACCACGTTGCCCACCGCCATGTCGCAGCGTTTTTTCCAGGCCGCCATCGCCGAGGTCACCAGCTCCGGCAGCGACGTACCGGCGGAAAGAATGGTCAGGCCGATGAGTTTTTCACTCACTCCCAGGGCCCTGACGATCTTCTCGGCCTCCAGGATTACCAGTCTACCGCCCCCGAAGAGACCGCCAATACCCAGCAGGATGAGGATTACGGTCATGGTAGTCGAAAAAATCCGCACATCAAATACCTCATCCGACTTGATCTTCGAGATAAAAAAGGTATAGGTAATAAAACACACGAATAAAAAAAGCAGGATGATACCGTCCAGCCGGGAAATTTGATTGGCCGCTGAGTGAAAGAAAAAGCCGTCGTTGGCCAGAACAAAAAAGATCAACACAGCCGCCAGGGAAAAGGGAATCTCCTTCCACACTGTATTCTTCTTGACCGACAAAGGATAGATTAAAGCGGCGATACTCAGAATCAACAGGGTATTGAAGATATTGCTGCCGATGATGTTGCCCAGCACCATTTCGCTGTGATGATCGATACTGGAAAAGATATTCACCGCCAGTTCCGGTGCGGAAGTGCCGAAGGCCACCACCGTCAGCCCGATCACGATCTCGGGAATATCAAATTTTTTGGCCAGAGAAGAGGCACCCTCGATGAGCCAATCGGCGCCCTTGATGACCAGGGCCATGCCGACGATCAATAGCAAAAAAGACGACCAGAGCATGATTGATTATACCTTTGTGAGCCGTTCATTGCAAGCCGGGAAAATAAAAATCACTGCTTTTGATATTGCAATCAGACGCCATTTATGATAAAAACAGGAGATGAAGATCCGGAGGTGATTATATGGAATTAGAAGTAGTCAAAATCGAAAATCCCGATGAACTCAATTTTATCTTGGGCCACTCCCATTTTATTAAGACCGTGGAAGACATCCATGAGGCCATGGTCAATACTGTGCCGGGCATCAAGTTCGGCTTAGCCTTTTGCGAAGCCTCCCAGGACCGACTGATCAGATGGAGCGGTACCGATGACATACTCATCAAGCTGGCCCAACAGAATGCCCGGAACCTCTCGGCCGGTCATACCTTTATTATATTTATGAAAGACGCCTTCCCCATCAACGTGCTGCGCATTATTAAACAAGTACCCGAGGTGTGCCGCATCTTCTGTGCCACTGCCAACCCGGTGGAGGTCATTGTCGCCAAAACCGACCTGGGCCGCGGCATTTTGGGCGTCATCGACGGCCAGACCACCGTGGGCATCGAAACGGATGCCGACATCGCCACCCGCAAAGAGTTCCTGCGCAAAATCGGCTACAAATTTTAGTACCGGCACCCCCGACTCCAATCCCTGCTGCCAGACCTGCTAATCCCACAGCTCGACTTAAACCCAGAATTCCCGCCTATCTATTACTTATATCTTTATACTTTTCTGCAAATACCGGATCAAAACATTTGAATTTTTTCGTTTTTAGATTATAATAATCTATATGCGAAAAATAAAGTTTTACAACAGAGAACGAGAGTTACAGGCCCTGGAAAAGGAATACAGCAGAGACGGGGCATCGTTTACCGTCATTTACGGACGGCGGCGGGTGGGCAAAACCACCTTGATCAAGCATTTCATCGAGGGAAAGAGGGCCATCTATTTCCTGGCGGATAAACAGAGTGAAGGAGTTCAGATCAACCGGTTTAAAGAGATCACCGCCGAAGCCTTAAACGACGACATATTGAAGAATATCCGCATAGAAAACTGGGACGATCTGTTTCTTTACATCGCCAAAAACGTCAAACCGGAGGAAAAATTCATCATCGTCATCGATGAATTCCAGTACCTGGTCAAGGTCAACAAGGCCGTACCCTCCATATTTCAGCGCATCTGGGACGAAATGCTGCTCCCCCGTTCTTTCATGCTCATCCTCTCCGGTTCCCTGATCGGCATGATGTATCAGCACACCTTAAGCTACGACAGCCCCCTGTACGGCCGCCGGACCTCGCAGTTAAAACTAAATCCCCTGAGGTTCAGGGATTTTTCCCTATTTTTCCCCCACCAATCGTTCCGGCAATTGATCGAGCTGTATGCTGTTCTGTCGGGGGTGCCCAAATATATCGAAGTATTCCGGCAAAGCGGCGATATTTTCCGGGATATCGAAGACAATATCCTGGCCAAAGACAGTTTCCTGTACCAGGAACCGATATTTATACTGAACGAAGAGCTCAGCGATACCACCACCTACTTCTCTATCATGGCGGTCATCTCGGCGGGTGAGCACAAGATCGGCAACATCGCCAAAAAATTGCAGGTTTCCACCAATAACCTGACTTCATTTTTTAACAAACTAATGGAACTGGAACTGGTGGAACGGGAAGTACCGGTGACCGAACAGAATCCCCAGAAGAGCAAACGGGGACTCTACTTTATCAAAGATCATTTCTTCCGCTTCTGGTTCAGGTACATCTTTCCCTATCGCAGCTACATCGAGATCGAAAATTCCAGGTTCGTCTTGCGTAAGATCAAGGAGAGTTTTAACGAATACGTCTCCCTCAGCTTTGAACGGGTGATGGCCCAATATCTGATGGAGATGGAAACACCGCCCTTCGAGATCGAACGGGTCGGCCGCTGGTGGAACAATGCCGAAGAGATCGATATCGTCGCCATCGGCGATCAGGATATCCTTTTTGGTGAATGCAAATGGCGAAACCAACCGATAAGCCCCAACGTCCTCCACGACCTTAAGCGAAAATCCGCACTCATCGACCCGGCCGGCCGCCGTCCCCACTACGCCCTCTTCTCCCGCTCCGGCTTCACTCCCCCCCTCCTCACCCAGGCCAACACCGACCCCTCCCTCCACCTCTTCGACATTTCCACCCCCCAACTGCCTTAAAACACGTTCTACCTATTGCAACCAAACCATCATGACAGTGAGGATTTATTTTATTTCCTGAAACAGTTGATTTTTACTTCTTAAAAGTATATACTATTGGTATATGTTTTTGGTATACAAGGAGAATATCTATGCCCAAAGTATTATCTTTAAAGTTAAACGACGATATCTTCAGAGAAGTGGAGGATATCGTTCATAAAATTAAAACATCCAGGAATGCCTATATTAATGAAGCCCTGGCTTTCTACAACAAAGAAAATAAGAGAAAGTTGATACGAAAACAACTGGAATTTGAGTCTAAACTGGTACGGGACAATTCCATGCAGGTGCTGCAGGAGTTTGAAAAATTGGAGGATCCGATTTTAGAATGAAAATCCAAAAATTCCATATCTACTTAGCCGATCTCAATCCCCGCTTCGGAACCGAACCGGGAAAAATCAGACCGGTGGTGGTGGTACAGACAGATTTATTAAATCAAAACCACCCCAGCACCATTGTTTTACCAATCACCACCAACGTGGTTTCACAAGCTTCCATTTTAAGAGTCCATCTCTCAGTGGAAGATACCGCTTTAGATAAAAACTCCGACATCCTGATGGATCAAATCAGATCCATCGACAATCGCCGCTTTATCAAGCATTTAGGTAAGCTTCACGAAGAGTATCAATTCAGGATCGAAGAGAACCTCAACATCCTCCTCCTCGATTAAGCCGATATAGGGGCCATGATTATTTGTCTTTTTTGTCTGGGGACTCCTGTTTTTCGAAGAAGTCGTCGGTCTTCTTCATCAGGTCTTCGGCCTTGTAGGTGGTGAGAAAGAAGGCATAGGGATTTTCCGAGGTGATGGCCGGGTAACTGCCGCCCTCCTCTTCGATCTTCTTGAAAATCGAAAGGGAATAGTCTTTGGCCCCCTTCAGGGTGACGGTATAGATGGGATCGACATAGTCCTCTTTCTTCTTGTCGTAATCATACTTCTGGCAGGAGAGGCTGGAGAGGTCCCGGATCAGGTCGGTAACCGTATTCTTCTGCACCTTTTTTCCCGGGTAATCCCGGTTCACCCACACCACTTCCTCTGTGGCCGCCGCCGCTCCGGCCTGTTCCTGTTCTGAGCCTTCTTCTTTATCTTTACCCTTCTCTTTATCCGCTTCAACCTTGACCTCGACGGGTTTCACATTTTTAACAAAGCCGAGGCTCTCGCTTTTCCAATCGATCTTCATCTCGCTGATCTCATTTTGGTCAAAGGAAATCACCTGCTTATCCCGCAAATCGTCGACCTTTTTGTTAAAGTAGTTGCGGAAGGCATTCCGGGCATGAAACACCCGGTCATCGTCCTTCAACCTGACATAGGTATGGCGGTAGGTGGAGGGCACCTTGCCGATAGCAAACTCCCGCAGCAATTCCTCCCCTTTCATAACCTTCACCAGGATACGGTTGAGTTTATCCAGGCCGTAGGGCACATAATTTTTAGACTGGGAAGCCAGGGTATCCAACTTCAAATTTTTGACCGCATCGGTAATCTCCTTGATACGGTCTCCAGCCACCGGGTAACCCTCGGGATCGATAGTCCATTTATCATCCTTTTGAACCACCACAATGGTCTCCCCCGGTTTCAGGATCTCGATCTTCGTAATATCTTCAACCCCGATGGTCTCCAGATCGGGGATCTCATATTGAACTTTATTCGGATTGCGTAAAATTAGATAAAGAGAGAGGCCGACAATGATGATGGCCAGGACAATATATTCGACTTTCACACTCTTTTTTTTCATCGTATTTCTCCTTTCTCCTCTCTTTTACTTTTTAAATCGCAACTGGATCTTCCGTTTCCTGGTTCTTCGGCGGAACCAGACCAGCAGACCCGCCAGGGCCACCAGTATGGGCAGACCGGCAATATTGAACCATTTAACCGCACCTTTGGCGGTATCCGAAGGGTTCTCCAGCAAACGGATTTGCTGCTGTTTGCTGCGCATCTGGGCAATGTCTTCCCGGCCATTCAAATAGTCCAGCACATTCATGAGGAAAATGGCATTCTGGGACCTGCCCTGTTCATCGATGAGGTTGTCCTTCAGGATCTCGGAAGTGCCGATCAGGAAAATCCTGCCCGGTTTGCCCCGCTCGATCACCTTGATATCTTTCTTTATTTTAGAGAGATCGATTGCCGGTTTTTCCTCTTTGGGCTGTTCTTCCTTCTTATTTCCCTCTTCGCCTTCGCCCTCCTCTTTTTTCTCCTCTTTGGCCGGTTTTTCGGGAACGGCTTTGCCCTTAAAATAACTGGGGAATTCGCCTTCCAGTACATAGGCCAAAGGCAGGCTCTTCTGCTCTTCGGGATTTTGCGGGGGATTGATCATGTAAGGAGTCAGGTTGATCCTGCCCTTCATCTCCCAACCCTTGTCAGAAGAGGAAAACAATTTTTGGGCGGTGATGCCGAACTCCTTAACCCGCTGCTCATCCGGTTCCAGCGGCGAAATCTTCAGCATGACCATCTGGTTAAGATTTTTCATGAAGTCCAGGTCGTTGTTGATAAAGGAGGGCTGGATCACGGGGGCAAAGTAAAAGAGCTGCTCGCCGCCGCCAAACCGTTGATCCATACGCCGTTTATAACAATTCTCATCCATGACATAAGATTTTTTGGCCGTGATGCCGTAATGACTCAGCAGCTTCTCCAAACCTGTATTCAGGGGGATATAGAAAGGCCCCTGGTTGCGGTTAAGATATTGTTGATTCTGCTGGGGCATCACCTCGTTAAAGGAATCGAGGAAGATGGCCAGGGAACTGCCCCGCATCAAGAACTGATCGATCTGGAACAGGGCATAATCGGAAAACTGATCCCCAGGCGAGGCAATTACCAGGGTATCGAAGGTCTCCGTCAGGTCTTCTTCTTTGAGATTGACCTGCTTGATGGAGTAGCTTTTGGACACCAGGTTGTTAAAGTTAGCGATCGTATCCTGGTCCGGCTGCCTCATGGGGCCCAGACTCATCAATTTTAACGTCCCGTGGTCCGCCAGGTAGCCGATATCCTCGTTGATATCGATCAGATTCTCAACGCCGTCTTCGATGGCCCGTTCGATTTGTTCGATCTGCATCAAGTCATATTTGGTGCCGAATAGGGGAACGTTTACGGCCCGGATAACCTGGAGTTCCATGGCCTTGTTCTCATATTCCATGATAATGCCCGCCACCCCACTGCCGGCGGAGATATCTTTACCGAAGGCATCTTTAAAGCCGGGCCACTCCAACCGCAGCAGCCGGTATTTTTTATACTGTTCCAGGGCAGCCGGTTCTTTGCTGGGATCGGTGTACGTAAATTCCAGCTTGCCGTAATGCTTGTCGTTTAATTTCTTCACCACGGTCTCCAGTTTGGCGGGAATTTCCGGCAGGTCCTTGAGTTGGATATAGGGGGCCACCAGTTCGAGGGAGGAAGAGAGGATCAACTTCAACCGGATCTTTTGGGGCAGCCGCAGCAGGGCGCTGATCTTGTTGTTCATCTTCTGGATGGTGGAGGTGATCTGGTATTCCAGGCCCTCGGTACTGGTGATGGTGGGAATGCGCTCGATCATATCGCCGTGGATCAACACCATACCCATGTAGGCCCGTACAAACTTGACCTCATCCTTCTTGTAGGTGGGCAACTGGACCGGATAGATGCCGTAATTCTCCGCCATCTCACGGTTCCGGCGGGCAGTTTCACTCTCTTCCCCCTCCTTCACATTGACATCGTGGAACTGGTAATTAAAAAACCGGTTACCGTAGACCGCATACTCCCTGAGTAAATCCCGGAGATACCGTTCGGTATTGTTGTGGGGGGCCGGCAGATTTTGGCTGAAGAAGACACGGATGGTCAGGGGTTCGGACAGGGTAGATACCACCTCTTTGCTGACCGGCGAAACGGAATACAATTTTCCGCTGGTCAAATCGATATGGAAGAAAAGGCTGAGCCCCACCAGATTGATGAGTACCACTACCGCTACATACATCAAAAATTTGTAATATTTATTCATTCCTTTAGTGTTCATGTTAGACCTCTCAATTCTTCACTTCTTCTCTTGCACCACCAGGTGGGTGCCGTACAGACCGATAAAGGTCACACTCAAAAAGTAAAGGATATCCCGGGAATCGATCACCCCTTTGGCGATACTCTTAAAGTGAAAATCCGCTCCCAGATACTCCATAAATCCCAGTATAGATTCAGGCAGGAAGAAGAGCATCTTATCGATGAGGGTGAGGGTGAAGCAGATGGCCATGCCGATGATAAAGGCGATAATCTGGTTGCGGGTGAGGGAGGAGGCAAACAGGCCAACCGCCGAAAACACCGCCCCCAGGAATATGGCCCCGATATAGCCGCCCACGATGGGCCCGATATCCATTGTACCCAGAAACGAGATGGTGATGCCGTAAAACAGGGTGGGCAGCAGCATGACCGCTACAAAGGTCACGGCTGCCAGGAATTTCCCCACAATCACCTCGGTGAAGGTCACCGGCAGGGTCATCAGGATCTCGTAGGAGCCGATGTTCATCTCCTCCGAGAAGAGACGCATGGTCACCGCCGGAACGATCAGTGAAAAGATGATGGGGAGCAGCGAGAAAAAGTAGCGCAGACTGGCCTGGTTGTAGAAGAAGAAGGTGGAAAAGAAGAACCAGCCGGTAACCAACAAGAATATGGCGATTACAATATAGGCAATGGGAGAGACAAAATAGCTCTTAAACTCCTTCAAAAAGACGTTTTTCACCTGAGTCATCTTAATTCTCCTTTGTCAATTCTCTGAATATATTTTCCAACGATCTGGCCCGCTGGTAAAATTCCAGCAGGATCCAATCCTGGCTCTTGATGGCCTTATATACGTTTTCCCGGATATCCTTTTGTTCCCGACACTTGAGGGTCACCCCCAGGATGCCGTTGGAAACGCCTGTCTGAGCGATATCCGTCACGCCTTCAATTTTGGACAACCGGCTCTGCACCGCGGCAAAATCGGCGCCTTTGAAGGCCAGGTGGACATCTGTGCCGCTGCCTAGAGATTTCTGAAGGCTTTCCAGGTCGCCGTCGGCCACGATCTTGCCTTTATTGATGATGACTACCCGCCCGCAGGTGGCCTCGGCCTCACTCAGGATATGGGTGCATAAGACAATGGTTTTCTCTTTACCCAGTTGTTTGATGATTTCCCGTATTTCGATGATCTGGTTGGGATCCAGCCCGGCGGTGGGTTCATCCAGCACCAGGATCTCCGGGTCGCCCATCATGGCCTGGGCCAGGCCCACCCGCTGTTTGTAGCCTTTGGAAAGCTCGCCAATGGCCTGGTGCATCACCTCGTTAACGCCGCAAATATCGGCCAGGTGGTGAAGGCGGGACATCTTATCTTTCTTATCCAGCCCGCGGGTATCGGCCACATAATTCAAATAATCGTAGGTCAACATATCCGGGTAGAGGGGGGCATTTTCCGGCAAATAGCCCAGCATTCTTTTAATCTCCAGTGAATTTTCCAGAATATTTAAATCGCCCACCTTGATGCTGCCGGAGGTGGGGCTTAAATAACAGGTCAGTATCCGCATGCAGGTGGTCTTGCCGGCGCCGTTGGGACCCAACAGCCCCAGGACCTCGCCTTTCTTGATCTCGAAGTTGACGTGATCCAGGGCGCACAGATCACCATAAAATTTGGTCAGGTTTTCAATAGTGATCATTTCTTTCTCCTCTCATGGCAAATATTATTTAAGACGCTTTTGCTGTTAATTTGTATTCAAAGGAAATTCAAATTTTATCAATTCTCCCCCATTTGTCAAGCCCTGTTCAACTAAAAATATTAATTGGCCTCCCCGGTATCGACTCGAACTATAGAATTTTGGGGCCAATATACCCAACATGGCACATTCTGGTCTCTTCATGGGGAAAAACATAAATTCTGCCAGGACCGGGGGTATATCGGAGATGCCAGGAAAATAACCGGGATTCCCCATCTTCACACATTAGCGTTAACTTTTCTCTCCATTTGTTTAACCTGGTCTCCGACTCCGGGGTTATCTTTGCCGGTAAATCATTAACATTAAAGGGGCCTTCTTTCCAGTTGGAAAAATAGACTTCCAGTTCAAACAATCTCCTTCTAACTTGAACAAAGCCGGAAGTCTGAGTTAACGATTCGATCTGGCCTTTTACCTTCTCGGAGAACAGTAAATGGGGGAACAATTCTCTTCGTTTGAGCCATAAGATCTTACCATTAGGAACCGAAGCCTTCTTTTTGCCGAGGATCCGGATCCACTCTTCTAAATCATCAAAATGCGTCAACCTGCTGACATGTCTGACGCTTTCGTCGGATTTTACGATATCCGCTTCCTCTTCCGAATAGCAGGAAACAGTTATCCCGATTGCCGAGGTATTCCAGTCCGCATCGCTTGCCAAACTCAGCGCCAGCGAGTCGAACAAGAAGGCGGCTCCCAAACCTTTTGCCGCTTTATCTCCATACTTAAACTCATATAATCTGCTACCATTACTGGCCTTCTGCTCTAAAACATCTTCTATGAAAGGATACTTCAAAAACTGCGTCTTGAAGAGCAAGCGGGTATCCCGATCCACGCCCGGATCGTTTAACCATCGACCGAAGGTATAGTCCTCCGCTATCTGCTCTTCCAGGAGGGTTCCGCTTATTTTTAGTCCATTAAACCCCTTCCCACAGGCGACTTTATAGATATTTACCAGATTTGTTAGCCATCGCCAACCAATTTCGCGTGTATCTGCCGGCCTTACGGATAATTCATTAAAATACAGGTCCAATTTACATTAATCCTACATCAAGTTGGTTAATTGTTTTTCCCATTCATCGAAGAAGCCTTCCGGCCATTCATCAATCCGGCCGTTTGGATCAATTCGGGGGGTTAAGATATAATGTTTAAACTGCCCTTCAATCACTTCACCGGTAAAATACAGGAAATTTGTTTTTAAGGACTCGATTAAACCCTCTTTTACCGCCACCCTGACACCGTTTAGTATATGATCGCTGTGGGTCTCCACCACCATCTGGATACCGTGGGCCGCGGCCAGGGCAAATAATCTGCCCATCTGGCTTTGTCCCCGGGGATGCAGGTGGGCTTCGGGATTTTCTACCACAATCAAGGCACCCGGTTCCGATGATAAAATCGCCACCACTATGGGCAGCAGGAAAGAAAATCCACAGCCGACATTGGTTGGACGAAATTTATTACCGGCATCCATACCGCCCAAAAACTGGTAAGTTAATCCCACCAGGTTCATATCAATCGCATTGGTTACATTGATCCGGGTGCCGGGACGAATCTCCCCCATCCAGGCATTCACCTGTTCATAGAGGGTGAATCCTTCCGAACCGGGATGCTTTAGCTCCTTAACCGGGATCTGCCTGTTCTGGAATTCTGCCATGTAATTAACCGTAAATTCGCCTCTCAATCCGACCTGATTTCGATGGATCACCCTATAATTCGAGGTTTCATAATAGACTCTTGGGCCCAGTCTTTCGGCATGTAAATAGTGAAAATGGTTACCGAATAAAGAAGAATTATAAATCTGATTACTTTTGTTTGCCCAGGATTTTAGGGGCATATGGTCGATGTTTTCACCGGCATCCCAGCTCCACTGCGATTCACCATACCGATCATCCGTAATAGATATCCCTACCTCGTGGGATTGGAAATATTGGTACAACAAATCTTTAGAATTGCCCAATTGAACCAATTCCCCGTTGAGAGAGATGGAATCATACAGTCCCAGTTCATAATTCTGGCGCAGCAGCAGCAGCGCTTGAATCACCGTGGATTTACCCATCCCGTTCAAGCCGGTCAAAATGCTTAACGGCATCAATTGGATGGTTTCATCTTCAAAGCACTTAAAATTTTTCAGCTTAATTTCCCGGATCATTTAATATCCCTTGCAGCATTTTTTTGATTGTATTAATTCTTCTTTCCACAGAGCTGTACTTGCCGGTGGCCACATTCATGGCATTATTGAATTCTTCATCGTTGTTCAAAATTTCGATAAACTTCTCTTTGACCTTTTCTTTTTCTAAAATCAGCCGGTTGATTTCATCCTCATCCAATTTGGCCAAATTCACAGCCCAGGTGTCGAAAAGCAATTTAGTAAACCTGGGTTTTCGCCCCACCTCGTTAATCTTTTTGAACGCCTCATCGCCAAATATAGAACGAGCGGCGTTCATGGCCTTGATAAAATCCATCTTAATCTGTTCCCGTTCCTCTACTGGAAGCTTTGCTAAGTTGCCCATGGCTTCATTGAGAAAGGCATCCAGATCTTTGGTGTATTTCCTGAAATTGTAGCAGAATCCGATAAACCGGGTTACCAGTTCCCGGTCCTGCATCCTTTTTTGCTTTTCCTTTTTTTTATACACCCGATTAAATTCATCCAATTCCGCCAATTCTCTGACAAAATCGGCCGGGATGCCCTGGTTTAAGGCGTGCCTGATCTCCTGGGGAGAGAGCATCAAGCCGCCGGTGTTGATACGCTTAAAAATATTAAAAATGGCCTCTTGCGGTGTCCCTGGATTAATCACATAAGCCGTAATTTGTGTCTCATCGATCCGCCCCCGCATGTATAAAGGCAAATCATCATAGCCCTTTCCCTCAAATTGATTTAAAAATTCAAGGTCTGTCAATTTTAAATCTTTATCGATAACAAAACGTTTCAGGGTATTAAGCCGCTGCAACCCATCCACTACTTTCCAATCATTATCATCGGTGCCGTCAAAATAAAAAGCCGGCAGCGGTATCCGCACCAGGATAGACTCAATTAATCGACTCTTGGCGACCTTGTCCCACAAATCTTTATTTCGCTGAAATTCGGTATTTAAATCAATACGATTATTTTCCATCCGCTTTATCAATATATCCAGAGATAGCTGTTTGAGGATAATGTTAATCTTAGTGGGATCAAAGGGTTCGGTAATCTCGCTACCCTGGCCATCTATTTTCCTGACCGGTTTTCCACTAATTTTCTGAATCCTTGCCTCCATATTCATCAACCGATTCTATTATAAATTATTTTGTATCGCATAACAAGTCATAATTTGACGCAAAAAAAATCAGATGACACATACATTAAATTGTCATTATATGAAATTTTTAGTCGGAAATCAACGATTGGATCGGAAGTTCACTTTTATTAAGTAGACAAAAATAAGGAGGGGGTAGGATGAAAATTGCATTGACCGTCATCCCGGCCCCCTGCCTCTGCTTTCCGGAGGTTCGGCTCCTCCC
>CBFDCR010000060.1:0-34091 GCA_965603365.1 uncultured bacterium
GCTATCGAAAAACAGGCAAGACAACCCTAACAAAAAGTTGATGGGAAATTTGGGATCCGGCTGCCCGGTTGACAATTCCGATAAATCGTCCTATTATTAATATGGCCATGGACAAGATCGACAATGCGCATGACCACTTCCTTAAGCGGATTTTTGTTGAGAGAGGGAGAAGACATATCTCCCGAAAAGTTGGAAAAGATGTTAGAAAAGAGTCACATTAATGGAGGTGACATTATGCCGACATTAGCGCAAAGATGGGTAGAACAAGGCTTTGAAAAAGGTATTGAAAAAGGATGCGCAAGAGAGAAATATCGAGATTGCCAAAAGGTTGATAAAGAAAGGCATTGATTTAAATATTATTGCCGAATCCACCGGTTTACCCAGAGAAGAGATTGACGAACTGGCAGTACAGGAATAAGCAGACGGTATTGGGTTCAGGTTCAAGTTCGGGGGAGCTAAGAGGTTTAGGGCGATACGGTTTTTTTCTTAGACCTGAACTTGAACTTTTTCCCCTATCGTACTTGCGACTTAATGAAAATGTAGAATTTTGATATCAGGTTTTTTAGCTCTTTGGTTTTTCAAGTGCAAGGGGATTTTTTTCTGACAGTGCTGGGGCAGAGGTCGGACATCGTGTACACATCCTGGTTGAGGTGCCCGACGGCAGCAAGGAGCAACTGTGCCATCACCTCTTGAGAAGATTTGAAGCGCAGCGGCAGCGACAGTACCAGCACCTGGCCGCGACCATACGGCCGTCAGGTCATGACCGGCCTTCCGCTCTTTTGGGTGCGGGCCACCACCGTGACATCTGCTGCTGTCCAGGCAACTGCAACAGCCAGGCTGCCTGGTCTGCGTGGCTGCCAATTCCAGGGGGACTCATCACCGGCACACGGGGGGCGAGGGATATGGATTTGGCCTTCTCAATCGAGGGGGGGGCTGTCAATACCTTTTTTATCCAAAAGTAATCTATGCCTTTTTTTTTCTAATTCTTCAGCTATAGTTAACGCTAACTTTTAACATAACAGGGGATACCAGGTTTTGATTTCCTTGACAAAAAATGCTAACAATATTAATATATAACCTCCTCAAAAAAACTTTTTTTTAAATTGTTTAAAATATATGGAGGAACGGTTGAATTTACCGAAAAGATATAAAGCTCAAGAAGTAGAGCACAGAATAAAAAAGTTTTGGGAAAAGGAAGAAATTTACCGATATGAACCAAAATCAGACAAACCATGTTTTTCTGTGGATACTCCTCCTCCTTATGTGTCGTCCAGTCATTTGCACGTAGGCCATGCCATGAGTTATTCCCAGGCAGAGTTTGTGGTAAGGTACAAACGGATGTGCGGTTATAACATCTTTTACCCGATGGGATTTGACGACAATGGACTGCCTACTGAAAGATATGTCGAAAAAAAATATAAAATTAATAAATCCAAGGTCAATCGCCGTGAATTCATTGATTTATGTTTAAAAGAGACCAAATTAGGGATTCAAACTTACCGGGAACTCTGGGAGGCCCTTGGGATATCAGTGGACTGGTCTTTAAGTTATTCAACCATTGATGAGCGCAGCCGTTGTACTTCACAGCGCAGTTTCATCGAATTGGCGAAAAATGGATTAATTGAGAGACGGGATGAGCCGATAATGTGGTGTTATAGGTGTTCCACAGCCATTGCTCAGGCAGAGGTAGAAACTGTTGAATTAATTTCAAAGCTCTATTATATCGCTTTTCACTCCCAAAACGGACAGGAAATAATTATTGGTACTACCCGACCGGAACTTATTCCTGCCTGTGTTTCCTTGTATGTAAATCCTTATGATGAACGATATGTAGCTCTTGTGGGTAAGAAGGTTCGTGTACCTTTGTTTGATTACGAGGAAGAAGTAAGAACTCACCCGGATGTTGATCCTTCCTTTGGAACAGGATTAATGATGGTCTGTACCTGGGGAGATTTGGGTGATGTTATAAAATGGAAGGAACATAAACTGGACACGCGTTCTATTTTCGATGAGTATGGTAGGTTCAATGAACTGGCTGAATCCTTTGCAGGTCTTACCGCTAAAGCCGGGCGCAAGGAGATCATAAGCGCATTGGAACAAAAGAAACTGTTAAAAGGCTCAAAAGAGTTGAGTCACCTCGTGGGTGTCCATGACCGGTGCGGCACACCTATTGAATTTAATAATACAATGCAGTGGTTTATTCGTATACTTGATTTTAAGTCGGAATTTCTGGAACGTGGTAATCAATTGCACTGGTATCCTGAATATATGAAAAACCGGTTCGATGATTGGATCGCTGGCTTAAAATGGGATTGGTGCATATCTCGTCAGCGTTATTACGGTGTTCCCTTCCCAGTGTGGTACTGTGAAAAATGTAATACCCCCTGGTTTCCTCCAATAGAACAGCTCCCTGTTGATCCCACAGTAGACCCGGTACCGGATGAGGCTGCTTGTGAAAACTGTGGATGTTCCGATTTCATCGGGGAAAAAGATGTAATGGATACCTGGATGACCAGCTCGATGACTCCTTTGATCAATGCGCGGTGGGCGTATGATGATCAGCATTTGATGAATCGCATTTATCCTCAATCCCTTAGGGTGCAAGCATTTGAAATTATCCGAACATGGTTGTTCTATACAATTGTAAAAAGTCATTTCCATACCAATACACTGCCGTGGAAAGATTTGATGATTTCTGGCTGGGGACTGGACCCAAAGGGAAAGAAAATGAGCAAACGAGCCGGGAATTTGGTAGAACCCATGGCAGTAATAAAAAGATATTCTGCCGATGCTCTACGCTACTGGTCGGCCAACTCGACCCTGGGAAGTAACCGACGTTACAGTGAACAGGAAGTGGCAGATGCTAAACGATTAATGACAAAACTCTGGAATGCATCACGTTTTGTCGCCAACTATTTGGTTGAAGAAAACGGAATCCCATATTCGTTAACCCGGGGAACTCCTACATTAATCGACCGCTGGATCATTTCCCGTTTAATGTCAACGGTAAAGATTTCTACGGAATATTTTGAAAGGTATGAATACAGTCATTCGTTAGAAGTTACCCAGCGGTTTTTCTTCACAGAGTTTTGTGATAATTATTTAGAAATCATTAAAGAACGATTCTGGAATCCGGATCACTTTCAAGCGGGACAGGTTAAGGCCGCACGTTTCACCCTTTTTGCTGTTTTATTTGCTATTCTCAAGCTTTTTGCTCCATTTATTCCATACATAACAGAAGAGATTTACCAGATTATATTTCGAGATTCCTTTGAGAAAGAGGTGAGCATTCATATATCGGAATGGCCAGTATTTGATGAATCGCAGATTGATACAGACGTTGAAACCTTGGGTAAGCTTTTTATCGATATTTTAACTGGAGTTCGGCGCTGGAAAACCTCGAAGCAAGTACATGCGTATTTTCCTTTGCGTGAGATGATTATTTCAGCAGATCCGAGAATTATCCCTCAAATCGAATCCATTATCGATGATTTAAGGGCCGCGGCCCATGCGGAATCCATCAACTTTGGAGAAGGGGGCACTATGTCCACTGATTCCGAAAATGTTTTCCTCAAATTGACCCTTGGCGAGAAAAAATAAAATAAATCATGACTGCGAATTTGATTCCTACCTATGCAAATACCTCCACCAATTCAACTTGAACTAAAATTTGACTAAAAAATTTCGGGGTAACTCCAGGGGAGATTTGACTTTTTTCTATAAAATGGTAAAATAACAAAGCTGGTGGTAGAAAGAATGGTGAAAGCTGTTTTGCGGAGATTGAAGAGGAATTGATAACATCGAGCGGAAGTAAAGTTTTCCCGAAAAATTCGGGAAGGGCGGAAGCTTAAGTGATGAAAAAAAAGACAATTGAGGTGACTTTGAACGAAATTCGAAAAATTAGAGTAGTTGAAATGAACACCGGCAATTCGTTTCTTACTGAAATATCAAAAAAGCAAAAGACATTGTTCGATAAATTACAAATCCCACTACCTAAAAACATAGTTATCAAAAATGGAGAATTTTAGGTTGTAAAAAAATGATTATTAGTCCATCTCAATTAAAATATCATGTCAGACCAATAAAGAATCACTACAAAGAATTAGAATAATAAAAGAACTTTTTCGATTCAGCTTAAAGAAAAGAGATAAGAAAAAATTGAAAGAAAATGGGGCAGCAAATTTTTTTTGAGGTAACTCAAATTTAAATATTGACAAAAACACGACTTTATACTTTAATAATAAAATTACATCTTTGTAAAAGCGAGGGATAATGTATAATAGAGTTAATACCTGGTTTGACATTGTTAAAATAGAAGAGGGAGTATTAGAATTTTGGGAGAAAAAAAGTATTTTTAAAAAGTTAGTCAAAATGAACGAAGACAAAAAGATATGGTCGTTTCTCGATGGCCCGATAACCGCGAATAATCCGATGGGGGTTCATCATGCTTGGGGAAGGACATTGAAAGATGTATACCAGCGATATTGGGCAATGCAGGGTCGAAAATTACGTTATCAAAATGGATTTGATTGCCAGGGATTATGGGTAGAAGTAGAAGTTGAAAAGGAATTAAACTTCAAGTCCAAACGAGATATTGAGAGTTATGGGATTGATAGGTTTGTCCAAAAATGCAAAGAGAGAAGTTATAAATATGCACAAGTGATAACCGAACAATCAAAGCGACTTGGTTTTTGGATGGACTGGGACAATTCTTACTATACATTGGGTGATGAAAATAATTATACCATCTGGAAATTTTTAAAGAAGGTTCATGACCGTGGCTTAGTTTACAAAGGCCATGATGTGATTCCGTGGTGTCCCAGGTGTGGTACTGGTATTTCGCAACATGAGATGCAGGAAGGATACAAAGATGTAAAACACCTTTCTCTTATCACTTTATTTCCGATAAAAAATAGAAACAAGGAAGCATTTTTAGTATGGACCACCACTCCCTGGACCCTGACTGCCAATGTAGCAATAGCGGTTCATCCTGACGCTAATTATTTAAAGGTTAAACAGGGAGAGTGGACATATTATATTATAAAAAACAGAGCAGAGGCGGTCTTAAAGGATAAAGGGAAGTGGGAAGTCTTAAAAGAGCTAAAGGGAGTACAATTGATTAATGCTGATTTTAATTATACTGGCCCCTTTGATGAATTACCGGCTCAACAAGAAGCAAAATTATTCCATAAGGTGATACCCTGGGAAGAAGTTACGGAAGAAGAGGGAACCGGCATAGTCCACATTGCACCTGGTTGTGGTGCGGAAGACTTCATGTTGGGCAAAGAGTTTGGCCTCCCAGCGCTGGTACCTATTGATGAAAATGGCATTTTCTTGGAAAATTTCCTGTGGCTATCAGGTAAAGATGCAACAGGGACGGGTGAAGAGATTAAGAAGAATTTAAAAAAGAAGCAGATATTGTACTCCAGCGAAAGATACATCCATTCTTACCCTCATTGTTGGCGATGCGACAAAGAATTGCTGTTTCGCTTGGTGGACGAGTGGTTTATTTCTATGTCTCCCTGGCGGAACGAAATAAAAAACGTGGCCAAACAAATCCGATGGATACCTTCTTTCGGGCTGGAATTGGAACTGGATTGGTTGAATAACATGCGGGATTGGATGATTTCCAAAAAACGGTATTGGGGGTTAGCATTGCCCATTTGGGAATGCCCCCATTGCAATACCTTTACTGTTATTGGTAGCCATGAAGAGCTTAAAGAAAAAGCAGTTGAAGGATGGAAAAAATTTGCAGGACACTCCCCACACCGACCATGGATTGATGAAATTAAAATCAAATGTCCCAAATGCAGCAAAAAAATCTCACGCATACCAGATGTGAGCAATCCTTGGCTGGATGCTGGCATTGTCCCCTATTCCACTGTAAAGTACAATAGTGACAGGGAGTATTGGAAGCAATGGATCCCCGCAGATTTGATATTGGAGTGTTTTCCTGGGCAATTCCGCAATTGGTTTTACAGTTTATTGGCCATGAGCACTATCATGGAGAATATTGCTCCCTTTAAAAATCTGGTGGGGCATGCCCTGGTGCGAGACGAAAAGGGTGAGGAGATGCATAAATCCAAAGGAAACGCAATCTGGTTCGATGAGGCGGCAGACAAAATCGGTGTTGAAGTAATGCGATGGATTTTCTGTACCCATGAGTTAAGCAAAAACCTCAATTTCGGTTATGGAATGGCTCGGCAGGTCAGAGGGAAGTTCATTAATACCTTTTGGAACAGCTATGCATTTTTTGTCAATTATGCCCGGCTCATCAACTTTAAAGTATCAACCGTACCTCCGGACATTGATCGACGATCGGATTTTGACCGATGGATACTCTCAAAGCTTCAATTGTTGGTAGACAATGGCCGGAAAAGTTTTGAAGATTATGATGTCAGGAAAGCGGCTCGCAGTATTGATGAATACCTGGAACTATTAAGTAACTGGTACATTCGTAACAACAGGAGACGGTTCTGGCGTTCGGAAATGGATGAGGATACGATTTCTGCCTATGAAACCCTTTTTGAGGTGTTGTACACGGTACTCCGTCTAATGGCTCCGATACTACCCATTCTTACAGAAGCAATGTACCAAAATCTGGTGCGAAATGCAGATCGGCAAAAACCGGAAAGTATCCACCTCACCAGTTACCCAATACCAAAAACAGAAATCATCGACGAACAATTGATGGAGGATATGGATATCATTATCAAGCTGAATAACCTGGCCCTGTCGGCCCGGGAGAAATCAAAAATAAAAACCCGTCAACCCCTGGCCAAATTTATCATCGCTCCCGACAACGATACGGAAGCCCTGGCGGTGAAACGTTTTTCCCATTTATTAAAAAGCGAGATCAATGTAAAAACCATTGAAATCCTGGAAGTGAGAACCAAATGCCCGATTGAATTGCAGGTAAGACCCAGTCAAAAATCCCTGGGACAAAAATACAAAGCCAAAGCCAAATTGATCGCAGGGATGATTGAAAAACAAATCGATTCCACCACCAGGGAACTAATGGAACATGCGGGCCACTGGGAAAGGAAAATAAATGTGGAGGGCGAGTCCATCACAATTACGCAGGATGACCTTCTCATTAAAGAAATTGACCCGGAAAACCTTTCCATTGTAAGATATTATGGGGGCTGGGTCGCTTTTGACACGAAATTAACCGAAGAACTTTTACTGGAAGGCTCCATGAGAGATTTTCTCCGGCAAATGCAGGTGCTGCGGAAAGAAATCGGCCTGGAAATTGAAGACCGGATTTCCGTCGTCTATAACACCGATTCCCCGAAAGCCAAACAGATGTTGGAAAAATACAAAGATTTCATTTGTAGTGAACTGCTTTGCCTGAGTTTGCAGGAGGATTCGAAGTTAACGTCCCAACATCAAGTAAAAATACTTGAACAAACCATTACCGTGATGATTGGGAAAGCAAAAGTTTAACCCCGGACCAGGGAAGGGCATGTGAACGGCTTAAATTGCCTCAATTGCCGTGATTGGTGATGGTAATTGGGGTGACCACGACAAACAGATGGATATTGGGGCAGCAGAAAATTATTACCGGTATATTCTAGACCTGAACCAGCCCCTGCCCAGGCCAAAGATTGTTATTTTCGAACTGACGCACCGGTGCAATCTAAGGTGCGGCCATTGCTACAATGATGGACCTGATCCGTCAAGGCAATTAACCACTGGAGAGGTCACCTCTATTTTAAAAGGGATTCCATCTCCCGGTACCACTGCCCTGGGGTTCACCGGGGGGGAAGTAATGGTGCGTGCCGATGTGATGGAAATCCTGGAGGCAGCCCATAAAATGGGGTTTGAAAATATCAACATCGATTCCAACGGCACTTTGATAGATGAAGATACAATTGGTAGGTTCAAGGAATTGGGAGTAAAAAGTCTCCATGTGAGCCTGGACGGACCCGAAGAAATAAACGATCAATTAAGGGGAAACGGCAGTTATCGAAAAGTGGTAAAGGCGATTAAGCTGGCCGTAACAGCTGGAATAACCGTCACGCTGAATATGACGGTGGGCCAGTTAAATGCCGGTTATATCCAATCGCTTTTTAACCGGGTGAAACCGCTGGAAATTCACTATTTCAAGGTGGAACCGTTATTAATAAAATCAAAGGCCCGGCACTTGCAGGAATTGCTGCTGGAAAAGAGCGATATTTTGCAGGTTTGCGATACTTTAAAAGTACTTCAAGACTCTTCTCCACCAACCCTGGTTATTGACAACCTGTTTAAAACCTACATGGAGGAGAAACCTCTGTTGGGATGTCCTTCGGGCAAGAGTTTTTGTATGATTTCCCGGGAAGGCCGCATGTTTCACTGCCCGGTATTTACCGAGCACGCCTCTCCAAAGGATAGTTTGCTGGGGCAGGATTTTGCGGAAGTCTGGGGAAAGAGTGATTTTTTAACTGCGCTCCGGGACCCCGGGACCTTTAAAACCGGCTGTCATAACTGTAAATACCTGGAAATTTGTGCCGGCGGCTGTCATGCCAGGGCGTTTATCGCCACCGGTTCTTTTTTTGAACGGGACCCGTTGTGCCCTTTCTCAATATGAAAGACGTCATTTTTATCCCCTGTAATACGGTACCTTATCATTCCCCGGTCTCTCTTTTAAAACGGGAGATTTCATCTTTTGTTTCATCGTGGGATATTTGCCGTCAGCCCGTGGCTATCAAGGTGCATTTCGGTGAAGAAGGGGCGGTGAGGTTTCTTCGGCCCATCTATGTAAAACCCGCCGCCGATGCCGTCAAAGGCCTCAAGGGCCTGCCCTTTCTTACCGACACCAACACCCTTTATAAAAGTCCCCGTGCGCTGTCCCCGTCTCATTTGGAGGTGGCGCTGCAGCATGGATTTTCCTATGCCGCGGTCAACTGCCCGGTAATCATTGCCGACGGCTTATGGGGCAATCATGAAACAGAAATAACCATGGGGGGCAAATCCTTTTTCTTGGCCGGGGATCTGGCAGAGACCCAATATCATATTGTCTTAACTCATGTCACCTTTCATGGATTTACCGGCATTGCCGGCGCCATAAAAAATATCGGCATGGGATGGGCCTCCAAAAAGGGAAAGATACATATCCATCGTGAAACCCTGCCGGAAGCAGCCGTGGAGTTGTGCAATGCCTGCGGTAAATGCTTGGGACGGTGCAATTTTGGTGCGTTAAGCCTTATCCATGATAAAATCTCTCTGGATAAAAATAAGTGCACCGGGTGCTGTCACTGCATGGGGGTATGTTTGCAAGATGTCTTTAATGTTAAAGAAGATGCATTAATTCGATTTTCCCGGCTGCTGGGCCAATATGCGGCGGCTGCTGTAAAAAGCAAGAGAATCCTATTTGTTAATTTTTTAATAGACATGGGGCGCCAGTGTGACTGCGCATCCTTTACACATAAACCAATTTGCGAAGATATAGGAATATTGATTTCAGACGATATTTTACTGGTGGAAGGGGCAACATTGAAACTGCTGAACCATCATACCCAGTTGGAAACAGGAGTCATGGCTAAATTTAACGCCCAATTATCAGCTTATACAGGAGATTTAAACTTTATCAAAAATATCCGGTTAAAGGAGATAAAACAATGAGCGAATTTAGCAAAAATGACCGGGAGAAACTGGAACAACTTCTAAAAATGCTTCGTGGGGAAAAAATCAAGGAAGGAGAAGAGGAAGTGGATTTTTTATGTACACACTGTCATTGCAAGGTATGTAGTACCATAAAAAATTCCCCTAAAAAGTCCAGTGAGTAAATGACATCACAATGGACTTTTCAGTTCAACTGCATTTGAGTGATAACTGCAACCTGCGCTGCCGTCATTGTTACCAGGAGGGGTACAGGTCAGGGGCCAATACCGTCACTGGCTCCCGGTTGATGGAATGGGTGGCGGAGACCTGCAAGGACATCATCCCCATTTATCATCACCTGGAATTTAACCTCACCGGTGGAGAGCCATTACTATATCCCTACTTGTGGGACGTGGTGGAGACCATTAAAACCCATGGCGCCGCGTTTAATTTATTGACCAACGGCATATTGATCGATGATAGGGTGATTGATAAACTGCGGGACTACGGTGTCAACAATGTACAGGTGTCCGTGGAGGGGCTAAAAGAAGTCCACGATTGGGTACGGGGTCCCGGCACCTTTGACAGGGTAATGACCGTGCTGGATCAATTGATATCCGGGTATATAAAAATCACAGTGGCTTCTACCATCACGAAGCGGAATTATAAAGAACTTACGGATTTTTTAGATTTTTTCTCCACCCGGGATGTTCACATCGGATTTCACCGTTATATCCCTGTTCCCCCCCAATGCAAACAACACCAAATGGCCATCCATGACCCTTTTCTTTGGGAGCGAATCGTTAAACAGGTGGTGGAGTACAAGGAGACCCGGAACCCCGGGATTGTCATGAATGATCCTTTATTTGGCCTTGAATTGATCAAAAAATATGAAACCCGGAATCTGGACAAACCCTTGCCCGGGGAAAAATTTTTCGGTTGTTCCATCGGTGTCTCGGCAATCACGGTGATGCCGGACGGCACGGTATATCCCTGCCGCAAACTTCCCATTTCCCTGGGCAATACCTTTGAGATCCCTTTAATCAAAATCTGGTTAAATAGCAAGCTATTATGGAAACTTCGGGATCGCAGTCATTTCCATGGGAAATGCGGTGCTTGTAACCACCGGTTTAAGTGCGGCGGCTGCCGGGCCGGCGCCTATTCTGCCGCTGCGGCTGAAAACAAGAGTGAGGGCATGTTTAATGCAGACCATTTATGCTTTAATTGAAGATTTTAGAATCCGTTTGAATCAACAGGACAACCCGGGGATACAACGGGTTATCCTTTTTGGCAGCGCCTCCTACGATGATTTTATTATGGGGTACAGTGACCTGGACATCTTTGTGTGCATGGATGTTGCTTCACCGGAAGAGGTGCTGGAGAAGTTAGTGGGATTAAAAGAAATTTCCAGGGAGGTATTTCCCATCAAAAATATTGATTACACGATTATCCGGGCCCATGAACTGGAATGCAGCCGGTTATTGACGTTGAATCCCTTTATCTATGAAGAAATCCGGTTGGGTCTGCGCATATACGGTCCACAGCTCCCGGATGTGTACACCAATGACCAACTGAGGCGGGACTCCTTGTATGTCGCCGCCATGGGCCTGAGGGGCTTGAGGGCCATAATGGGCACTCTATACAATGCCAAACCGGTTATGGTGCTGCGGCGCTGTGATGAATTATTATTTAAGTCCACCAAGGCATTATTGACCCATTTGACCGGAGCCGTTCACTCTTCCAAAGCACAAACCTTCCAGTGTCTACAGGAATGGGTCAAGGATGCGGACATTTCCATATATAAAAAATTATTGGACATGAGGAATAAACGTAGAAATAATGAAGAAATTTATACATTAGATTACGACAAAATTTTTTTAGAGTCGTTGATTGCATTTGAAAAAATTTGGGACGAGGTGTTAACATGAAAGATTGGTATATGAAGGCACCCTTTGGCATTGTTACTGCCGTGACCTACCGCTGTAATTTGAGGTGCAAACATTGTTTTGCCGGATCCCCCAGCCTGGATCAGAAGAAGTTGCAGCGGGACGAAATGTTGACCGCCCATTGGATCAACTTTTTTGATCAAATTGCCGGTATGGGCGTACACGAAATCTACCTGGGTGGTGGAGAACCCTTTGTCAGGGATGATATATTAACCCTGATCAAGGAAGCCCGCGCCCGTGATATTGGCACCACCCTGACCACCAACGGCACACTGCTGGGCGAGGATATCATTAAAACTTTGCGGGACCTGGGGGTAGAATGCGTCGAGATCAGTATAGACGGGACCCAGCCCACCCATGATTATCTCAGGGGGATAGACGGGGCATATAAAAAATCCCTGGCAGCCCTTAACCGCTTTGCCCGGCATAATATTTATGTGATTGCCTCTGTGACGGTTTCAGACCAAAACGTGACGGAATTGGAAGATATTTTCCATGACATGAAAAATGCCGGCGCCCGGGAAGTATTGTATATGCGTTTTGTACCAGTGGGTACGGGAAAATCCTACAGGAACAGCCTGTATATCTCCGAAGGGGAATTTCGTGATGCCATGCTGGATTTAATGGAAAAACTAGAGGGCCCCGATTCCCCGGGACAAACCGGCAGCGACCCGGAAAACTATTTCTGGCATAAAGTACAGGCCGCCTCTGATGGCTATTTTTATCCCCATTCCGGCTGTATTGGCGGCAGGTCCTATTGTTTTGTAAGGCCCAACGGCAATGTAACCCCCTGCAATCCCCTGGTATTCCCTGAATATCAATGCGGTAACATAACGGAAACCCCCTTTGCCGATATCTGGCACCATTCCCCGGGGCTGCAAAGAATCCGCCAGTTGGATTTTAATGAACTGCCCCAATGTTCGGCATGTGAGAATATTGATGTGTGTGCCGGGGGATGCCGGATTATATGCGATTATTACCGGCACAATTGTACCAGGGACTGCACAAGCTGCCAATGGCAATTAAACTGCAACGAAGCCAGCGGAATGTGCGGAAAAAAATACATGTACTATGTAAGAACCCAACAAACCAGACATGCAGCCCGCTAAAACAGAAGCTTACAAACTGATCCGCAAATATTACGAATGGGAATCCCGGGACAATGATTCCTACCGGGATATGTACTTTTCCCCCCATATCCTGGAACGTTATGAACACCAGCTGCGTTACCGGGGGATTGCCCGGGAAATCCGAAAATACCGCGTAGAAACAGGCAAAATGGTGGACATCGGCTGCGGCGAAGGATATTACTTTAAAGACTATATAAAGAAATTTAGAACCGTCATTGGCCTGGATATTAGCCTGAACAAGTTAAAACGGGCCGGGGAATTACAACGGGTCAACAAAAATATCCACCGGATGTGCTCCAATGCGGAAACCCTGCCGCTGCAAGCCAACTCCATGAACCTGGTGGTATGCAGCGAGTTGCTGGAACATTTAATTGAGCCTGGAACCGCCATCGATGAGATTGAACGGATTTTAAACCCCGGGGGGGCAGCCATCATTTCGGTCCCCACCTGGAATAACCCGGGGCTGTGGAGAGCCGCCCCCAATCAGGAAAAAAAAGTAACCATCAATTTCCACCAGGCCTTTGAAGGCCATTTGTGGAATTTTTCCACGGCGTCGTTTTTACGCCAGGTAAGGACAAACAGGCTGAAATTGGTAAAGATCAAGGGAGTTTCACCCCTGTTATCGTTGTTGGCTGCCAGGAAAAAACAGGGGGCAAAGCCGCTGCCGGGATGGGGCCTTGCCCTGGGGAAACTGCTGGATAAGCTGTTATCTTGCTGGCCCAGGGCCTATATTTACTCAAGGTATAATATTTTTGTATTCCGGAAGGAGATGGGGTGATGAATAATTTTAATAAAGTTCTATTGGTATCCACTGCCAGGAAAGCACTGGAGGAGTATTTTATCAATTCCGGTTATTTACGCATACCGGAAGGAGAGTGGGAACAATTCCCTGAAGAGCTGCGTCAGCGGAAACCTGTTTTCATTTCATTAAAACGATGGCCCGGTTTTGATTTCCGTTCCAGCAGCGGGAATTTGCTGGGAGAAAAATCAATATTGGAAACAGTCATCGATAAAACCATTGCCGCAGCCCGGCACGATTCGATTTTTCCCTTGCTAAAACCCGCTGAGATTTCCGGCATTGTCATACAGGTAAATATACTGGGCCATTTCCGGAGAGTGACACTACCCGGCATGCTTCAACCCAATCAAGCCCTGGTGGTAAGCCTGGGGAAACATACGGGCTTTTTCTTACCGGAATTGCCCCTTTTGGTAAAATGGGATTTCGAGGAAACCATCTCACAATTGTGTTTAAAGTCAGGAATACCCGGGAACGCGTGGCGAGACAAACGGTGCCGCATCTTTTCCTGTGACTGCGAATCCTTTACTGAAAAAAAACCCGGCGCCCTTGAAGTCATGGATACGGAGGAAATATACCATTGAAATATTCCATTATTATTCCTTTCCACAATGAAGAACAAGAGCTTGAGCTTTTATTAAAGGGGCTCATCTTAAACCTGGAGAATCGTGACCCATTTGAAGTGATACTGGTGGATGATTTCTCCAGTGATGGGTCTGTGGAAATTATCAACCAATGGATAGGCTATTTGCCCCACGGCCAATTGATCCGGTTAGGGGAAAACAAGGGGCCTGCCTTTGCCAGGAACAAGGGCAGCCGCACAGCCAGGGGAAAATATTTGATTTTTATCGATGCCGACACTCTGCCGGAAAGCAATTGGTCAGAGATGATTGTCCGGCACCTGGACCAGGAACCAGCACCGGGAATGCCACCATATAAAATATGGGGGGGAAGGATTAAACCATTATACGATAATCACTCGGTCTTCCAACGGATGGCCGCTAAAGTGGTTAGCCATAAGCCCCGCTTTGATGAAAAGGAAACCCCCTTTGATTTTCCTTCGGGCCACCTGATTGTTGAAAAAACACTATTCGAGGAAATGCGCGGCTTTAATGAGACCCTTAAAATCGGTGAAGATACGGACTTTTGCTTCAGGGTCACCCAAAAGGAGTATGCCCTGAAATATATTCCCGAAGCTGTTGTCTATCACCGGGTACCCCGCAGCTGTCCCCAGATGCTGCGAAAGCAATTTGGCTACGGTAAAGGGTTTGCCCGAAACTTAAAAAAATATTCGCGCTTTTCTTTTAAGCCCCTGCTCCGGGGGGGGATCCAGGGTTCTTTATTTAGTTATATGGCATTCCTGGCGCTGGTCCCCGTGATGCTGCTCTGGCCAGGGCCGCCCCTCCTGGTGTTGATCCCGCTTGTGTTGTACTCATTGCTGTTGTTTGCCCTGATGAATAAAAATATGAACATCCCCGGACAAGCAGGAATCAAGGACCGGGTCCTTCTTTTTTTTATCTTTCACTCCCGCAGCCTGGCCTACCAACTGGGTTATTTAAGGGGGTATTTCCGATGAACCACCGGGAAATTAATATATACCTGGCTTCAATATTGAACTCCAGGCACCTGAATGAAATCATCCTGATCATGCGAACCTTTCAATATCAGCCGGTCATTAAAGGAATGCACGCCGCCAAAAACAGCCGGGGGGTATTTTACTTGAGGGACCATGACCGGCAGTGGATAAACCATTGGGCGTACCTCGAAATAACAGGGGGAATTTTTATCACTGAAACCGAAAAATTAAAACAGGAGTTGGAGCACCAGGTGGACACCTCCCGCATAAATGTATGGTGGTTTGAAGAGCTAAAACAGAAGAGCAGCCTGTTAAAATTTGCCCGGCATCTGTCCCGGATTGATGGCCCCGAAGTACCGGTCACCGCTACCATCTATTTTACCATGGACATTGAGCCGGGAGAGATGCGGCAGGTATCCCGGTGGATAGACTACCTGGAAACCCATGAAAAAAGCTGGACTTTTTTCATATGTGGTGAGGTGATGGACAGCTGGGAGAAGGGGGCGTACCCATGGGTGCAGCGATTGAAAAATTTTCCCGTCGGCAATCACAATGACAGCCACCGGGAGCTGTCCCGTGAAACCATTCAACGGGCGCATTCCCTGATAAAAAACCAATGCCGCCGCGAACCCGTGGGATTCCGGGCCCCTAACCTCGGTATTAATAAAAAAATATTAACCCTATTGCCCTCGCTTCATTATAAGTATGATTCCTCCACCATTGGTTTCACCCCGCTCCGGGTAGTGGTGGGGGGCAAGGAAATTCCCTTAGTGGAAATTCCTCTCCTGGATGGTGGAGATTATGTCTTTTTTAAAAAACTGAAATGGGATCGGAAACAATACCTGGATCATTTCAGGAAAAAAATCCGTTACCATTACCTAATGGGAAATTCCTTTGCGATCTTGTTCCACAATCAATATTCCGGTTTTGAAATCTGGAAAGAGGCCCTGGCGATATCTATGGACACCGGTTACCGGTTGGGGATGATGGACCATGGTGTATCCACCGGATGACAGTTTCTGGTTTCACCTGAGAATGGGAAACCAGGTATATGAACAGGGCCGCCGGGAAAACGCGGACCGGTTAGCTTATTCGCCGGAAGGGCGTGATATATCCGCCTATCCGCCGCTGCTTCATTACGCCTTCGGTTATTTGTGCAAATTGTTAAAGGGATTAAAGATCAGGGTATCTTGCTTTCAACTGGCGCTTCGTTTCGGATTACTGGTAACCGCGGCGGCGGCAGCCAGTGCAGCCTACCTGTTTGATATTCCGGTGCTGATGACCCTGCTGGTATTCTTCAGCACCCCCATCATCTTTTTTAGAATACTTTATTATGGATTCAGAGGAGAACTGCTAAGTTTCATGTGTTTTCCCCTCTGGCTAGCCACCCTGCTGAAAGAGGAGTGGGGATTCATGGCAGGGCCTGTCTTTTTATTCATGATTTTCGCCTCTAAGACCGCCTGCGCCGTGATGGAAGCCGCCCTCTACCTGATGCCCCCGGTGCTTGTGTGGAACCCCCACTTGTACCCGGCATTCCTTTCCCTCAGTTTGGCCGGCCTGGGCCTGCTGGTATATTACAGGCAAAAAAAACAGGAATGGTACTTCCCCCTGCTCAATGCCCTCATAGGCCTGTTCATCAAACAACCCCGCCAGCGTTACCCGCTGCTCCACAACAACCGGTTGACCACTGAAGAAGAAAAATCCGTCACCCCGCGGTATTTTTTTTTTCTTTTACCCTGCTTAGCCCTGCTCATATGCTGTCCCTTCATCACCGGGTTCCCCGGGGCTCACCTGGGGCTGCTGCTCTTTTGGGGCTATTTTTTGCTGCTCTCCCTGCTGAGTAAACGATATATGATATACCAGGCCATCCTGCTGGACATTCTGTTCATCCGGTTGGTCACACACTTGCCGGCCCCCGGCCTCCGATTTATTCTTATGGGCTTGATTCTTGGTCTGAACTTGTTTTTTATGCTTTACCTTTACCGGAAAAAACGGGGGAAAAGGATCGGTATCTACCAGGCCCTGGATTGGATTGGGCAACATGTTAAAAAAAGCGATAACCGGTCCGGTCTTCCGCCCCTCATCATTTCCTGGTGGAATCACGGTCATATTATTTCGGGATACAAAGGCTACCGGAATTTCTGGGATTCTTACTTTCCGGGTACTGCCGCGGTTTTGAAAAAGGAAGAAATTTTTGATGAGATTATCGGCGGAACTTCCGGGGGGTTGTCCTTTTGCAAGGGGCATGACCTGGAGTTGGCTGTGCTGCCGCGGTTTCGCTGCCGGCATCTATCCCTCCGGCACCGCATCCTGTGGGAAAGTGATGGCATTACCGTGGTTTTACTTTATGCTGCCTTCGACGGCCATAAGTCCATGTGGCGGGATTTCTACCAATTTTCCAAACCCAACATTCCATCATTCCAATCAATTGTGAGCGCAGCGAACTAAGTTCTAATTGCAAAGAGAAAAACAAATGGATGATAAAAATATTGTGAATATTGGTCAAGAAAAGCAGCCGGCAATTTTTTCAACCCCCAGGTTTACGTTTCCTTTTTCCCTTGTGGGGAGACCGCTTCAAGACCTTGGCCGTAAGCCGGTTTCTGAGATTCAATGGGACAGGTATGTTTACACCAACCGCGATTGTATTATCCGGGATGAATTTTTTGGTGCCATCGTGTACAAAGATGTGGGGGCCGATGAGGGCAAATTTGGGTATATACGGTATATCAATCGCACCGGGCGGGAAATCCTGCGTTGGTGTGACGGGACCCGCACGGTCCGGCAATTGACGGGAGAGGCGGCCCGGCACCTGGAAATAACGCCTGAAGAATGTGCCCACTATATCTCCCAATGCACCAGCGCCGGGATTATCGACCTGTACGACGCCAGGCAGCAGGAAACCGGGGAAACCGTTCACCCACCGTTATCTTCACCTTCACTGCACCGGTTATTTGCCCCGCTGAGGTTGTACGTCAACATCACCAAGCGGTGCAACATGAATTGTACCCACTGCTATGCCAAACTGGATGAAAAAACCATAGAACTGGACCGGAACACGATTGACAAAGTCACCGGAGAAATTGAGAAATTAAAGATACCCAGTGTAGTGTTGATCGGTGGAGAGCCGCTGTTGGCCAAGGATTTCCCCGGTATTGTCAAAAACATGCGACAGCGAAAAATCTCTTGCTTCACAGCTACCAATGGATTGGCATTAAATGCCGATTATATTCGCCGGTTATTGGATGCGGGGTTAAGGGTGATTGCCATAAGCGTTGACGGCCCCAATGCCCCAAAAAACAACAAAATACGGGGCAAGGGCATGTTTGAACGAACCGTGGCCAATATACGAAAAAGCGTGGAAATGGGATTGGATGTCAGTGTCAGCATCACACTGACCGAGGAAACCATTGAAGATATCGATGAATTTGTGCAATTGGGGATGGACAACGGCGTGTGTGATTTTCACATCATGCTGTTCGCTCCGGTGGGACGGGGAGAAGGTTTATTCTCAAAAGTACCCCAATTGCCCCGGGTATTCAAACTTAAGGAAAAATTACAATTCTATATGTCCGCTTACCCGGGGATTACCTTTAACTGTACGGGCATTACTCACAATCGTCTTTTACGGGAGTGGCACCAACGTTTTAGCGGCAGCAGTATTGCCCGTTATATTTATTCCGGCTGTGAAGCGGGACGGTTCCGTTATGAAGTGGGATTTGACGGGTCGTATATCCCCTGTGTATTATTGGATTACAATGCGTTTCGCGTCGGGCATGTGAAAAACATCAGTTTGAAAGAATCATGGGACCGCCTGCCCCACATGCAGCAGGAGACGCGGTTTAATGACAGGCAACTGCAAGGGCGGTGCCGGGGCTGTGACGTATACGTGGAATGTCTCGGCGGATGCCGGGGGATTGCCTATGCCCGCTATAAAGACCTCCACCACCCGGACCCCACCTGCAGCTTACGGCGATAGGAGTTGGCATGACGGGAGAATTTCCTTACGATTACCATGTTCATTCCTGCTATTCTTTTGACTCGCAGTCAAAGCCCGGGGATATTATCCGGAAAGCCAGGGAAAAATCCTTGATGGAAATAGCCGTTACCGATCACTGCTTCCGCCTGGAGGACCTGGAAGGATTGGTCATCCGTTCCGCCCATCTGGACCGGTTAAAAAAAGAGTACACCGGCCTATTGGTGGGGACGGAATTATCCATTGAGGTACCTTTTATAATGGAGGCGTTAAAGCGGGGAATTTTTGCTCCCCTGGATATAGTAATCGCAGGCTTCCATGGTTTTCAAACCTTTAAACTCTACCCGGAATTTGACGAAAACGGCATGTGCAATAGAAATTTTTCCGGGCTATGCCGGGAAATAGGGATGACTCACTTGATGGACGACTATTTTAAAACCTTAATCACCGCTGTTGAAACCGGAAACGTTGATGTTATTGCCCATCCATTTGATTTATTTTATTTTGCCGATTTCTTAAATGAGGACTTACTGGGGCGGTCAGGGCCATGGCTGGACACATGTGCCGAACATCAGGTGATGATTGAATTGAACGCGCCGTTCCTGGCAGGTTGGAAAATCAAGGGCATGGATAACCGGGAGAAACAAAAATTAATCGATTTTTATGTTGAATTTATCGATAAATGTAAGCAATTCCATCTGCTGTTTTCCATAGGCAGCGATGCCCATTACCTGGATGGAATTGGAGATTTTAGGGGTCTTCAGCCCTTTTTGGCGGACATCGGCCCTGAATTCGTAGGGAGGAATCCAAAAAAATAATAATAAATTTCAGGAACTATTGGTTAAAAGGAGAAGAGAATGAAAAAGTGCATTTTTTGCAGTTCGGTTATTGCTAACCCGGAAGCATTGATCATTACAATGAATGAGCAGGTGGTGGTGTTTTTAGACAAGTTTCCTCGGACGCGGGGTCATTTACTGGTGGCACCGGCTCAACATTTCCAGGATTTTTATTCAATCCCCCCGGAAACCCGGACCGCGGTTTTTGATCATGTGGGACGTTTCTGCGATGTTTTAAAAGCCTACGGTGCCAAAGGCATCAATATCGGCTCCAATATCGGTGAAGTGGCCGGCCAGCAGGTGCCGCACTTTCATATCCATGTGATCCCCAGGTATGAAAAAGATGACGCGGTGGAAATCGAACCCGCCTTTGTTAACACACCGTGGCGGCAAAAATCACTCTCCCTCCCGGATGAAGAGATGCGGCAGGTTTGTAATGAAATCAGCCGTCTGCACCGGGAATTGTAACATGTACACGGTTAAACTGAGAAGAGGTGGTCCATGAACACACTTTTTAAGAAGTATTTATCCCACATCGCGCCGCAATATGCAGCAGAGCTCTGGCCGCCGGTTATCCAAAAAGGGAAAGGCATCTACCTGGAAGATGTAGAGGGACGCACCTACCTGGATATGGACTGCGGCTGGGGAGCATTGGGATGGGGACACGCCCATCCGGATATTGCCGGGGTCACCCATACCGCGGTGGACACCCTGGAACATGCCATTCCCCCCACGCTCTCCATGGTTCAACTCACCGAGAAACTAGCCGCGTTGTTAAAACCCCATGATTTAAACAAATTCTTTTTTGGCACGTCCGGCAGCGAATCGGTGGAACATGCTATTCTCCTGGCCCTGGCCCATTATCCCCAGAAAGATACCCTTTGTATATTGGACCGGGCCTATCACGGCAGTTCTATCTCGTTGCTTAATGTTAGCTTTAAAGTGCACCCCCTGGCCCGTTATTCCGCGTTAAAAACAGTGGAGATAAAATCCCCCTACTGCTTTCGCTGCCCCTTTAATAAATCCAAGCAGACCTGCGGTATGGAATGCGCGGACCATGCGGAAGCACTCCTCCGGGAAAACCACGAAAAAATAGCCTCTCTTTTGATCGAACCTGTATTGGGAAGGGAGTGTATCCCCTTACCCCAGGGGTATTTAAAGCGGGTGGCCAACACCTGCAAGGAATTGGGGATTGGCTTGACAGTGGATGAAATCAAAACCGGCACCGGTCGAAGCGGGACCATTTTTGCCTTTGAGCAGGAAGGGGTCTCACCCGATATCGTGTGCATGGGGAAATCCCTGTCCAACGGATTCCCCCTGTCTCTGGCGGCCTTCAGCGGAAGCGTATGTCCCCGCGACTTTCTGACCAACTATATCTTACTGCAAACCACCTATTCCGGCCACACCATGGCCTGCGCCCGCGCTAATAAAGTCCTGGAACTGCTGCAAAAGAAAGACTTCCTTAAAAACGTGCGGGAAAACAGCCGCTATTTATTAACCCAACTGAACTCCCTGATGGAGAAAAACGAAAATGTAGGGGAGGTGCGGGGAAAAGGCATGCTCTTTGCCATTGAATTCGTCAGGAACAAAGAAGAAAAGAAACCCTCCACCACATCTCTATATCAATTCCTTAACGCTGCCCTGGAAAATGGTATCTTTTTCGCCTCCGTGTTTCAAAACACCCTGGTTTTCGCACCACCCCTGGTCATCACCAGGGAAGAGATGGATAATTTCCTGGACAGGGTGGAACATATTAATAAAACATTGTTTGCCTGAAAAAAGACGAGGTGATCCCATGGTAACATTTGAAGTGGACTGGCACAACATACCGGTCCCCCCGGAAAATATTTTTGATTATTACCGAAGCAAACAAAATATGATCTCCCGGATTTTACAGGACCAATCATTTTCTTTAAACGATATGATTGATATCGATGAAGAAAATCAGTTTAAAATCGTAAACCTCAATGGGGCCCGTGACCTGCGCTTAAAAGACGGTGAAGTTCTTCAACTTACGGATGTCCGGCTGGTGGGCTGCAGTTATTTCCGGTTGTACGGCCAGTTTGATATTGTCAAGAAAAAGAAACCCGCCGCAGACGTCAATCCCCCCGAACCTCCCCCTTCCTATCGCAAGATATCGTCAGCAGGACAAACATCCCTTGCACCGGTGCTGGCCATATGGACCGTGACCAACCGGTGTAACCTGGACTGTTCCCACTGCTACTATTACGGTCCCAATATTTCTCATACGGAAGAATTGGATACGGAAAACGCGCTGCGGGTCATCCATCACCTCGGGGGCAGTTCCCTTCGCTACCTCTCTTTTTCAGGTGGAGAACCGCTGGTCAGGAATGACATACTGCCATTAATGGTGGCAGCCAGGGAAGCGGGCCTCAAGATTATCCTGGACACCAATGCCACCCTCATCACCAGCGATATGGCATTAAAACTGGCAGAGATCGGTATAACCGCTGTTATCGGGAGCCTTGACGGAAATCGCCGGGTACACGAATCCTTCAGGGGTAACGGAACCTTTGACCGGGTGCTTGAGGCCGTAAATGCCTGTCGAGAACAGGATATTTACGTGGCCATTAATACCGTGGTCAATCGTGAGAATATCGGCACGCTGGAAGAGATCGCACAAATATGCAGCCAGGCAGGGGTAAATGTGTTAAAATACGAAAACATTTTACCGGCCGGCCGGGCCCATTCCAACACACAATTATTGATTGCAGATGATGGCACGGGCATGGAAATATATCGAAAAATCGACAGCATCCGGGAAGCTTATGGTACCCACCTGCCCATCATCAGCCCGGTGGCATCGGAGGCTTTTTTACGGGATTATTCCTTCAGGTGCCTATCGGGTAAAAGTTTTATTAGTATCAGCTCCAATGGGAACATTGCCCCCTGTCCGTCACTTTGTTTCATATATGAGCACATGGGGGATGAATATTCCCTGGTAAAGCATTGGTTAAGTGATATGATTCAAAGGGTGGATTTTAGGCCCGCTGCCCAACTCCCCCGGCTGTGCCAAACCTGTATCTATGGTGAGGCTTGTTTGAGCGGCTGCATGACCCGCTCTTACTATTATAATCACAATATGCTGAGCGTCGATCCCCTGTGCATTGAAAAAAGACGGCAAGCGCCCCCCAAATCTATCACCTAAACCAGACAAGCCGGCACACAGGCTGTTGAAAGAACATGGAGGTACTACTGGAGGTTAAGGACTTAAGCCTTGACTTCTTTACGCAGCAAGGGGCCGTAAGAGCGCTTAATGGGATATCTTACCGGTTAGCGGTGGGAGAACGGGTTGGTCTCATCGGGGAAACCGGCAGTGGGAAAACCGCCAGCGCCCTATCCATCCTGGGATTGATCCCCGGAACCATTTGCCGTGTGGTAAAAGGTCAAGCCCTATTTGCGGGGCAGGATCTGTTAAAGCTGGGTGAAAAAGAATTGAGACATATAAGGGGCGGTAAAATCGGTTTTGTATTCCAGGAACCCTTATCCGCGCTTAATCCCTTGTTAACGGTGGGCCGGCAGTTGAGGGAGATGTTAACATTGCACTGTTCCCTGGGCGCAAAGGCGGCAAAGACAAAAAGCATTGAACTGTTAAACCGGTTTGGTATCCCCAATGCATCGGGGCGAATCCATAACTATCCCCATCAATTCAGCGGCGGGATGCGCCAGCGGCTCATGATTGCCATTGCCATCAGCAGTAATCCGCGGTTGTTGATTTTGGATGAGCCCACCACTGCGCTTGATATTATTACCCAATGGCACATCCTGGACACCATCGAAGAATCAACCACCGGGTCCGGCGCCGCTGTACTGCTTATCACCCATGATCTCCGTTTATTAATAAAATTTACATCCCGTGTCTATGTCATGGTGGCGGGTCAAATCGTAGAAACAGGAGGCACCTCGGGAATCATTAAAAATCCCCTGCACCCCTATACCGTCAACCTGTTGGAACACACCCCGCGGCACCGGCTCCCCCCGGGAAATAAGATGGCGGGAATACCCGGCGGATGCGTTTATTATCAACGCTGCCCCCACCGGTCATCCCGGTGTTCCCGGGAATCTCCCCGGCTGGAGCCGGAGGCCCCCCATCATGAGGTGGCCTGCTGGCATATGAAACACCGGGAGCATATGAATTCTCCCGCGCTCAAGGAGACAAGTATCCCCGTAAAAAACCACCAGGACATCATGGTGGAGGTAAAGAACTTAAAAAAGTACTTTTACCAGGGATCGATGTTATCCCTCTCATCCAGGCAAAAACCTATTAAAGCAGTGGATAATGTGAGCTTTTCTATTGAGAAGGGCGAAATAATGGGCCTGGTGGGAGAAACCGGCTCCGGGAAAACCACGTTAGCCCGGTGCCTGTTATTACTCTGCCAGCCCACTTCAGGTGAAATCATTTTTGGCCGGCGCCATTTAAATCAATTGGACCGGGGCAGTATTCGCCGTATGAGGTGCAATATGCAGATTATTTTCCAGGACCCCTACAATTCACTTAATCCCAGGATGAAAATAAAGGATATCATCAGCGAACCCCTGCGCATTCACCGCCGGCTAAAACCCGGGGAAATCCGCCATCATGTTCATACCGCCCTGGAATCCGTGGGATTAAATCGGCAAATGGCCCATCGTTACGCCCATGAATTGAGCGGCGGGCAGCGGCAGCGAATCGCCATTGCCAGGGCCATCGCCCTAAAACCTGCATTTGTCATACTGGACGAACCGATCTCTCAAGTGGACTCCTATACACAAAAAAAATTAATCAATTTATTAGTGGATTTACACACCGCACTATCTTTAACATATCTCTTTATATCCCATGATCTATATACGGTACAGTATACCAGCAGCCGGGTGGCTGTCATGTACCTGGGTAAAATTGTTGAAATCGCCCCGAAAGATGAATTTTTCTCCAGACCCTGTCATCCCTACACCACCATCTTAATCTCAAGCATGACAGTGGATATTAACCACACCCCGGGAACAGGAAAAAATAAAGTCACAAGGACACAAAACAACCAACACGGTGAAGGGCAGGGTTGTAATTTTTTCCCCCAATGTCCGCTAAGAATAGGTAAATGCAAATGTGAGGTCCCTGAGCTTAAAGAGATAGCTCCCCGCCATTGGGTGGCCTGTCACCTTTTATAAACGTCATATGATGGTATTTGGAGAGTAATCTCCCGGGTAAGATAACAATCATGTTGGAACATGCGGATAAAAAAGTGGAATACGGTATTTTTTCACCCCTACCAGGTTCTCGCCCCACCGGTTTAAAATCCTCCAGGGCGGCTGTAACCGGTATTTGCATTGTATTATTCTGGATCAATATCGCCATATGGGCGCCGTTTTTAACCACACATGATCCCATCACCCAATATCCTTTTGGAATTACGTCCAATGGCCTGCCGTTATCTCCCTCCGCGGTATTTTTATTCGGTACGGATTCATTGGGGCGTGATGTGTTCAGCCGGGTGATTTATGGGGCCCGGGTATCATTGATAATAAGTTTTATGGCAACCCTGGCAGCCGCGCTAACCGGGATGGGCATCGGTGTTCTATCCGGGTATTACGGAGGTTGGGTGGATTTTCTTTTCATGCGTCTCACCGATACGGTATTGGCATTTCCTCTGGTACTATTAGCCATTGCGGTGGTATCGGCCATCGGTTCCAGCCTGGTGCTCTTGGTGGCACTCATTGGATTGGGAACCTTTCCCCCTATTGCCCGCTTGGTACGGGGGCAGGTTCATGCCGTCAAGGTGCAGGAGTTTGTTGAAGCTGCCCGGGCACTGGGGGCCTCCGGCCCATGGATTATTGTCAAACATATCATCCCCAATATCATTGCCCCGGTGGCAATATTTGCCGTATTGGGAATGTCCGGGATCATTTTATTAGAAGCATCATTGAGTTTTTTAGGGGTAGGGGTGCAGCCCCCCACACCCAGTTGGGGAAATATGATCTTCGATGGTTATAAATACTACCAGGCTGCCCCCTGGTTGGTGTTGTTCCCGGGTATAGCCATCATATCCCTGGCCATTGGCTTCGTTTTGCTGGGGGAGGGACTGCGGGATATTCTCGATCCCCGTAAAGGTTATTTTTACACCTCCCTTAAAACCAGGGAACCAATAAAATTGAAAGGCTTTCTTACCTGAAGGAGAGGAAAAAATTGTCTTTAACGGTTAAATGGGGAATTTCACGGTGGATATTTCTTATCTGCGTACTCCACCCCATCCAGGGATTTATATTCGAGGATATAAAAAAAATAAGCCATAATCACAGGAGGTTGTCCGGGAATATACTCTTTTGTAGTGCTGATGCATATCCCGTTAAAAGGAGCGGTAGACGTTAAAAGTGATCAAGTTTTTAGCCAAACGACTATTAAGTACCCTATTGGTGCTTTGGTTGATCTCTATTTCCGTATTCGGATTAATTTTCGTGGTACCCGCGGACCCGGCGCGTATTTATGCGGGACCCCACGCCAGTGGAGAAGTTATCGCCAGTATTCGACAGGAGATGAGACTGGATGATCCCGTCCCCCTTCAATATTTGAGGTATATGGGGAAAGCAATCAAAGGTGATTTGGGCCGGTCGGTTTATGGTATGGACGTATTAGCAAGCATATTGGAGCGTCTACCCGCCACCATGTTTTTGGCCCTCAGCGGCTTCCTGCTTGAGCTGCTGTTGGGACTCCCGGCCGGGATATTGGCAGCGACTCGGGCCGGGTCCCGGATCGACCGCTTACTCCTGGGATTAACCGTGGGGGGCACCTGTATCCCCAATTTTTGGCTGGGATTGGTGTTGTTGTATTTTTTTGGTTATATATTGGGCATTTTACCCCTGGGGGGTTCGGGCTCATTGTCGCATTTGATATTACCCGCCCTGACCCTGGGTATCGGCGGGGCCTCTTATTATGCACGAATCCTCCGCAGCAATCTCCTGGAGGTCTTCGGTTCCGATTATATCCGTACCGCCAAAGCCAAGGGACTGGTAAATCGCACCATCCTCTGGCGTCATGCCATCCCCAATGCCATTATGCCTATCGTTACCCTCAGCGGGTTTGACCTGGGGCTTCTTTTTAGTGGAACCATCATCGTGGAAATGGTGTTCTCATGGCCTGGTGTGGGACTGCTGACCTGGAAAGCCATCGAACGTTTGGATATTCCAATGATTATGGGAACAGTACTCTTTGCCGCCTTTTTTATTACTATCGCTAACCTGGCAGCCGATATTATCTATGTGATTCTGGATCCGCGAATTCGACTGGATTGAGGTCCATCACGAAAAAAAATAAAAAAAGGAATGGGCTAGCACCTGTTTTGAACAATACATAAAGGGTAAAAACATGAAGCTGTCAAAATATAAACTTTTATTTTTTATATCCTGTACCATCCTGGCCTATTTAATGGTCCCCAATTGCAAATCACAATCCGTGGGAAAAAATACCTTTGTTTGGGTGCGGGATAGGGATGTCAGCACGCTGGACCCGGCATCTTTTAATGATTGGATGGTGAGCCGCACCCTGGTGTGTCCCTTGCTTGATTTTGAAGGCGAGAGTTTCATGCTGGTACCCAAACTTGCCAGTCAACTACCGTCTATTAGCGAGGATGGAAAACGCTATCTCTTTAAACTCCGGCAAGGGATCTTATTTTCCAATGGCAGGGAGATAGAGGCCAGCGATGTAAAATACGGGCTGGAACGGGTGTTGAATCCTAAAACCAAAAGTCCGGCAGCAAATTTTTATATGAATATCCTTGGGGCCCGAGAATTCTGGAATGGAACAGCTAATGAAGTCAAGGGAATCAAAGCCATTGATAAATATTCCTTAAAAATTAACCTACTAAATAAAAACCCGGTATTTATTTATTATTTAACCTGGAACATGGCGTCGCCGTTACCCAAGAAAGAATTAGAGCAAGGGGGGGAGCAAATATCCATCAGCTCCATCAGTTCAGGTCCCTTTGTATTAAAACAGTGGATAAGGGGCCAACGGTTGATATTTGAACGGAATCCCAATTATTGCCAACCCGGCAAACCCTTCATAGATCATTTGCACGTAGAGATTGTCTCCAATGAAAAGTTGGCGCTGCTGCGAGTAATGAGAGGCATGGCAGATGTTGTCCAGGTAACACTCTCAAGCCTTCCCCAATTGGCCGGCTCCCCTCAATGGTCAAAAAACTTAAAAAAAATCAGTAACTTTAATGTCATATTCTTGAGTATAAACACCCAAATGGAGCCGTTTCAAAATAAGAAGATACGGCACGCCGTAAATATGGCCATTGATAAAGATAAACTGGTCCGGCTCAGCGGCGGTATGCACCGTAAACTGTCCGGGATTTACCCCCCTTCCTTACCGGGCTTCAATCCCAGGGTAAAGATATATGCTTTTAACCCGGGGAAAGCAAAAAAAATACTGAATGAGTGCGGCTATTCAGGGGGATTTAAAACAGAGCTTTACACCATCAACGAAGAACCTTATTCAAGGTTCGCCCAGGCAATCCAGCAAGATTTGTCTGCCGTTGGTATCCACGCCAACATCCGTTTACTTGCCAGCGCCACTTTCAGGAGTGCCGTGGTAACCCCCAACACAACCCCGCTGGTATTATGGTTTATCGTGCCGGGCTGTCCGGACCCTGACGCCATCATTTCGGAACGGCTCACATGTTTTGCGGCCCGGGGAGGATATAATTCAGCATTTTATTGTGACAACGAGGTGGAAGCACTGGTGGTAATTGCCCAGGCTATGCCAATTGGTGAAAAGCGTTACCAGGCCTTTCAAGAAATCCAGGAAAAAATAATGGCGGATGCCCCCTGGGTTCCCCTGCTTAATCCGCGGCTATTCTATCTTCACTCAACTCAAGTCACGTCGATGCCTATCCATCCGATCCATGGATTTGTATTCCAGGACATTCGCAAAGAAGAAGCCCGGGATCCGGGACCAGTGACGAAACTGCGGAACAGTCGGGTTATAAATCCCAAAATAGGGACTAAAGAACGGGACTAAAAAGTAAAAAAAAATAAATGGTTTAAGGTGAAAGAAATGAATAAAAGAAAACTCTCCGGTCTAAGTCACCGGGAATTCCACGGTCATGCCCTGGTTTCCAATGTATTTGGTAATGACAGGCAGGGTTTGAACATGTGGCACGTGATTGTTGAACCCGGACAAAGTCTGGAAGTTCACCAACATCCCTGCACTGAAATATATATAGTCGCTGGGGGGGGCGGTCTGCTGACAGTGGGGGAAGAGACCGAAGCTGTCAACGAAGGGGATTGTGTTTTTATCAATTCCAATGAATCACATGCCTTTGTCAATAACACCAACCGGAGCGGTAAAATCATCGCGGTTAGTTATTTGGACGCCGATGCCCCCCATGTACGCCATTAATACCAACACCAGGAGTTTCAAATGAACGTGCTCTCCGAAAAATACGATATTTTTTCCAGGCAAGAGGATAAGCGGGAAGACCGTTATATGGTTTATTTTCCGCTCAGCGGCTATCTATTGCTGGGCAGCAATGAGCTGGTAAAGAACCTGGAAATCTGGCTGCGGTCCCCCAATACCGCTCATTTCCCAGGGGAAATCACCAGGAGGCAGTCCCTCCAATTGATCATCGATCCCGCTGAAATCATCAGGGATATAAAAAAAGAACACAGCAATGGTTACCGGCCCACCCACATTTTTCTCTTTCCCACCATGAACTGCAGCCTACGGTGCCTATATTGTTACAGTGATGGCGGTAGAAAGAACACCAATATGGATAGGGAGACAGCCTGGGCCGCTGTTGATTTTGCCGTATCCAATGCGTTAAAGACAAATAAAAAAGAGATAAAGGTCTACTTTCACGGTGGTGGGGAACCCACCCTGCACTGGGAATTGCTCACCCGGGTGGTGGCCTATGCGGAAAAGAAAGCCCACCGGGAGGGTTTAAGAGCTGCTTTCGGATTGGCCACCAATGGGATGTTGAACCAGAGAAAAATTGATTTTATCCGGGAAAAGGAATTTGAAATTGTTTCCGTGGCCCTGGACGGTCCGCCGGAAATTCAAAACAGGCAGCGTCCCGGTGCAGCCGAAAACAATACCTTTACACAGGTCTACAACACCTGCCGGGCATTTGACCGCTTCGGATTCAAAAACTATGACATCAATATCACGGTAACCCAGGAAAGCATGAAATCACTGGGTGAGATTGTCCGTTTTATGGCCCGTCATTTTGATGTCCATGATATTCACCTTGGCCCGATGGTATCCGCGGGCCGCGGATGTGATTCGAGCCTCCACCCCCCAAACTTTAAACAGGCAGTGGAATATTTCCTGTGCGCCCTGGAAGCAGCCGGAGAATTAAATCTGAACGTCAGTATACCGGGGACGGACATACACAATATCTGCCATACCTACTGCGGTGCTGCCGGTTCCAATTGCTTTGTCACCTACGACGGCATGATCAGTACCTGCCTGGAAGCTTATGACCATCAACACCCCAGGGGGGAGATGTTTATCATTGGCCAATACCGAAAAAAAACGAATGAATTCCAGATCAATACCGATAGAGTCAGGCATCTAAGCCAGCGAAAAAATGTAAATCTGGAACACTGCGCCCACTGTTTCCTTAAATGGAATTGTGCCGGGGACTGCATGGTGAGGGTCAAAGAAGGAGAAGAAATTACCACCGGCAAAACCAGTGAAGACCGGTGCTATTTCAAGCGCACCATTGCTATTCATAAAATGCGGAACTTAACAGGGGATGCGGCCCCCTCGCAAACTAACGATAATCAAAGGGATGGGGCAGCCGGCCCGGCACTGGACGCATTAAGAAAAATACTGCCAGGAATGAAACGAATCGTTCCCATTAAACGGGCAAACAAGATATTTGCACGCACCATTACCATCTGCCCGGGAGGATAATCACATGTCCAAAAATCAAATCATCGTATTAGTCCAATTGGGGGGCTTTGACTATGGCCAGGACAATACCATTGATATTGAAGCACCCTTAACTCCGCCCTTATCCCTGGGATATCTAAAAGTTTACACCCAGCAAAGAGACCCCAATTTAGACATCCTGATATTGGAGCCCTGGGCCATCATGAACCAAACCCCTCAGGAAATCGGGGAACTGATTCTTTCTTATTCACCGCGGATAGCCGGATTTTCCTGCTATGTATGGAATATCGAAGCAACCAAAGAGGTAATCCGGTACATTAAACAGGAAGACTCCTCCCTCTATGTGGTCATCGGCGGTCCTGAAGTTTACAATTTAAACCATCTCCACAGTGAATCCAGCATCGATGTTGGCGTCCTGGGGGAAGGGGAAGAACCCTTTTACCGGCTGGTTAGCTATATCCTCCAGGAACTGCCTGTCACGGGTATTCCCGGTACGGTTGTTTCTAAACACTGTCAACAGGCCCCAAAAATAAAATACCAATCCCATCAATTAAACTCCCGGGACATCCCCTGCCCTTACGCCAATAACACGTTTAAACTGCACCATTACAAGCACCTGTACATGGAGACTTTTCGCGGCTGCTGCTTTCAATGCCTTTACTGTTATTATCACAAACAGGTTCCCAGGGTTAATTTTTTCCCATTGGAACATATCAAGTCAGAAATCCAGGCCGCAATGACCCACCGCATCAAATATATCATTTTTATCGATTCGGTTTTGAATCTACCCCAATGGGGTGAACAGGTATGTCAATTACTGGCAGCACTCAATAAAGATGAATCATTGGAATTTAGCGCGGACATTCATGCCGAACTGGTAAGCGAATCCTTTTGCCGCAGCGCCCAAAAGGCCAATTTCACGGAATTTCAAGTGGGATTGCAGACCATCAATCCCCAAACCCTGAAAAATATTAACCGGAAATTAAATCTAAATCACTTTGCCCGGGGCCTGGAACTGCTCAACCATTATGAAATTCCTGTCAATGTTGATTTGATATTGGGCCTGCCCAGGGATACCATAGAAGACATCTGGCAAGCCGTGGAATTTTTGAGAGGGTTTAATATAAAAAGTATCCGCGTCGCCTTATTAAGGGTACTGCCGGGCACCGATCTCTGGAATAAGTATAAACACCTGAACCTGGGTTTTGATGAAAAAAGCCCCTATTTCATCAAACACAGCGATAAAATCAGTGAAGCCGAAATATGGGATTTTTTTAAAGGAGAAAATCACCGGGTATTTTAATCCGGTGCCCGGGGATGATAAGAAGAAATATGGGACCAATAAAAAAGATATTGTTTATCGTACCGCCGCTGTTAAAGGAAACCGTGGAGTTTTACCCCGACTTTCCTACCCCGCCGTTGGGGATTGGGTATATTTGCGCCAATACTTCAAGAGAAATAGAAAAGGATATATTGGACCTTACTTTTATCCAGAATTGGGATGACGTGTGGGCCTCTATGGACAGCTTACCGGATTACGATTTATATGCCTTCACCTCCATGACCCCCAATTTTCCCAATACATTAAAAGTGGCCCAGCGCTTGAAACGCCGCAGGCATGGACTGGTGGTGATTGGGGGTAATCACATCACGGTCGCCCCGAAGGAGGTGCTGGACACCAATGTTTTTGATTTAGGTATCGTGGGCGAAGGTGAGGATACCTTCCGGGAACTCCTGGCCAATCTAAACCGGGGCACGCCCGTTGAACACATGCCGGGTCTTGTGTTTAAAGGCACTGACGGAAAAATAGTGAAAACGGGGCGGCGAAAATACGTCAAAAACCTCGACACCTTGCATTTCCCGGCCCGTCATTTGCTGCCGATGCACGATTATTTCCAATGCTTTAGCGATATCATCCCGGAAGAAAGGGGCACCACCCTGCTTTGTTCCCGCGGCTGCCCCTTTAGCTGCTCCTTTTGTTCAAAGGAAATATTCGGCTCGCGCTACCGGTATCGCTCACCGGAAAATATCGAAGAAGAAATTCGCCACCTGATTGACGCGTATCAAGTCAATATGATTCACTTTGTCGATGACACCTTTACCACCAACCACGCTTTTGTTGAACGGTTATGCGATACCTTGATCCAACAAAAATTTCCCGTACAGTGGCAGTGCGAATCACGGGTGGATAGCGTCAACAGGAACCTGGTGAAAAAAATGAAAAAAGCAGGCTGCAAACGAATCATGTACGGGATCGAATCCGGTTCCCCTCGCATACTGGAGAAAATGAAAAAAAACATCCGACCGGAAATGGTGATCGAGGCATTTGCCTGGGCCAAAGCCGAAAACATCGACACCGGCGCCTTTATCATGTTGGGATACCCCGGGGAATCAAAAGAAACTTTACAAGAAACCCGGCGTATTGTCGAACAAGTCCATCCCAAATATATATCTGTCAGTTTCACCACGATTTTGCCCGGCACCCAACTGCACCAGGAATACTGCACCACCGCCAATTGGAAAACCAAAACCTTTAATGATTATCATATTGGCAGTAACATAAAGCTTGATGGAATTGATTTCCATGACCTGGTGGACACCCGGGATAAAATCTTCGATATTATAAAGAGCGGTTAACCCTTTTGATAACAAATGAAATTGAGACCTTTTGGTAAAACCGGGCTGCGGGTTTCCGAAATCGGCTTCGGCGCACTGCACTTAGGAACCAAACTGGACACCAGGGAAGCGGTCTATTTAATCGAATATGCCCTGGATCGGGGATTCAATTTTTTTGATACGGCAGCGGTTTACCTGGACAGCGAAATAAAACTGGGCAGCGTATTTAAAAATCCCCTGCAGAGAGAGCGGGTGATTCTCTGTACCAAAAGTTTTGCGCGGGATTCCCGTATTATCGGCGATTTTGAGAATTCCTTGAAAAACTTGCAAACTGATTATATCGATATCTTTATGTTCCACGGCGTTGACCTGGAAGAAGATTATCATAAGGTTTGTCGGGAATTGTTGGCGCTAATGCTGAAAGAGAAAACCAGAGGCCGTATTCGTTATGTGGGTATATCTTCTCATTCCGCTAACGTGACCCATAACATCCTTAAATCTGGTTTATTTAATATCCTGGAATTTCCCTTGAATATTCTAAACCGGAAGCTTTTTGAAGAAAAGCTGGACACCTGCGTGGTATCGAAAGGAATCGGGTTCCTGGCCATGAAATCCCTGGCAGGCGGTATATTATCCGATGCGGCGCACGCTTTGAATTTTATTCGCCAATTCCCTTGGGCAGTGCATAGGTTATAATAAAAGAGACAAAAAGTTGTTTAAATTCCCCGACAGTTTT
>CBFDCR010000061.1:0-32723 GCA_965603365.1 uncultured bacterium
ACAACAGCAGCAACAGCAGCAACAGCAGCAACAACAGAAGCCGGAGCAAAAACACCGGAACCTGATGCAGTACCTGAATCAAAACGAAAAGAAACAACTGGAAAAAAGAAAGCGGGCCATCGGCATTGCCAAAAAAGCGAAAGATTGGTGACCATGAAGATAAGAGCGGCGGCGATTCTCTTTTTACTGGTGATTCAAGGTCTATTGTTGGCCCAGGAGGTGGAATTCGGGGCCAGTATCAACGCCGATAAAATCGGCCGCGACGACCTGCTGGTTTACACCCTGACCATCAAAGGCTTACGCAATCCTTCACCCCCGGATATCTCCGACATCACCGATTTCGAGACGGTCTCCACCTCCACCAGCACCGAATTCCGCCTCACCAACAACCAGGCCTCCTACTATTTTAACTATATATATTATCTCCGGCCCCGCCGAACCGGCACCCTCAAAATTCCCGCCGCCGTGTTCGAGTACAACGGCCGGACGTACCGCAGCCAGTCATTCACGGTGGAGGTGGTAGAGGGCAGCGTGGCCCCACCGACATCTTCCCGGAGGCGGCGGTCACTCTTTGACGACGACGATTTTTTCTCTTCTCCCTTTGAGCGGGCCCGGCGGCGGGAGATCGATGTCCGCCTGGACGCCCAGGTCTCCAGGAAGAGGGTGGTGAAGGGCGAACAAATCATCTACAAAGTACTGCTCTATGCCCGCAACCGCATCGAATCGGTCAACCTGGTTTCCAACCAATCGTTTCCGGGCTTCTGGCAGGAGTGGTATCCGGTACCCCGGTCCATCGAGGGCCGTTCCCAACAGACCGACGGAAAGATCTACCAGGTTTACGAAATCCGCAAGGCGGCCCTGTTCCCCAATAAAACCGGAACCGTCGCCATCCCGGCCCTGCGATTTGAGCTGGGGCTGGTGGACTCTGCCTTTTCGGTATTTTCCATGCCCGATAAGATCGTCAGGTCTACCCCCGAAGTCGGCATCCAGGTGGAAGAATTACCGGCGGCGGCCGGCAGCCTGCCGGTGGGAAACTTTAACTTCACCGTAGATGCGGACAGGGAAAAGATCGATATAAACGACATCCTGACCCTGCGGGTAAAGATAAGGGGAACCGGCAATATCAAGACCCTGACGCCGCCGGAGCTGGCCAGCGGGGATAATTTTAAGGTATTTCCGGCCAAAATCTCCAGGAATTTTAACTTCGATCGGGAACCCCTCTCCGGCGTGGTGGAGGCCGAAATACCGGTCTCCTTTAAAAAAGCCGGTGCCATATCCCTCCCCTCCCTGACGTTTGCCTACTTCGATCCCCGTCAAAATACCACCGCCCAAACAGGCAGCCGCCCCCTTATGATTAAGGTCACCGGCCAGAAGGAGAAACAGGCAGAGGCCGTTACCCTGCCGAGAACCGAAATTATCAAGGCGGGTGAGGATATCGATTTCATCAAGAAGGGAAGAATCCGCGACCAGCAAAACGGCTTTCACCGCTCGACGGTATTCCGGTTACTCCTGATTCTGCCCTTCGGCCTCAACATTCTATTCCTGCTGAAGAACCTTGTCTTCGACCGGTTCATCTCCCACAGCCCCTTGCTGTACCGTAAAAAGCTCTTGAATCAAACCATCAAGCAGCTCCAGCACATTAAAGAGTACGGCGAAATCACCGGTATCCTGGAGAATTATTTGAGTAAGCGGACGGGCCTGGGATTTTCGGCCATCACCAACCAGGCCATTGAAGAGATCTTCGACCGCAACAGAATCGGCGAACGGGAGCGGCGACTGTTTCTCCGGATCAAGTCCGAATCGGAATCGACGAAGTTTTCTCCCCAGAAAAAGTCGGCCCAGGAGAGCCGGAGGGACGTTCAGTCACTGATCGACATGCTGAAAAAAATCGACGGAAAATTGCAATGAGTCAAAAAATCGTTTTAATACTAATCGTTCTACTGATCGCCGTAGGAGGCATGGGCAGAGCCAGGTCGGCCAACGATCGCTTTTGGGCCGCCAACCGACTGTATGAGAAAGGGGATTATACCGGGGCCCTGAAAATCTATAAAGAACTGGAGACAGCCATCCACAACTGGAAGTTATATTATAATATCGGCAATTGTCACTTTAAACTGAATCGACCGGTTCAGGCCAAGATCTACTATTTGCGGGCCCAACGGCTCCAACCCTTCGAGGCCTCTATCACCGGCAACCTGGAGATCGTCAACAAGATGTTCAAGGATCAGGTGCCGGTCGAGAAACCGGACTTTATCGGCGCTGTCATAAAAAAAATCGAATCCCTCCTCCCCTTAAACGTCCTCTCCGTCTTGCTGCTGATTGCCGTGCTCTGCCTCAATGTCTCTATTTTTGCCCTCATTCATAAAACAGGCCCCCGTAAATGGATGATTTACGGCGCCTCATTGTTCCTCATCCTGACCATCGTCTTAACCTTCTACCATATGCACCGGGTGGACAGGGAGGAGGTTCGCAGTATGGCGGTGATTGTCAACGCCAATACCGAGCTGCACAGCGGTCCCGGGGAGAGCAACACCATCCTGTTTAAGGTCAATCCCGGCCTGACCGTCAAAATCCTGGAGCAGAGCAACGATTGGTATCAGGTCTCCGCCACCTCCGAGATCGCCGGCTGGGTCCGGAGGGAAGCCCTGGAAATCATTTAAGTATTAAGACCGGCCATGAAGCTTCACTTAAAAAACCGCTATATGGAACCGGAAGAACCGGTGATAATGGGCATCCTGAATGTCACCCCCGACTCCTTTTCCGACGGCGGCAAATTCGTGAATATCGATGATGCCCTTCATCAGGCCGCCGCCATCATCCGGCAGGGAGCCCAAATTGTCGACGTGGGCGGTGAGAGTACCCGGCCGGGTGCCCAAAAAATCGATATCGAGGAAGAAATGGATCGGGTCTTACCGGTGATCGACAGGATCAAAAATGAATTTGAAGTCCTGGTCTCCATCGACAGCTACAAGGAGCGGGTGGCCCGTACCGCCGTACTGGAGGCCGGGGCCGACATGATCAACGACATCTCCGCCCTGCGCTTCTCCCAGCGGATGGCAGCCACCGTGGCCGAACTGGATGTACCGGTGATTCTGATGCACATCAAGGGCAGCCCGGAAAACATGCAGAAAGACCCTTTCTACCAGGATGTGGTGGCAGAGATCAAGCGCTATTTCTACGAACGCATCGACTATGCGCTGGCCAAAGGGGTAAAAAAGGAGAAGATCATCATCGATCCGGGCATCGGCTTCGGCAAACGGGTCGAGGACAACGTGGAAATCATCAAGCGGCTGGGGGAGTTTAAAGAGTTTGACTGCCCGGTCTTAATCGGGCTCTCCCGAAAATCCTTCTTAGGGACGATCGCCGGTGAAACGGTACCCGCAGACCGGGAAGCGGAGACCATCACCGCCAACTTGATCGCCCTCATGAACGGCGCCGCCATCATCCGGGTCCACAACGTCAAAAACACCGTCAAATCCCTCAAAATCTGCAAGGCCCTAACGGCTCCCTGACAAAGAAGTTAAATCTTATACCGGGAGATGAATTGAGTTAGGCATTCGTCCAGGTGGGCCAGGAAATAGAAGGGCATAGAGAAGAGGAAGAATTTTTTGCCGGAGGGAAGAACGATGGGATCAACCCGGTTTTCGCCGGAATAAACCCGGACGGCATAAGGATGGTCACACCGTTCCATGAAGAGCAAAAGAGATTTGAGTTTGCCCAGGGCACCGCTCTTGACTTCGATGGGAATGGCCTGATCCTTGAAGGGATATAAAAAGTCCACCTCCGCTTCACTCTTATCTTTCATCCAAAAGTAAAGTTTGGATGCATGATGCCCCTGCGATATGATTTCCTGGGCCACCACTTGCTCAGAAATCTGCCCCCTGTAGATTTCATTCAACGCCTGACGGCGGCTAAAGAACTCTCTAAAACCGATGCGGAAATTGGCCAGTCCGCAGTCGAGGAAAAAAAGTTTGGGGGCTTTCCTCATCTTTTCAAGGATGGGGATCCTGGTGGAATTAGAGGGTCTAGCCCGATACAGGATTAAGGCTTTTTCTAAGGTATCAAATGCCTCGCTCATTTCACGTGATTTATAGGATGAATCTCCAAATTTTTCATAGGAAATGCGGGTTCCCAAATACAGGGGCGCGCGATCGATAACATGGGAGAGATATTTTGACTTTGCCAGAGATGAATATTTTTCTACATCTTCGACGTATCCCACAAAGATGGCATCGTAAACCTCTCTAATTTCAGAATAAGAGCCGCTATTTAAATATCCGGATAACGCCTCTGGCATACCCCCCACAAAGGTGTACTCATAGAAATGGTCCAGCAGTATCTGATGAACATCGTGTCTCCTATCAATGGAAAGATTTCCAAGCCTTTGGGCAAGGGGAGGATTTTTACATTCCAGATACTCCCGGAAATTGATGGGATACATAAATAAATTATTCACCCTCCCAACCGGAAATGAAAATCCCTCTCTCTTTGAAAATACTTCCAGCAATGAACCGGCCGCCAACACCTTCAGCCCATCTACGTCCTCAAAAAGATACCTCAGGGAACGGATGGCATCACCCGAATTCTGTATTTCATCAATAAAGAGCAGTGTCTCCTTTATATTTACCTTAAGTCCCTTATAAAGAAGAATACGTTCAAAAAGCTCCACACCAGAATTAAAATGCAGAAACAGTTCCCGTTCTTTAGGCCTTTCCAGGTTTAGCGAAACAAAATGGGAAAAGTTTTTAGAAAACTCTTCAACAATAAAGGTTTTTCCTACCTGTCTTGCCCCCCGGAGAATAAGAGGCTTAGATGTATCCCTATTCTTCCATTTTAATAATTCTTTCTCGATTTTTCGATCTATTTTCATTTCGCACCTTGCTTGTTATAATTTACCCCTAAATTGTAACATAGATTGTAATAATTTCAAGGTAAATTATGACAAACTTTGTAATAATTTAGGGGTAAATTATGTCATAAAAAAAAATGAGCCATTTCTATTGAAAAATATTTGAAGATCGGCTAAAATTGTAAATCGGTAAGCTGGAAACTATATAAAAACTAAATGTAAAAAAGGAGGAAATGATGTTAAAAAAATTGACCAACAAAAAGAGTGGAAGAAAAAACCTGAGAGAGAGGACCCCTTCATTCGACATCTGCGTGATTGAGTGCAGAATTGTCTGTGATCATGAGCCGATAGACAGAAGCCAGGTCACCTCGTCTCTTCGCTATCCCCAACCTTAATCTAACAGATCTTATTATCCTGAATTTTAGCGTTTGACCTTAAAGAAGCTTTAGGAGGTCGACGCCTAAAGGCACAAAGGTGGTTAGATCATGGAAAGAGATCGCAAGCTGAGTGGGCTGACCAACATCCTGGTTGGGGTGTTAATCCTGGTGGTTTTGTATGTCTCCAGCCTGTTCAGCTACCTGCTGTTTCACAGCACAGCGGAATTATTCAGTATGGTGGTGGCCGGCAGCATATTCATGATTGCCTGGAACGCCCGGAAATTTATGGACAGCAATTACCTGCTGTTTCTGGGCATCGCCTACCTCTTCGTCGGCGGGCTGGACCTGTTCCATACCCTTTCGTACGCAGGCATGGGGGTATTCCCCGGCTACGGCACCAACCTGCCGACACAACTGTGGATCGCGGCCCGCTACATGGAGAGCATCTCGCTGTTGATCGCACCGATTTTTTTAACCCGAAGGCTGAAGTCGAGTTTCGCCTTTGTTTTCTACACAGTTATTTTCGTAGCCGTATTAACGAGTATTTATTACTGGCACATTTTCCCCGATTGTTTTATCCAGGATATCGGGTTAACACCATTTAAAAGAATCAGCGAATACATCATCGGCCTGATCTTGCTCACTTCACTCTTTCTGCTCTACAAAAAACGCAGTCAACTGGATAAGCAGGTACTGCGGTGGTTAGCCATATCCATTGCGGTCACCATTCTTTCGGAACTGGCCTTCACCGGTTACATTCATGCCTATGACTTTGCCAATTTTCTGGGACACCTATTGAAGTTCATCTCGTTCGTATTGATCTATAAGGCCATTATCGTGACCGGCCTGGCGAGGCCCTACTCTTTACTCTTTCGAAATCTAAAACAGCGGGAAGAGGAATTGGAAAAGGCCCTAAAAAAGGTGAAACAGCTCCGCGGCATGCTGCCGATTTGTGCCTACTGCAAAAAAATCCGTGACGACAAAGGGTACTGGCAGCAGGTGGAGATCTACATCCACCAGCATTCGGAGGCGGATTTCAGCCACAGTATTTGTCCGGAATGCATGAAAAAAGTGACGGCCGAGCGAAAAAAGGAGCAGCCGCCTGACAGTTCAAAAACACAGTCTAAGGGGCTTTAATATCGAGCAGCCGATCTATTTTTCCCTTATCAAAACCGAGCACCGGTCTATTGTTGATTAAGGTGACGGGCACCCCCTGCTGGCCGGTGCGGCGCACCATATCTCTAGCCGCTCGTTCATCCTTAGAAATATCGACATCTTTAAAACGGATATTGTGCTTCTTTAAATGCTGCTTAACGGCCCGGCACCAGGAGCAGGCGGGGGTAGAAAATACAATCACCGTAGGTTGTCTCTTTGTCGTAGTCATCGGGTCACCTCTCACTTATTTCTCAAAAATTTAAGTTAAATTTTAACATGTCCTCCCCTCCCTGTCAAGCACCCAGAGAAAAAGACCAACAAAAGGCCCTTGACAGGGGATAAAATTTGAGTTATCGTAACACCGTGGCAACACAACAATGTAACCACGGTTACAGTAACGGAGGTTACGATAAATGAAATTTTATGACCGGGAAAAAGAATTAAACGAATTGGAACAATTGTATCTCCAGGCGGAAAACAGCGGCCGCATGACGGTTCTGACCGGTCGGCGGCGGGTGGGGAAAACGCTGCTCTCCCTGAACGCCAATCGCAGTCATCGCTATATTTATCTATTTGTCTCCAAAAAGTCCGAACCTTTGCTCTGTATGGAATTCCTCCAGGAGATCCGCAAAGTGGTTGAGGTACCGGTAACAGGGGAGATTCGCAGATTCAAAGATATCTTTAAATTAATTCTGGAACTGTCTCGCCATGAACGTTTTACCCTTATCGTGGATGAATTCCAGGAGTTTTACAATATTAATCCGGCTGTATATTCGGAAATCCAGAACCTGTGGGATTTGTACAAAGCCCAATGCCATCTAAACCTGATTTTTATCGGTTCGATTTATTCGCTGATGCACAAAATATTTGAGAATTCGCGGGAACCGCTGTTCGAGCGAGCGGACCGCCTGATGTTTATTCGGCCCTTCAAAATTAAAGTAATCAGAGATATACTGCAGGATTACGGGGTATCGGATATTCGATCTATTTTTGACATGTTTGTCTTCACCGGCGGCGTTCCCCGGTATATAGAGATACTTTGCCAGAATCAGGCCCTATCGTTTGGCGAGATACTGGACTTTTTGCTGGATGAAAACTCCCCCTTCATCAATGAAGGTAAAAACCTATTGATTGAAGAGTTTGGCAAGGACTACGGCACCTATTTCTCCATCCTGGAATTGATCTCAGTGGGCAAGACCGCCCGGACAGAGATCGAATCGATCTTAGAGAGTAATGTGGGGGGATATCTGGAACGATTGAAAAACGACTATGCCATTGTCTCCCGGGTACGTCCTATCAATGCCCGCCCCAAATCCCGCGGTCATAAATACCGGATAAACGACAATTTTCTCAACCTGTGGTTCCGCTTTATTCACCGCAATCGATCGGCGGTGGAGACCGGCAACTTCGACTATATCAAGACTATTTTTGAACGGGACTATACCACCTACTGCGGACATTTGCTGGAGAAATTTTTTCATCAACTGTTTGCCGATACCAGACAATACAATCGCATCGGTTCCTACTGGGAGCGGGGCAACCAAAACGAGATCGACCTGGTGGCGATCTCCGACCTAAAAAAAGAAATGACGATTGCCGAAATCAAATTCAACAAATCCAGGATCCGTCTGGAACAACTCAAGATGCGCGCCCAAAAGCTCCTGGATTCTTACCCCGGTTTCACCCCACACTACCTCGCACTCTCCCTCGACGATGCCGCCGATTATCTGTAAACGGCACAGCCATCAATGAACTTGACAAAATCCTTGTTTTCTTATAGAGTTGACATAACAGATGATAAAGAGGAAATGACTGATGACGCCACCAAATACGTTTGACGAATGGATGAAGTTATCAAAGGAACGTCAGGCCGATGCAAAAGCAATGTTAGAAGACCGCAAAGAATCTATTGGCCCAGTATACATGGCCGGTTATGCAGTCGAGACCAGCTTGAAGGCACTCTTAAGAAAAAAGAATAAGGAATTCCCTAAAAGTGGTGCCGAAGGCCATAATCTAAAAAATCTATGGCATGAATCTGGATTCCGACTGGGTGACATTAAAGATAAAAGGGGAGAAAAATCCTTCTTCATAAGCGAATGGGGGACCCATCTCCGTTACGAAATTTCGCTTCCATCAGCATATGATTCTGCAACCTTAGTAAGGGCTGCTGGGGATCTATCAAGCTGGATTCAAAAGCAAATCCGGCGCAGTAAATCGAAGAGAGAAAAATTATGAAAAAAGAAGATATTTCTTTAAAAATCGAACAAAACTTTGAAATGGCAGGATGGCAAATTGATGAGTTAACGATACAGCCAGATCCATTTACCGGGTGGCAAATCATGATCGTCTCACGAGATTTTGAAGGAAAGAACTGGAAGGAACGCAAAGATAAAGCTCTTGTTGGGCTTGATGCTCTTCAGATCGAATGGATGGAACTGTTAACCCCGACAGAGCAAAAAGGGATTGGAAGTCTCCCTTTTGATTCAAATAGGCTGAGCCTTCCCCTCTGGCCCGAGGCCCTGGCACAGGGGAGCCTCCTTGAAGCCGACAAAAAGCCAATCAAGTTTTTAAGTAGCCTGGATGAAGATATCCATCCACCTGTAATTGCCACATTTTATTCGCTCAGAGGTGGGGTGGGCAGATCAACCGCGCTCGCTTATACTGCCCATATTTTGGCGTCCAGCGGTCGAAAAGTCGTTTGTGTGGACATGGACCTGGAAGCGCCGGGTATTACTGCCCTATTCGGTAAGGAGAAAGAGATTGAAGAAGAAATGGGATTAATTCACCTCCTCCTGGCCTTCGACCAGGGAGAGACACCGGATATCGCCAAACATTTGCTGCGGGTCTCCGAATCTTACGATCTATACTGCCTTCCCGCCGGGAAAACCAGTGCCAATTACGCCCGTCTCTTACGCTTCATCGATCCGGAGTCATGGTATCGGGAAGATCATAATCCCTTGCGGGAATTGATGGACCATTTATGTAAAAAGCTCCCCTTTACACCGGACGTCATTTTAATGGATTCCCGCACCGGCATTACCCAATTAAGTGGCCCAATGTTATTTGACCTTTCGGACATTTCAATTATAGTATTCTTCCCTCACCCACAGGCCAGAACAGGCACAGAAGCACTGGTAAAAGCACTTTTGGCCGCCAGGACCAGAAGGGATTATACCCCGGAGATCCGCTTCCTGGTTTCGCCAATTCCGCCAAGTAAAGCACCAGAGGTGGTGCGGCGATATGAACACAGGGCCGTAGAATGGATTTCAGACTGGCTTTCCCCCTGGAAGAATTCACCTTTTCAGAATGAGGACATACTGGAAACAGATATCACGCACTTCGTGCCTTACCTCGAAGTCATTGCCACCTCTGATCAAATCCTCTCCGATAATGATGTGTGGGATAATTATAGGGAGGTGGTTGAGTGGATAGAACGATTTCTTACAATGCCTGATAATAAAGTAATCCACGACTTTCCAATTCCAGAGAAGACCAATATACTGACAAATTTTTCATTCTCTACCGGAATGGCAGAAGACCAACAAGATTTATTCGAAACTTTTGTGGAAACCGACTCAGTAAAAAAAGCGCTGTCTCCTGAAATCCCATTGATATTGGGCAGGAAAGGAACAGGGAAAACCGCCGTATTTCGCCGCCTTTCGGAAGGAGAAAATCAAGATGCCTTTATCGTCACCCCTCCTCCTGCCTTGAGTAGAGGTCACAACTTTTTTTTAGATATTAGCGGTTTCAAAGAAATTGAACGTACTCTTAAAAAGACAGAAGCCGATTGGAGAGAATTCTGGACCATATACATATGTTTAATCTGTCACGATAAAATGCTTGAAAGTAAAAATAAAGTTCCCCCACCTCCAGATAAAAGCATTAATGCCCTGTTAGAGCCAAAACCCAAAAGTTCACTGGAAGTAAATAATCTAATCGAAAAATTTATAAATGTGCCTAAATATGGCCTCATTGCCAACGATTGGTTTTTAAAGTTAGATAGAGCTGCAGCGGTTGACACAATGTTGCTTTTTGATGGATTGGATACTGGATTCGGGCATCATGAAGAAGACCGAAAGCGACGGAAGGAAGCACTGGAGGGGCTGTTTACATTTATAACTGACAGCGGCGAACGCTTAGAAAACCTTAAATTCAAAATAATGCTCCGGGAGGATATCTGGAAAAAATTAAAATTTGAAAATAAAAGCCATTTTTTCGGCCGCACAGCACAATTGAAATGGGCGGATCAGATATCATTCCTTAAAATAGTCCTTAAACAAGCAATGAGGAATGAATCTTTTAATACAAGGTTGGACAACAGGATCGCCTCAAGAGATATAGAGTTTTGGGGAGAGCAGGAGGTTATTACCGCCTGGAACCTACTGGTGGGCGAACGAATGAGGGGCGGTCAAACTGCTTTCACCAGGAATTGGGTCTGGAAGCGGCTGGCGGATGGAAATAACGATCACAGTCCCCGATACTTGCTTCAGTTACTCCATGAAGCGGTAGATTGGGAGAAAAGGGAATCCAGGCGAAACCCTTATCACAGAAGTATTATTCGCCCCAGCGCACTCAGCAAAGTTTTCCCCGAAGTATCCAAACAAGCATTAGGGGCTCTTAGAGATGAAGAGTTTCCTGAATTGGCAGAACTAATGACTGCCCTAACCGAAATTAGCTATACGCCTGTTAATGCCTCTCAACTAAATAAAAGAATTACATCCCATGACCTGGTCAACTTAGCCATTGAGGTGGGGCTGCTGGGAATTTATGATAGCAGTGAAGAAGAGATCAACCGCTATAAAGTACCAGAAATATACCGCTATGCGCTGGAGATGACAAGAAAAGGTCAGGTTTAGGAAAGCCTATTCTTCAACTTTTATCTCACTTTGTTGTATAATGGCGGTATGTTGGAATATGTGTTTAGTGATCGGCTGGCGGAGCGGCTCAAATCTACCGGGAATACGACCGTCGAGGGGGGGGACAGGGATTTGGCCGAGCTGTATGCCGCCGGAGTCGCTGCCCTGCTGGAAAAAAACATCATCTGGGTGGTGGGGGAAAACGAAGACTTCGAGGAGAAGGAGGCCCGGTTAAGGCTGTGGTTGAAATTTTTTGACCTGGAAGAGGTGCATATTTGCCTCTACAAACGACCTTTCGAAGACCCCTACATCCACAACAGTACCGACTGGAAGGCCCTGGACCACAAGGCGAAATTGATCTCCCGCCTGCAAAAGGGGCAGAGATGCCTGATCCTGACCACCCTGTCGGCCCTGAGTATCAAGATCGAAGACCCCGGCCGCTTCGACGACATGGTGTTTTCCCTAAAAGTCGGCGCCCACCTAAACCGGGATGACTTTACGGGGGAGATGATCGACCGGGGCTACACCGTCAGGGAGGCGGTGGAAGAGAAAGGGGATATCGCCTGGCGGGGCAGCATCGTGGATATTTTCCCCCCGGGGCAGTCCAATCCGCTGCGCTTCGAGTTTGAAGGCAGTTCGGTGATCTCCATCCGCACCTTTGACCCTGAAACCCAGAGCTCCATCCGCACCGCAACCGGGGCGGAACTGCCGCTGGCCCGGTTCTTTGCCGAGTTCGAGGACGCTGCGGAATACCTGAACAGTGGACAGAGGGGAATGAAATTCTTGAGCGAAATCGTGGGGGATTACCGGCTGGCGGCAGCCGACATGCGGCAACTGAGGGCTGAATACCACAAATTGATGGACCACTACCGGAAAATCTTCCAGATTGCCCAAAAAAAGAAGAAAGCCGGCAAAAGCCCTAAGGATATCTTCACCTTCCCCATCGACAGGCATCCGCTGTTAAGCATCGACGAGACCTATGACCGGGTGGCCGGTGAGACGGAAATCGTGAGATTCAAAAAAGGTATTGTAGATTTACAGGAAGAAGATATAGACGCCGTCAAAGAAAAACTGATGAGGCACCGTTTCCGTTTGCGGGTATTCTCCCCGGCCAGGGAGATGGAATACCATTTAAAGCAGTACTTCGGGGATTTCGACTTCTATGCCTATCCCCTGCCCTGCTCCTTTGAAAACAGCCGCACCCGCACGCTCTTCCTGACCCGCCAGAACTTCCGGTTCCTGGAAAAGCCCAAAAAACAGAAGGCCCAACGAAGCGAAGTGCTGGTCAACGAAATCCAGAAGAACGACTATGTGGTGCATCAGAAACACGGCATCGGCCGGTTCGTGGGCTTTCACCGCCTCCAGTTGAAGGGGTTTGACCACTTCCTCTCCCCCGATTACCGGAAAACCGGCCGGGGAGCCGACGGGAGTGCCACCGAATTTTTAAAAATCGAATACCAGAATAGAGAGTACCTCTACGTACCGGTCTACGAACTGGGGGAGCTGAGCAAATACGCGGCCTTCGAGGGTTCTGTCCCCGGAATCGACCGGCTGGGGGGCAAGTCCTGGCAGCTCAAGCAAACGAAGGCACGAAAGAGTATGATCCATTTTGCCAGAGAATTACTGAACCTGTACGCCCTCCGAAAATCCATCAAGGGGCATGCCTACGCCGGCGAGCCGGAATTGGAGACCCAATTGCAGCAGCACTTTCAATATGTAGAGACGGAAGATCAGAAGAGGGCCATCAGAGACGTATTAAGAGACCTGGAAGCGGCATATCCCATGGACCGCCTGGTTTGTGGGGACGTGAGCTTCGGCAAGACCGAGGTGGCCATCCGGGCCGCCTTCCGGGTGGTGAGCAACGGCAAACAGGTGGCCTTCCTGTGCCCCACCACCATCCTGGCCTTTCAACATTACCACACCTTTCAAACCAGGCTGGCCCCCTTCCCCGTTAAGGTGGCCCTGCTGTCCCGGATGGTTCCCGGAAAGGAGAGGGAGGCGGTGGCCGGAGAAATGGCCTCGGGAAAAATCGATATCGTGATCGGCACCCACGCCCTGCTCTCCCGGGATATTCAATTTAAAAACCTGGGTCTCTTCATCATCGACGAGGAACAGCGGTTCGGGGTCTTTCAAAAGGAGACGTTAAAACAGAAGCAGGAAGAGGTGGATGTGTTGAGCCTCTCGGCTACCCCCATCCCCCGCACCATGTCGCTGTCACTGTCTGGCCTCCAGGATATTTCCCTGATCCGCACCCCCCCTATCGGCCGTCTGGCGGTCAAAAATTATGTGGGTTATTTTTCCCGCGAACTGGTGGTGTCGGCGGTCTTAAACGAGGTGGAGCGGGACGGCCTGGTTTACATAGTGTACAACAACATCGACCGGATCCATTCGTTCAAAGAATGGCTTCAGCAGTGGCTGCCGGAAATCAGCCTGGGCGTGATCCACGCCAGGATGAAGAACGAGGCCATCGAAAAAACATTAATGGATTTCATACACCAAAAATTCCGGGTTCTCATCTCCACCACCATCATCGAAAACGGCATCGACATCCCGGCGGTGAATACCCTGGTGGTAATCCGGGCCGAACGATACGGCCTGACCCAACTGTATCAACTGCGGGGCCGCATCGGCCGCAGCAACCGGCAGGCCTATGCCTACTTTTTAGTATCCTCCCCCCACATCCCGGATAAGGCAAAGGCCCGGCTGGATGCGGTCAGGGAGTTCTCCGACCTGGGCTCCGGTTATAAACTGGCGGAGTTTGACTTAAAATTGAGGGGAGCCGGGTCCCTGCTGGGCAATAAGCAGCACGGCCATGTGGAGGCTTTGGGCTTCGATTACTACCTGGAACTGTTGAACCGAACCATCAAAGACATGAAAGGGGAGACGGAAAAGAGACGGGAGATGGCGTTCAACATCCACTTTTCCTATTCGGTGGACCGGGAGTACATTCAAAACGAGGTGGAGCGTATTGCCTTTTACCGCAGCGTGATCGAAGCGGAAAAACTCGAAGGGTTGGAGGAGATCAAACGGGACTTGATCGACCGTTACGGCAAGCCGCCGGCCGGCGTGGAGAAGATATTCTTCGTATCTGCCGTCAGGGTCATCGCCCGTCAGCAGGGCTTCGCCGGGGTGGACCTGTTCGAAGACCGTCTGGTTATCAGGTTTTCCGATACTTCCCCCTCAATCCGTCGACTCACCGGGCTGCTGGATGGGCGGTTGACCGGCCAGGACACCATCGAATTTGCCTTTCACGATCTCCAGGATTTTGTGCTTAGATTTACCGACTCTCTTGCCGGTAAACAAAAAGCCAGGGGGCCCGGTAAAACTAACGGGGCCCCCTAATATCTATGTTGGGGTGGGAAGTGATATATCAACAGGAGGACGCAGATTTTCCTATGATTCGTTAAGGTGAAAATTCAGGTTAATCGATGATTGGGCCGCGGCACCGGCGGCGTCACTCACCTTGAACCGGATCCGGACGCCTTCGGGATACTTTCCCAGGGTCTCCTGATCGATGAACCAGTCGATCTCACCGGTTTCGCCGTCAAGATCGATGTCCGCCTCCACGGGAGAAATCAATTCGTAATACAACCGGCCGTCGGAATCGGGTAAAGGGTCAGGATCCCGGGCAAAGATCCTGTAATGGAAGTTGCCCGGGATCCTATAATGACCTATAGGGGGAAGGTTCAAAAGGGGAGGTGAATTCAAAACCGTATAATGAAACTCCACTTCCACCGGCCGACCATTTTCATTCATGGTCTTCAACCGGCAGCAGACCTGATCGCCGGCCCGGAAGTGGTCTTTAGCTAACACATTGTCAACGGCCTCTTCGATTCTCCGGTTATTCACAAACCAGCGGTACTCACCATCTCTATTCAGAGGCTTCAGGCTTTCGGGATCAATCACGATATCCCGGCAGGAGAAGACATTGACGAGGAACCTGGAATATCTCTGTACCAACCGGACGGAGGCTTGCCGCCGCGGCGCCGGAACCTCTTTCTCAATCCCTGCTTTAGCAGGCGCGATCTTCCGATTGAGATCTTCCGGCCCACGGGGCTGGTGTTGAATCTGCCAGATCATCACAAACATCATAAAAGTGAAGACGATGTATTTCATTTTTCTGTCACTATTTTTATTTCTTTTTTTCGACCCAGAAAATGACGCCGAAGGAATCGCTCAAGTCAAGAGTCTCCTGGGATTTGATATCGGGGCTGCCCACTTCGCCCTCGCCGATGTAGATCTTGTACCGGCCGCCGGACAGGGCACCGTAGCCCTGGATTTTGCCGGACACCACCTGGGAATCGGCGATGTAAATATTGGTGCCTGTACTGCTGATGGAAAAATTGTAGACGAACTGGTTGCCCTGACTCACACAGGGGTCGGTCACCGATCCCTGTGAAGTCGGGCCGTAGGTATTCAAATAGACCTGGCTGTTTATCAATACCGGGTTGGGTTCGAACAACACTTCGCCGCTGGCCTTCACAAAATCGAAGTAAAAGCCTTCGTTGTAAGTCGTCTGGCTGGAATCCAGGGAGAAATCCTTGTCGGTGCCGGGGGTGGTAAAGGCGCCGGTGATGTCCAGCAGATCCGAGGTGCCCAGGGGGGTCGATATATTACCGTTATCCACAAAGCCGATGAACTGGCCGGTCTGATTGTCGGCATCGTTGGGCTGGGGCCGATGGCCGGTGCCGAACAGCACCCAGAGGTGAAAATCCCGGTCAAAGCCTAAGGTGGGGGGAATGAAGAGGGTCTGGCCGCTGTCGGCCTGGAAGATTTTCGTGGGACGCCAGTTCTGAGGATCGCCATCCAGGTTGACCTTCCATATACGGCCGCCGTGCCCACTGCCCAGGTAATCGCCGCTCTCACACATGTACAGGTGATCGGCAACACCGTCGTAGTTCTGGTCCAGCACCGCCGGGGTGGCGGTAAAGGGATATATGAAGTCCGCATTGGTGTGGAGATAGTAAGAACCGGTGGGCTGGGTGTCGGGGATCGAGGTGGTGGCGCCATAGATGAATTTCTTGATGAGGGTACCGTCGTAGGCGTGGAGGACATAGAAGGCTTTACCGGTGAGGCTGGTGGTGGCGGGGGTCTCATTTTTATCGTAGCCGCCGGAGAGTATCGCCGCCGGAAACATCAGGCCGCTGCCGTCGTTGCCGATGTCGGCGATGACGGGCTTGCCCTCCGAGTAGCCCATATACACCGGATCGTCGAATTCCCACAAAAATACAGGATTATCAGGATCGGTGACATCCAGGGCGCAGTAACCGGAACCCCCCATGCCCAGGCCGAAGACAAGAAGGGTTCGCCAGTCGTCCCAGGTGCCGTTGTTGGCCACCTTCACATCCTTGACAATGGCCTTGCCGTCCACAAAATACTGGTGGCCCTTGGCCACGTTGCCGGGCACACCCTCCACCGCATCCCTCAATTTGGGCAGCAGCGACGGTGGGATAAAGGCCCAGAGTTCCTCGCCGCTCTCAACACTAAAACAGTGCAGCATGCCGTCGTTGGCCCCGGCATAGACCACCTCGGTTCGGTTGGAGACGATCGTCTGGTTCCCCTCGGCATCGGTTACGATATCGGTGAGGGCGTCAAAAAACAGGGCATAGGAGGCGTCGAATGAGGCCTTCCACTTGAGGGGCGCGCCCACCACCACCGGGTTGAAGTGGAAGATGTCGCCCAGCTTCCAGTTGTAGCCGTTGTTGCCGCGGATAAAGTCGATCACCGCATCGCGATTGGTCTTGTCGACGGTGGCGTCGCCGCTGTTGAAGCCGAAATCTGCCGGCGGCAGGTCCGTCACCGAGGTGCCGGTGATGAAATCTACGAAACTGGCGTTTTTGGCGGTCATGATGCTGCGGGCGGAGGCGCGATTGTTCAGGACAAAGCCAGCATCCCACAGGAAGGCGGAGCCGGGATTCTTCAAGTCGGGGAAGTTGCCGTCCTCATCCAGGGTATAGGCCTTCAGGTGGCCCTCCCAGATGTTCTGCTCGTTTTTGGGCACGAAGGTAGCAACATAGCCCCGGCGGTCGCCGTAGGTCAAAGAGTATTTGGGTGCGGCAAAGGCGGCATAGGCCCGCACCTTCTCCTCGATACTGGCCATGACGTTTTTCATGGCCTTGGCCAGGGATTCGTAATCTCTGGCGGTATAATAATCGCCGCCGCCGTTCTCGGCGGTCTTTCTTAAATAGTCGTTGTCGGCGCTAAAGCCCACCACATAAGTATAGATGAATTGTTTATCCTTGTATACGGTATCGTAATCACCGGAATTCTTGATATAGGAAATATCGTCGGGATAGAGATCCTCCCTAAAGGCAAAGGCCGACAGGTCGTCTAAATAATAGGTGCCGTCGTCGGCGGTGGTGACGGTATCCACATCATCGCCGCTGCCGTCGGTGTCCCCCCAGGGGCAGCTATTGTCCACGGGGATATAAAACAGGGTGTCGGAGGTTAAATCCCGCAGTTGGGTATCGTGGCTGGGCATGCCGTCGGTGACCACCACGATGAAGTTGAGCTGGCACCAGTTACTGATGGGGGAAGAGGCGATGGGGCCGCAGTCGGGGAAGGGCTTGAACTGGCCGACATTGGTGATATCGCCGGTGCCGCCCAGCCGGAAATAGGACCAGAGCTCGGCATAGGCCTCCGACAGGGGGGCCTTGGCCACCGCCTCCATGCTCTTGATCATGCTCTCGAAAGATTGGGGATTACTGCTCTGGGCGCAGTCGTGGGTCATGTGGGAGCCGATCTCGCCGTTAAACTCCGCCAGGCCGATGCGGGGATAGCCCTTCTCCGGGTTGGTGTCGGCATAGTAGTCGGCAAATACCGAATTTACCGTCTCGATCATGGCCAGGCGGGCCACCCGGATACGCACCTTGCGCTCCATGCCGTAGTCGCCGTCTATATTGGTGGTATCGGAGGTATTCCAGGTGCCGTAGAGCATGAAGTGGTTCCATTCGGCCCGCTGCGCGTCGGTGGCGTCGTAGACCATGAAGTTTAAAAAGTCGCCGTCTATACGCACCTCGTTTGCGCCGTCCGGCTCGCCAAACAGGTAGATGGGGTGGGCCCCGCTGAGGGAACCGGGGTCGGAATGGTAGGGATTGGCGGCCACATCCAGTTGATACACGCCGTCGTGGCCGGCCACCGGGGTTACCAGGTGAACCAGTTCGGTCACCCCCAGCCGGTGCAGATAATAACCATCGCTTTCAAACTCAATGGTCCCGGCAAAATAGCTGTCATACACTCCCTTTTTGTAGTAGGTGACGGTGTGCTCCTCGCCGGGCCAGATGCCGTCGTATATCTCGGTATAACTGCCGTTGGGATTGTAGTCTTCATGGTAGATCAGGTGGTTCATAGTCTCGGAGTTACTCAGCAAAATCATAATGTTGGGCTTCAAGATGGAATAGTTCCCCCCTGAGGAGAGCAGGGTGAGATCATCCCATGAAGTCACAGGTTTAAAAACCATCAATAGTATTATTAATCCAAAAATTATTCTTTTCATCCTGAACTCCTTTACCTCATTAATATTCGGACGACAACAGGGTAACCACCGCCTGGATCTCCTTGCGGGCATTATTTTTATCCAGGACCGAGTAATTGGAAGAGACCACCAGGTTCCAGGCGGTTAACTGAATGCCCGCATCGCCGCCCATCTCGATGGAGACACCCACCGGCGGGGGCGGTTTAAAGGCCTTAAAGCCCTCCACAAATCGTGGACTGGCATCGGCAATGCCGCCGCTCTTAAAAGTGTAATTTCCATTTTCCATTTCAAATTGTACGGAGGCGGGATCGACGGTATCCCGCAGTTGGTTGACGCCGAAATTGATCCCGGTGTCGGCCGCGAAAAAGGCGTTCTTGTCGGCCAGGAAGTTCCGGGAAATCGACAACTCGGTGCTGGTCTGGGTCAGGCTGACAATGCCGACCAAGGAGAGAACCAGGGCGGCCACAATCACCAGAATCAGCGCCGAACCCTTCTCCCTCTCTTTAACTGTATTGTATGTCATATTATTGTATGTCATAATAATTTCTCCTTTAAAACGTGTTTCTGTACCATGGATTGCGATATACTCCTCAGACAATCTTAAGGGGTATTTATAGCAAAGACGATGCCAACTCATCCTGGTTTTGAAAAGGATTGATAACAGAGGGTATGGGGACTTTTTTACAGATAACGATCAACCAAAAGGGTGCGAAAAAATACCCAATCCCCGGGGACAACGGGTGAAAATTCGCACCCCTTTTTTATTTCCCTTGATTACTCTTTGTCTTTGTTTAGTCGTTTATTAAGGGTCTTGCGGTTGATGCCCAGCATGGAGGCGGCGATTCCCTGGTTGCCGTCGGCTATTTTCAGGGCCTCGGCGATCACGGAGTCCTCGACCTCTTTTAGAGTGGGAAATCTGCCGTTAAAGGCCGACCTCCATTGAACCCCCTGCGAATCTTTCCCGGGGGTCGGCTCCGGTATGGGCTCCTCTTCCTGGATGATCTCCTTAAAACTGCCCATGGCGAGAATACCCTTCCGGTGACGGGTCACGGCATCGTAGACCATGGCCTGGAGTTCCCGGATATTGCCGGGGAAATGGTAGGTGGACAGCAGGGTCAGCAATTCCGGCGGGAAAGAAGGCACCTTTTTGTGCAGGGATTTACAGGCTATTGACAGGAAATGGCTGAACAGCAGCGGGACATCTTCCCGCCTCTCCCGCAGAGGGGGAACATGAATGTGGTGCCCCCGCAGCCGGAAATAGAGATCTTTTCGCAGCGTCCCTTTGTTCAATGCCTCCTTGAGGTCTTTGTTGGTGGCCACCACCACCCGGGCATCGCTGGCTTTTTGTTTATCCGAACCCAGGGGGTAGTATTTACCCTCCTGCAGGAGCCGCAGCAGTTTGACCTGGGAGGCGACGGCCAACTCACCGATTTCATCTAAGAAGAGAGTACCGGCGGCGGCCTGCTCGATGAGACCCGACCGGTCCCGCTCGGCACCGGTGAAACTGCCCTTTACATGGCCAAACAGGGTATCGGTAAACAGGTTGTCGTCCAGCCCGGCGATGTTGACCGGTACAAATTCTCCTTTACGGCCGCTGAGACAGTGGATGGCCTGGGCCATCAGTTCCTTGCCCACCCCGGTCTCACCGGTGATCAAGACAGGCAGGTTTGTCCCGGCAATGGCCTCGGCGTATTGAAAGATAGACCGCATGGCCTTGCTGCCGGTTACGATCTCCGTAAACGCCTCCGGGCGATCCAGGTCGTCGGAGAGCAGGTATCTTTTCAGCAGCCGGTTCTCATTATTCACCTCCCAGTATTTCAAGGCCCGGCGCACGGTGGCGGCCAACGTTACCGCATCGGCGGGCTTCACCAGGTAATCGAAGGCCCCGGCCTTCATGCACTTCACCGCGGTCTTGACATCGTCCACGGCGGTAAGCACCACCACCGGGGTATCCGGGAAATCCTGGGTAATCAACGGCAGCAACTCCTGACCCGAGACATGGGGCATATACATATCCAGGATAATGGCGGAGACCTCCTGCGTCTCCAGGGTAGGCATGGCTTCACGGCTGTCCTGGCACTGGAGCGAATGGGTAATCCCCTCCCGGGCCAGGATAAGGGCGGCGGCATTCAGGAAGTTTTGCTCATCATCTATGAGTAATACGGGGACGGATGGGTATTGTGCCTGGTTCATGGTTCACCTTTTTATCTTTTCCTTCTTTCATTTTTTATTTTTCATTTCTACCTTATTAATTCTCGTTCTATCGGCAGATGAACGGTAACAATGGTTCCCCTGCCCGGTTTTGAAGTAATTACAATATTGCCGTGATGACTGCGGATGACATTATCGCAGATGAATAAACCCAGCCCACTGCTCTTTTGCTCCCGTTTGGTGGTAAAAAAGGGATCCCATACCCGTTTCAGCAGGCCGGCCGGGATACCGCTGCCTTCGTCTTTTACCACCACTTCGACATGACGTTTGTCTTTACTCAGACCGGTGGAGATAAAAATCCGCTGCTTCGTATCGGTCAGGGCCTGGCAACTGTTGAGCAGCAGGTTGAACACCACCTGCTGCAGCCGCTGGACATTGCCCGGGATCAGGGGCAATTTTTTGCCGTAGCTGGCGGTAAAACGGCGGGTACACAGGCGAATCTGGTTGGCCACCAGGGAAATGGCAGATTTAACCACCTCATTGACGTCCACTTCACCGGTAAGTAATGAATGCTCCGGCCGGGTAAAGTTTTTTAATTCCGAGATGAGGTCTTTGATCCGCCGGGAGCCATCCACAATATCGGTGATGGATTTTGATATTTTATCCCCCGACTCAGAGTAAGCCATGCCGGCCAACAAAAAATCCCCGTTGGCCTCGACATATCGATCCAGGATGGGAAGCAGATCCTGCCAGACGGTGGACAGGAATTCGGAATTGAGGAGAATAAAGTTGTTGGGATTGTTGATCTCATGGGCCATGCCCACCAGCAGGGTACCCAGGGAGATCATCTTATCTGCCTGGATTAACTGCTCCTCCTGTTCTTTCCGTTCGCTGATATCTTCACAGATGGTGACAACACCGGTGGGGGTGCCGTGGGCATCGGTCAAAATGTCGGATATCAAGCGAACCGGGAAGGTGGTGCCGTCGGTGCGGATATTGACGCTCTCCCTGCTCCAGTTCTTCATCTGCTTCATCTTCTCCACCGTCAGGGGATCGGTCAGATCCCTGGGGGCCAGGATGCCCACATACTTGCCCAGCAGTTCTTCCGGTTTACGACCGTGCATCTCCGCCTCGGTGGAATTGACGTAGACAATTTTGCCGGCGGTATCCCGGATGGTGACCCCCACCTGCATCCGTTCCACCGCATCGGCCACCAGCTTGAGCAGGGCCAGTTCCCGCCGGCACTCTTTCAATTCGGCAGCCAGTTGCTCTTTTGTCTTATCGCGATCTTCCATGTTTCCCTGACTTTTCTAACATGTCTACGGATATATTATAACATAAAATTCATATTTTTGCCTACTATAGACCGGCGGCTTCGAGGAGCAGCAGGCTGCCGGCGATGAAGGCGCTAAAGACAAAGACCATCACCCAGGGATTGACCTTGAGCAGTTCCGGGAAGGTGACGGCGCCGAAATCGCCCTTTTTCAGTATACCCCGGGAGAGCCTCGGGTAAAGGGCGGCAAATAGACCGGCCCCCACCAACATGCCCACAAGCCCGCCTATCAGGGCATCCAGGTAACCGCTGCCGGCAGCCCCGGCCACAGTGCCGGGACAGTAACCCAAAACAGCGAAGCCGACGCCGAAGAGCAGGCCGCCGATGATGTCCATGCCCACCGATCCCGGCTTTGGATGCAGATTCACCCAGCCCCTGGACTTGAAAAAGTAGATACCGATCATGCCGGTGACGGTGGCGCTCAACATGATCTTGAGGACCGTAAAATCCTTGAGCAGCAGTTGGCCCAGGATCACATCGTAGTGGGTGACGCCGCCCTTCTGCAGCAAGAAGCCGAAAAGGATACCGATGATCAGTCCCAGCCATAACTGCAATTTTTTATTTTGATGCATTGCCTTTGACATGTTCATACTCCTTTAAATGGCTATAAACCTGAAGATGGCGAAGGCGGTGACAATGCCGCCGATAAAGAAGAAAATAACCGCCAGCCAACTGGATACCGCCAGTTGCAGCGTGCCGCTGATGCCGTGACCGCTGGTGCAGCCGCCGGTCCAGCGGGAGGCAAAGCCCATAAAAATACCGCCGATAAAGGCCACCCCGAGCCTGGGCAGGGGCGCCGGCCCAAAGGTTTTGTCCCACAAATCGGGCACCCACTGGAGACGAAAGCTGCCGGAGAGCATGGACGAAACAAAGGCACCGATAATCACCCCCAGTACCAGCATCCAGCCCCAATCCACCACCGGTTTGAACTGTTGATAGTATTCTTTGGCCTCCACCTTTTTACCCCTGAAGACCTTCTCGATCATGCCGCTGGTGCGGCTAAAGGCGGAAGAACAACTGATAGGCTTATCGGAGAGCAGGAAGGCCAGCCAGCTCAACACGCCGATGGCAATGCCCACCACGTAGGGCGACCACCGGCCCATCTGTATCCATTCTAACATGTTTTCCTCCTACGATTGACCGCAAACTCGATCAATAACCTTTATATCATGACCTCCCTCTTTTGGCAATCCATTTCCCGAAGACTTTTCCCATAAAGCAGATAGTCCCGTCGTACCGGGCCTGAGCGAATTGTCGTTCCGGGGTGTTTTTGGTTGACATTTTTTTGAAAAAAATATAGTATTAAACTTAAAGTTAAGAACGTAAATGAGAGGCGCAGTGATATTGTATGGATGAAGAGACAAAAGGTGGAATCGTATTTCCCTGCATTCCGGGCTACAGGATCAGCCAGGTCCTGGGGGAAGGGGGAATGGCCACGGTCTACCTGGGTATCCAGGAAAAGCTGAAGCGTAAGGTCGCCATCAAGGTGATGAACCCCTACCTCCTCAAAGATCCGAGCTTCTCCAAACGCTTCTTAAGGGAGGCGGAAACCTCGGCCAACCTGAATCACTCCAACATCATCTCCATCATCGATGTGGGCCAGAGCGGGGAAAACCATTACATTGTCATGGAATACCTGTCCCGGAGTTTAAAGAACAAAATAAAGGAGAGCCCCCACAGCCGGCTCTCCCCGCCGACAGCCATGAAGATTACCGGAGAGATCGCCGCCGCCCTTGAATATGCCCATAACCAGGGCTTTGTGCACCGGGACATCAAGCCGGAAAACATCATGTTCCGCCAGGACGGCACCTCGGTACTGGCGGACTTCGGCATTGCCCGGGCCGTGGATTCCACCACCAAATTGACCCGCACCGGCATGAGTGTCGGCACCCCCAATTACATGAGCCCGGAGCAGTGCCGGGCCGAAAAATTGGACGGCCGCAGCGATCTTTACGCCCTGGGGATCGTGCTGTTTGAAATGCTGACCGGCAGCCTGCCCTATGAGGCGGCCAGTGAAGCCGGGATATTGCTTAAACAGATTCAGGCGCCGATTCCGCAGCTTCCCGCGGCCCTCACCCCCTATCAGGCCCTGATCGACACCTTACTGGCAAAGGATAGAGAAAAACGGCCCCAGCGGGCCGGCGAACTGATCGCGCTGATCGAGGCAGTCGAAGCGGGTGAGACTTTAAGGGAACAGACATTAGAAAGCGACCGGCGGCCGGCAGCGGACGATCGATTGACCATCGTCGATAAGACCGTTATCGATGGAAAATCCCCGTCCCGGTGGCGGGCCCGGCTGCTGGCGGCGTCTATCGCCATACTGATAGGAACTTTTGTTTTTTTCAACCTCCTCAATCAAAAACAGGCGCCTACCCCCTCCTCCCAAAAGATGCCGCCGGAAACCAAAAAAATAGAAAAAGAGAGTCAGCAGCCCGAGGTGACCGAAGAGAGAGAGTCGGTTCAGACAGAGCCAAAAACGGATAAAGAAAAGGGAAAAGAAGAGGTCAAAAAGAGGCAGGAACCCCCGGCCCAAAAGGCTGAGAAAAAAACGGAAACCGCAGAACCCGTAAAAACCGTCGAAACAGTCAATATCTTTGCCATTCCCTCGGACTTGCGCAAAGAATACTATGAAAAGATCACACGCATCGAAATCCCCAACCTGCCGGAAGGCATATGGGTGAGCGATCAAGTCAGCCTGAATCTGGCGGTTGACGATCTGGGAAAGCTCTTCATCCTCGATATCCACGATAAATATTTGACGGTTAAACCGGAAAACCACAAAGAAGATATCAAAAAAATAATCGAGCAGGGCGTACAACGTTTAACCCTCCCCCCACCCCACGACAAGAATGGGGTGACGGTACGCGTTAAATCCTGGCGGTTGAATTTTAAAGCCACCGCCTTTCATGGTAAAATTGTACTGGAATTAATTCGATAATAAAAATGGAGTGATATAAATGCTGCCAGATCGAACCCTAAAATTTGTGGCCGGCATCACCCTGGTATTATTCGGTTGGCTCCTGTTTACCAGCCAATTTACCTATGCCGATGATACGGATAGGCTGTTAAAGGCCAAACAGTTGTTCCGGGAAGGGGACCTGGATGGTGCCATCAAGGAGTTGAACCGGATCATCGAAACCCTGAAATCCGCTGAGGATGAGAGTCAGCGGCCCATAGCGGCGGAAGCCTACTATCAACTGGCCAAAATATACCTGGTGGGGGGGGATGAGGACAAGGTGGAAGACAACTTGAGACAGGCATTCAAGACATACCCGGCCCTCAACCTGGCGGAACCGGACCTCTATTTCAAAGAGAAGGCGGAGACGGTCAGGCAGGAAGTGCAGCGGGAAATCGAGGCGGCAGCCCAACAAAGTCAAACCGAGCAGAAGAGAGTCATCACCAAAGAGAAGAAAAAAAAGAAAAAATTCCCCGTACTGCTGGTGGTGGGGGGAATCGCCCTGGCAGCGGTGCTGTTTCTACTGCTAAAGAAGGACAAAAAAGAGCCCAACAATAACGGCAATAATACCGGCCGCATCCGGGTCACCTCCACTCCCGACGGCGCCGACATTTTCTTAGACGGGGAGAATCAGAGCCAGCAAACCCCGGCCACCCTCTACAATATAGCGGCGGGCCCACACACCGTTAAGCTGGATAAACCGGGATACGAGATCTACGAGACCGACGTCAACGTCGTCGCCGGACAGGAGGCGGTGGTGTCTGCCACCTTGACGGCGTTCGACTCCGGTATCGAATGGGTCTTCATTCCCCCCGGGCCATTCTCCATGGGGGACGATTACAACACCGGCGATGCAGACGAACGGCCGGTTCATACCGTCAACCTGGACGGCTATTACATCTCCAGATACGAGATCACCTTCGAGCTGTACGATAAATATTGCGATGAAACCGGCGAGGACCGCCCCGACGACAACAGTTGGGGCCGGGAAAACCGGCCGGTCATCTTTGTCACCTGGGACGACGCCGAAGCATTCTGCCAGTGGTTATCCAGGCGAACCGGCGAAACCGTTCAACTGCCCACCGAGGCCCAATGGGAAAAGGCGGCCAAAGGCACAACCATCCGCCTCTATCCCTGGGGAAACAGCACCCCCGACTGCAGCAGGGCCAACTTTGCCGGCTGCAGCGGCCAGACCAATGCGGTGGGCTCCAGCCCGGCGGGTCAGTCGCCCTACGGTGTCCAGGATATGGCGGGCAATGCCTGGGAGTGGTGCCGCGACTGGTATAAACCCGATTATTATTCCAGCCCCGAAGCCAGCCAGGACAATACCAGCGGGCCGGCGGACGGCACCGAAAGGGTGGTACGGGGCGGCAGTTGGGGGCTGGGGTCAAAGGCACTGCGCTGCGCCAACCGCAACTCCCAGATCTCTACCTACAGCAGCAACTCCTTAGGCTTCCGCATCAGCAAGCAGTAGAGAAAAATGACTATGAAGTGACTATGAAGAGTAAGGATTGAAGATGGTGGTTGATGGATCAAAAAAACGCAGTTGCTGGCTAAGGTCATTTATAGATAACTATATTTTCATCAAAGGAGGTTATTCGATCTGGAGACATCTGATTCCATTTGCGATTGCCTCTCTTCTGTTGATTATACTTTCAGTGCCAAAGGATAACTTAATTTTAAAATTAGTAAAGTTGCTTCAGAGGCCGGGCTGGATATGGGTACCTACGGTTCTGCTTACAATTACGGCCTCGATGGTATACATTCTTACGATGAAATTACAGATCCGACAGGCATATTTTTTCCCCGAAGGCGACCTGCGCCGTACTATAGGAACCACTCTTACCTACATCCTGTTATGCGCGTTAATGGCATACCTGGTATTACAGTCCACCTCAACAAACGGAAACATCTTTGGAGAAATCTGGACCTGTTTATTGGTTGCCGTGCTCTCCCTCACCGGCATTGGCTGGTCAGGGCCAAATTCCTGGGTGGACTCGATCGGGATCAAACTGCCAGACTATACAGCCGCCCGGATTTCGTATGCACAGGCAGCGGACACTTTACAAACGATTCGAAAGAAAACTACTTGTAATAGCAAAGATGTTGATGATTTTTTAAAGGCAATAAATGATTTGTATACCGGCATCGAAGCAAACTTCCACCTGGAACCGGCGTGGTCTAAACGCGGCCTGGAAGGAATTCGCGATGCGCTGCGCAGTATTAAAGATCAGATTGAAGAATTAAAAAAGACAAAGAAAGACTATTTTTTTAGGGATTTTGCCTGTGTTTGCAGGTATCAAAAGGAAGATCAGTATGGAAAATTTATTTCAACGTTAAGAGAATTAGGCGGCTATTTTCACGATTGGCAATATATAGAAAACCAGGCATGAGGAGGTCTCGATGTCATTAAAAAAGCATATGGATTTACTGGCGTTATCGTTTACCCCAAAGAATGGCACATCTATTTTAGATTGGCGGCCTTTTGAGAAGGGAGAGACATTGGATGGGATCATCCATGAACATAATCTCAATCTTGAAGAGCAATTTCAGGGTTGGGGTTGGCTGGAGGAAGCTATTGAAGATTTAATTGAGGGTATTAATGTTTTGCCTACCGATCTATCTACACTTCATCAATTGCGAAGAGATGATTTTAAAAATATCCGTATTATCCTGGTTGATCTCGAAGCCTTCTCGGAAGAAAACCCCAATGTACCTAAGCTTAAAGAGCGAATATCAAGAGATAATCTCACCTATCTACCACAGGTTTGCTGCTCATCGGAAAAAAAATCACTGCTGGATTTGTTTAAACCGCTTCCCATTATTCCTTCCCGTCCCCATGTTCTTCTTAAACAGGACGACCTCAAGAATTGGCTGAACAGTTTTCCTCATATCTATAACGTGGTACTGAAACACAAACCGGAATTTATAACAGATGGTACTTCAAGAGGCGGAGCAAAGGTTGATAGGGAGCACCTATCAAAAATGATATCAAGAATTCGAGATGTTGCCATGAAGAGAGATTTGTCCGAAGAACAGATAACGGTCCTGGCGGATCGATCTTTAACTCAAGAATTTGCTTTGAACCGGGTGGCGAAAACGGTACTTTCCGAAATGAACACCAAATCACATGTGGTTTTAGACGGTATACGCCAATCATTAGATACCATATCCATTGAGAAATTATCTACAGAGCCGACTTCAGAGAAAATCGAGCTCCTTAAATGCCACCTGATTCGCCCTATTGGGACGCTTAACCGCGCCCAAAAGAGATCGGTAATTAATCTGGGCATTAAGGGAACGAACGTTGCCGCAGTACATTTAAATCACCCCGATATCAAAGAAAAGATTAGCGGACTAAAGGGCATCATTAAGGCCACAAAATTCTCCACCGAGTTACCCTCCTTTAAAAAATAATCCGGAAAAACCCTGCACGGTACGCTTCATCCCTTTATTCGTATTATGATAAATAGAGATTAGCCAACATTTCCATGTTTCAAGGCGTCCCTCGAGTTCCGAGGGGGTTACTTTATTGTCTCTGCCACATTGGTGTTCAAAGAAATGGAGACGATTTGATAAACTTTTTTCATGAGTTTTAGGTATTGGGGGAATCTATCGACAATTTTATTGAATTCTTTTTCATTATATATATGACTGAGTTTATTGCGATCATTAATCATATCGTTCAACAGAAAATAATCCTTTTCTTCAATGTATCCAGCCAGATAAAAATCTTTAATCGCTTGCTTAGGGGATCTGGAATCAATTCCATCGTGTTCGTATAAAAACCTTTTGACGATTTTCCACTCCAATTCAGTACACAGCTCGAATTTCTGGGCCTGCCCGTTTTTGATGCCGTCGATGATTTTTGCATTGACCCTTGTCTTTAAATCCTCAAAATCAAGATCGACCAGGTATTCAAAACCATCCAGGGCGTTTTTAAATTGTTTGAGTCTTATCTCCATTGGACTGCCTGTTTGAGGGTATGTTTTTTAAAACCTTCGTCCACCTCGTTGAGGTTGACGATGTCTACCTTGAAGGGGATATAGGACTCTTCCAGTTCATCTTTAATCCGGCATAAAATACGATCATCGAAATTTTTCCCCGGCAGGATCGCCACATCGATGTCGGAATTGAAGGAATCCCTGTTGGTGACCCGGGAGCCAAATAAGAACACTTTCACATCCCCGGGAAGACGATCCAGGAGGATCTTCCTGACACTGTTTTCACACTTCTTGTAAAACCCAATGTTCTCTGGCTCTTTTCGCTGTCCCATGCCACTATTATATAACGAATATACCTCAAAAGACAATAGCAGGAACCGGAAGGGGACAGTCCAATTTTTCCCGGCTCTCCTTATTGGAAGAGGAAGACGCCTCTTTTAACAGCATGTGGCCCTCCTCCACCTGGGGGAAGCCCAGTGCCTTTAGATTGGCCATGGTGCCGGTCTTGAGCTCGACGCTGCGATTGGAAATGTAGAACACATCGCCGCCGCTGTCGGCCACATCGTTTAAAAATTCCACTGCCCCGGGCAGCGGCTTTGCCTCGGCTGCCCGGCACCAATCCGCCCAACCATCGGGGTAGCCCCGGTCGGTATCGATCAGTCCGGCCTGCCAGGGGCTGTTGTCCAGGATGGTCTCATCTATGTCAACGATCACGGCCCGCTTTTTGTCACGTTGGTGTTCCAGGTCCTGGTGGAATCGCAGCCTGGCCAGGTTAAAGGCCTGGTAGGATAAGGCCCTCATCTCGGCGGCTGCCTGGTACCAGCTAACCCCCAGCACCGCCTGCTCATTCAGATCCCGCTGGCTGTACCCGGCCTTGCCGCAGCCGGCGTAAAAGACAATACCCAACAGCAGCCACACCATAAATGTTTTTTTAAGAACAATCTTGCTCATTTTTAATCCCTCACTTTTAAATTAACAAATCATAAATATCGCACACTATCCCCCCTTTGTCAAAATACCGTCCCTATTTAAAGATGGGTATCGTTACTTTCAATTACGATTTGGTTCTCGAGAGATCTCTCTTTCAGGTTTTGGTCAATACAATATTCGACGGCTATAAACTTAGTTTCCCGTATCATACGATAGCAATCCAATACCATTATGATAAGTGGAACACACAGCCTTTTAGACCTGAACAGGATTTCTGTCAGAGACTACGATGGTTTCCCGTTGGGATTGGGGAGGTATGTTCTGGAAGGCCTTCTGGTCTTCGGCCCACAGCCAGGCGGTGATGGCTTCTTCACGGTTTTGTCAAATAAAAAATAACCCCTAACTTCTATGATCAGCCGAATTTTTGGTGCTGAAAACTGGGGGGTGGTAAGACCGTTTTTTTTGTCCCTTTTCGCCTCTTTGACCGGTTGTTTGACCGGTATTATTTTGATCGGTCAATGAATTTCCATCACTTTAATTTCTTTGAATGCCTGGAAATCTTTCTTGTTAATCGTAAATAGTAATGGGATTGAGAACTCCATCATCGAGGCGACGATATTTGCATCATGAATTCTCTTTCCTTTCAGATTATATTTCAATATCAATTTTTTTAGATTTTCAGTGATTCGTTGCGTCTCATCGATTACATAAAATGACTTTTCCCACTTTTTTATGTCATCAATTATTTCTTCCGAGGTTAACGGTTTCTCTACAAACTCTTTTCTGGAAACGACAACTGCATATTCTCTTATTATCTGTCGTGATATCCAGATTTCGTATTTTTTAGTGATATCTTCAAAGTTGTTTTTGGCAATTTGATGAAACGCATCATCTTTGTCGGATAGATAAACAAGGATATTGGTGTCAACAAAGATTCTATCGTTCATTTAAATAGATACTGTCTCGATCCAAAGGAGATAATACCTTCCCCATATGGTGCGTAGGTAGATCATCCAGGTTTATGGCCGGCTCTTTTTTCCTTTTTTGTTTCTTTTTCACCGGAAGGATCAATATTTCCAATTCAGAAGCCTTTAACTCCTCTGGTAAATCAATGACCTCTGCCAACTTACCACCGGCAATAGTCTCTTTATAAGCTCTGTAAGTTTCCATTTAAATCTCCTTGTTACATTACAATAATGTCCCAAATTCATCAATTTGTCAAGCATTATCAGTAAGGATTCGCTCTGCCCGCTTTTTTTGCCTGTCCCCTGTCGCCTCCCTTTAGGGAAGAGCGGCTGGCTCTTTATGAAACCCTGATACCTCTGGTGAGTAAAAAAGAGCAAAAGGAAATCGAAAAAATTCACGGCTCTCCCGCAGACTACAACGAAAACGAATTTACCGACCTAACCGATTGGGTATTGAGTTGAGAATTAAGTTTAGTAAGAAATCCGAATTGATTGCGTTCTACTTGTCTACGATCCAGTTCATATTGTAAATTTTATTACCCTTCAATCCCTTTAATAAAGTCTTTTCTAATAATTCAATCAAAGAATCATTTGCAACATCAAAAGGTATACCCAGTGATTTAAAGAGCATCAAAAGAAACATTTGTGGTGCATATGTACAACTTTCATGTTCTTCTGAACATGTTGGTGGTTTTTTAAAATCAATATAATTGAATTTATCAATTTTTATGTAGTTCTTGTAGTTGAAACCAGGAGGTAATACAATACTGTTCTCTTGAGTAAATGGTACCATATTTTCTTCTATGAATTTAATATAAGCTTCACTATCGATATAAGGTATTATATTATAAGTGTTTTCAAGAAGAATCTTTGCGTATATATCATCTTTACACCTCTCAACATCCATGATGGCTTTATATTTACTCATGACTATCATTAAAAGCCAAAACAAGGTGTTCAAGTCAACTATGGTAGCATTTTTTAATTTTGCTTTTTTCATCACTTCAATAAAGTGCTCAGAACAATCATAATCCCAGGGAAAGTCAATCAATTGATGATTATCTTCACTTATTTTAAAGTAAGAAACAGATGTGGTTATTTTCGTTATTCGAGAAGAATATCTAAATGTTAACACTTGATCACTGAGAATATTCTCATGCAATGCTCTTGCAATATGACCGTCAATTGTTGACGATATATTGTCAAAATGAATATCTATGAAACTTTTTTTCATTTTTTTCATTATTTGCGAAAAATCCTCGAATGAGATATCGCTTCTAGGTATATCCAACTTATCACCGTAAAGGTCCCTAATTAGGAAAAGCTTTAAGAAAAAATTCGCATCATGCTCATTCGCTTGATTAAATCGTTCCATTATTTTTGATTTTAAATATTCTCTATTCTTCTTCCCCTTTTCCCATAATTGCTCCAATAAAAATCGATCCGTCTCTTCTTTTGGTTCAGAGGAATCGCCAACCCTCCTATAAATAACCCCAGAACTGTGAATGTATGGGGGATTCGACCCTGGGGGCACATATATAAGGATAATTCCCTTTGAAGATTCAAGTTTAATTTTTTGACACGGACCTTTTAAAACCTTCATTTCATAAAATGGATGTGGATTAAGATGTGAAACTACAGCATTTCTTATTTTTGTTTCGTAAATACGAATTTGGTCAAGATTAATTCCAGAAAAACTGCCAACTTTTCTAGGTTCTTTGTTTTCTTCAATC
>CBFDCR010000062.1:0-30421 GCA_965603365.1 uncultured bacterium
CCCGTGTGGGACTTTAACCCACTGGATTGCGCCAGCTTCATCTGGCACACAAGAGGCGCAGGCCGACGTTGCCGCCACGGTCGTCGGGGGCGCCGGTGAGGCGATAGGCGGAGCGGCAGCCGCGGGCAAGGAGGCCCCAGGAGCCGCCGCGCAGGACACGGTAGGCGCCCACCGAAGGCCCCGGCGGATTTTCTTTTGGACTTTTCTTATAATACTCATCATCATACCAATCCAAACACCACTCCCACACGTTGCCGGCCATATCCAGGCAGTCGTATGGGCTTTTACCCTCCGGGAATATACCCACCGGACTGGTACGGCCAAGTTCCAGTTCATATGAATTACACTTTTTTTCGCCAAATTTATTACCCCAGGGGTATGCCCTTCTGTCTTTTCCCCTGGCCGCCTTCTCCCACTCCGCTTCACTGGGCAAGCGATACTCCTTGCCGGTTGTATGGCTCAACCATTTACAATAGGCAGCGGCCTCATACCAACTGACTCCTACCACCGGGAAGTTGGAGCCGTTCCACTTGCGGTCATGCCAGTAACGGGGTTTCAGGATATTCGCCTCCTCACGCCACTGCCAGCCTTCCTGGGTCCAGAATTCTTCCTTTTGATATCCGCCATCATCGACAAACCCCTTAAACTCCCGGTTGGTCACCGGGTACTTGCCGATCTCGAAGGCGTCAAGGTAGATCTCACGGGCCGGGCGCTCAACGCCGTAACCTTCGCCCTCTTTACTGCCCCGGATGAAGGGGCCTGCCTCTACCTTTACCATCTCGAAGTCCTGGAAACGGTCGTCTCCCAGTATGCCCAGGATCTCCCCGGCCTCAAGGCGGATCTCCGGCTCCGGGTGAGAAGCCATCAACTCTTTCAGCCTGTCCCTGGCCCGGTTAACGGTCAACTCATTTCTCTTGAAAGGCAGGATATCCTTCAACGCTTTTGCGCCCAGCAGCCATAAACGGTGCCGAGGCTGCCTGTTTGTCTCATTATTATTGATAATATCCAGGGCCACTTTGTTACTCTCATCCGTCCGCTCCAGACTGATTGCCCCCACATAGAGGAGAATGGTCTCATCCCACCATGGATCTTTCAGGTATTTCCTATAATCCAGGTTCCGGTCGATCATATATTTGGCAGACAGGAATTCCTGGAAGGTACGATGGAAGAATTCCACCTCACCTCCGCCTAACCGCTTCAATAAACCGCAGTGGGGTTCCACCTCTTCAAACAGGCAATCGATGAGCCGGTTGTACTCGGATAGATCCTCACCTTCACCTCGAGGATAAAATTCCTTTAAAATCTCCTTAGCGCCATAGGCCTCCAGGTTTTTAAGATGGCCCTCCTGCATGCAAAAGGCCAGACGCCTCAGGTACGCCTCGAAACGGAATACTTTATCCGGGTCGGAAGGATCGCCAAATCGCTTACAAAGTAAATTATCCACCACCCGGCCGTACAGGTCGGCCCGCTGCTCCGGCAGACGTTTATTATCCTGGTAGAGGATACAAACAGCAGTCAACAGCAGTGGATTACGAATAAACTCGGAGACATACTCATTCATGCCGATATCGGCAATCATTTCGCCCGCCGTCTTTTTCGCCAACCCCCTGGCCTGACCGCAGATCTCCCGGAACCAGTCGGCTATAAAGCCCTGGATCCTGGATTGATCCAACGGTTCGATATCGCGCAAGTACTCTCCAAAACGATCCACTGCCCGGCCGGAAATGCCGTGGGGACGGCCAGTCAACAAAAAACGATTTTTTTTATGCGCAAAACGGAACGAAGCGATTTTATCCACCAGGTTGTCTCTAAGGTGTTCAGGCACTTCGTCCAGCCCGTCCAGTAACATCATGGCCCGATCACGGGATAGATAATTCTCCACCACCTCCATTTCCAGCGGACACTCGATCCTGGTAAAATAGGCTTTTAACAATGATTCAAAGGTTACCTTGTCATTTTTTGATTTTATTGCCTGTTCATATGAAGGCCATAGGTCTTTAAGGAACACCAGCACCGGTAAGTATCCTTGTTGGCCAGGCTCGCCTCTACCGTGAACAACGGCATAGGCCAGATGCCTCGCCAACGTAGTCTTGCCCATCCCCGGCTCGCCCCGCAACAGGATAAAATGTTGACGACCCAACAATTTTTCAATATTAATCATGGACGGCTCTTTTGGCTCTCCCGCCTCGTCTCCCTCTGCCTCTTTTTTCTTACGTTTTGCCTTCACACTTTCTGCCTTTATTCGTTCCATCTCTTCTTTATGAAAGGGATTGGCCGTGTCCAGCGGTATATAGACCCGGGGCAGCGGCACGGTAAAGGCCTCCCCTTTTTGGGCCAACTGCTCGATAGGCAGGCTGGAGTGAAACTCCACGATCCAGTCCCGGTACGCTTCCGGTATCTTCAGGGGCTTTTTGCTCTTTCGTTCCTCTCCCGATACCGGCTCAAAGGAGTGAATATCGAAGCAGGGCTTGCCCTTCTGGCCGGCATATCTTTCCCGATCCGGCACAAAATCGTTGCGCCGCCTCTCATCAAAAATATAGGGCCAGACCCGGCAGGCCACCCCACCCTCCCGGAAATGTACCCGGATAAACTGGAAACCGATACCGCCGTCTTTGTCATCCGTATAAGAGGCGTTGGCCCCCAGGCAGATGATGGAATTGGCCGGGTCGGTAAATACCTCGGCCCGGTCGCTGTGGTCGTGGCCGTGGAGCAGCAACTGACAGTGTTTAAACAACTCCGTCCTGGTTTTTCCCGCCTCCATATCCTTCAGCCAATTGGCCTGGGGGTGGTGCATCAAGGCGATCCGCTGGACGGCACGTTTCGACTGCGCCAGGGCATTCTCAACCTGGGGAAAACCGACGGCAATATTGAACCGGTCGTTATCCCCCTCACAGGCCCAACTGCTGTTGAGGCCCCAAAAGGACACATCCTTAGCCGGGCACTCTGTTACCCAGAAGTAATCTTCATTTGACTTAAACAGGGCAGGGTTTAATCCCAGGGCAAATTGTCTAAATGCTTTGAACTTGACGCTAATCTTCTTTTTAATCTGAGCGTTGTCTTCAAGGAATTTATCCACCATCTTATTCTTAACCACATAGTAAGGGGGAGTAAACTTATCGATTTCATCCCGGTCCACGTCGTGGTTGCCGGGGACGACCAGGAATGCGACCTTACCGGGCAATATCGATTTGAGTTGATCGAAAAATTTCAAGGCTTCAGTGTATTCGGGTTTTTTGCCGGAGAAGGCAATGTCACCGGTAACGGCCACAAAATCGGGTGGCTCATGCTCTTCTAGGTGTTTCTCTACGGCTGCTGCCAGTTTGTTTTGCACATTCCGGCGAAAGGCGGGGTTGTCATCCTTTTTACCCCTCTTAAAATGGATATCGGACAGATGCAAAATATTGATCTCACTCATATTATCGGCCTCCTTTCAGCGTCTACTGCAACTCTTCGGCCGCCGCCTCTATCCCGGCTCCCGGGACTTCGGAAATCTCCTTCATATGGGCTGCGGCTCCGGATTTCTCCATGGCCCAGACATACCGCTGGGCCGTGTCCCGGTCCAACTGATCCTTGATGACCAGGGGCCGGCCGTCAAACAAGATCTCCACATCCTCAAGCTCGGTTTTAAACAGGGCGGCCAGATTGTTTTTTACCCGAATCGGGTCCTGGGCCGGGTCGATGTCCCCCTTAAAGACCACCCGGTAGAGCGGCTCCTTTACCGGGGCTGCCGGTCCAGGCGGTGGGGGCGGTTCTTTCACCATAGGAGCGCCGATCTCCTCGATCCGGCAGAGGGCCCCGGCCTGTTCAAAGGCGGCCACATATTTGAGAGCTGCGGCATGATCGACATCCTGCTTGACCACCACCCGCTTGCCGCCGAACAGTCTCTCCATCCGGGAAACATCCATCTCATACAGGGCCGCCAGGTTCTGCTTGACAGTATCGAGATCCCGGTCGGCAAAAACCTCACCGTTAAAAACCACCTTGTAACGTTTGTCCGACATCATGCCTCCTCCCTCTCCGGGTCTTCCATTTTCTTAGCTATTCGCCGGGCCAGGGCATCGAGCAGGGCCCTGGCCGCGGCTCTTAACCAGGCGGCCCGACCTATACAGCGTGCTATGGGGGGGGAGATTTTATAGTAGCCGCGGACAACGGTGCGGCCCCAGCCGCGGCGGTTCAGAAATCGGTCCCGGAATTGCCGGAACAGCCTGACCTGGGGCGCCAGGCTGCTGCCGTAGACCGCGGTGGCGATGAAACAGCCGCTTTTGGCAGTGCCGGTGGAGGGATTCACATTGATGTTCTCGGCGGTCAACTCGATCTGTCGGATCAGGTCATAGGCACGGCGTATGGTTTGTAATATGAGCTTGAGGGGAGACTCTTCGAGTCCGTCTACGGCGGCGGGGTTGGTAAAATCGGCCTCCTGGAGGGCAGGGTTCAACTGTCGGGCCATTAATTTGAGTCGATTGATCCGGTCTCTCAGTGCAGCCTTGTCTTTTTTAATCAGGTCGCCCATCTTCTCGGTCCGTTCGTTGCAGACTTCGTTGAGTTTGACGTTAAGGGCGAGCCGTTTCTTGCCCCAGGCACCACTCTGATCCCGCCTAATATTATCGATGCCTATATTGAGTTCCTTGATCCCCTCAAGCTTCTTCTCCACATCCTCATACAGCCAACCGGCCTTTTCCACCGCGGCGGGGCTGCCGCCGGCTACCGGGGCCGCCGCCCCGGACGGTTGTGGGGTCTCGATCTCGATGCGGCAGCGGGCACCGGCCTGCCTGAAGGCCCTGACGTATTTTAAGGCAGCCACATAGTCGATACCCTTCTTCAAGGTTACGGACTGGCCGCTGAAAAATTTATCGACGCCGCGGCTGTCGATTTTTAACAGGGCAGCCAGAGAGTCCTTAACCGCCGGGATATCCCGGCCCTCCCGGACTTCCCCCTTAAACACCACGGAAAAAAGATGGTCTGACACGATAGTCCTCCTGGAATTCCCGAGTTTACTCCTGAAATACGGTGACGGCCGGTTTCTCCGCCCCTTCCCTGGCCGTTAGTTCTTTGTCGGAAACCGTTACCCGGCTCAACCGGGACAGCAGTTGGGGAATATCGCCGCCGCCGTGCTCCTGCCGGATTTGCTTTAAGCCATTCTCAAAATTGAGGCGCAGCGTATCCACCAGGAACCACCAGGTCAACGCCCCAAACAGAGACAAAAAAAAGAGAAAAATCACAAAAACCTTTACTGTCTTCTTCAATTTATATCGTACCTCTTCATCGGTGTCGGCCCGTTACTTTTTTGCAGGCTCAACTCTTCGTCCTCCGCTTCCACCCGGATGGCCAGGTTGCCCTGCAGGATGGCGGTGAGGGGAATCTCCAGGCGATTCCGTTCGGCTTCGTTTGGGATGTGCCTCAACCGGGGATTTGTCCCCCAATTTCCAGCCCTCTTTCTCCTTCTCCTTGATCAGGGGAAAGTTATTTTGATGTTCCAGCCTGTGGGTAAACTTCCTCAAATCGCCACTGGTTACGTGATGGATGATCCCCCCTGTCAGGGAGGTGAGCACATTGACCAGGACAAAATAGAGCAAACTAAAACGGTGGGCCAGCAGCATCACCGCGGCACTCAATATGATACCGCTCAAACAGCCCAGGCCGAGTCCCTGGCCGCCGGATTTCTTATGTACTTCCCGGCAGGCCCGGCAGCGGGGGATCTTGATGGTCAGAATAAGCCAGCTCACATTCAGCATATCCCGCAGCCCGGTTTCCGCCTCTTGGCGGATGTCTCCCTTCAACCGGTCGATCTCCCGGATCTGTTCCAACAGCATCTGGCCGCAGCAGATGAAGTATTTCTTGCCGCCGACGGTGCGGCCGACCCCAGCCTGGCTGATGTCGGCCGCGGTCTTCATCTCGGTGGAGAACCACCGCTCGTATTCCCGGTACCGCCGGGAGGCGGGGATGTCTCCTCCCAACCGGTAACGCTCGCTGAAGGTATGGAAGTGATTAACAAAATGCTCTTCCAGCGTGCTTTGCAACTCCCCCAGATGGTGAGCCGGATCGAGGGCGATGCCGGACTGCTGTTTCAGCACAAACCACTCCTGCCAGAACTCGCCGGAGTTGATCAGGCAGACCCAGTACAGAATGGCATTTTTCCACAACGCCTCCAGGTCCGGCGCCGGCGAGAGTCCCTTAACCTCCTCGAAGGGAGATCCGGAGACTTGCGCCCAGGTCTTCTCCTCCATATAAATGGCCCACCAGTACCACACCAGGGCCAGGTGAAAGGTCAGTGGGTAATAGGGGAAATATTTTTGAAGATGCCCGGTCCAGGCATCGGCGACCTCACGGCGCCGCAGGACCAGGTAGAGGGGATTGTCCAGGGTATTGCGGGCTTCCCGGGCCCCCTGTTTATTGAAATTCTTCTTAAACTGGGTCTCGATGATTTTCTTATCCACCGGCCGACCACCATCGATATCGAGGATCTCATAGGGGGTCGGCTTCTGTTGTAAGGGGTCTTTCATCTATCTTTACCTGTCCATGATAACCTTAGCGGGCCCCTAAAATCCACAGATCGGCCTGGCAGGACTGGCAGTGGCGTCTCCCCATCCAGGAGGATGCTTTCCGGTTTAATATCCCGGTGGATAATATGCTTCTTATGGATCACCGTCAGACCTTCGAGAATACCCCGGATAATCGCAGTGGCCCGATCGACAGCCATCTTGCGGCGGCCTGCTGATCTTGCCGATCAGTTCCCTCAGGCTGCCGGTGAGCTGCAGCTCCTTCTTGAGAACCCGCCCCTTCTGTTTGGTCAGGGGGATCTTGACGGCCACTTCCCGGGTCCGGTACTCCTCTACCAGCTCGGGGTCCAGCATCCGGGCCGACCAGGTCCGGGCAAATCCGCCGGTGCCCAACAACTGGATCAATTCAAACGGTTCGTTTTTATCCATCATCCTACTAAGGCTCTAAATTCTCAATATTTTTAAAACTAACTTTAACGAATCCCCTCCCAAAAGTCAAGGAGTACTGCCCCAGGAGGGACGGTGCCTTGAAATAAGGGACACTCAATCATCTCAGGGACTGACACCCGAAGACGCTGCCCCGCAGGGGCACCCTTACGATTTTAAAGATGATCGGTGATCATCTGGGGGTTTATTTGTTGGAGAGGATCTTGGCCTCCCAGATAAATTCGGCAATCTTGTTGCCGTCTTTCAATTTTCTCAGCACCTCATTGATTTTTTGCAGTAGTTCGTCATTGCCCTTTCTTACGGCAATGGCAGAACCCATCCGCTGATCATCCACGCCGGCGGCGATGCTGATCAAGTCACTATTTCTGAGGGCAAAGGAATCGGCCACCGGTTTTTCCAAAATCAGCGCATCAATATCCCCCTGTTTTAAGGCAGCAACCAATTCGGTAACCTTCTCCTCTAATATGAATTCCGCGCCTTTGATCTGATTGCGGGCGGATTCTTCCTGGATCGAATCCTTCTGTACACCCACCTTTTTGCCTCTCAGATCTTCTATCGATTTAATCGTTCGGGTCTCATCAGCCCTGATCAGCATCTCCTGGATGGCCTGGTAATAAACATCGGAAAAATCGGCCACCTCCTTTCTCTTTTCGGTGGGCGCGATGCCGGCGATAATCATATCGATTTCACCCGCGTTCAAAGAATCGAACAATTTACTGAATAATATATCCTTTACTTCAAGTTTTACGCCCAATTCCCTGGCAATTTCGTTGGCAATATCAATGTCGATGCCCACGATATCCCCTTCCTCATCGTTCAATAGACGAAACTCGTAGGGAGGATAATCCGCACTGGTTCCCACGACAATTTTACCTGTTTCTATAATTTTCCCCAATGTGCCCGAACCTTCGCCGGGAGTGGCGGTGGACTTACCGCATCCGGCTAATACTATAAAAGATACCAAAAACATAAATAGGGTAACAATAAAAAATGTTTTGTTCGTAAAATGCATTCTTCCGGCCATTTATTCCTCCTTAGCTAACTATAATAATACAACAAAAATTTAGAAAATCAAAATGCAAATAAAAAAAATCGTTTTTTTTTTTTTATTATTAAGAAATTAGAGTGATCGAGTGGTCAAGGGGCCAAACGGTCGAGGGGAATGACATCGCCTGTGTATAGTTCCCTCACCTTAAAATACTCTTTCAGCATTAGAGTCCCCTCCTGCCCGGTGCAGTGCAGGGGCATCATCATCAAGACGGGATACTTTTCAATCTTCTTGATTTGGCTCACCATCTGCCGCCGGGAAAGGGGGAAATAGTGAAACCCACCGACAATGACCATGGGTCGTTTGAATTTTCTGTACACCAGTGCCGCAAACCGGTCCACCCCGGGATGGGAACACCCCAGCAGCAGGGTGACGAATTCATCTCTCAGGATGACCAGGGCCTGCTCCGGCACATTGCGGCTTAACTCCGGCGTGATGTATAGATCGTCGGCCAGCCTCCGCCAGTCGTCTCCCCTGCTCACCGTGCCGCCCCGCCGCTGGATCTCATCGGTAAACCGGCGGCTTAAGGAATGGCCGGTATAAAAATGTATGCCCCCTTTCACCTCGGCCAGATCAAACACACCGCCGGTGTGATCCCAGTGGGAATGGGAAATCACCACCTTGTTCAGGGACAAGGGATCAACCTTCAGGGCCTCCAAATTTTGCAGCAAATCCCGGCCGCTGCAGCCGGTGTCGAAGAGCACAACATCCCGGCCGGTCTCCACCAACGCCGAAAATCCCCAGCCTGTGTTAAATCCCTCAATAGGGCTGTTTTCAAAGACGATTGTGATTTTCATTTCTCTTCAGTTGCATCAAGTCTTATCTAAGGATTTTAAATATTGATTGGCCTGGTCCGCTAAGGCAAAGCCCACCACCTCAATTTCAACGTTTTCCAACTCCTCTAACTCCATCAATGCCTGCTTAACTCTCAACGACAGTTGGATGCCGATGGAACAGTGATAGGAGGTGGGTCGAAAACGAAAGCGGACGGTTTTGGCCGCCTCATCCACTTCCAGTTGTTCGATCATGCGCAGGGAATACACATCTTCCCCCATTCCCGGGTCTTTGACGCTCCGCAGTGTCTCGATAATTTGCTCTCTCAACCCCATTATTGTCGTACTCCTACTTTTGGCCGAAATAGGCATGGATGCCGGCCGATATCTTTTCTACGGCCTGCCGGAGTTCCGCAGAATGGTGAAGGGGAATTTCTGCCCGGGCAATGGCATCGATGATATCGTAACTGTGGGGAATCCGGGCCAGGACGGGAATTGCCTCCTGGCGAGCAAAGGTTTCGATGGAGCGGGTATTCTCCCGGTTGATATCGAAGCGATTGATGACAATGGCCGCATAGATGTCGAAATGGCGAATCAACTGCAGCAGCCGTTCCAGGTCATGGATACCGGAATAAGTGGGCTCGGTGACCACCAGGGCAAAATCGGTACCCGAAAGCGCGGCATTGACGGGGCAGCCGATCCCCGGAGGGCCGTCGATGAGAATCGTATCGATCCCCTTTCGCCGGGCCAGCAGTTTGGCCTGGTGCCGCACCATGGTCACCAGATTGCCGGAGTTTTCGCCCCCCGGTTTCAACCGGGCATGGACAAAATCGCCGTACGCCGTCCGGCTGACCATCCACTGCCCCACCCTGCGGGGTACCATCTCCACGGCCCCTTCCGGGCAGGCTAAGGCACACAGGGTACAGCCTTCGCAGGAGACCTCATCCACCAGGTATACTTCGTCGTCGGTTAAGCGGATGGCACCGAACCTGCAAAGGTCTGCACAGGTGCCGCAGTTGCGGCAGCGCTCCGGATCGATCCGGGCCAGATCCTTGCCGCTAAAATTGGTGAATACGGTACCCGCCGGTTTCATCAATAAATGCAGGTTGGCGGCATCCACATCGGCATCGACGATTACCTGGGGCGACAGGACAGCGGCTAAGGAGGCGGTTACCGTGGTCTTGCCGGTTCCCCCCTTGCCGCTGACGACGACGATCTCTCTGACCTTCTTCATGCCTCTATATCCCTTTTTCGATCTGTCGATACAACTGACCGAGACGTCTCTTTAATTCCGGCATGACCTCTATCAAGGGGATTCCCTCTGAATAGGCCCGCTGGATATCCAGGCGATAGGGAATTTTTAACAGTACCGGCAGATTTGCCTGCCGGGCATAACGCTCGATCAGGTTGTCCTGATCGCTGCTCTTGTTGATGACGATACCGCAGGGTTTGCCCAGGTCCCGGGCCACCGTCACCGCCAGTTCCAGGTCATGCAGTCCGAAGGGAGAGGGTTCGGTTACCAGTATGATGTAATCGCTCCGCTTTACGCTCTCTACCATGTTGCAAGAGGTGCCGGGGGAAGAGTCGGCAATCACCAGGGGGGCCAGCTTCAATGACTCTTCCACCACCTGGGCGATCAACGGTACGGCCGAGGGAATCCCGATATGGAGCCGGCCCTCCACAAAAATGACCTGGCCCCCATGACCGGATCGGATCCAGCCGATCTCCCGGCCGATCTCTTTAAGGGCCCCCTCTACCGGGCACACATAGCCGCATACCCCGCAAGCATGACACAATTCGTCAAATATCACGGCCTTTTGGACCGGGGGAATGATGGCGATGGCGTTGTACACACAGGCATCGGCACATTTCTGACAGAAGGTACACACCCCGTTGTCGATCCTGGGCACCGGCAGATGAAAGGGCACATCCCGTTCAATGTCGGGCTTTAGAAAGACCGCGCCGTTGGGCTCCTCCACATCCAGGTCGGCATAAACGCACGCCGGTACGCTCAAGGCTAAGGCGGTGGAGAATATGGTCTTGCCGGTCCCCCCTTTGCCCGACGCCACTGCGATCAACATGGTACGCTTGTGGAGCCAGGGCCGGACTACATCTCAGCCTGGAGCCGGTCCAGCACGGCTCTTACCGTATCCTTCCCCCCCTCGGCCTGGATTATCTTGACCCCGCCGGTCTTCAATATATTTTCCAGCTTGGGCCCGAACCTTGCCCCCACCACGGCCTGGCAGCCGTTTTGGAGGACAAAGTTGCCCACCCGTACGCCTACGCCATGGTCGTCATGGCGAAAGGGATTTTCCTGTGCCAGCACGATCTCTTCTTTATCTGTATCGTAGACTAAAAAAAAGGGTGCCCGACCAAACCGTTCGTCGATATTGGCTTTTAGTCCCGATTCATCTTCTACGGTAAAAAAAATCTTCATACCTGTCTCCTTCTTAGGGGTTGACGTCTTCCTCTTGCTCTTCTTCTCCGACCTCGGCCGCGATTGCGGCCGCCGACAACGTTTAGCATGTCTCCGCCTTTGCCGCTGAGGCCCAGTAGGGAGATGAGGATCGAACCGACACCGCCGGCGATCCTGCCCAGCTTGTGAGCCAGGGATGTCGCCGGAGCCGGTTCAATCTTATCATGTCCCTCCACCAATTCCGCTTCATAGACCTCCTCGTCCCGGTCTAAGTCTGCTTTGTTCAAACGGGTCACTTGTACTGATGTTGTACTATTCTTGTTTGTCAACTTCTTCCAATCTTTTTTTTAGATTTTCGATGGTCGTTTCCATGGCGGCAATCTGACTCTTCAGGTAACTCTTTTCCTGATCCGGCGAGGGGGCCTCGGCTCCATATACCGGGCCATAATCCGGCGCATAGGCCGGATCCCCCATGCCGGGTCCAAATTGCCAGCCCCAACCGCGGCCGCGGCCGCGGCCGAAACCTCGGCCCATCCCGCGGCCAAAGCCGCTGCCGGGCCCCACAACGTATCCCGGATGATTGTATCCGCTGCAAAAACCGAATCCCCGACCGCTGCGGGGCCCCATTCCTGCGGGTCCTGTATGATCTCCAGATGGCATTTTATACCTCCTTAAAATGTTTAATAGATTTAATGGTTACAACGACTTTCGCCCACTTCTAAATCTTCTGCCAGGTACTTTTCGATAACCTCATCCACACCGCCGCTGGCGCCGACCACAGTCTCGATGTTCTTCTGGGTAAAGAGGGTCTGGGCTTTATGGCCCATGCCGCCGGTTATGACCACCGACGCCCCCTTTTCCGACAAAAACTGCGGCAGATACCCAGGCTGATGGGGCGGACAGTCCACCACTTCTTTACTCTTTACCGCACCATCCTCAATATCGAAAATGGTGTAACACTGGCAGCGGCCGAAGTGGGCCGAGACCTGCCCATTATCCGTCGATATGGCAATTTTCATGCAAACACTCCTTTTTTATTGAAAATTATTTTCATTAACATACCAATATAATACTAACTCTCCCTTTTGTCAACCACAAAATTTTTAAATAACAGCTTGAGGTACCAAAGTTGACTTTTGAATTTTTTTAAACTATTATATAGGCATGCAAGCAGACACGGAAAACACCCTTACCCGGAGCGAGATGCAGCAATACGTTTCCCAGGCAATCGAAAGCCGATTACAGAAGGCGATGGAAGATTTCGTCGAAAGGAATGAACTACGGCTGAAGGAGCTGTCGGTCATAGAACGGGTCATCAGGGTCGAAGAAGAGTTAAAAGCACTGCGGGAGATGTCCACGGAAAAATTTGCATCCCTGCAGCGGGAGATGGATAGTAAGTTTGAAGCACTGCTGCGGGAGATGAATGCCCGATTTGAGGCGATGGACAAACGATTCTCGGTGGTCCAATGGATGATCGGCATTTTTGTAGGTATCCCCGGCTTGATCATCGCCCTTTCCAAAGTCCTGGAAATACTGAAATAGGCGAAAATTCAATTTTTTATTTGGCGCCCCAACTGCGTCTAAGGGCCTCGATGGGGTCTTCTTTCCTGGATTTGGGATTTGGGGATCGGGATTTAGTATGCTGGGGTTTGAATTTAGGGCTGCCGCCGCGGGCTTTGTGGTGTTTGGGTTTTGGCTTCGGCTGCAGGGCCTTGATGCTGAGGTTGATGCGCTTGAGTTCCGTGTCTACCTTCAGGACTTTGACTCTGACCTTGTCGCCCACACTGATCACCTTTTCGGGATTGGTGACAAATTGGTGGGAGAGTTCGGAGATGTGTACCAGGCCGTCCTGGTGAACACCGATGTCCACGAAGGCACCGAACTGGGTGACGTTGGTGACCACCCCCCTTAATACCATGCCCTCTTCTAAATCTTTTAAAGTCTCCACTCCCTCCTCGAACTCAAAGATCTCAAAGTCCTGGCGGGGATCGCGGCCCGGCGACTCCAACTCCTTGAGGATGTCCTGGATGGTGGGCAGCCCGAATTCTTCAGAGATAAACTCTTCGGGCTTAATGGTGGAGAGGAGCTGGTGGTTGCCCATGAGTTCGGCCACGGGGACACCCGTCTGCTTGCTCATATTCTCCACGATAAAGTAAGATTCCGGATGGATGCCGGTGGCTTCGAGGGGATTTTCGCCCTCCCGGATGCGCAAAAAACCGGAACTCTGCTGAAAGGCTTTGTCGCCAAACATGCGTACGTTATTCAGTTCCTGCCGTTTCTTAAAGGGGCCGTTCTCATCCCGGTACTGGACGATGTTCCGGGCCAGGGTTTCGCCGATTCCGGAGACGTACTTGAGCAAATGAGAGGAGGCATTGTTTAAGGCAACGCCGACGCGGTTGACCACCGAAACCACCACGTTGTCCAGCCGCTGCTTCAGGAGACTCTGGTTGACATCGTGCTGGTACTGGCCCACGCCGATGGATTTGGGGTCGATTTTAACCAGTTCCGATAGGGGATCTTGAAAACGTCGGCCGATGGAGACCGCACCCCGCACGGTGACATCGTGTTCGGGAAACTCTTCACTACCCACCGGCGAGGCAGAATAGACCGAGGCCCCGGCCTCGCTGACGACCGACACGATGACACCTTCGGGGATAATTTCTTTAAAAAAGGCATTTGTCTCCCGGGAGGCGGTGCCGTTGCCGATAGCCACTGCCCGGAGGTTGTGCCCCTCGATAAACCCCAGGGCAATCTCTTTGGCCCCCTCAACATCCTCCTTCGGTTTGGTGGGATAGATGGCGGCATGCCCCAGCAGTTTGCCGGTTTCATCCAGGGCCGCCAGTTTGCAGCCGGTGCGGTAACCGGGGTCCACCCCCAGAATCCGCAGGTTCCCGGCCGGCGGTGCCAGCATCAGTTTATCCAGGTTGAGGGCAAAGACGCGGATGGCCTCCTCATCGGCCCGCTTCTTCATCTCCCCCTCGACATCCGACTCGATGGAAGGCAATACCAGCCGCTGTAGGGCATCTTTAAAGACCACTTCCAAAAATAAAAACCGGGGATGATCCTCGTCATACAGGCAGGATCTGAAACATTCCTGCAATTCTTCTGCAGCGATTTGCACGTGGGCCTTGAGCACTTTCTCCGTCTCCCCGCGCCGCACCGCCAGGATACGGTGGGAAGGCATGGTGCTGACATTCTCCTGGTAATCATAATACTGCTCAAACTTAGACCGCTTTTCCTGAAACTCTCTGGTCACCGACACCGTCAGCATGCCTTTGTTGGCCATCTTATTCCGGATACCTTTCCGCAACTCGGCATTTTCGGAAAAACCCTCGGCAATGATATCGCCGGCTCCTTTGAGGGCCGCTCCGACATCGTTGACCTTTTTCTCTTCATTCACAAAGGGCGCGGCCAGGGTTTCGAGGGAATCCGGCACCTTCTTGTCCAGGATGGCATCGGCCAGGGGTTCCAATCCCTTCTCTCTGGCGATGGTGGCCCGGGTACGCTTCCTGGGTTTATAGGGCAGATAGAGGTCTTCCAGTTCGGTTTTGGAATAGGTGGCCTCGATCTTCTCCCGCAGCTCGTCGCTGAGCTTTCCCTGGGCGGCAATGGTTCTTAACACCGTCTCCTTGCGGCCGTTTAGATCGACGACATACTGATGGTACTCTTCGATATTACGCACCTTCACTTCGTCGAGGTTGCCGGTTTTCTCCTTACGGTAGCGAGAAATAAAGGGCACGGTCATGCCCTCGTTGAGCATGTCGATCACACTCTTTGCCTGGGGAGACCGGGTTTCACTTTTTTCGGCAATAAAAGCGATATCTTTCTCATGCAGTGTTATCATGATTGATATACCTCCAAATTCAACTGAACCAAAAAAAATATCAGCAAAAGATCACCTGGATAGAACTTTTGATTTTACCATATTTCGGCCCCGGATGGGTAATAAAAATAAAAAAATTGAAACCATCGCCTGGTAAAAATGTGGGGGCAGGTTTAATCCTGCCCCCACGCCCTTTATTAAAAGGGTTTTTAAAAGGGGGGAAAGTTGGATAGATTTCGTTATATTACGTAAAGATAATCTGACCGCCGGCGGCCGCGTTGTAGAAATCCCCCACAGTCATGACACCGTCAAGATCATCGTAGAGATCTTCTTTTTTCAATTTAAACATCTCCATCGCCAATTTACAGGCATAGATCTTGCCGCCCGAGGCAGTGATCATCTCCATGAACTCACTGACCGGCGGCACATCCAGTTTATCCATCTCCTTCTTCATCATTTTAGACACCCCGGCTTCAACGCCCGGCAGCATCCCCAACAGCGTGGGGAAGGATAGCCCACCGGGCATGGTGAGGGCCGGGTTACCCACGGTTGCGGTATGGAGCCTGTCCATCTTACTCTTCATCAGGGCATTGAGCCCGAAAAAGGTGAAGAACAGGTTGGCCTCTATGCCTTCCATGCGGGCACCGTTGGCCAGGATCAGGGAGGCATACACATCCTCCAGGTTGCCTTTGGCACAAATGATGGAGACTTTCTTTATCTTGCCGTTAGATTTTTCCATGTTTGACCTCACACCTCAACTGTCACACGCAGCTTTCGGGTTTGGGCAGTCCCCCAATCAGGGTGGCCTTCTTCAGCGGTCCGTCGGGAAACAGTGCGTAAAACTCCTTGATGCCGACTATCCCGGATTTGCCCACCTTTCGCAGGGAGAGGCTGACCCCCTCTTCGTATTTCCCCCGCAGGTAGTCGATGACCTGCCAATGTTTATCGGTCAACACATCGATGCCTTGCTCTTTGGCCAGAGCCGCGGCGATCTCTTTGGTCCATTGTTTAATATCGGTCATATAACCTTCATTGTCGACTTCGATGGTTTTACCGTCTAACTCGCGTTGTACCATATTGTCCTCCTTGATTTTGTTTATTGTTTTGTCCCATCAGGGTAATCAGATTCAACACATGATTAAATCCCCGGAGCACTTCGGGCCGTCTTGCCCTTTTTAATAACTTGAAGAGCGATACCTTTTCCTGCTGGCCGAAATCGTAGGTCTCGATGGTATCGACCATCTGCTCCAGTTTATCCAGATTTTCAGGCTTCGTAAATCTACTCATGATCGCTGCCAGACGAATCAAACCGTCCCCCATATTGGCAATATCCTGGGCAGAAAAAGAGCGTTGGAATTTGGCCACTACCTCCAGCAGAGCCTTGATCGATTCAAATACGCCGTCTTTTTCCAGTTTATCGAGCTTCTCCACAAAATCGTTAAAAATCTCTTTGGCCAGGGGGGTGAGATCGTCCTTCAGTTCTTCCCAGACCTTGAACCGAGAGGTAACGTTGGCTACATCCCGGCTCAGGTGATCGATATTTTCGTTCAGTGTCTTTATTTCATCAGCCATTTTGCCCTCCTTTTTTACTCCTGCCACTTGCCGCTCATGACCATCTGGGGCTCCAGCGGTAGTTCCGCGCCCCGCATCAACAGGTTCCAGTAGACCCAGCGGAACGTCATCTTGCCCCAATGGTTCATCCTGGTTTCCTGAAGCAGGGAGAAGGGCCCGATTCCGGGCACCGGGAATTTGCCGGGCAGCGGTTCGGTATCGTAATTGAAGTCGATCAAAATACCCTTACCGAAGCCCGACTCAATAAAACAATTGGCATGACCGTCGAATTCTTCCACCAGCTCTTTTTCATCCAGCCGGCGAATCAGGTTTTTCACCAGGGTTTCCACCTGGAAATGGGCAACCGAGCCTGCTTTTGAACTGGGCAGGTCGGTGGCATCCCCCAGCACAAAGATGTTGTCGAATTGTTTGGACAGCAATGTATGTTTATGGGTGGGGATAAAATTCAAATCGTCTGCCAGGCCGGATTTGCCGATTACCGGTGTACCCATGTTGGTGGGTACCGTCACCAGCAAATCATAGGGCACCTCCCTGCCGTCATAGGATTGGATCATATTCTTCCGGGAATCGACCGACTCAATATTAAAATCCGGTGTAATCTTGATATTTTTCCGCTCCACGATCTCTCCCAGGTATTTCGAGGCGATGGGCCGGGTAAAGGCACCGGAGAGGGGGGTGACCAGCTCAATTTCCACTTTGTGCCGAAGGCCCTGTTCGGTCAGCCACCAGTCTGTTAGGAACAGGAATTCCAGCGGCGCCACCGGACACTTGATGGGCATTTCAGCAATGTTGACCACCAGCCGGCCGCCCTTCCAATAGCGGAGAAATTGATTCAAGGCCGCGGCCCCATCAAGGGTATAAAAGTCAAATATATTCTTCCGCCAGCCGGGGCCCTTGAGGCCCTCGATTTCATCCGGGGCGATTCGAGCGCCGGTGGCGATAACCAGGAAGTCATAGTTAAGCACCCGTTTATCATGCAGGATGACCCGGTTCTTATCCGCCTCGATCAACTCTATTTTGGCCAGAACAAATTCCACCTGGCCGGGAATGTAATCCCGCTTGGGTTTGATCACCATCTTCTTGTCGTAGATACCGAAAGGAACAAAGAGAAAGCCCGGCTGGTAATAATGGGTCTCATCACTGTCTACGATAGTAGTAGACCACTCACCGTTGGGAATCGATTTGACCAGCTTGTTGGCCAGCATCGTACCGGCTGAACCGGCACCCAGGATTAACAGCTTTTTCATTTTACACCTCAATGGTTTGGTTAAAAATAAATTATTTCTTTTTAACAATTATGCCCCAAAACGAACCAAATGTCAACCACTTCAGTTATGTTTTTTAAAAAAATATTGGCCTGCTCCATTTTGGGGATGATTGGCTGTTGTCATGGAAAAGGCGAATGGGTATTATATAGAAAGGTTGGTCACTATGGAATTTCTTAATGTATATCAGGATGTCAGGCGTGCTGAAGCCTATGCGAAACTGGAGTTTCCCGGCACCTATTATATAGCCTACCGGGATTTACCGGAGATCTTAGCCGAACATGTCAGGGGAAAAGCAGCCATAGATTTCGGTTGCGGTACGGGGCGTTCCACCAGGTTTTTGCAAAAGTACGGATTTAGTGTTATCGGCGTCGATATTGCCGGGGATATGATAGAGAGGGCCCGAGAAATAGACCGGGAAGGGGAGTATCGCCTTATTGACGAAGATGGCCTCAGCCAATTCCCGGCTAATGCCTTTGATCTCGTACTCTCTGTATTCACCTTTGATAATATCCCGGTGATGGAAAAAAAAGTAAGACTGTTCAGAGAACTGGCCAGGCTGCTGGAAGCTGAGGGAAGGATCGTCAACCTGGTCTCGGCACCTGAAATTTATATACATGAGTGGGCATCGTTTACTACGAAGGATTTCCCGGAAAATAAAAATGCCAGGAGCGGCGACCGGGTAAAAATCATCATGACCGACGTGGAGGACAAAAGGCCTGTAGAGGATATTATGTGGACGGATGAGGCTTATCGAGCGGTCTTTTGTAAAGCCGGATTGGAAAAGGTCAAAGTGTATAAACCGCTGGCAAAGGAGAGTGAACCGTATCACTGGATCAATGAAACCCGGATTGCCCCCTGGTGCATCTATGTACTGAAAAAGACAAAAACAACCCCCAAATTATGATGGATGAATGGCATCCTGGCCTGCGGCACAAAAAATCATTCTTCTTTATAACAACAATTGACAATAGCTCGATTTTGGGGTAGGGTATGTTTTGGTGAAACGGTATACCTATTGATAACAATTTTTGTCTAACCTGTCAATAGAAGTTTATTCCATAAGGAGGTAACAAAATGAGTAAAAAACAAAAGTTAAGTCTCGGTAGTTTAAAGGTACAGAGTTTCGTCACCTCGCTGGGTCCAAAGGAAAGTGGAAAAGTAAAAGGCGGCGAAACTTACGATACCTATTGTGGGCAATGCCAATCAGTATGGCCTGGCTGTGCCCCAGATACTTGCGCCTGTGATACTGCCGAGACCGCCTGTCAGTGGTACTGCCCCACATTCCAAATAGAATGTACGATCAATCCTGAATAAAGAAGAGAGGGGGTAGTCCGGTCATGGGCGGTATGTAGGCGTTTTTACCGGGATCGGGTGGGTGACTTTTAATTCTTGCCAACACCCGTCCCGGGCCATCGGCTTCAGGGGGAAGTGCCGGAAATAAATTTTTCTTTCTTCATCTATTGAGTTATTGTCGCAATTCCTTTAAAATATCCTCCGGAAAGATTGGAGGTATTGACTCATGTCAAAAGCAAGTGTGTATGAAAACGTTGGCAAACAATTTAACAAAGCGGCCGACCTGATGTGGTTGGACCCTGAAATACGCAAGATTCTGAGTAAGACCAACAATGAAATCATCGTCAACTTTCCGGTCAAGATGGAAAATGGCCGGATTGAGATGTTCACCGGCTACCGGGTACAGCACAACAACGTGCTGGGGCCGTACAAGGGCGGCCTCCGCTTCCACCCGGCGGTGGACATCGATGAGGTACGGGCGCTGGCCACCTGGATGACCTGGAAATCCGCTATCATCGACATCCCCTTTGGTGGGGCCAAAGGCGGCATTCAGTTCAATCCGGCCGGTTACTCTTGCAGCGAGTTGGAGCACATCACCCGCCGCTTTACTTTCGCTCTGGGCAACAACATCGGCCCCGAATACGACATCCCGGCCCCCGATGTGAACACCAATGCCCAGATCATGGCCTGGATACTGGATACTTACCTCTCCACGATTCCCCCGCTGGAGCGCAACCGGTCGGTACACGTGGTCACCGGCAAGCCCGTCGAGTCGGGCGGCAGCATTGGCCGGGACAAGGCCACCGGTCAGGGGGTAGTCTTCACCATCGCCGAGTGGGCCAAAGATCGGCAAGTCGATCTGGGGGATACCACCTATATGGTACAGGGTTTCGGTAATGTGGGTTCCTGGGCGGCCCGTCTGCTCAAGTCCCGGGGGCCCAGGCTGATAGCGGTGGAAGACATCGACGGCGCCGTCTACAACCCGGAGGGCATCGACCCGGACGAATTGCTGGTTTACATCGGGGAGCACCGTGGTGTGAAGGGTTTTCCCGGCTCCCGGCACATTGACCATAAAACGTTCCTCGGCCTGGAGGCGGATATCTTTATCCCGGCCGCTTTAGAGAACCAGATCACGGCCCAGACCGCTCCCTGGCTCAACGTCAGGCTGGTAGCCGAAGGTGCCAACGGTCCCACCGACCCTGAGGGGGACGCTATTATACAAGAAAAGGGCATCGAGATACTGCCGGACATCCTGTGCAATGCCGGCGGTGTGACGGTGAGTTACTTCGAGTGGCTGCAAAACAAACGCAGCGAATTCTGGGACCTGGAAGAGGTCGATTCCAAGCTCTACAAGAAGATGGTCGGTGCTTACCAGCGGGTGCGGGACGCTGCCCGGGAGTACCGGAGTGACTGGCGCACGGCCGCCTACATCGTCGCCCTCCGCCGGCTGGAAAAAGTCTACAAAGAACGAGGCATTTTCCCCTAAACTGGAAAGAAAACCCTGCACGGTGCATTGAAGTGTGGAAATAGAAAGATTTAGCCACATTTCCACGTTTCAAGGCACCGTTCCTCGAGTTTTCATTTTGACCCTTTCGTACGGGATATTGGCCCGTTCGGACGGGACTTTGACCTTTTCGGACGTATCCTGGAGCCATTCGGACGGGGTTTTGGGGCATCCCTACGCATATTTGACCCGCCCCTTCTCTATGTTGACCCGTTCCTACCCAGTTTTTGGTCGTCCCTGCGGCATGTTGACCCACTCCTACGGGGTTTTGAGGTATCCCTTCGCAATATTGTCCCTCTCCTACGGGGTTTCTTATCTTCCATCTCGTATATCCGATATTTACCAACACATAAACCGGCAGGGCAGTTCAAAGCTGCGCCATAACAGTTATCAACGGTGCGCCAAAACGACAATGCAGACCGATTTCCTGGACTATCCCGTTTTTTCCCCCCTTAGATCTCAACTGCCATTCCCTGCCTGGAGTTTATAGGAATGTAAAAAAAAGATCAAGCGCCTCACACAAAATTTTCACCTTTTCACGCACCATCCCGCCCCCCCTGGAAATTTAGCAGCAAAAAGGAAAATTGTTTTTTGTCTGAGTTCATGATAAAATCATCTTTTCTTTAATAATTTAAGATTAGCACCGACATTAAAAAGGAGGTAAGTAAATGCTAAGGAAACTAACAAACGATGAGAAGGACAAGACAAAGGGAGGGCTTTCCCCTGATTTTATTCAACCCATCGATTGGTGCTGCTACTACTGCGGGGTTTATTGTGGGGATAAAGAAGGCAGCGATGCTGCTATGGATAGTGGAAACGATCAATACCGAAACTAACTCTTATTTTATCAATTTCATAAAAACAGTTCATCCCGGGAAAACCCATGTTGAGGTTTGATACGGAATGGCTATTACGGTTCCATTAAAAGAAGGTAAATACATCTATTACCCTGATACGAATGAGATAATCAACCGGGAGTTTAAAGATTCCTATTCCTCAAAAATATCAAATAGAAAGATTCACTTTGAACCTGTAGATATAGATCAGCGAACCATTCAAGACAGGATTCGAGATTTAAAACAGATCATTATTGAGATTACTCAAGACTGTAATATGCGCTGCAAGTACTGTACTTACAGTGGAGAGTATTTTTTTGACAGGTCATACTCGAGCCGATCGCTGTCGCTCCATTCAGCCTTAAAAGGACTGGACTATCTCTACTCGCTTATACAAGACAGGAAGAAAAAGCACATTTCCCTTGGATTTTACGGCGGCGAACCCTTATTGGAGTATGAAAACTTAAAAAAAATTACCCACCATGCGAAGTCTCTATTTAAGCAGTGGAAACTCAGTCTCCATATTACCACCAACGGCACCCTGATGAATGACGACATCTTCGACTTCTTCATAGACAACCGATTCAACGTGACCGTCAGCCTGGATGGCCCTGAAGAAAACCATGATAGCAAACGAGTTTTTCTCAACTGTACAGGCACCTTTAAGGTGGTCATGAAAAACCTGGAAAAAATAAAGAAGAGGGACGAAAACTACTACATCGATCATATCCGCTTCAATTTGGTTCATTCTAACGACCTCTCTCTCCAGAAATTATTTATTTTTTTTAAGTATAATGAGCTGGTAAACAGGAACGAACTGCGATTTAACCGGGTGAATTCATATGACACCACCTACTACCAGAAATATCCATATGATGAGGTTGAGAAGAAACGACAGTTCAGTCAGATTTCCGAAGCGATTTATGATAAATTAAAAAACAAGGAAGTATTGACTCCGGTCGAAAACGCCTTATTTATGGACATTCCTCTGCTGCTGGAGAAGTTGAAGGCGAGAAGGATGACAATGCTCGCCGGTTCATGCTGCTTCGACAACCGTATTTTTATCGATGCAGAGGGGCAATTTCATGTTTGTGAAAAGATAAACGACAAATTTTCAATCGGCGATGTTAATTCGGGATTCGATTTTAAAAGAATGGCGAGGCTCGTCAAAGACTTTATGGATCTGATCTGCAAGAACTGTCTTGACTGCAGCGTACGCCTGTTGTGCCAGCGTTGCTACATCCACTTTGCCAAAGGCGATATGCTGGCGGTGGACCCACAGTTTTGTGAGAACAGTAAAAAAATCTTCCGGTGTATGGAAGAACTTATCGACTTGAAGGAGCAAGGAATCGTATGAAAAAGAGACTACTCCTTTTGCTGTTGGTGTTAGCGGTCTGTGTGGGGTGTAGAAAGGCCCGGCCCGGTGAGGCGCACACAATTTCGGATGTTACACTTCTGGAAAGGGAAATCGACATAACTCAGACAACCCGGGTACGGGAATTTGTGACAGGCTGTGACTTCTCCAGAAATGAAGTGTATGTACAAAGCGAGCCGAAAGACCGGAGCCGGATTGTCATGCACATCATCGATATCGATACCGGGGCGGTTAAGAGGGAAGTGGCCCTGCCGAGGGGTGGTTTTCAGTCACCCACGGATTTCTACAATCCCAGTTACATGCAATTCCTGGATGAGAGATACTATATCGTGGATCAGATGGAGAAGATTGTCGTTTTCGATCAAGAGTTCAACCACCTATACACCGCCATGTTTCGTCATTTCCGTCACTTCATCGATTTTTTCAAGACCGACGGCAGGGTATTCTTTGCCATCGGTAATTGGATGCCTTACATTCAATATAAGAGTACCCACATCGAATGGTATGAAATCCGGGAGAACCGGAAACCGGTTTTGCTGGAACAGATTCAATCTATAGACCTAAAAAACCGGCGCTATGTTTATACTAACAAGGGGAAATTTTATCATAAGGGGGTCCAGTGGCCCTCCACCGACGGATTCGTGAAAGACGGCAGCCTCTTCTATACGTCTATGGATCGCCGCCGGTATGATGTCTACGACTTGAAGACCCGGAAGACGACGGGTATTGAACTCTCCTATTTGACACCTAAGACCTACTCAAGGGAAGAGGCCGCCCGCTTTGGATTTTATAAAACCGACGGCTGGGAGGAACGCTTCTTCAAGCAGCAAAAGAAGAAAATCGTGTATGTCCCCTATCCTGATCCTATATATCATTTCGGGATTCACGACGTGGGTAAAAATAAAATCGGCATCGTAGGGGATGTCGATCTAAAGGAGATGAAATTCCGGCTGGACATCATCGATATTGTCTCTCATGCCTACCGGGAAAGTATATGGTTCCCCTTTAGCGTCGGCTTCGAGATCAAAATGTCCGATACCAACCGGGGGTTTGTGAATCATTACATCGATGTGGACCGGGGTATCTATGTGTGGGAGGACATTGAAGGAGAGGATTTCGACTATGTGACGAAGATCACGACGTTTAAGATAAAAGTGAAGGATGAAGGTTAAACGGTTCCATCAATTTGTTAGATATCACAAAGGCCCCGTCAATACCGCTATAATCGATCTCTTTACCGGCCACATTTATCAGGTTGAGAATGAATGGATCGAAAAATTCGAGAGTCGAAAATATGATGAGATAGAAGGTTTCCTTCATTCACTCGAAATGAACAAATTGATCATCGAGGTCGATGAAACGACCTGGATTCCTGCGTTGGATATAGAACTCGATGAAAAGGAGAATGTCAGCCTCATTATTGAAATCGAAGAGGGCGCGGCTCTCTCTCTGATAAAACGTTTTTTTAAAGATTACAGGATTTCCAGAGTCCTGTATTATGGGGAAAAAAGGCCGCAGGACATATTTAATGATGTTGAAATCATTCAAAAAGAGAAAGATTTTAACCACTGCATTGAATTAGCGACTCAAGATGGTGAGCTAAAAAAAATCAGCGAAAGCGGTTATCATTTAAGCAAAATATATAACCCATGCTGGGGGAGGAAAGTTGCCATTCACAAAGACCATACGGTCAGCCCCTGCATCTATAGTAAAATTGTATGTGGTCATATGAACCATGACGACGTAAATATTGTACTTGAGAGATTAAAACAATATTGGTCGCTCACAAAAGACAGGGTAGAGAGATGCAGAGAGTGCGAATTAAGATATGTCTGTTTCGATTGCAGGGAGATAGCCTATAGAGCCACCGGGAATATCTCTGGCCCCAATCCCCACTGTACCTATGATCCCCGCACCGGCAAATGGGCTAACCAAAGGCTTTGACTAAACCCTGCCGGCGGGGAGGGACCGATCTCCTGGACTGTCCCGTTTTTTTCCCCGGTTTTTTTGTACTTCCTCCTAATTTTTTGTACGATTTGTGGTTGAACAAATAAAGCAATTGCATATATAATATTATGTGGTTAAAAAAAAGAGGATTTATATGGATGTCTGCGCTCTCAATTTTATTTAATCCTCTGGAGTTTTATATATATGAAGCCTTGAATTAGGGAGGAAAAATGAATAGAGTGGAAATTATTAATAGAGGAAATGAAGCCTTGATAAGGGAACTGGGTATCGAGGGCATGATTGAATATATTCAGAGTTTTGGTCTGGGTTACGGAGATTATACTAAAGACCGAAAGAGATGGTTAAAAGACAAAGGTATCGAAGAACTGGTAAAAGAGATCGAAATATTCAAAAAAATCAAACACCCAGACTCTCAAGGCAGCCAATAGAAACGGGGAATAAGCCGGTTGACCTAATGATTGACCTCGCGACCTCAACAATTGAGCTCACAAGCTCAATATTTTAGATCTCAACTGCCATTCCCTGCCTGGAGTTTATAGGAATGTAAATGTCGTCGATCTCTCCATCCAATACGACGTCAACCTGTCGATCTTCACCGAAAACAAAGCCGAATTCGATGCCAATGTCGAGATCATCCCCCCTTGCTTAAACGTTACAGACTCAATTTTTAAGGGATTATTTTGGTAATTTGATTCCCCAAAAAGTCAATTGATGATATAATGTTGCCATGATTTCGGAAGCGGATAAAGGAAAAATACGGGAAATTTCCCGGAAATATCACGCCAAACGTGTGCTTCTATTCGGCTCCAGCCTGTCTCCGAACAAAGAGAGCCGTGATATCGATATCGCGGTCGAAGGCGTTCCGGTAAAGGACTTTTTCCGATTTTACGGCGATCTTTTGTTGGCGTTATCGAAACCGGTCGATGTCATTGATCTGTCGGTAGAATCGAAATTCGTCCAGATTGTCCGGGAGGAGGGGGTACCTCTGTATGGTTGAGGTTAAGATACGCATCGAAGCGGAATATGAAAATATAGAAAACGCATTTTTGTCTTTTTCTCTATTATAGATAAGGAAAGGGAAGAGGTGCTTTGGCAGGTAGAAACGGTAGAGGGCGTACGGAAGAGAGGGGGGCGTTGACATTTGGGGGGAATATGGGTAGAATTTAGCCTACAATTGCAAAATGAATTTTATCTCTATCAATTTTATCATCTTTTTCGCCGCCCTTTTATCGGTGTACTTCTTTATACCTTCCCGGTTGAAATGGCTGTTTTTGCTGGCCGCCAGCTATTTCTTCTACGGCTTCTACCACTTAGAAAACCTGCTGCTGCTGATCATCCCCACCCTGCTGGTCTACGTCATTGCCCGGGGCCTGGATCACAGCGGATCGGCGGCAAAACGTAAATGGCTGCTCATCGCCGGACTGGTCTGTGGGCTCACGGTGCTGCTGGTCTTCAAATATGCCAATTTTATCGGCAGCAGCCTGTTTGCCCTCATGGGCCCCTGGAAAGAGGGATTGACCTTTAAACCCTTTGAACTGATCTATACCATCGGCATCTCCTTTTACACCTTTAAACTGGTCAGTTACCTGGTGGATGTCTACCAGCAAAGAATGGCGGCGGAAAAACATTTGGGCTATTTTGCCCTGTACGCGGCCTTCTTTCCCCAACTGTTCATGGGGCCCATCGACCGGGCCATCGGTTTCATCCCGGAACTGAAAAAGAGGGTTACCCTTGATGTGGATCGAATCGTATCGGGCGTCCAACTGGTGGTCTGGGGGGTGTTCAAGAAGATGGTGGTGGCCGACCGGCTGGCCATGTTTGTCAACGAGGTCTTCGCCAACCCCCAGGGCCAGGGATTAAATTTAATATTCGGCGCCTATTTTTACGCATTTCAGATCTACTGCGACTTCTCAGGCTATACCGATATCGCCATCGGCCTGGCCAGGATACTAGGCTTTAAATCGATGAAAAACTTCGACTTCCCCTATTTCAGCAAGAACATCACCGGTTTCTGGAACCGCTGGCACATCTCCCTCTCCACCTGGCTGCGGGATTACCTCTTCCTGCCCATCACCTACGCGGTCATGAGGCGGATCAAGTCCCCAAAATTGTTGAATATAAAGGCAGAAGCCTGGGGTTACTGCATCGGCATGTTCGTCACCATGTTCCTGGGCGGCCTGTGGCACGGCGCGGCCTGGACATTCGTGGTCTGGGGCATGCTGCACGGACTCTACCTGGTGGTCTCTTACCTGACCAAAAAAAGCAGGAAGAGATTTGTCAAGAAGACCGGGCTCAAGCGGCTGCCCCTCCTGCACCGTGCCCTTCGCATCTTCATCACCTTTAACCTCGTCTCCTTTGCCTGGATCTTCTTCAGGGCAGAATCCTTCCAGGAGGCCTTCACCTATATCAAGTACATCCAGTTAGCCCCCCCCCAAAAGGGAGTGGGATTCCTGGTTTTCAACTTAGCCCTGGTAGCCGTCTTTATCGGCCTGGAGATTATCTACAAAAACAGGGCAAATATAAATGTAATCGTGAATATGCCGCGGTTGCTGCGGATAGCGGCCTTTGCCCTGTTCGTGTGCATTACCGTTATTTTAGCAGTGGATACAGCCAATGAGTTCATCTATTTCAGGTTCTAAAATCAAGCGGTATATGGTCGGCTTTTTACTGCTGGTGCTGTTCCTGTTTATCTTTGACAGGGGGCTGTTTTACCTGATCGCCACCGCCGAAAACAAATTTTACAAAGATGAATCCTTTCAGCAGCGGTTCGCCGATTACGTCACAGGCAAAAATTACAGCACCCTTATTTTCGGCACCTCCCGAACCTACGAGGCCCTCCACCCGTTCTACTTCAAGGAAATACTGAATCAAAACGCCTACAAGGAGGCGCAGTTCGGTAAAAATCCCAGGTACAATTACCATTTCTACCGGATGTATAAAAAATATGCCGGTATCCCCAAAGTGGTCATATACGGGATCGACTATTTTATCTTCAACAGCACCTCCAATAAACGCTGGCTGGCACGCTTTAACCTGATCCACCAAAATAAAAATCCCCTTTCCGGTATCTCCATGCTGATCAATCACAAAAAAGAGGTCGAAGATTTCCTGACAGATATTATCGATTACATGAAAGAGAAATTCCGGGACAATCCCGCCACCAGGCATGCCAAGGACTTCACCCACGTTCAAACCTATCGCGGTCTCACCCCTAAAGAGAGCAGCGTGGTGAGCAAGAGGCCAAGAAATTTCATCAGGCAGAAGTACCGTATCTTTCCGGGCAAGGAGGGAGAGTACCTAAAAAAATTGCTGGATGAACTGGACCGGGACAATGTCACCGTCATACTGGTGGTCTTGCCGGATCATTACGGCACCTTCCGCACCAACTTCAACAGGCGCAGGATGATGCTGGATCTCAAGAAACTGACCGCCCATCACGACAACGCCTATATTTTCAACTACAACCATCCCAAAAGCTTTCCCCTTAAGAAAACCGAATATTTTTTAAACGGCGGCTGGGGCAGAGCCAATTCCCACCTCTCCCAAAAGGGTGCCCGACGATTTAACCGGATTTTTTTGAATAAAATGAAAAAAATCTACCAACTTTTAAAACCGAATGTATAAATATCGAAAAATCATTAAAATAGTGCTGATCGTGTTCATCCTGTTTACCCTCTACTCCATTTTCAGGGGATTGCTGCAGCAGGAGCCGGAATCGACCGGCCTAACGGGCAAATTCGAAGCCGACGGCGTCCAGATGGCCCAGAGCATCTACGACAAAAATAACCGCAAGGCCATCGAACTCCGCTGCCGGGAATCGAAAAGGGACTCCCACGACAAAATATTGATGAAGGGTATCGAGGCCACCATATTAAAAAAAGGCCGCATGAACAAAGATATTAAAATCTACGGGGACGATGGATTCGTGGAAAACAATTACCACAATTTCTCAATAGAGAAAAACGGTAGAATCGTTTCCGAAGACTTTGAAATCAGGAGCCCAAAATTCTATCTAAAGAACAGGGCCATCCTGCGCTCCAACCGGGCCGTAAAATACCGGACCGCCTCTTTAACCGGAGTGGCCAGGAAGGGGATGGAATACTATTTAAACATGAATGTAATCAAATTTTTTCATACCGGCGGGAGTTATGAACGGGATAAAAAAATCCACCGGTATCAAACCGAGCTCCTGTGGTATATCGAGGATGACCGCAAGCTGATCCTGCAAAAAAAGGCCCGTATCAAGAGCGAAGATTCCCTGCTCAAGAGTGACTGGATCTCCCTGACATTTTTTGAGGACCTGGAAAATGTAAAGGAATCTTCTACCATCGGCAGCAGTTACTTTTTCTTCGGCAGCCGGGAGGAGAAAAAGTACCGGGAGATTCGCTCCCGGAACATCAATAGTTTTTATAATACCGACGGCCAACTGGAATCGGTCGAGATTCTCAAGCAAGGCAGAGTACTCATCGCCACCCCGGAAAACACCACCCACATTCAATCGGATCTCATCAAAATATTGTTTGAACCGGAGTCGCAGAAAATAAAGAATGTCAAATTACTCTTCCCCGGCCAGATAGAGAACGGGGGTAAAACCGATTTTACCGTCTGGGCCGACCAGATGAATGTCGATTTCAAAGAGGGGGAAGCCCACTACTGCCGGGGAACCGGCAACTGCCGCCTCAAGATCGAGGATTACCGCATCGAGGCCGACGCCATCCACTACGACATAGGCAAACATTCGATCCAGATAAAGGGGGACAATTCAACGGTCTTTCACCGTAACAACAGTTTCAGATCCACTGCCTTTCACGTGAATTCAAAGCGGAAAATCCTCAAATCAGAGGAGGGGGTCAAATCCACCCTCAAACTGGACAAGGAGAATATTTTATTTGCCGATGACTCTATTTTTGTCAATGCCCGGAAAATCAACGTTCTCAACGAGAAAAAATCCTTCTCTTACCAGGGCAATGTCCGCCTGAACCAAAACAACACCATATTAAAAACCGAAAAACTGGAGATCGATGAGGACAACGACCTGTCCGCGGTGGGCGATGTCACCCTATCCTTCAGCAGCCGTGAAAACCAGGAGGAGATCGTGCTCAAGGGCAACCGGCTGACCTTTGATTCTCAAAACAAAAAAATCTCCATCCAGCAGTCGGGGGTCATCAGGGGCAAGGAGGCCACCCTCAAGGGAGATGTCTTGATTGTACACTTCAACGATAAAAATGAACTCAAGACCATATACGGCGAGAAAAATATCGACTTTATTAAAGACAATATCGTGGGCCATGCGCAGAAGGTGGAGTGGCGATTTCAACAGGAACTCATCATCTTTACCGATGCGGCGGAGCTGCAAAAAACCGGCGGCGGCACCGCCAAAGGAAAAAGGCTGGAACTGGACCTGAAAACCGAAAAGGTCGTCATCGTCTCCGACGAAACCAAACGCACCGAAACCATCCTCGACTAACCCAATTCCTTAAATACCCACCCCCCCCTCTTCACCCCCCCTTTCCCACCTCCCAACTTAAGTATAGGTAGTGTTAGCAGTATATCCCCCGTTTTAAAATACCGACGAAAGGATGAAAAACAGCCAAATCGCTG
>CBFDCR010000063.1:0-30289 GCA_965603365.1 uncultured bacterium
CTTTTTTTTCTCTTCTTTGTACTTGAATGGAAGTCGTTTTTGTGTCATCATTGTAGTAACCTTTATTATCACCATTTTGTAGATTTGGGGTCTTACTTTTCTCTCGTTGGTGAAAAAGTGAGGCCCCTTTTAAATCTCATTATACCCTATATTAGAAGATATTTCACCTTTTTTATAAAAATTTGATAAAAAATCGGGGCGATCCCCGGGCTCGCCGGTTAATGGTTGATGAGTTTGAGCTGGAAGATGAAGTTCTGGAGGGAGACGCGGGCGGAGTCTTCGCCGCTGGTTTTGGATTCGTAATCCAACTGGTAGATCATATCCAGGATACAGCGCAGCCGCTGGGGGGAAAAATTGCGCACCATGCGGATAAATTTGTTTAATATAAATGAGGGCTGCTGCAGGATTTTACCGATATCGTTGACCGGAAAGCTGTGCTCCAGCAAAAATTTCGCCGTGTAGATCTTATTGTAATGGGTAATCAGGGTGCCGATAATAAAGGTCGGCTTCACACCGTTAATAAACAGATACTGTAAAATCTTCAGATACCTGGCCATATCTTCCTTCTCGATGGCTTCGGTCAGATCCCAGATCGAGTGGGCCTCCACACCGCTGGCCAGCCAATCGATATCCTGGGCATCCAACACGTTGTCCTCACCGGTGTCGACAATCTCGAATTTACTCACCTGATTTAAGAGGGAGATAAAATCGTCCCCCTTGATTTCGATTAGCCTCTCCAGGGCATTGGCGGTAATCCTGATCCCCTGCGCTTGTAAATGTTGTTTGATAAAACCCTGAACCTCCCGCTCAGACATCTGATCCAGATCGATATCGTAAGTCTGGGGAGAACCGAGATCCCGCAGCAGCCCCGTTATCTTCTGCTTTTTTAACTGTTTAAAATCATCTTTCAACACATCCAGAGAGATATATATAATCAGAATGGAATTCGGATTCGGCTTTTTCAGGTACTTTTGCAGCAGCTCTTTATCACTCTTATTCAAGCCGATTTTCTTGACCTCCCGGATCACCACCGCCACAATTTTTCGGGACTGGATAAAAAAACTGGAGCTGTTGACCTCATTAATGATCTCTTCCCAGTCATGGTCACTCTGACTGTCCAGATAATATCGTCGATAATTAAAATCGGTCTTGTCCTCCAGAAAGGCGGCCGCAAAAGATTTAATGATCATTTCCCCCAGGGATTCATGAAATCCATACAGGATGTTTACGGGAAAAGACTCTTTGCCGGATTCGATTCTTCGCAGGGCATCAAAATAGGAGAGATGGGGCATCAGAAGTTTTCCAATATGGTGGATACAATGCTCTCGGCGAATTTTTTTGAAATCCTGGCCAGTGCCTCGGTCTCCTGGGTGAAGAAATCACCGGATTCGATCTCATAAGAATCACTGAAGCTTAATCGCTGATTTTCAAAGATAATTTCATTGGTTTTCAAGTCGATGAATCTCACATTCAGGGTGATGCTCAGCCGGTACTGATTGGCCAGGGCGCTCCCGGAATAGGAAAGTGGGCGCACATCAAACCGGATGATTTCGCCCTCCAGCACCGAATCCCCCTGGGACATCCTGTCCACCAGTTTAAGCCGGCTTCTGCGGATGAACTCATCCCGAACGGCAAAGGTGACGAACTGCTCCGCCTGATATCGGCTGGTTTTGTTTTCAAAGTTCTTGATCACAATGGTGTGAATATGGGGTGGAACCTGCCGGCCAGAACCGGCCAGGCGATAACCGCAGCGAAACGATGCCCAACCAAGTACACACAAACAAAAGATAAAAATAAATTTTCTTTTCATCTTTGTAGATTATATAGCAAAATATCATCAACTTCAATTCTTAAATTTATGTAGCCTCGATTTTGATCCGACCTCCCATTTTTGAATATTGTTTGCCATAACTACATTTAGATAAAAAAATCTACCTAATTTAATATTGGTTTAAAAATTCCCCAAAATTAAATACCGTTAAAAATAAATATAATTTATTTTTCCGTTTTTTCTTGACTTTTTTTTTTTAGGTGTGATATATATTAATATGCAAATAGAAATCTCTTGGTGGTTCCCAAAAAACATTCCATCAATGAGTGTCCAATTTCTTTTAATTTAAGGTTTAAATGCGTTCATATATATATCTTACACTACTTTCAAAATGGAGGGTTCCTAAATGGAAGGAAAAGCTTTAACAGGTATCTTCTTTTGCGATTCCTTAAACGGAAAACGCGATGTCATCAACATTTCAGAAGTAGCGGCGTATGTAGAAAAAATCCCCCAGGTTGCCCTTTCATGGTATGCTTCCGAGATCCCGTTAACAGACGCGGGAACCATTTCAGCTAAAATCAAAGAGAACAATCTGAAGCGTATCGTTATCGCCGGCGACACGCCGGGAATGGTAAAATCGTTTTTTACCAGGGCCATGGCCATTGCCGGCAACGACCCGGAAGATATTGTCCTGGCCAGTTTCCAGGAACACGGGGCAATCACTGCAGCCGATACGGATCAGGCAAAGGCGATTATTGCCTGTGCCATCTACGGTGTACCCTTTGAAGAGGCGGCTGCGCCGGCTGAAACCACGGTTCACTCCGATACTCTGGTCATCGGCGCAGGTATTGCCGGTATACAGGCATCCTTAGAAATTGCCGACGGCAACCAAAAAGTTTATCTGCTGGAAAGAACCGGAACTATCGGGGGCCACATGGCCATGTTCGATAAGACCTTTCCCACCTTAGACTGTGCCGCCTGTATTTTGACTCCCAAAATGGTAGAAGTGGGCCAGCACCCTTATATCGAGCTAATGACCTACTCCGAAGTGTTGGGGGTTAGCGGGAAACCGGGGAACTACAAGGTCCGCATCCTGAAGAGAGCCCGCCGGGTCAACCTGGCCACCTGTATCTCCTGCGGCCAGTGTTCTGAAAAATGCCCGGGCACGGCCCCCAGCGAATTCGACACCGGCACCACCATGCGCAAGGCCATCTATATCCCCTTCCCCCAGGCAGTGCCCAACAAATACCTTGTCGATGCCGACAGTTGCCTCTACTGCCAAACGGACGGCCAAAAATGTGGGGTCTGTGCCAGGATATGTCCCACCAAGTGCATCAACCTGGACGAGAAGGATGAAGAAGTTGAAATCACGGTCGGGAACATTATTGTGGCCACCGGATTTAAGGTCTTCGATGCCAAACGGATTGAAAATTTCGGTTATGGGAAATTGCCCAATGTGATCACCTCCCTCGAACTGGAGCGCCTGGTCAATGCCGCCGGTCCCACCGGAGGCAGCATCGTGTCCAGAGGTAAAGATAAGAAGGAAAACTGGGTATTCTCACCGGAAAACGATGTGCCCCAAAGCATCGGGCTCATCCACTGCGTCGGCAGCCGGGATGAAAACTACAACAAGTACTGCTCCAGAGTCTGCTGCATGTACTCGTTGAAACTGGCTCACCTCATCAAGGAGAAACTGCCGGATGTAGAGGTGTACGAGTACTTCATCGATATGCGGGCTTTTGGTAAGGGCTATGAAGAGTTCTATGAACGCATCAAAGGAGAAGGCGTTCACATCATTCGCGGGCGTACCGCCAAGATAGAGAAGAGCAAAAACGGGAAACTCTTACTGAGAAGCGAAGACATTCAGAATGGCACCCTACTGGAACAGGAACTGGATATGGCAGTTCTGGCAGTGGGGCTGGAACCCCGTGAAGATGCGGGAAAGATAGCCAAGATGTTGGGAATCAAGCAGGGTGGAGACGGCTGGTTTATGGAAGCCAACTACAACGGCGCCCCGATGGACACTTTCAGCGGCGGCATTACCATTGCCGGCGTGTGTCAGGGCCCCAAAGATATCCCCGACAGTGTGGCCCAGGGTGCGGGTGCAGCTTCAAGGGTGCTGCAGAGTATTGCCAAAGGGAAAGTAAAAGAGAGCAGCAAAGATCTTCCCTTCGAAAAAATTGAAGCCCGCGCCAAAGAATTTTCTAATGCTTAAGGAGGAAAATCATGGGAAAACGAGTCAATCCGAATTTAATAAAAGAGATGAAGAAGTTCGGTGCAGGCGACTGGAACGAATGTTTCCACTGCGGAAACTGCACCGCGATCTGCCCCTTAACCGAAAAAGGCTTCATGTTCCCCCGCAAAGGCATACGCACCATGCAGATGGGTCTAAAGGACAAAATGGCCGGCTACGTGGAACCCTGGCTCTGCTACTACTGCGGCGAATGCAGCGATACCTGCCCCAGAGACGCCAATCCCGGCGAACTGATGATGACCCTACGGCGCTTCTTAACTTCCCTCTACGATTGGACCGGCTTCTCCGGTAAAATGTACAAATCAAAGCTGCTGCACATTATGGTTATGGCTCTCCTCTCTCTGGCCGTCATCGTCGCCTTCCTGGGCTTAGCCGATTTCAACATCCCCCTGGGAGCAGACGGACTGGTAAAACTAAATTCTTTTGCTCCTGTTCATTTCATTGAGACTGCGGATCATATTCTACTCGGTGTACTGGCCTTCTTTTTGCTAACCAATATCTTCAACATGTATTATAAGGTTATCATAAAAGACAAGACGGTAAAGATTCCCCTGTGGTTGTATATAAAGGAGATATTCCTGGCTGTGTGGTACTTTTTAACCCAATGGAAATTCTCAAAGTGCGACAAAAAAACCACCTATTGGATCAGCCACCTGCTGATCATGTCGAGCTATTTCATCATGTTTGCCCTGATCGTTATTTTCTTAGGCTATTTCCAGACTGAAGAAATCCATGAAGTGACCCATCCCCAGCGGTGGCTGGGATATTACGTAACCTTTGGGCTGATTTTTGCCACCGTATACTATTTCATCGGTAGAATCAGGAAGAAGGAACAGATATTCAAGTTTTCCCACCACAGCGACTGGATCTTCATCACTCTTCTGTTTTTGATTGCCCTCACCGGCATCCTGATCCATATTTTCCGTTTAAGCGGAATGCCCCAGGCTACTTACATCATGTACATGCTGCATCTGGCCGTAGAGGTTCCCATGGTGGTCACCTTTGTCGCCTTTTCCAAGTGGTCTCACATTGCCTACAGACCCTTTGCCATCTATTTTTCTAACCTAAAAAAATCTACGCTGGCATTGCAGCGCAGTAAATAAAGGAGACAAGAATGGAAAAACCAAGAATAGGCGTATATGTGTGCTGGTGCGGTACCAACATCGCCAAGATGGTGGATGTTGAGGCTGTGGCCGAAGAAATTGGCAAAATGCCCAATGTGGTGATTGCCAAAAATTACAAGTACATGTGTTCCGATCCCGGGCAGGATATGATTGTTAAAGACATCAAAGAACATAAATTAGACCGCGTGGTGGTTTCGGCCTGTTCTCCCCGAATCCACGAATTGACTTTCCGAAAGGCACTGGAAAATGCCGGTCTCAATCAATATCTGTTTGAAATGGCCAATATCCGGGAACAGGTCTCCTGGGTGCACGAGGATCGGGCGGAAGCCACCCGCAAGGCCAGAGCCCTGATAAAGGCAGCCGTCACCCGGGTCAATTATCACGAGCCCCTGGAAAAACGGTCCGTGGAGATCAACCCGGCGACCCTGGTCATCGGCGGCGGCATTAGCGGTATTTCGGCCGCCCTGGAGATTGCCGATTCCGGACGAAAGGTCTTCCTGGTGGAACGAACCGCCAAATTGGGCGGTCAGGCAGCCAAACTGGATCTTCTCTATCCCTACCTCTACAGTGCCAGGCAGATGTTAAACCCCATGATCGAGCGGGTCAAAAACCACGAGAATATCGGGCTATTCATGGAATCGGAAGTGGGTGAGATTTTCGGTTACGTGGGAAATTTCGAAGCCACCATAGTGCCCAAAAAGGGAAAAGAAGTAGAACTCAAGTTTGGAAATATCATCGTGGCCACCGGCCTGAAGCCCTTTGATCCCTCGGTGATCGAAGAATACGGCTACGGAAAGCTCCCCAACGTGGTCACCTCCCTGGAATTCGAAGAGATGTTGGCCAAAGGCGAGATCCAGACCAAAGAGGGGCACGTTCCCCAAAACATCGCCATCATCCACTGCGTTGGCAGCCGCAACGAAAAATATCACCCCTATTGCTCCAGAACCTGCTGCATGGCGGCTTTGAAGTTTGCCAACCAGGTTCGTTCCGCCATTCCCCATGCCAATATCTTTGAACTCTATGCCGACATGCGGGCCTTTGGTAAAGGTTGTGAAGAGATCTATGCCCAGAGCTCCCGGAAAAATATCATGTTCCTGATGTTCGACCAGAAAGAGGATCTACCCAAAATCAGGAAGGCCGATGCCGCCGACGAATGCGAAATGGTGATCGAAATGAATGAACTGCTGTCCGGCGAGGCCATTGAAGTTCCCGCCGACATGGTGGTGCTGATGGTAGCCATGGAGGCCCAGGAAGATGTTAAAGATGTCGCTCACCACGTCGGTGTCAGCATGTGCGGCAACGACTTTTTTATCGAAAAGCATCCGAAACTCGATCCTGTGGCCACCACCACCGACGGTGTGTACATCGTGGGTAGCTGCCAGGCCCCAAAAGATATTCCCGACTCCATCGCCCAGGCCAGAGCCGCTGTTTCACGAATCCTGGCCAGCATCTCGGTGGGCCAGGTACAGGTCGAGGTGACCACCGCCGAAATCAACGAAGAGATCTGCTGCGGTTGTCAGACCTGTGTCAAAGTCTGCCCCTACACGGCCATCAGTTTTGATGAAGAGAAGGGCGTATCCGTGGTCAACGAGATTCTGTGCAAAGGCTGCGGTACCTGTGGGTCCGCCTGCCCCAGCGGCGCCATCCGCAGTAAGCATTTCACCGATCGGCAGATCATCTCGCAGATCGAGGGCTTAATGTCATTGGAGGTATAGACCATGAGCTTTGAACCAAAAATCGTATCATTCTTGTGTAACTGGTGTTCCTATACAGGAGCAGACCTGGCCGGAACGTCCCGTATGAAATATGCCCATAACATTCGCATCATCCGGGTCATGTGTTCCGGCCGTGTGGAACCCACCTTTGTACTCAAAGCCTTTAGAGAAGGTGCAGACGGGGTTCTCATTTGCGGATGTCACCCCGGCGACTGCCACTACCACGAAGGCAACTACAAATGTCTGAGAAGGTACCACCTGCTCCAGAAATACATCCAGCAAATGGGTATCAAAGAGAAACGGCTGAGACTGGCCTGGATCAGCGCCAGCGAAGGGAAGCAGTTTGCCGATCTGGTCAACGATATGACCGACACGGTTCGTCAACTGGGTCCTTGCAAAGTCAAACCCGTAATGGAAAAATTAGCTTAAGGGAGGCAAATCAATGGCAACAGATAAACCGAAACTAAAGATGGCCGTCTACTGGGGCGCCGCCTGCGGCGGATGCTGCGTGTCGGTACTGGATGTACACGAAAAACTGTTTGACGTGGTGGCAGCAGCCGACCTGGTATTCTGGCCGATTGCATTGGACATCAAATACAACGATGTGGAAGGCATGCCAGACGGTCATATCGACATCACCCTCTTCAACGGCGCAGTACGGAACAGCGAAAATGAGCACATTGCCAAACTCTTGCGCAAGAAATCCAAGATCCTGGTGGCTTACGGCTCCTGTGCCCATATGGGCGGTATCCCCGGGCTGGCCAATTTCACCACCAAAGAGGATATCTTCAAGAGAGTGTATGAGGAGAGCGAATCCACCATAAATCCCGATAAAACCAGACCCCAAACGGCGTTCAAGGTCCCCGAAGGCACGCTGGAACTGCCGGAATTTTACAACGATGTCCGCCCCCTTGATCAGGTTGTGGATGTCGACTACTATCTCCCCGGCTGCCCCCCCCAGACCGAGCGGCTGCTGGAGGTCTTCATGGCCATCGTCACCGGCCAGGAACTCCCGCCCAAGGGTTCGGTGGTGGGCGCCCTGAATAAAGCCCAGTGTGAAGAGTGCAAACGGAAAAAGACCGAAGAGAAGACCATCAAAAAGTTCTACCGGCCCTGGCAGATCAAAGACGACGGCGAGACCTGTTTCTTAGAACAGGGAGTCATCTGCATGGGACCCGCCACCCGGGGCGGCTGCGGCGTACGCTGCATCGAAGGCAACGCCCCCTGCCGCGGCTGTTATGGTCCTCCTCCCGATGTCCCGGATCCCGGCGCCAAGATGATGTCTGCCATTGCCACCATGATCGATGCCAACGAACCCGAAGAGATCGATAAAATCATCGAGCAAATCGAGGATCCAGCCGGGACCTTTTACCGCTTTAGTTTACCCGCTTCTTTATTAAGGAGGAAACTAACATGAAACAACGTTACACCATAGATCCCATTACCCGTCTCGAGGGCCACGGCAAAATCGAGATTTTTTGCAAAGACGACGGCGATGTAGAAAACGTATATTTCCAGGTCCCGGAACTCCGGGGCTTTGAAAAATTCTGCGAAGGCCGACCTGTAGAAGAGTTATCCCAGATCGTCACCAAAATCTGCGGCGTTTGCCCCGGCTGCCACCACATGGCTTCCGGCAAGGCTGCCGATGCGGTATTCGGTGTTAAACCGACGTCCGCTGCAGCCAAAATACGGGAACTTTTCTTCATGGCCCACTTCGTTCACAGCCATATCGCCCATTTTTATGCCCTGGCGGCCCCCGATTTCGTCGTCGGCCCCACCGCGCCCAAGGCGGAACGAAACGTCCTGGGGGTGATCGGTAAAGTAGGCAAGGAGATCGGCACCGAAGTGATCAAGCAGCGGCGCATCGCCCAGGAAATTCAGGCCCTGCTGGGCGGCCACCAGACCCACTGTGTGTTGGTGACCCCCGGCGGCGTGAGAAAAGGATTAACCGAAGAAGAACGCAAGGATCTCGAAGAAAAGGCCAAAGGCTTTGTGGAATTCGGCAAATTTTCACTGAAACTCTTTGACGATGTGGTATTAAAGAACAAGGAATATGTCGATATCATCCTCAACGGTCCCTACTCTCTCACCATCCATTCAATGGGCCTGGTGGACGAGAACAATAAGGTCAACTTCTACGACGGCAAGGTCCGGGTAGTGGACACCGAGGGTAAGGAACACTGCAAATACGCGCCCGAAGAGTACCGCCAGTGGGTAGCGGAACGGGTGGAACCCTGGAGTTACCTGAAGTTCCCCTACCTGAAAAAGATCGGTTGGAAGGGGTTTGTGGACGGTCAGGATTCCGGCGTCTACCATGCTACCCCCCTGTCCCGTCTAAATGCCGCCGATGGTATGGCCACACCGCTGGCTCAAGAGGCTTACGAGAAGATGTACGACACCCTGGGCGGCAAACCGGTTCACGCCACATTGGCCATGCACTGGGCCCGGTTGATCGAGTTACTATACTCTGCCGAGAGGGCTTTAGAGCTGGTCCAGGATCCGGAAATTACCAGCGACGACCTGCAGGCCAAACTGGACAAAACCCCCAAAGAGGGCGTCGGCATCGTGGAGGCCCAGCGGGGCACCCTGACCCACCATTACTGGACCGACGACAGGGGCATCGTTCAGAAGGTAAACATCATCGTCGGCACCACCAACAACAACGCTCCCATCTGCATGTCTTTGAAAAAGGCAGCCCAGGGCCTGATCAAGAAAGGGGTGACCGTGGACGATGGTATTCTGAATATGGTGGAGATGGCGTTTCGGGCCTATGACCCCTGTTTCTCCTGTGCCACCCACAGTCTACCGGGCAGAATGCCGCTGATCGTTAATTTCCGCGACAAGGACGGCAACATCCTGCGAACCGCCAAAAGGGATCGATAACAGTTAAATCAAAACTTTATTCTTGCCCAGGTTTCGTCGGCCCCAGATAGAGATTGGCCCAGATCAAGAGGGCGGAAACCAGAATGATGGCCGCCTTCTGTTCCCCCCGGCTTACCCGGTCGGTTATCAACACAAACACCATAAAGCCGACTAAAACAGCCACCAACAATTTGGACGTGAGCGGATAGCCCTGGCGCCGCAGCCAGACGATCTCCAGTGCCAGCACCAATACAACCACAATTATGCCTATAATGACATCCATTTCTATACCTTAAGCGATGGACTTGCGGATCTTGCGCTTCCATCCGTGAATTTGCCGCCGGATTTTTTTCAATTCAGCATGGTCGTGAGCGGACAAGGCCTCACCCCTCTTTTTCTTTAAGCCCCTGATTTTAGCTTTTACAGCCGCCTTGTTGATACCCATCACTTCGTGGTGCTCATGCTTATCGATAGCGAGAGCCTGGCAAAGGGCATCCAGCAGATGCTCTTTGTTTAACTGGGTATAGCCCTGCACCGCTTCGTGCTCGATATCTTTGGCAATTTCCCGTAATTCGGCCACTGTCTTCTTCTTGAGTTCATCATACGTATATGCCATAACGATACGCCTCCTCATAGCGGATTATCAACCGTAGCAGAAGAAATTTTAGTCTAAATACCCCCCAAAAGTCAACCGATCCTTCTCAAAAAAAACAGAAATGCTGGAAAAAATGAAATGGTGGAGTGATGGAATATTGGAATAAGGGGTTTTAGGAATCGGGAAGCAGATCTTCCAGGTGGATGAAATCAACCGAAAATTTGGCCTCTAAGGCGTGGCGGGCCAGATCCACCACCGGGCACGGCGACACAGCGATGATGATCGAATCGGACGTGGCGATCATGCCGTCGGTCTTCCGCTTTAACTCGTAATCCGCCGACCTGGCCAACACTACCGTCCCCTTTATAGCCAATCCCGCCATCTTCTGTTCCATTTCCTTCATGTGCAGCCCGCTGTGGGAAACGGGACTGTCCAGGTAGATGGTGAGAAAATCGCTCCCTTCGGTTTTGAGCCAATCCAGGAGTAAATCAACGGCCCGCTCAAAAACATCTTTGTCCCTGATGCTGCCGTAGTTTTCACCCACATCCCGCAGTATGCCGTCATTGGCAATAAAAACCATCTTTCCCAAAAAATAGTTCATCACCGTCAGTAACACGTTGTAACCATCGATATAGATTTTCTCCCCCCGGATATCCCGTCGAATCTTCGCTTTGCGGCTGCGGGCATTGGCTTGCGAGGCGATACCCCGAAACAAAATTTGCCGCTGGTTGCGGCTGAGGCGGTAACGGTCGCCGATCACCTTGAGGATCGGCCTTTCCGGGTAATCGCGATTGAGCAAATAAGAATAATCCCGGGCCGCCGCCCGGAACAATTCACCCAATTTTAAATGGGATTGAGTCTTGTTTTTTGGCACAATGATGTCTTTACTTTTGTCTCAGCTTTCTCTGCTTTTGTCTAAGAAGCCATACTGTAATTATAATCAATAAACCGATTAATATGGCCCCCCCGCCTATTATCGTCTCTCTGGAACACAGAGCAATCACTATTCCTGCGACCAAAAGTATTATGCCAGCAACAAACTGTATAATTATGCCCACCCCCAGACTTTCAACCATTCTTCGTTTACTTTTACTCTTTTTACCCTCCAGAGATTCCCTGGAGGTAAAACTTGTGAACGTTTTTAATAATTCTTTGGCTTCCAGAACATCCTGCTTTCGCACGAATAAACGGGTGACCCTCTTGAATCGGTACTCCACCGGAAGGACATCGATTCCATTCTTAGCCAGAAAGGCCACAACCGCGGCAGCATATCCGGGATCCTGGAATTTGCCAATACCAACCAGATCGAGATTTTCGGTCTTCTGCTCCACTCTGGGCATCGTAATTCTGACCAGTTTAACCTGACACTCAGGACACACTTCCACATCCTTCGAATATTCGCGTCTACAATTAGGGCAAAACATACATTCCTCCTTTCTAATGGCCATTCTGCCAATTTCCATGAGCAAGCTGCCGCCCCTGTACTCTTGACTCGGCCTCACAACACATTCTCAGAAGTTTCACCCCCGAAAAAATCGAAAGCTTAAAAATAATTATTACCATAAATCAACTGGTTTTTCAACACAAATTCTCGTCTTAATTCTGTATCGCATAGAGTCTTTGTGGTACAATAAGATCTTCAGGTTATATCGAGGTTTTTTATGGAGCAGAAAAATTTGATTTTGGGTGTCGGCAATGAAATTTTGATGGACGACGGTATCGGGCCGAAACTGGTGGAGGAGTTGAAGCAGAAAGAGCCCATACCGGGAACCACCTACCAGGCCATCTGCCTGGGGGGGCTGGATATAGTGGAGTCGATTCAGGGTTACCAGACCGTTGTGTTTGTGGATGCCATCAAAACCGAGGGCGGCGTCCCCGGAACCGTCTACCAATTTACCACCCGGGACTTCCAGGAGACCCTTCACCTTTCCAACCTCCACGATATATCCTTCCTGACCGCCATCGAATTGGGTCGAAATCTGGATATGGAAATTCCGGAAAACATCCACATCATCGCCATCGAGATCGTGGAGGACACTATATTTGGCGAATCCTTCACCCCGGATATAGAGGCACGATATGCTGAAATTTACAACACCGTAAGCCAGATCGTTCAAAGACTCTTTCTATCAAAATAGCCGACGCCGATTTCAACACCTCTCTTACCTCATGCATATAATATAATAAGGTAAGCGCCCCCGCCTGTCAAGGAAAAGGTGGAGCGGGCTCCAGGGAAGAATTTTGGGGGGTAGTCTTGGCAGAAATGCGATTGACATGGGCGGCCATCCTGTTATAATTGGAAACAAAGAATAAAAAGCGATTCCCCAAAAGAACTTCATTTTTAGGAGTAAGAATATGGAAATCCTCAGGCGAGTGTCATGAAACGACAAAAAACGGCAGTCATCGGGCTGGGTAACTATTTATTGGCCGACGAGGGAGCCGGTATTCATGCCGTCCACCTGCTGGAAGAGAAGCTGAAGGATAGGGAATCGGAGCCATTGGCCGTCGATGTGATCGAAGGCGGAACACCCGGCTTTAACCTGCTCCACCAATTTGATGAAAGAGAAAAGATCATCTTTATTGACGCCGGAGACTGTGGACTAAAACCCGGCGAATTCACCCGCTTCACCCCCCATGAAGTTACCAGCCTAAAGAAACCCAGGGGCTACTCGCTGCATGAATTCGATCTGATCGGCTTCCTGGAGTTTGCCGAAGGCCTCAATAAAATCCAGAACGTGGACATCGTGATCTACTGCATCCAACCGGCGGAAATCAAGATGACAGAAAAGCTCAGTCCTGCCGTCAAAAAATCCCTTCCCTTTCTGGTGGAAAAGGTTTATAATGAACTAATAAAAGGAAACGACCATGCATGAATTTGCCCTGGCTCAGGACATTGTCGATACCATCCGCAAAGAGGTCACCGAAGACCTTGAGAAAATTTTAGTCATCAACATCGATGTGGGCGCTTTCTCCGGTGTCGTGGTGGACTCGCTGGATTTTGGATTAAGAGCTATTTTGCCAGGGGGAAGCAACGGCCGCATCAACATCACCATCAATACCGTGCCCACCGTTGCCGCCTGTGAATGCGGCAACAAGTATAACCTGCAGGACATCTTTGAGAGCTGCCCTGCCTGCCAATCCTACGATCGAAAATTAATTTCCGGCACCGATATCATCATCAAATCTGTCGAAATCGACGAGCCTGATGATGCCGACACACCGGCGCTTAGTAATCCCACCCATGATGAAGTAGACCCGCCTGACGGCCACATTGCCGAAAATCGAAAAATCCTGGCCACCATGGCCCACGAAATCAAGGCTCCCTTATCCGCCATTAGCAGCTTGCTCAGTGTCATCGACAAAGGGTACGTCACCGATCCGGAAAAATCAAAAGAATTGGTCTCCCGGGCCAAACGGAAAGCCGAAATCCTCATCAAGATGCTGGACGACATCCTTGATTACGCCATGCTCGCCAATAAAACCTCAATGAAGCGGGAGAGGTTGGACATCATCTCCGTGGTGGACGAATCTATCTCCATGATGAAGCCCTACGCGGACCAGAGAAACGTCAGAATCGTGGACAGCCGCGCCTGCCAGGGAGTCAAATATGTGTACGGTAACTACACCTTCCTGCTGCGGGTATTTAATAACCTGACCATGAACGCCATCAAATACAATAAGGAAGGAGGTAAAATACAATTTATATGCCGGGAGATCAAAGAGGAAGAAAGAATGATCGTTAAAGTCAGGGATACAGGGATAGGCATCTCTGGAGAGGATTTGCAGCATGTATTCCACATTTTCGAGCGGGGGGAAACCGCCCGCAAAAATATCGACGGCAGCCTGGGCCTGGGGTTGTCCCTGGTCAAACAGATTGTAGAGGACCATGAAGGCTCCATCGACATATCCAGCAAGGTGAATGTCGGTACCACTGTAACTGTATCACTGCCTTTATTGAAATAGGAGGGACAATGAGTAGAATAGTACTGGTTGTTGAAGACGATATAGATGTTCTGGAGGCCCACCAGATCGTTCTGGAACACAGCAATTACGAGGTCGTCACTGCCACCAATATCAAGGTGGCGGAAGAGGTTATGGAACATAATAAAATCGACCTCATCATCTTAGATGTGATGATGGAAAAGTCCTCTGATGGCTTTAACTTTGCCCAATTTGTGAAAATGGATCAGCGTTTCAAACATATCCCCATTATCATGGCTACAGCCGTGAATAAACGAACCAAATTCAAATTTGACATCAAACAGAATGGCAATTTCTTGCCGGTAGAGAAATTCATGGAAAAGCCCATTGACCCCGATGACCTGATTGCCACCATTCGGGGACTGCTAAAATAGAGATCATTCAAGAAGAGGATTCGAACCATGCCTAAGAAAAAAAATTTGAACATTTCCGCTTATGACCGGAATCAAATCATCGCCGATGAAAACCGAAAGTTCTTTTTTGATCATGGTATCTTTACCATTAACATGATCGGTTCACCGGGATGCGGGAAAACATCCATACTGGAATACACCGTCAGCCATTTCCAGGAGAGTTTTGCCGTGATCGTGGGCGACGTCAAGACCGCTCTCGATTCGGACCGATTGATCCAATCGGGCCAGGCCAATGCCCATGCCATCGAAACCGGCGGCGGCTGCCACCTCACCGCCCAGATGATCCAGGAGAAAATCAAAAAAATCGATTTTAAGAACATCCATTACCTTTTTATCGAGAACGTAGGCAACCTGGTCTGTCCCTCCGGTTTCGATTTGGGAGAGAATTTTAAAGTGGCAGTACTCAGCATTCCCGAGGGGGACGAAAAGGTGCGCAAGTATCCCTCCCTCTTTATACGGGCTGCAGCGGTGATCATCAACAAGATCGATTTGCTGGAGATTCTGGATTACGATATTGAGCGGGTCAAACAGGACTGCCGCCTGCATAATCCCAGGGTGCAGATTTTTGAAACCTCCACCAAAACCGGCAAAGGCTTCGACCAATGGTTTGCCTTCTTGAAAGAACAGCGCAAATATTTTTAAGTTTAAGGTAGTCAACGTTAAATTTTATTCTATACACATTGTTGTTAAACATTAAGGAGGAAAAAATGGCGAAGAACTTAGCTATAGCCGTAACAATAATTCTATTTGCCTTCTCCAATCTGGCAGCCGAAAAGTTGGCCACCCTGCCGGGCTTGTTGAGTCCCGACACCATGGCGGTCGATGATGAGCGTATCTATGTGACCGAGGGAGCCACAGTATTCATCTATTCACTGGAAGGCTATCGCTTAATTAAGAAATTCGGACAAAGGGGAGAGGGACCGGCGGAATTTCCCACCCTACCCGGCCTGCCGCTCATAGTGAGGAGCGAAGAAGACCACCTCTTGATCAACAGCGCCAACCGGATCTCTTTCTTCAGCAAAGATGGTCGGTTTATCAAAATGCTAAAATCCAAAGGGGGAACGCTGTTTTCGGGGATATTTCAACCCATCAAGGATAAGTTCGTCGGTTTGGGTGTTACCGCCGAGGATGAGACCCTCTACAACTGTGTTAATCTCCACGATTCCCAGCTATACAAAATCAAGATCATCGCTAAGGTAAAGCGGTCGGCCCAGCAGGCCGGCCCCATAAAATTATTCAGCGACAATCTGGGTTTTCAGACCTACAAAGACCGGATCTTCCTGCTGGCCTCCCAGGATTTCGTTATCGACATCCTGGACATAGACGGCAACAAAATCAATACGATAAAGAGAGATTATAAAAGAGTCCCCTTTACCGACAAAGACAAAGAGGAGATATTCGCGGCGATAAAGGCCAATCCCCAGCAGAGACAGTTTTTTGAAGTCTTGAAGCAGCGGATGGTTTTCCCGAAATATTTTCCGGCTGTTGTCAACATTTTTGTTGCCGATGATTTGCTGCATGTGGTGACCTGGAAACGGGACAAAGACAGGTTCGAGTTTTTCATCTACGATTGCGACGGCAAGTTTATAAAAAAGATGTTTGTGGGCTTTCGCATGAGAGAGGCTCTGCAGCCTTTCCCGGCAGCCTTCAATAACCGCAAGGTGTACCAGCTCATAGAAAATGAAAACGAGGAGTGGGAGCTGCACGCCTCCAACCTGGAATAGCGATTATTGATACCGGTTGCCTGCTTATGTCTCGCTTCATGGCTAAAAAATACCATAAATGTGAAAAAACACAAGGACTTTTTCCCAATTCCGGGAAAAAACCCCACCACTTCCTATTACATTAACACCCCCCTTACCAATGTCAGGCTTTTTGGACATCGCCGGGGTTTTTTCAGTTCGGAATTTCAGGAATTTTTAAAGAAAGGCCCTCTGTTTCAGGTTAGAATAATCATATAAGCTCTAATGATGAGGCCATTAGCTCAATTTTAAGGCCAACAATGTCAGTTACTCTCTCAGCCATCGCTTCAGACCACAGATGATTGGGTAAACATTTCGAAAACTTTGAGAAAATATAGCGGGGGATCTTTCGCGATAACTTTTTGTTCAAGGCCTCCAATTGAGAAGGGTTCATCTCTTTAATCTGAGACAATAATTCTAAAATAGTTGAGACCAGATGATCTCGATCCCCTGACTCGGCTTTCACTTCCACCCATCTATAGTTTGATGTCACCTCACCAATCTCTTGCTGGCCAAACAATAATGCAAGAGTACGATTGATCCTGTCCCCGGCAAATGTCCATAATTGAAGTATCCCCGAATCTGAGACGGTGATGATCCACTTACCATCCCGCCATGAAAGAAAGCGATGTTCCTCCCGCACAGCACCGATACCCTCTCTTGCTTCACCATCAAGAAACTCTGGAAGATCCTTTTCAAATAAAATTTTTCCTGCTTCCTTAGCAACCTCACGTGGGACATCTCCCCCAGCAAACACAAACCAGCGGGGGGCACTTCCGGCTTTCTTTCGTTTCGCCATTACTTGCCTGTTTTTGGTATTTACCCTTTCTGCCTCCCATTCAATCCCCCCTAACACAAACAGGAAAGGTACTGAAAGGGATTCGACAAATGAGGAATCCAGGGTCCCTACCTGCTTTTTTCCTTCTATGACATCATACATGGGAGCACTGTCGAAACAGGCAAAGAGACGCCTCCAATTGGAACCGAGAAACTTTTTCTCCCCAGTCTCGCCGATGACCAATTCACCATCCACATCCCGGAGATATTGCTTGTGAATCATGGCGTCTACCAGTTCCAGAAATTCTTGTTGAGTAATACTGGAGAAACAATACGCCCCGGATAGGACATTCCAGGCTTCTTCGCTTTTTATTCCATTGTTTTGCAGGCTGAGACAAAGCAATTGATGGGCCAGGAGATGATAGGCTTTCCTTGACAGTCGGAGGGATTCGGATATTCCCCTCAGTCCCAGGTTGACCACCGCCGTTAAAACCAGTAAATCTTTTCGCGAGGTGCACAGCCCTCTAAAAAACTGTTTCCTCCCTTGCCGCCTGCCGGTTCTGCCCACCCGCTGTAAAAAAGCACTGGGACTGACCAGAGTGCCTACCTGGATTACCTGATCCAGTTCACCAATATCAATCCCCAACTCCAGCGTCGAGGTACTGATAATGGCATGTAAGCCGGTCACATCCCTATATTTTATAAGCCTTTCGGCGTCCTCCCGATAATATTTACTCACGGAAGAATGATGGGTGCGTACATTTACAAGATTTCGTGTGCCCCGTAAATCGTTCATTTTTCCAACTGCGGCGGCCAGTTCTTCTGTTTTTTTACGGGATCTGCCAAAAACAATGGACTTCTGGTTGGGCAGCAACTTGTAAAGGACTTTGAATTGCCGAATATGAGATTTTTCTGTCTCTTCCTCATCATCCCTTTGACTGTCAAAAAAGTGAATCCGGTAATCTTTTTCTTTATGCTGCCCGGATGGAACGTACACCCTTTTACCGGGTTCTCGGTTGGCGCCCGCCAACCACTTTAACATCTCCTCCGGATTGCCAACGGTAGCGGTCATCGCAATCCTCTGGAAGGGTATATTCAAGGTCCCTTCGAGTCTCTCCAACAGGGATACCAGGTGGCCTCCCCGATCCCCAAAAGCGAAATTATGGGCCTCATCGATAATAACGATCTCCAGTTCTGCAAACAACCTTGTCCAACCGGCCTTTCTCAATAAGATGGCCTCAAGTGATTCCGGGGTAGTTAGCAATAAATGGGGGGGATTTACAAACTGCTTGATCTTTTCCTTCTGATCAACATCCCCATGCCATTTAAAACATTGGAGACCGCACTTCTCTGCATATTTTTTAGCCCTATGATCAATATCATTGAGAAGGGCACGAAGGGGAGCAAGGTAGAGTATCTGAACGCTTTCTTTTTTATCACGAGCCGCCCGGGTTAAAGCGGGAAAAAGAACAGCCTCAGTTTTCCCCCCGGCGGTTGGAGCTTCGATAATGCAGTCACTGCCTTCCAGGATGACCGGAATCGCCTTTAATTGAATCTCCGAAAACCCGCCTTCCCATTCCTCCACTATATCTTTAAATGCCGTATGGACCATACAAAGAACTTTTTCATGGGACAATATCTCCTCCTATTTATCTTTATACTCTTTTTACTCCTTAAGAATATGCCCAATTTCCCTGGATTCTGCGCTGTGTTCCATCGGGATCCCGAAAAATTCATTTAAATCGACACCGGGATTTTCTTCACAGATGTCCAGGATGTGAATTAATTCCCTCAAAATCGGTCTCGGTTTACGAGTTATACTTCCATTTCCGAATGCCGTCCATTCCTGAACCTGCCTTTTGAGAAAATCATCCGTTACAGAATTACCGGAATCCCAATTATAAGCAATACCATGTATGTCACGAATTTTGCCGGTCACTGAAATAAGACGGTCTTCGTTCAAACCTTCCAGGCATATAACCGGTTGTCTCACACTTACTATTCCAGTCCGGCCAGTCGGTACAATCACTCGATCAGCCAGAGCTTCATAGCTCTTCAAACCTGTCCGATCATCCTCAAAAAAAGTATCCGTCCCCGTAAAAATCAATAGGCAGCCGGGGAATCCATTCTTACCTGTTTCGTCAATCAACAATCGCAGGGTTTCCAGGGCCTGTTCTCGCTGGCGGGTATGGGGAAATTTTCGTATTAATTCCAACTCGTCCACCATAAGCAGGAGACCTTTGAATCGGCTGCCGGCAATAATTTCAAGTAAAGCCCGCATCCGTTGAAACACCTGATTGGCTTCCAGATATCCCCTAACCCCGATTTCGTTTAATGATTTTGTCGGCATTGATCGGCTGCCGCTGAGCCAGGCCACAGCAGTGGAAGAAGTCGCTCGATCTCCCGTGAGCCTGGCCCGGTAAAACGCCCGCAAAGCGGGTGAAAAGCATGGTTCAATATTCGCTATCGCTGCCAATTGCGATTCAATTCGCTCTTCCACCAGGGGCCTTAATTTCTCCCTTGCCGAACTGTCAAAGGCGTTTAAACCTTCAACCTGGGCCGTTTTACGATGCACCGCCAACAGCCAGGACTCCAATACATCGGCCAACGCACTGGAGTCGCGCTTTTCGGGTGTTCGGAGCCCGTTAACAATTCCTGAAAAAAATACCGGGAGATCTGATAATGGTTGATCCGGACCAATGTTTATTAGAGACATCACATACTCGTTATCAAGGGCATATTGTCGAAGCCAGGAACAAAGAAACGTTTTGCCTGCTCCATACGGCCCTCTTATGAATTTGAAGGCAGATTTACCGGTGTGAATTTCCGTCAGCAATTCAATCAAATGCTCCCTGGCAATCTCCTGACCTACCACAAGAAGGTCGAGATGCTTTTCTGGCACTACTCCCTGGCGAAGGGCGTTAATCACATCACGGGCTGCAAATTTTTCAATTTCACCTTTACGCTGCTGGCTGTTACCAATCCACTCGTAAATGTTTACGTTTCGGGTGCTTTTTACACGTATCGGGAGATTCCCTGCACTTTTCAATTTTGCCACTATTTCTGCCATATGGGCTTTGGTCAAAAACCATTCAAAACCGTGATGCCGGGATGCCCGTTCAATATCCTGCTCTGTAAGGGATTTGGTTTCCTTTATAAGGGATAGTATCACCTGCTCATCATCCTCCAGTTCCAGGAACGTTCTCTTTATCTCATCTAAACCGGGAATCGGTGCAGATTCTTTCTTTGCTGAATCGATTTCCTCTATATCTGGAGTGACATCCTGGATGATCTTATCTTTCGACTCCGATTGATTCTCAAAATCAACTGCATCCACTTTCCCCCGTCCTATTAATCGATCGATGAGTTCACTCTTAACCCCGGATATCGGAATGCCTAACTTTCGGCATATATTGGAAAGCTCAACCCGTCGAAGACGATTTAACATCGATTGTTCAGACCATGGGCTTTCCACCAATCGTCTAATTTTCACTTCCTTAGTACCACTGGTCTTCAAAAAACTGGCCGAAAGAATATCATAAAGCTGGTCAATGGACAGGTTCTGAAAAAACTGTGTGAGCACTTCGTTATCCATTACTCTTTCTTCAGGTTCCTCCGGTAATTTCTTTTCCGCTTTTATCTCTTCGGCATTTTCTAAGTCCCGCCCTTGATCAAAATGTTCAATTAAATTACCAATCACCTCTGCTTTTACACCGCTCACGGGAGCTTTAGTCCGCCGACACAAATCTCTCAACTCTTCGATGTGTAAAAAATCCAATACTTCACCCGGTGGTATGAGGGCATTGATAATCCGCTGAATTTGCTCCTCTTTGCTGCCGGTCAACAGTAATCCTGTTTTATCAAGGATATTAGATAATTGTGTTTTCGTCATGGCACTTAATAGGCGGCCATAAGAATTATTTTCAAGATCAATCCCCCATGCCCTGCGAATTTGTAATGCCACTTCATCCGCCACAACATAATCATTTTCATGTATCAAAACAAGACCGGTAGCGAGTAAATGATTTCTGGCAGATATATAAGCACCGGAAAAATCTGAAATTTGTATTATATCCGGATGATGTTCTAACAGCAAATGCTCTCTGGTCCAAATTCCCAATTCTTCGCGAAGAGACTGTAGCAACAGCGCTTCACTCCTCTCTATTACGTCATCTTCCCAGGCGGTTTTTAATACTTTTAAATATAATGGATAATTCTTTTCTTTAGAGAGTCCTTTCCCTGATTCAGCCTTTGCCGCCATCTCTTGTGTCTCAGTTAAAGCCTTTTCCTGGAATCCCTCAATCGAATGCAAATGAACCGCCTCTTCAAGAAGGAGCTTTAAAAATGCGTATGTGGGGGGGCGGCTGGGTGCCAATACTTTGGCAACATAGGTAAGTGAATTTAACGCGTCGGCTATTTCCTGAATAATCACCGTCCGCGGCAACCTCAAATTTACTGTCTCATCTACTTTGTCAGCCGCTATTTTATCCAATGCCGAATCGGAATATTGCCCTAAAATTTCCTGAATATTCATTAGAACATCCCTCCTCTATCTCTTAGTTTAAATTTTTCACTATATAAATGAAAATTATTGGAAATAGTGTCAATGAAATATCGAATCTGTCTGAATTTCCTTCGCCGCCGAAGCATCTACTTTATCTCCACTTCTTATTTATAAAGTAATTATTCCCAGTATATTAACTATATGCCATTTTCCCAACCACTAAATTAGGCATTAACTTTGACGAATATATTGAATACCACAATTCCAAAAAAATAACAAGTCAAAGATAACCAAAAACCATGATTGGTGCGTAGATGTGTGTTCATCATAAAGGCGAACAGGCTATCAAAGACTGAAAAAATCCATATAAAAAATCTTTCCACTGATGAGTGACGAAAAAATGACATTGGAGTCGACGACGATTTTCATTTAATAGGCAGATCCTTTTTGTATCGATCCCAGGCTCGCTGTCGAATCTGTTCTAATTTTTGCATGTATTCTTCTTCAGTAAGATTTATGTTGTCCCGAAAATTCCTTTAAGGCATCATATTGAGAAAAATACGGGACAGTCTAGAAATCCGGCACCCCAAAAGAGAGGGGAGACAGGGGCAAAAAATCGGCCTTGCCCACCGGGAAGGGACTTTCACCAAAAAAGAGACCCAGCAGAGATCCGGCACAACAAATGGCCAGTCCCGGAACCTCCTCGGCAAAGTATTTCAGGCTGGTCAGGGCCCGGGGGCAATGCTGGATTTCATCGAAGATGAGTAGATCGTTTGCGGAATCGATGGGGGCATTTACATAGAAGCTGAGTTCGTCCAGAATCCGCCGGGGTTTAAGATCCGGGGTGAATATTTTTTTTACCTGATTGTCCTCCTCGAAGTTAAAGTAATGATATTGGGGAAAACATTGCTGCCCAAACGCCTTGAGAATATAAGTTTTGCCCACCTGGCGGGCCCCTTTGACAATCAAGGGATTGCGCCGTTTACGCTCTTTCCACGCCTCCAATTGCCTGCTTATGTCTCGCTTCATGTCTAAAATAATACCATAAATGTAAAAAAACACAAGGACTTTTTCCCAATTCCGGGAAAAAACCCCACCACTTATTGAATATGCAATCGCTCTAAAAAATCATCAAATAGGATTATGTTTTTGACATCTCGGTCCAATAAGCCTCTATACAGTTTTTTGTCACTTGGAGGCGATAGGGGACACTCAATAGATTGTGATACCTGTCGGCTCTTTTACCAGTGAATTTCAGCCATCCCCGGCAGCCGCCTCCCTTCTGTCAAAATTTATTGACATTTATATCGTTATAAGTTATCATTTTTATCATGAAAGGCATTGACAACATTTATCAAGGAGAGTGAAAGATGACATCCCATGATGGAAATGAGGAAACATGTGAAACGACAAACATGTCCTGGAAACCGAAGGTTTTTATCGGTTCTTCAAGCACAGGGAAAGCGGTTGCCCAAACTGTCAGAGAATTATTAGAAGAAGGTGGTCAGATAGAGGTAGAAGTCTGGCACAAAAAGTTCAAAGTTGGGGAGACGTATATTGACGTGCTGTTAAGAGCTCTGGAAGAGTTTGATTTTGCCGTTCTTGTTATTACTGCTGACGATGAACGGATACGTGAAGAGATACAGGTATTAACAATGCGGGACAATGTTTTATTTGAACTGGGCCTGTTTATGGGACGATTGGGACGCCACCGGGCCATCATGCTCTACGACGAGAAACAGAAAGCCACACTGCCTTCAGACCTCGGAGGCATTCACGTGGCAACATTTTCAGGCACTGAAAACAGCGATTTGAAAGCTGCGTTGCAAGCTTCCTGCGACGAAATTCGAGAGTACATTTTAAATCCTTACGAACCGCCTGTTTACACCTATGAAACCTGGAAAAAATCCTGCTATCAGATCTATGAAGCTCTCAAAAAAGCGCCAGAGGAGGCGACCATTCGAATCATTCAAACATGGCTTCCGGACATTGAGGATTTCATCGAAGATCTGGAAATACTTCTCACTGAATACAAAAAACGTTTTAAATTTCAGATTTTGCTCATCAGTTACGATCAAACGGAGGACGAGAACCATTTCGACTTACTGGGAGCGCGGATAAAATATAGAAAAGACAGCCGCAAGAATGCTATTAGAAAAATAGAAGACTCAATTTCGCAATTTATAGATCTTAAAAATAAAGTCGAGGCAGCCTGGAAAAAAAGTGGGGATAAAGACCCAAAACTTGATCTTAAAATTGGCAAATACGATTTTCTTCCTTTCGGGCCGTATTACCAGATCGGCAATGAAGTATTATTCGTCGGCTTTTATCTGAACCACTGTTCATCCATAAACGCACCAATGTTGAAAATAAGAAGCACAGAGAGGTTAGTATGGCATCGATTTGAAAGGCACTTCGAGATTGGCTGGGAGAATGCCAAAATAGTATACTCTCCAGAAGGCAAGGACGGGAAAAACGAAATCGGCTGCGGATGATCGTAAGAAATAGAGATAAATTGGCAGTGACGGCCCGGAGGGGGCTGGTGCTGGATATGGTAGAAGCGGGGATTTCCAGGGTTTTGCCCGATACCGTCATGAGACAGGCGGTGAAGTTTGATCCACTAAAAAAGATTTTGTCTATCCAGGATGTGGATTATGATATCTCCCGGGGCCGGGTATTTGTCGTCGGCGGCGGCAAGGCATCGGGGCGGATGGCCCAAACCCTGGAAGAGATCATGGGGCCGCAGAATATCGGCGCCGGTGTGGTAAACGGCATCGGCAAAAATTACCGTACCCGTAAAATTGATATCGTCGAAGCCTCCCACCCCACCCCCGACCGCCGGGGCGTAATGGGCGTAAAACAGATGCTGGCCCTCAAAGCGCAATACGCCATCGATAGAGACGACCTGGTAATCTGCCTCATCTCCGGTGGGGGTTCGGCCTTGATGCCCTGTCCGGCGGAGGGAATACGCCTGGAAGACAAGCAGGCCATAACGAAACTACTCATAGAGAGGGGCCCGGCCATACAGGAGATCAATGCCGTCAGGAAACACCTGTCCGGCACCAAAGGCGGCCGGCTGGGCAAATTCTACTCACCGGCAGCGGTGGTGTCGTTGATCATATCCGATGTGGTGGGGAACGATCTGGACGCCATCGCCTCTGGCCCGACAGTGCCCGATCCCACCACCTTCGCCGATGCCTACAACGTATTACGGAAATACAATTTAATTTCTGGAGCACCGCCAGATGTCGTCGATTTTCTAAAAAAGGGCTGCGCCGGTAAAATAGAGGAGACCCCCAAACACCTGGACAACTGCCGCAGCCACATCATCGGCGATAACAGACTGGCCTTAGAGGCAATGGCCGCCAAGGCCAGGGAATCCGGGTTTAAACCCTGTATTGTTACCGCCGAGCAAACAGGCGATCCCACCATTGCGGCAGCGGGCAGGGCAGGGGAGATATTGGCCTCGAAATACGGCGATTACGATGTCATCCTGGTGGGCGGCGAGACAACGCCCCAACTGCCCGATGATCACGGAAGGGGGGGCAGGAACCAGCACTATGCCGCCGCATCGCTGGTGGCGCTAAAGAACTATCCCGGCGAGTGGGTGATGGCCAGCGTGGGCACCGACGGCGTAGACTACCTGGAGGGGGTGGCCGGCGCCATTGTAGACAGACACTCTCTGCAAACCGCAGCCTCCAAAAACCTGGAGATTCAAGCCTATCTCGACAGGTATGACAGCCACACCCTGCTAAAAAAGATTGGCCATTCCCTGATAAAAACAGACCATACCGGCACCAATGTCGGCGATGCTGCCGTTTATATTTTAAAGTAACAGAGTAATTGTGTATAACCTACTGAAAAAATTAAATTGGGATAAAAAATTCGGCAATATAAAAAGTCTTTCCACTGATGAGTGACGAAAAAATGACATTGGAGTCGACGACGATTTTCATTTAATAGGCAGATCCTTTTTGTATCGATCCCAGGCTCGCTGTCGAATCTGTTCTAATTTTTGCATGTATTCTTCTTCAGTAAGATTTATGTTGTCCCGAAAATTCCTTTAAGGCATCATATTGAGAAAAATACGGGACAGTCTAGAAATCCGGCACCCCAAAAGAGAGGGGAGACAGGGGCAAAAAATCGGCCTTGCCCACCGGGAAGGGACTTTCACCAAAAAAGAGACCCAGCAGAGATCCGGCACAACAAATGGCCAGTCCCGGAACCTCCTCGGCAAAGTATTTCAGGCTGGTCAGGGCCCGGGGGCAATGCTGGATTTCATCGAAGATGAGTAGATCGTTTTCGGAATCGATGGTGGCATTTACATAGAAGCTGAGTTCATCCAGAATCCGCCGGGGTTTAAGATCGGGGGCGAATATTTTCTTTACCTGATCGTCCTCCTCAAAGTTAAAGTAATGATATTGGGGGAAGCATTGCTGCCCAAACTCTTTGAGGATATAGGTTTTTCCCACCTGGCGGGCCCCCTTGATAATCAAGGGATTGCGGTGTTTACGCTCTTTCCGCGCCTCCAATTGCCTGCTTATGTCTCGCTTCATGTCACTCTGACAACTCTTTGCCAATGTCGGGATATTTTTGGCATCGCCGGGGTTTTTACCCCAGGGCTTCGAGTTTTTTGGCAAAAACGGGCTTCTATCTTGAATCACCTATGGCAATGATTTCTCCCCCTCTGGCAATAAAGCCAACACAACCAATAGGTGTCCTCTTTCAACCACTCTACTTTATTCTTGAGGCGCAGAAAAGGGGTCAAGCAAGGCCGTTACCCGCGAGTAAAATATGGTTGGTTTTGATTTTGTGTTTGGGGAGGAGAAAAATTTTCATATGGGGTGGTTGACAATTTTTTTCTGGGGGGGGATAATGGTGTATTGGTGGTTAATTGTTAAGGATTTCGACTTTTTGTGTGGGCCGTCGGTGGTGAAGTGAAGCAGATAAAAGAAGGAGTATCATGCCCGGTCGATGGGTTTTTTCAAAATATTTAAGGAGACTATATTTTAAAAGGAGGTATTATCATGTTTAGATTTCAGCGCAAGATTGTACTGGCGGCTTTTTTGGGTGTCGCGGTACTGGTGGGTCTGCTGGCCCACCAGATGTACGGCGGGGGCAGCGGCCCCAGTTTAAAGGCGGTGTTGTCCGCCAACCATGACGCCGTGGAGTTGACCTGGATGCCCTATCCCGGGGCCGCCGCCTACCAGGTCTGGCGCTCGCCCCTGACCGCCGATGCCTATGAGTTTACCCTGGCGGCCGAACTATCTTACGGCCAGACGACCTTTAGCGATCCCATCGAAGACGATGGCTCGACGGTCTACAGGGTGATGGCCGTGGGCAGCCGGAACTATGCCTACCCGCTGGCGGCGAAGTTGACGGTCAGCCGGTTCGGCGGCCTGGTGCCCATCTCCCTGGAGTTTCACCCCCACTCGCTGGCAACGGCGTTAAAGAGCCTCGAACCCTATGGGCTGATAAAAGACGTCAACACCGGTGAGTTCCTGGATGCCTCCAGCAGCCTTTGGCCCGGCCAGGTGCTGGAGGTGGAGGGCAGCCGGGGCAAGACCCTGACCATGGTGGGCACCATGCCCACGGCCGTGCCCCTGCATATCGCACCCCATCAATTTAAGTATTTTGCCGTCCCCCTGACAGAGGAGCGGTGGTCCCTGAAGGGCTTAAAACTCCTGGGCTTGAAGGACACGGCCGCCCACTCCTACATCTTCTCCGACGGCAACAACATTCAACTGGACGAGGCCGAGGTCTATCTACCGGGCCAGGTCTATGGGCTGCGCAGCAGCCGGGAAACCCGGCTCGATCTGGCAAACAGGCTCCTGTACCAGGGCGGTGAGGCGGCGGCTCCCAGCGCGGCGAGGCCCACTTTCCTGGGGGGCAGTCCCGACGACGGCACTGCGGTGGTGGTGCTCTACGACGACGCTTACGAGACCAAACTCTACAAGTGCTGGAGCGGCGGCAAGTCCGGGGCCTGGGACGGGGTCACCGACAATGCCGTTGGCGCCGACAATGTCAAGAATGCGGCGGTGGTCCGCCGGGGCCGCACCATGTATGTGAAGGACGAGGCCGGTATGGACGAGACCACACCGGTCACGGTGCTGGCACCGGCCGCACCCGGCACCGGCCGCCAGGGTGCCGGTTGGAATATTTCCTGGGATTCCCCAAAGGGGGCGGCGGCCATCCAGATACCCGCTGCCGCACCGGTGGGGGACTACCAGGTGCGGGTGGGCAGCGACCCGGAAAACTACGTCACCGTGTACATCATCTTCGATCCCTCTTTTGCCGCCTCCTACCTGGATGCCAACGGGTACCGCTCCTGGGCCTATGTGGACGAGGAGTGGCAGACGGCGGTAGACTTGAAGAACTATTTGAACTATTCGTTTGAGGGGCCCGGTTATCCGCTGGGCAGCAACGACGATGTGTACGGCTACCGGGGGGATTGGAACTCCGAGAGCGGGGCAGACGGCGGCGTGTTTGGCCAGCGCTGGGTGGAGATGGCGGCCACGATTCACGGCAGCGGTGCCGCCACCCCCCTGGAGGCCTGCCTTCATGCCTACGGGGTGGTGGGCCAGCGCATCACCTGGGTGGCGGGCAACGGCTGGTACGGCAACGACAGCGGGGTATACAACACCTTCGACGATATGCTGCGGGGTACGATCGACGCACCCAAAGGCGGCGGCATCGCCGACGAATTGGATGTGGTGACGGCCGAGCGGGCGGCCTTAGGATTGGGCTGGGTCGACCGGCTGCCGGCCAATTACGTGCTCGAAGCCGGTGCCTGCTTTAATTTCGCCACCTGCCTGTCGGTGATGTTCCGGGCCTTAGGGATCCCGGGCCGCTGTCAGCACTCCATCGGCGGCGACGGCTGGACCTCTTCCTTCCATACCTGGGCCGAAGCCTGCCTGGGGAAACCGGAGATCCATCCCAACCAGGGTACCTGGTGGGACGGGGGCTGGTATGAACTCGACTGCAACGACCCCTACAGTTTAAGCCTCGATACGACATCCCACTCCGAGGGCAGCATTACCCCGGTGGTGATCAACGGTTACGGCGACTATTTGATCAACGAGTATATCCAGTGTGAGGGCATCGGCTATGACGGCAGCTTTTATGAAAACAGTTTTGAGTGCACCCCGCCGGGACGCGATACCGGCACCCATACGGCAGTGCCGCTGCAAAACGGTACGACCAACGATGCCGAAGAGCACGACTCCACCCCCCTGGTGGTGGAGTACGATACCAGCGGCAGTGCCTGGCAGTTGATGAACCTGTTTGTGCCCTATGACGGCCCTGCCCGTCCCTCCGGCGACCAGTATGTCTACGACAGCCACCACGGTTATGCCCTGAACGATACCCAGACCGGCCCCTCCGGCGGTGCCGGTTACATCGCCGACAGCACCAACGAGAACGATCTGCCGGTGCTGGTGGAGGGGGTGGATCAACGGGGCGTCATCGGCGGCTGGGGCTTCATGATGTACCGGGTGCCGGTGAGCGGCAGCAGCTCGATCACGGTGGAGTTGAGCGAGGGGGCCGACAGGGTGGAGATACTGGGCAGCCTGGATCGCAATATCTATTCCAGCCACAAACGCTGGGATCTGGATTACGACTTCATCTCCGACACCAATGGCCAGTTGGTCGCCAATACCGCTGGCGGCGACCAGTTGTACCTGTGGCTTCAACTCAAGGGCTTGAGTCTCAGCCAACCGGGACTGGGCCAGGAGGTGGCCTGGTACACCATCCGGCTGGGGGAGTCGACACCCCCCTACTGCGGCGACGGTGCCTGCAACGGCGACGAGACGCCCGAGACCTGCCCGGAGGACTGTGGTGCCCAGCCTTACTGCGGCGACGACATCTGCAACGGCGAGGAGACCCCGGAGACCTGTCCCGAAGACTGCGGGAGTCAGCCTCCCTATACGATTACGGCGCTGGCCGGCATGTATGTTTACTATACCGGCACCACCTCTATCGATTCGCTGCGGGTGGGCACCAAGCAAAACGACGGCAGCCGCTACTGGGCCTCGGCGGTCAAATACGATTTACCCACTTCGCCGGTATCGGCTGCAGTGATCAAGCTGCAAGAGTCCTCCACCATGTTTTGCGATAACAGCAATCCCGGCGACACCATGCAGATCTCCCGGTCGGCGGTGACATTCGACAATATCCCCACCTACGGCGGCATCCCCAACCAGGTGGGAACCGTGGCCAATTTCTCCGTCACCGGCTGTGTGAAGGAGCGGGTGACTGCGGTGGACATTACGGCAGTGATAAACGAGGCCATCCAGAACGGTGAAAACACCCTGCTGATCCGCTACCAGAATTTTACTAACGACGACTACCTGGGCCAGCACCGTTTTTACGATAAACCGGAACTGGAAATCACCCCCTAAACAGCGACATTATTAAACCGAATAATATTTAAAAAAAGGGACATCCTGCCGCAGGGTGTCCCTTTTCAGCCTGAACAATTTGCTCTTTTGTCGTATCCTGTAATCTAAAAGATTATTTCTTTGTTGTTTTACAACATTATGATTGTCTGAAA
>CBFDCR010000064.1:0-29550 GCA_965603365.1 uncultured bacterium
GATAAATGAAGCAAATTAGCAATTCAGGGTACAAAGAAAACTTTGATGGGAAATTGAGGGAGAGCCATTGATATTGACATTTTCCCAAATAATTGTTAAACTAAATCACAATAACTCAAATAATTTTCTTAGTTAAACGACGATAGATGACAAGGAGGTATTAAAAATGTTAAAGGAAACTAAGGTGAAGTCAGTTGGTTTAACTAAAACTGAACTGTCAAAAGTTGCCGGAGGAGATGACTGGCCTTGTAATTGCAATCTCTGTGGCACAAAGGTGCATAATGACTTAATGCATGCCGCCAGCACGTGATAGTATCAACTGAGTACCTAAAAAGTAACTACTTCTAAAGGCCGGTAATAAATAATTACGGGCCTTTAGCCTGGGTTATTATTAGCCTGGGTTATTAATAGAGAGAGAATAAACAAGGTGACAATAGTATTTAATACAAATAAAGAAAAGTATGTATTGGGTAAAGATATAAGTTTAATACTACCTGAGAAATATTATAACTCAATCAAAACTCATTTCTCACGTATTGAACGTACTAAAAATATAAAAGAAAGATTAAAAAAAGAGATAGGATTAAAAGATATAGAAAAAAGCCTGGCAAATTTAAAAAACATGATTTTAGGGATAACTCAAAATTGTAACTTGCGATGTCGGTATTGTTCATATTCAGGTATCTATAAATATCAAAGGACACATAATCAAAAAAGTATGGTATGGCCAACCGCGAAAAAAGCTGTGGACTTGTATTTTGAGAAATTGAATTCTAAATTTAGAACTGATCGGACTCTTGATAGACGATTGAGTTTTTTTGGCGGAGAGCCATTATTGGAGTTTGATACAATATTGAAAACTATCAGATATACAAGGGAAAAGAACCAAAGCCTGAATAAAAAACTATATTTTATATTTATGATTTCGACAAATGGCATGTTGCTGAATCAGGAATATATAAAAACAATTGTTAAAGAGGACATTGAACTTTCAATTAGTTTTGATGGGCCTCAAAGTGAGCATGATAAATTTAGAGTAAAACCTAATGGAGAAGGAAGTTGGAGCACAATAATCAAAAATATTAAAAATATCAAAAAGAATTTTCCAGAATATTATGAGAACAAAATTAGATTTCTTATTACTGTCCATCCTCATCATAATTTAAGAGAAATAGAACAATACCTTCTAAATAATAAAGATCTGTTTCATGAAGGAAATGTGGTAATTAATTCTATAAGAAACTATAATTTTAAAGATCCCAATGTCCAGAATGTGTTTCAAATGAAGAAACACAGGAATTTAGAACAATTAGATAAGAATGAATGGGTTTATAAAAGAATGTGCGAATATGGTTATCGTCTTAATAACACTTCACTACTAAACGATAATACTGTTTTTACCGGGATGTGTGATCTAGGGGTTACAAGGGTTTTTGTTGATGTGGATGGCAATTTACATTCCTGTGAACAGATCATTGACGCCTTTCCTATTGGTAATGTAGTAGAGGGGTACAATCTCGAAACCATAAAGAAATTACTTGAAAATTGGAATAGTGAAATAAAAAAAAATGAATGTTGGAATTGTGATATCTGGATGTTGTGCGATTTTTGTTTTGCAAACAGTTGCAATAGGGAAAAAATCTCCCTTAATAAATGCAATATCGCAAAAAATAATATAAAAAATATTTTATTGCCGAGATATATTGAACTTCTGGAGAAAGAAGATGACAGTTTCAAAACATGTAAATGTGATACTATTTCTGATTTTCTTGAGCTTTTGTAACTCAGGAAAACATTCTAGAATTAAGCAAGTAGTCACCGATATTAATCAGGAGCCGGTAGATGTCAGGTTTATATTAAAAAAAACCGTCCATATACCGGATTTAATAGAAGACAGCGGTTTTCTTTTTCTAAATAAAGAGTATATTTTTTTACAGGGAAGGTTTCTGCCGGAAACAGATCAGTTCAAAATTATACAGTACGATTCGGAGTTAAAAAAGAAAAATGAATTTAACTTTAAATTTGGGCAGGGACCAGGCGAATTAAGTGATGGGACCATGTTTAGAGCATATGGGGAAAATTTTGTGACATTTGATAATGTCTCAGCCAGAGGAACCATTTACGACAAAAATTTTAATTTGAAAGAGATATTCAGGGTTCCGCGTAACTTCGCCGTAACATTAACCGACGATGGCCAAAAATGGCTCTTAACCACCCAATGTATGGAAAAAAATAATAGGCGTTTATGGGGATACAATCTTAATACCGGAGATTTTCCGAAAGAAAAGATAAAGAAAATTTTTACAATCGGGCCGTATTTATTTAGAGACAAAAACTATAAATTTATAATTGGATCAAGACCCCAGTTTAGATATTTCGTAAAGTCTGACAAAATTTATTTTGTTAACCTTAACGAATATATAATATCAATTATTAATTTTAATGGCGAATTGCTTAAGCAGGTAAAACTCAATTACGAAAGAAATAAAGTAACCGTAGAGGATAAGAAGAGATTCTTTAAAGAAACAAAACTCGATAGAAATAGGTTCACCCTATTTGATTATGTTATTCCCGGTTCCACGGTCATCCCATTAAGTAAGGGGTTCATAGTTCTAAGAAGAAACAATTATTTTCGAAGAACCCAGGATGATGGCCCAATAGCAGGAGACTATTTCGATTTTGAATTAAACTCACGGGGGACAGTTAAATGTCCATATTTTACCAGAGTCAATAGCCTGGACACAGCCTTTTATAGGTTGTGTACGGGCTATATGGGCGGATATCTATATTTAATTACGAATAAGGATGATGACCATTTCATACAAAAATGGAAAATAGAAGAATCAAAAATATAAAGCTATCGCCGTTTGTCTACAAGGTAAAAGGCTGTAAAAATTACGCATTTTATGATCTGTTGAAAGGTAAATTACATCGCGTTAATAGTGAAATGGGAGAACTTAAAAAGTTGATCAACGATCTTCTCAAAGCTGAAATTGTTATAGAGACAGAAGGAGTTATCCCATTTAAATTTAGTCTTAATATGTCACACTACAAAGAAAAGACAAAATTAAGGGAACTGCAAATAAGAGTAACAGGTGCCTGTGATGAAAATTGTTCAAATTGTGGAGATCAGCCATGCTGTTGTTATAAAGGGGAAAAGGAAATGGATGAAAAAATAGTGAGCACAGTCATTGAGCAGACAAAAGACATTTCTATCTCCCATATACTTATAACAGGTGGGAATCCCTTTAAAAACAAAGAGAAATTGCTTTCAATACGAAATGGTATTATTGCAGATCAATACTCTGTTTTATTTAAGGGTTTAATTGAGACGGATGATCAATCATTTTTGGAAATGAATGGCATTCACTTGAAAACCCGGGGATACAATGAATTAGAAATAAATGAATCGAACATGATATTGGACTTTTTTTCCTTCTTCTACAATCATTACTTTAATCCATGCTGGGGTAACAAATTAGGAATTGATGTTGATGGAACGATTCGTCCCTGTTTGTGGTCACAAGAAACGCCTGGAAATATTCTGGAAAAAGACATCAGGGATCTTATTTTAGATGGAGAATTTGATAAATATTGGGAGTTAAAAAAGGACGATATAAAAATTTGTAAAGAGTGTGAATATCGCTATGCTTGCAGTGATTGCAGGGTTGAAGCTGTCAGGCAAGGAGGTTTATTTGACTCCAAAACTGCCGGGTGCAAATACGATCCGGTAGAAGGGGTATGGTGAATTCTAATTTATTGACCGCTGTAGGAAGAACTACCTTAAGCTGACATGCTTTAGATTGATACGTTGAGTCGCAAAATCGTCGCCAGGTGGGATTTCAAATAGATCCCCGGCCAAAACACTCAGGTATATTTCATCACTGAGATAGATGACTTTTCCCCCTGCCCATTCAAATCCTGCAAGAGAGCGATGAACTGTCGATCAAACTGCTTACTCACGCCGGATAGAAGGTTGTTGATCAGGATGATTTCTCTGTCTTCGACTTCCGACAGCATGAGGGCCGCATAGATCTTTTTCAGGTCTTCTGCACTCACCTCGGCCGGTTTTCTGCGGTCAAAATACTTGAAATCTTCGATGCCCAATCGGTTGATAATGGCTTTTACCTTTTTTATGTCCTCGGTTCCCCTGATATGGCACAGGTAGGGGACAATATCTTTAGGCGGCAATTCCGGGTCAATGTCCTCCCCGCTGACCTGATCCAGCCCGGCCACATTCGGTTCGGCAGTCAGTTGTTTGAATAAGCGGTTCCTGATGCCCTCATCTCTGCACAGGACAAAATAAGCCTTGCCCTGCTCCAATTCATCCAGCAAATCGAAGGTGACTCGATCTTTATCCTTGATTTTCCTATTCAACTTGAAGTGAAGCACCAGCAAGGATAATCCAAACAAAATCACTTGCGTAAATCCAAAAAACCTATTTAACCTACGGTTTGGAGTTTCAGGCTTTATTTTTTGGTGTAACTTCTGTTCAAAGACACTGGTCAAAGACAATGTTGACAAAAGGGGCATAATGGTATAGGATATACATTAATTCTGTGCGATAAATGAAGGTAATAGTAGCAGAAGAAGCTGGATTTTGTTTTGGAGTAAAAAGAGCGTTGAGATTAATAAATCAATTGCATAACAGCGGGCAGGGTATTCAAATATACGGGGAACTTATCCACAACCGGACTGTTTTAAATAATCTGGATAAGAAGGGCATCCCCTGTATTGATTCGTTGGACCAATTAGACCCCGCTAAAAAAGTCATGATTCGCACCCACGGTATTCCGCTGAAAGAAGAGAAGATTTTGCAAAAAAGAGAGATCGATTACGTGGACGCCACCTGCCCCCTGGTGAAGAAAACCCATAAGATCATCGAAAAATTAAACCGCCAGAAGACCCAGATTGTCATGGTGGGGGACCGAAAGCACCCCGAAATGGTTGCCGCCAGGAGTTATGCCAATGATGCACTGGTCATTAATTCGATCGAGGAAGCCCGGCAAATAGCATACCGGAATCGTATCAGTGTGGTGACCCAGACCACCCTGAACATGGACTTTTTTAAAGAGATTATTTCTGTCTTGCTTGAAAAAACCGCCCGGTTAGAAATATACAATACCGTCTGTTCCGCCACCAGGGTCAGGCAGGAGGCCATTGGCAAACTGGCCCCCGGGGTCGATTTTGTCGTGGTCATTGGCGGCAAGAACTCTTCCAATACCCGGAAGCTCTTTGAAATTTCCCAAAAAAAGAATAAAAACACTTTCTTTTTCGAGCGAAGCGATGAATTGCATGATCCCGGGTTTTTAGAGGGGATCAAAAATTTTAACAGCGTGGCGATAACCGCCGGCGCTTCAACCCCACCCGAAGAAATTGAAAAGGTTAAAGCATTCTTTAAAAAGACTAAGTTAGAAAAGGAGAGCAAGCATGGATGAACCGAAAGAAAACACCGATGCTCATAATGAAGAAGACTTTTCGGAGCTCATAAAAGAATACGATCTGAAATCCATCGGCTTTGATACTCCCGTTGAGGGCAGAATTGTCGACATTATAGAAGATAAAGTGATTGTGGATATCGGTCATAAGACTGAAGGTATTCTAAATAAAGTGGAGTTGGTAGAGTGGGATGGATCTTTTAACTACAAGGTCGGTGACCCCCTAACCGTTATTCCCCAAAAGATCAATGTCGATCAGGGATATATTACCGTTTCCAAAAAGGAATTGGATAAAAAAGAGGGTTGGGAAAAGCTTTCCAGGGCCTATGAGAAGAATTTGTCCCTGATCGGTAAAATCGTAAAAGTGCTGTCGGAAAGCAAGGGCTTTATCGTGGATATGGGGATCGAGGTATTTCTGCCCATGAGCCAGGCCGATATCAAGAAAGTCAAGAATCCCCAGAAACTGTTGGGCAAGGAATACTGGTTTAAGGTGACCAAGTTAAATCCCAAAGAAAATTCCGGTGTGGTGTCGAGAAAAGTCATACTGGAAGAAGAGAAACAGGAAAAAATCAAGAATCTGTTTGATTCTCTCAATGTGGGCGATATTGTCAAGGGTGTGATTACCACCATCACCGACTACGGCGCATTCGTCAATTTAGGCGGGGTGGACGGCTTGATCCACAAAGAAAATATATCTTACGGCAGGGTAACCCATCCCAAGGAGAAACTGAGAAAAGGGGATGAGGTGGAGGCGAAAATTTTAGAGATTGAAAGAGAAAAGCAAAAAATTGCCTTAGGCATTAAACAAAAGTACCCCGACCCCTGGGTCAATATCGATGAAAAATACCCGGTGGGTAAAAAAATGGTGGCCAAAGTGACGAAAATCGTAGATTTCGGCGCCTTTATTGAATTGGAAGAGGGGGTCGAAGGCTTACTCCACATCTCCGATTTAACCTGGGAAGGTAAGCCCACATCCGTGGAAGAGTATGTGGCTGTCGGCGATCGCCTGTGGGTCCAGGTGATCGAATTGAACAAAGAGGAGAAAAAGATCAAGCTGGGTTTAAAGCAATTGGAAATGCGGCCCGAAGAGAAGTATATGGAGGGCCATAGTGTCGGCGAAATCGTCAAAGGGGTGGTGAAAAAAATATTAAATTCCAGGGTGTTCATCGAGGTGGATAAAAATGTCGAAGGGGTGGTCAAGATCTCGGATATCACCTATTTCAGGATCGATACCCCAAAAGAGTATATGAAGGAAGGTGAAAAAATCGAAACCATGATCCTGAGCGATGAACTGGATTCCAATTACAAAGTCAAGCTGGGCATCAAACATCTTTACGAAAGAGAGTGGCAAGAGTTCTTCAGAAAGAACAAACCGGGCAATATCATCCCGGTCAAGATAAAGAAAATCACCGATAAGGGAATCGTGACCGAGATTTCTAAGAATATCGAAGGGTTCGTGAAGATCGGTGAAGTGGACGACCGTCGGGTAACGGTCGAAGAGGTCAAGGCGAATTTCAAGGCCGGTCAGTTGAGGGAGGCACTAATCACCCATACTTATCCCGATAAAAAACGGACATATCTCAGCTTCAGAGCGGTGGACCGAAAAAAGGAAAGAGAAGAAATCGAGAAGTACATGAAATCGGGCAACGGCTCGGTCACCACCATCGGCGATCTCCTTCAGAATGAGATAGACAAAAGGAAATGAAGTTCTTGGCGGCCCCCTGGCGCTGGGAGTTTATTTGCCAGTTGTGGGGGAAAAGGGGCTGTGTGTTTTGCGATGCGCTAAAACGATCGGGCAAAGAATCCCTTATTTTCCATCGGGGGAAAAAGTTCTTCGGCATATTAAATAAATATCCCTACAGCACCGGTCATATGATGGTCGTGCCGTACGAACATTTTTCCTCACCGGACCAGATCTCCCCGGAAAATTCGGTAGAGATGTGGCAAATCATGAATCGGTCGCTGGAGGTTTTGAAGCAGCATTTTAGACCCGACGGTTTTAACCTGGGAATGAACATCGGCAGATGCGGTGGGGCCGGTGTGGACGGTCACTTTCATCTGCATATTGTCCCCCGCTGGCAGGGGGATGCCAATTTTATGGCGGTGACGGGCAAAACGAAGGTACTGTCCTACGATATCGAGATGGTGTACGATATTTTGAAAGAGGCATTCGCGGAATGAAGAGAATAACTTATGCTTTGATCTTTTTATGGCTGGTGATAAATGCCGGTTGTTCGCTGTCCAGATCTTCGGCGGCGGATCACATTTTCCTGATCACCCTGGACACTACCCGGGCCGACTGCATCAACTATTCACCGGGAAACAACCGACACACGCCGAACCTGGCCGCCTTAGCCTCACGGGGCATCTATTTTAAAAATGCCTATGCCCTGACTCCCGTCACCCTGCCTTCTCACTACTCGATGCTCTATTCCCTCCCCCCCCACCTGTTGAAGATTTACAACAACGGCCAGGTCCGCCAGGTGTCACATCCGGCCCTGCCCCAGTTGATGAAGAAAAAGGATTACCGCACCGGAGCGGTGGTCTCCCTGGGGGTATTGAAGAGCGATTTCGGCTTAAATAAGGGTTTTGATGAATATATTGAGAACTTTAAATCCTACCTGTGGTACAAAACCGCCGAAGAAGTAAACCGGGATGCTTTTGGCCTGCTTGCCAAAATCAAAGGAAAAAAATCCTTTACCTGGCTCCACTATTCAGATCCCCATGAACCCTATTATCCCCCTATTTATAAGGGGAATTTCAGGGTATATTTTAACGGTTCGCCGGTATTTACTTCTAAGAGTATCGAGCAGCCGCTGGTTTCGCTCAATTTAGAGCTAAAACCCGGCGAAAACCTGATGGACTTAAAAACAGAGATCCCGCCGGCCATCCGCAAATCCAGGCAGGTCGCCATTCGCTTTATGACTTACCAGGACTTCGAGGTGACCGGGCCCAAAGTGCCGGAAGCCGTTGAGGTCGTCGTTCCCCGGAGATGGCAAAAGGCGAAGGTCAAAGGCAAGACCAACTATTTTGCCAGGGCAAAGGATTCCAGCGTCATACTGCTAAATAAGGAAAAGGAGAATCTTCCGGTCAATCTCTCCTTCGTGTTCCGCATGTTGGAGCATCCCAACTCCCGGAAGTATCTTTACCGCCACCAGGTCCGGTATATGGACCGCCAGATCGGAAAATTAATCGAATTCCTAAAGGCCCGGCAGATGTACGACAACTCTCTATTCATCATCATAGGCGACCACGGCGAAGGGTTGGGGGAATATCGGCAGCACTTCGGCCACATCCATTATTTAAACAAGATTTACAGCCATGTACCCTTGATTATTGCCGGCGTCGGGGTCAAGCAGAGGGGGGCGAGGGAGGAACCGGTCACCACTCTCGATATCGCCCCCACCATTCTCCACCTGGCCGGTATCCGTAAACCCGATTTTATGCAGGGACGCTCCCTGGATAAGCCCCTGTCGCCGAACAAAATCATCCTGGAAACCTATGCGCCGGAGGCCTATTTTGATTCCTTTTCGGTGGTGGATTTTCCCTACCAGATCATCTTTTGCCCCGGCCGAAAGAAAGACCGCATCGAACTCATCGACCTGCAAAACGACCGCTTCGGCATCCGCAACATCTTTCATACCACCAAAAATTTGCAGATCAAATCCGATTTGTACAATTCTGTCCTGAAGATTTCGCGGGTCTTAACCGCCCAGAAGGGAAAGGTGGGGAAGATCTCGGAGCGGCACCGGGAAATCTTGAAATCCCTGGGCTATCTATGACGTCGGGCCAATGAAAAAAATTGGGCTGATTTTCGCAATCTTCACTGCAGCGGCGATAGCCGGACTCTTGCTCTTCAAGGGAGCGGAGGTTCGGTATATTTTCCTGATCACCCTGGATACCACCCGGGCCGACTCTATCGACTATTCACTTAAAAGCAATCGACAGACCCCCAACCTGGCCCGGTTGGCCGCGGAGGGGGTGCGTTTTAGCCAGGCCTATTCCCAGATTCCCATCACCCTGCCGGCCCACTTCGTCATCTTTCACTCCTTGCCGCCCCATGTCATGAAAGTAACCAATAACGGCCAGTCGGCCGAGTCGGCCCAACCCGCCGTATCCCGGTTGTTAAAGAACCGCGGTTACCACACCGGTGCGGTGGTGTCGCTGGGGGTGTTGAAGGGGGAATTCGGCTTAGCCAAAGGCTTTGACCGCTACGAGGAACATTTCAGCCCCGGCATGTGGCATCGCTCGGCAGAAGAGGTCAACCGGCAGGCTTTCCGGTTAATCGGGGAAACGCTCCGGGGCCGGGACAGGCAAAAGGCCTTCTTCTGGCTTCACTACTCCGACCCCCACACCCCCTATTCTCCCCCCTATTACCGGGGTAAACTGTCCATATTTTTCGAAGGGGAGGAGCGGTCTGTTTACGCAGTGACCCAGGAGCCGATGGTACGGTTGAAACTGGCGTTAAAGCCGGGGCCCAATGAGTTATCCCTCTGGGTAGATATCCCGCCCCAATGGCGGCAGGACCCGAAGTTTGCGGTTAAATACTTCGAATACCACGACTTCCACCTCGAGGCGCCGGGCCATTTAGAGGGCGTGGATATCAGGCTGCCGGAAGAGTGGCGGATGCAGCAGGTCAGGGGCAAAAAAATTTATCGTGCCAATGCCCCGTCTGAAAAAATACTGCTGGTCAATACCCGGCAGGAGACAGTGACGGTGGAAATCGGCTTTATCTTCAAGGTGATGGTGGGCAAGGCCGGCCAACGGGCCCTGTATCGAGAGTCGGTGGCCTACATGGACCGTCACCTGGGGTGCTTCATCGATTTTTTAAAGGAAAACAATATCTACCGGCGATCGGTTTTTATCGTGGTCGGCGACCACGGCGAGGGTCTGGGGGAGCACAAGCACTATTTCGGTCATATCCACTACCTCAATAAAATCTATACCCATGTCCCCTTGATCGTGGCCGGGCCGCCGCTGAAGCAGAGGGGCGTTAAAGAGCAGGTGGTCTCCCTGCTGGATATCGCCCCCACCATCCTGGATATTGCCGGCATAAAGATACCCGGTTTCATGACGGGACAGTCGCTGTTAACACCCGGGGACAACCGGAAACTCGTCCTGGAGACCTATGCACCGGAGGCCTATGTCGACGCCTGTTCGCTGCTGGATTTCCCCTACCAGATCATCTTCACCCCGGGACGAAAAAACAAAAAGGAGCGGATCGAGTTGATCCATCTGCCCACCGACCGCTGGGGCATCCGCAACACCTTTGCCGCAGCCGCAACCGACGGCAAAATGAAATCTTCTTTACTGAACCAGGTGTTGAAGATCTCCAAACGCCTGACCGAGGCCAAAGAAAAAATCGGCCCGGTATCGGAGCGGCATCGAGAGATGTTGAAATCCCTGGGATATTTATGATGATAAGGAAATGAAACCATGAGTGAGACGAAACGTTTAAAGCGAGAGCACTACTGCGGCAAGGTGAACGAAGATTTAATCGACCGACAAATCACCGTCTACGGCTGGGTTAACAAGAAAAGAGAACTGGGCGGCTTAACCTTCCTGGATCTGCGGGACCGGGAAGGCATCTTGCAGGTGATCGTCAACGAGCAGTTCCCGGAACCGGAACAGATCAAAAAAATCGGCCGGGAATACGTACTGCGGGTGAACGGCAAAGTGGTCAAACGTTCCAACCCCAACCCCGACCTCTATACCGGCTGGGTGGAACTTCTGGCCGCAGAGATCGACATACTGGCCGAGTCCGAGGTTCCCCCCTTCTTCTTGGAGGAGCGGCAGGAGATCTCCGAGGAGCTGCGATTTAAATACCGCTACCTCGACCTCCGCAGCCAGCGGCATCAACGGAATTTCAAGATACACAGCGACGTCAACCTGAAGATTCGCAGTTACCTGCAGGGCCGCGGTTTCCTGGACCTGGAGACCCCCATGCTCACCAGGGCCACCCCCGAAGGGGCCCGGGATTACCTGGTGCCCTCCCGGATCTACAAAGGCCGGATGTTTGCCCTGCCCCAATCGCCGCAGATATTCAAACAATTGTTGATGGTGTCGGGATTTGAACGCTATTACCAGATTGTCAAGTGCTTCCGGGATGAAGACCTGCGGGCCGACCGCCAGCCGGAATTTACCCAGGTTGATATCGAGATGAGCTTTGCCGACAGCGATGAATTGTTCGAGATCGTCGAGGGACTCATGCAGGAGATCTACGCAGTAAGAGGCATCACCATCGCTCGCCCCTTTAAACGGATGGGCTACGACGAGGCCATACAGGCCTACGGCAGCGACAAACCGGATCTGCGCATACCCTTTGAAATCACCGACTTTACCCGGCAAAGCAGTCAATTCGGCTCCCAACTGTTGAATACCATCATAGAGAACAAGGGGGAAGTCAAGGGACTGGTGCTGCCGGAGGCGGCTAAATACTCCCGCAAGATACTGGACCAGGTAAACGACTATATCCGGGAGATCGGCGGCAAGGGGGCGATCTGGATCAAGCGCAGCGAGGGGACTTTTCGCTCCTCCCTTAAGATCGACGCCGACTGCATGGAGACGTTTTACCGGGAGAACGGCATCGACTTTGATCATATCGTGTTTTTAATAGGGGATAGGCCGGAACAGGCCCTGTTTTTGGCCGGCAAGCTGCGGGAGTACCTGGGCCGGGAGTACCGGGACCCCGGCAGGCTGGAGTTTTTATGGATCACCGACTTTCCCCTCTTCTTCTACAACGACGAGGAGGGGCGGCTCGATTCCAACCATCACCCCTTTACCTCCCCCCGGCTGGAGGATATCGAAAAACTGGACAGCGCGCCCCTGACGGTCCGCTCTGTTGCCTACGACCTGGTGCTCAACGGCGTGGAGATCGGCGGCGGCAGTTGCAGGATCAACGACATCGAACTGCAAAAGAAGATCTTCCGGTTGTTGAACCTGAAAGACGACGAGATCGAAGAGAAATTCGGCTTCTTCGTCAACGCCCTGAAACTGGGGGCGCCTCCCCACCTGGGCATCGCTTTAGGCCTTGACCGCATCGTCATGCTCCTCTGCGGCGAAGAGTCCATCCGGGAAGTCATCACCTTCCCCAAGACCACCTCCTCCCTCTGCCTCCTCACCGGCTCCCCCTCCCCCGTCCCCGACCGCCAACTCGCCGAACTGGGAATCAAAAAAATATAATAAAACCATTTTTGCCGATTTTTTTGTTGCGAAAATTTTTATTAATTGGTATAACCATATATTACTTAAATAGGTATGTAACGGCATGAGGTTAAATGCGTGAATTCGGATGTTGGCTGAGATAAATTATTAATGAAGGAGAAGGTCAATATGGACAACAATGCAAATAACGCGGACACACCGCAGCCCCACGTTTCCGCCGCCACCGTGATGCGGGATTTTAATGTCAAAACCGTCCTATTGGGAATATTCCTGGGAGCACTCTTCGGCAGTGCCAACGCCTATCTGGGACTCAGGGTCGGTCTGACCATCAGTACCGCCATTCCGTTGGCGGTCATCTCGGTGGCTATCCTGAAAATACTCACCCCCATTTTCGGTCGATCCACCATCCTGGAATGTAACATATCCCAGACCACCGGGTCCGCCAGTTCTTCGCTGGCATCGGGAATTATCTTTACCATCCCGGCCCTCTTTATCTGGGGGTATATCCCCTCCCTGTGGCAGATGACCCTGCTGGCCATGTGCGGCGGTATCCTGGGCGTACTGTTGATGATCCCCCTGCGCAAATTTTTGATCGTCAAGGAGCACCAGAATCTCCCTTACCCCGAAGGCACGGCCAGCGCTGAGGTGTTGATTGCCGCCTCAGAGGGTACTTCTAGCGCCCAAAACATATTTATGGGACTGGGTATCGGTGCCTTTTATAAAGGGTTGGTATCGCTTCTCTTCCTGTGGCCTTCAAAAATAAAAATACACCTCCCCCTGATCAAAAAGGGGGTCGTCGGCGTATCCGCCACCCCCGCCCTCATCGGGGTGGGTTACATCCTGGGCCGACGCATCGGTACCATCATGGTGGCCGGCGGACTGGTGTCGTGGGTATTGATCATCCCCTTCATTGCCTGGCAGTTCGGGGACAGCGAAATCTGGCCCAACACATTACTCTATTTAAAAACCCGGGGCCTCGACCCCTCCATCACCCTGGTGGGGCAACTGACCGCCCAGCAAATATGGGAGGGTTATATCCGCATCATCGGCGCCGGTGCCGTGGCGGCTGCCGGTATCATCACCGTGGCCAAATCTATTCCCACCATGTTAGAATCTTTGAAGATCGGTGTCCGGGAACTGCGGGCAAGCGCCGCCACCCTCAACAAAGGCAAACTGCGAACGGAACAGGATCTGTCGATCAAGTATGTGGTCCTGGGTATCTCCATAGTGGTTTTGGCCATCACCTTTATCCCCGGCATCATCGGTAATCAGACCTATTTCCTGATGCGCTTTTTCAGTGCCTTAGCCATTGCCTTCTTTGCCTTTTGCTTCGTGACGGTCTCTTCCCGGATTGTCGGCCTGATCGGTGTCTCCTCCAACCCCACCTCCGGCATGGCCATCGTCACCCTGATGGGCACAGGTATTGTCTTTAAACTGGCCGGCTGGACCGATTTGACCGGAAAGATCACCGCGCTGACCATCGGCACCATCGTCTGCATTGCCGCCTCCATTGCCGGCGACATCTCCCAGGATCTTAAATCCGGCTTCCTGGTCGGGGCCACCCCCCGTAAACAGCAAATCGGCGAGGTTTTGGGGGCCGTCGGTTCCGCTTTTTTCGTTTGTCTGGCCGTCTATTACCTGGGGCAGGCCTATGGATTCGGCACAGAGGAACTACCCGCACCCCAGGCCACCTTGATGAAGACGGTACTGGACGGGGTCTTAGACGGTAACCTGCGCTGGGACATGGTGGGGATCGGTGCCCTATTTGCCATCATCGTAGTGTTTTTCAAAGTCCCCCCCCTGCCCTTTGCCGTGGGCATGTACCTGCCCCTCTACACCATGACGCCGGTATTCATCGGCGGTATGATCCGCCATTTTGTCGAGAAGAAGTACGGTCAGGATAAGGATAAAGTCGAAAAGGGTAAAGACCAGGGGATACTCCTGGGTTCCGGATTAATCGCCGGCGAAGGCTTGATGGGGGTGGTGATTGCCGTGATTGCCGTGATTACCAGCAAAGTCCCGAAACTCTTCGAGATTGTGTATCCCGCCTCCTGGATAGGACAGGTGGTCTCCGCCCTAACCTTTACCGCTTTAGGTTGGTTTCTCTACCGGGTAGTCGCTAAGTCCCGGCAGAGTTAACATATAAGAAGGAGTGACAGATGAATCAAACGGCCGAAAGAAAACAATCCTTTCCCCGGTCATTCTGGGCCGCCAATTCTATCGAGTTGTTTGAACGGGCTGCCTACTATGCGGTGGCTTCGTTTGTGGTCATCTATCTAAACGAAGACCTGCTGATGAATCCCACCTTTTCCACCTTTCTAAACGGAACCATTTTATGGGGTATGCTCTATTTCCTGCCTATCTTGAGCGGCACCCTGGCGGATAAATTCGGCTTTCGACGCTCCCTGATGGTCTCCTTCGTCATGATATCCATCGGCTACTTCATTATGGGATTTGTCCAGGAGTTCTGGCCCGCCTTGATCGGTGCCCCGCCCGGCGCCCCGGTGGATTACACCATTCCTGTCCTGATCGGCATACTATTTATCGGCATAGGCGGATCGATTGTCAAACCCTGCATCGCCGGTACCGTACAGAAAACCGCCGGAACCCAGGCCCGTCTGGGCTTTGCCATCTTCTACATGGTCATCAACATCGGTTCTATCTCCGGCAGGGCCGTATCGTACTTCATCCGCACCCAGTTCGGTATCCCGGCGATCTTTACCTACGTGGCCACCATCTTTGCCCTGCTGGGGTTTTTTATAGTTATATTTATATACAAGGAACCCAAATACAGCGAAGACCCCCAAAAAGATGAACAGGAGATCCAGAAAAAGACCCTGGGGCAGGCCATCTTAGGTATCTTCAAAGTATTGGCAAACCTCAAATTTTTGTTCTTTATTGTCTTTACCGGCCTCTTCTGGTTCGTCTACCTCCAGATCTACAACCTGGTGCCCCTGTTCTTGCGATCCATCGATCCGGAGGCACCGGTTGAGCTTTACACCATGGCCAATCCCTTCATGATTGTGGCCCTTCAGTTGTTGATCTCCCGCATGGTCAAAAAGTGGACACCCATTCGGTCGATCATCATGGGCATCGGCGTGTTGACTGTCGGCATGTTGATCAATATAGTGCCGATACTGCTCTTTACCGATTTTGCCCAAAAAGTCACATTTCTGGGGCTCGGTCTCCCCATAGCCGGCATCTTCATGATCGGCGCCATTGCCGCCATGGCCATCGGCGAGATGATGGCTTCACCCAGGATCTTCGAGTACATCGGTGCCATTGCCCCCAAGGGCGAGGAGGGACTCTATCTGGGCTATGCCAACCTGCCCATTGCCCTGGGCAGCTTTCTCTCCCCCATTGGCGGGGCCCTGTTCAGCTACTTCATATTAAATCCCCAGAGGGGACAGTCCTCCGATATCATCCTGATGTGGCTCATTGTCTCTGCCTTCGGCATCATCTCCATGATCGGCATGGCCTTCTACGACAAAGTCATCGTCAAAACCAAAGAGTGACAGATTTTCCTGATTAATCCTTTAAAAGTGGATCTGGAAAAAGAGATCATTGTGGGTTGACAATTGAGGGGATAACATATATATTAAGGAAAAGGAGTTCGCCATGGAATTTAGTTCTATTGTGGAAGAGGTAAAATTGCTGCCATATGAATTGAAACAGGAATTGCAATTTCTGTTGGAAAAGTATTTGATTGAGGAGCGGCGGACAGAAATTTATAAGAATTACAAAAAGGCCCAAAAAGAGTACAAAAAAAACAGGCTGGCCTTCTCGGATAACATCGATGACCTAAAACAAATACTGTCCTGATGACCAAGGTAGCTTTTAGTAGTTCTTTCAAGAGAGCCTTTAAAAAAAAGATAAAGAAGCAAAAAACTTTTGAGGACAAATTCTGGGAAAAGGTTGATATATTTATCCATAATCCTTTTGACAATAGACTGCGGACCCACAAATTATCAGGAAAATTGAGGGAGTTATCTGCATTCTCGATCGACTATGATAACCGGGTAGTCTTTTATTTTGAAGACGATCGAGCAATATTTGTGGATATTGGCCCCCATGATGACGTGTATTGATCATTTTTATGAATAGCAAACAGGGAACGGGTCAAACCGGAAAGGGTTGGGCACAGGCAAAATTTTTTCTCTTGCTAAAACGTAATAGGAACACTTTGGTGCGTAGTACGAACACTTTTTGGCGTAGTAGGAACATTTTTGGGCGCAGTAGGAACTATTTAGCTTCTTAGGTGTCGGGCTGGGGCAGAGTGATCTCTTCGAGGATGAGGCTGAAGGCTCTGGCCGGGTCCGGGTGCTGGCTGATGGGGCGGCCGATGACCAGGTAGTCGGCACCCGCGGCGATCGCCCGGCGGGGGGTAAAGATCCGTTTTTGGTCGCCTTTGGCCGACCAGGCGGGGCGGATGCCGGGGGTGACCAGGAGAAGGTCGCGGCCAAAACGTTTCCGGATCGGTTCGATCTCTAAGGGAGAACAGACCACGGCCCGGATGCCGCTGCCGATACCCAATTTGCAGAGCCGCAGCACCGCCTCGGCAGTGGAGAGGGAGCTACCGGTCTGGGCAAGGTCGGTGTCCGACAGGCTGGTTAAGACCGTGACCCCTAAAATAGTGAGATCCGGTTTGTCACTGGCCGCCTCGACTGCCCGGCGGATCATCTCGGCACCGCCGGAGAGATGGATGGTGAGGAAATGGGGGGAATAGCGCAAGGCGGAACGGACCGCGCCGTAGACGGTGTTGGGGATGTCCTTAAATTTGAGATCCAAGAACAGTTTTTTGTGCTGTGCTTGTAGGTGGCCAATCAAAGGCTCGCCGAACTTCAGGAAGGCCTGGAGACCGACCTTGAAGAAAACAGCCTCCGGCAGTTGGCCCACCAGACCGACGGCCTCGTCGTAACGATCAAAATCCAGGGCGGTAATGATGTTATCCTTCATCCTTTAAACCTCCAGTTTTCCCTTTATTTCATATAGATCCTGGATATTCAATTCTGTCATGACCTGCCTTATCTCTTCGATGATACGCAGGCAGGCACAGGGTTCCACCATATTGACGGTGCCCACCTGGACCGCCGACGCGCCCACCAGCATGTACTCCAGCACGTCCCGGCCGCTGGTGATGCCGCCGATACCGATCACCGGGATCTGTACACTCTGGACCACCTGCCAGATCAGCTTGAGGGCCAGGGGCTTGATGGCCGGGCCGGACAGCCCGGCAAAGATGTTCTTGAAGACCGGCGCCCGTCTGTCGAGGTCTACTGCCAGGCCCAAAAACGTATTGACCAGCGACAGGGCATCGGCCCCGGCCTCCTGGGCGGCCAGCGCCACCGAGGCGATGTCTGCCGCATTGGGGGAGAGCTTGACAATCAACGGCTTCCGGGTATTCTGTTTGATCAACTGCACCAGGCTGAAGGTGTGGCGGTCATCCTGGGCCGGGCATTTACCGCCCTGCCGGACATTGGGACAGGAGATGTTGAGTTCCAGCATGGCCACCTCCGGCATGGTGTCGAAGATCTGGGCCACCTCCAGGTACTCTTCATCCTCCTCGCCGCAGACATTGACAATAATGGGCGTAGAAGTGGCCTTACGCACCCGCCTGATAATATTTTGAAGTTCCACGGCACCGGGCCCGGCCAGGCCGATGGAGTTGAGCAGCCCCGAAGCGGTCTCGTGGATGCGGGGCGGCGGGTTACCGGTCCGGGGATTTTTATAGATGCCCTTTAACACCAGTGCCCCCAGCAGGTCCAGGTCGAAAAACTCCAGGAACTCTTCGCCGTAGCCGAAGGTGCCGGACGCGGGGATCACCGGGTTTTTTAAGCGGATAAACTTGAGGTCTGCGCTGAGGTCTAGGTCGGCCATGCCATCTCCTCCATCTTGAAGACCGGCCCGTCCTGGCAGACCTTTTTGTAGGAACCGTCGGCGGCCTGGACCACACAGGAGTGGCAGATGCCGAAGCCGCAGCCCATCAACGCCTCCATGGAGACATAGTTGTCGGTGTTGCCGCTGCCGATCTCTTTATGAAGGGCCCGAAACATGGCCTCCGGCCCGCAGGAAATAGTAACGTTAATATCGTGGGTTTCAATAATTTCTTTAATATCGGCAGTGATCAAGCCCCGCTTGCCGGTGCTGCCGTCGTCGGTGTACAGGAAAATCTCCTTTAACGGCAGCGAATCGATCTCCTCTATTAAGTTAAGATCATCCTTTGATCCGGCCCCATAAATCAAAAATACGACATTATCTCCGGTATAATCCCGGGCCGCATAATAGAGGGGGGCGATGCCCCGGCCCCCGGCCAACAGCAGGATATTCTTCCCCCGTAATTCGGGGAACGTATTCCCCAATGGGCCGATCAGGTGGGCGGTATCGTTCTCTTTGAGTCTGGAAATGAGCCGGGTGCCCTTGCCCACCACCTGGTAGTAGATCCAGACATGGGGGGGGACGGCATTCAATATGCCGAAGGGCCGCTTCAGCAATGGATCGGTGGTAAAAGAGGCGGCCAGCATGATAAAGTTTCCCGGCCCGGCCTGCCTGGCCACATAATCGGCCTCGAGCTTCATCAGGTAATAATCGCCGCCCAGTTTACGGTTTTTCACAATGGTGCACTTCTCTTCTCTCATGCCGCCATTATGCCATGTATTAAAATCCAAGTAAAGGCAAAAACGGCTCCTTTTTAGGAGTTGACTATTTATACCTGTGAGGTATAATACCTGTGAGGTATATATAAATTTTTTAATGAAAAAAAGAGATATTTCTTTTACAATAGTGGGATGGCACATAGGTGAAATATGGATAAAGTGTATAAGCAACTGGCCCGGCATCTGGATGAGATTCCCAACGGCTTTCCGGCCACCGAGAGCGGGGTGGAATTAAAATTACTGGCCAAACTCTTCAGCCCCGAAGAGGCCGAATTGGCCTGCCGCCTGAGCCTGGAGCCGCAAGCGGCCAACACCATTGCCGGGCAGACGGGCAGAGACGAGCGGCAGACCTTTGTGGCTCTGAAGGGCATGGTCAGGAAGGGGCTGATCGAGGCCGAGCGGGGAGATGGGAGCCTCTCATTTAAATTGATCCCCTTTATCGTGGGCTTTTACGAACACCAGAACGCCCGGATCGACGAGGCGTTTGCCCGGTTGTTTGAAGACTATTACCATGAGGCTCTCCATAAGATGATGACCATGAAACCCTCGGTTCACCGGGTCATCCCGGTGGAGAAGAGCATCCCCTTCAATATCGAGGTCATGCCCTATGAACGGGCCTCCGTTTATATTGAAAATGCAAAAGCCTGGGGGGTGCTCAACTGCATCTGCCGGGTGCAGAGACGTCTCATCGGCAAGGGCTGTGACCATTCGCTGGAAAATTGCCTGGTGTTCTCCTCCCGTGCCGGCGCCTTTGACCGTACCGAGGCAATCCGGGCCATCGGCAAAGAAGAAGCCCTGGATATCCTGACCCAGACGGACAAAGAGGGGTTGGTGCACTCCACCAGCAATGTGCAGCAAGGGGTAACCTATATCTGCAACTGCTGCATCTGCTGCTGCGGGGTGATGCGGGGGGTGGCGGAATTCGGTAGTTTGAACGCCATCGCCCGCTCCGATTTCCTGGCTGCGGTGGATGAAGATGCCTGCATCGGCTGCGGAATCTGCGTGGATCGCTGTCAATTTAAGGCCATCACCATCGACGACGGGATTGCCGCCATCGATAAGGCCCGCTGCTTCGGCTGCGGGTTGTGTGTCACCGCCTGTGCCGACGAGGCCCTTCAGCTAACACAAAAAACGGCCGCAGAAACGGAACCGCCTCCTCTCAACGAATCCGAGTGGCGAAAACAACGGGCTAAAGCCCGCAAGCGGGGCAAATCCTCTAGTTGAGATAATGTATTTTTATACTGAAATTCATGATGCTCTTTAGAGCAGGAGGAGGAATATGATTGAAGAAAAGGAATATTTCAGCGGTAAAGTGAAAACATTAAGTAGTGAGATTAAAGGGCAGCGTTTTACTGTAGGCATTATGGAGCCGGGGGATTTTACCTTTGGCACCAGTTCGATGCAGATCATCGAGGTAATTTTTGGGGAGATGGAGGTGGGTCTCCCGGACGGCAGTATAAAGACCTACGGGCGCGGGGAGACCTTCACCGTAGAGTCGGAAAAAGATTACAATGTGACGGTAGAAGGAGAACCTGCGGCATATCTTTGCCTCTATAAATAATATTGAAAATTTGTGTCGGTGTTAGTTTTAGTCGACCATATTCCGCATCGGGCGGGTATCGTCTTTCTTATCAATGGGCCGGGTGTCTGCCTTTCTGGGGTGTTTCTTCCGTACCTCCGGATTTACCTGGTCCGTCTGAACGACGGTTTCCAGCCCCCTGTTCATGGCGGATAATTCTTTTAATATATTCTCCAGTTCTTCTTTATTTTCCTTATCAATAATTGATTGGGTTTTATTCACCAGTATCATAGATTCGGCCTTTAACTCCTCATCCGAATGGATCGCCGGGTTCTCGATGTACTTATCCAACTGGTACAATTCGTTTAATACCCTGGTTTTTAGATTAATGAGGTCTTTCTTCTTTAAATCCGCTTCCTTAAATTTTTCTGCACTCTTCTTGATCGCCTTGATATCATCTTCCGATAATAGCCCCGATTGGGAGGCCACAATTTCCTTTTTGCTTTTGGTTGATAGATCGATGGCACTGACCGTCAGGATACCGTTGATATTGATGTTGAAAGTTACCTCGATCCTGGGGACCCCCCGAGGGGCCTTGCGAATTGATTTTAAGGTGAATTTCCCCAACAGTTTGTTTTCCTCTGCGATTTCCCGTTCCCCCTGGTAAATATTAATTTCCACCTCCTCCTGGTTGTCCTCGACAGTGGAAAAGACCAGGCTGCGGCTGGTGGGGATGGTGGTATTGGCCTCAATGACCCTGGTAAAAGAGCCGCCAAAGGTTTTGACTCCCAGGGCGAGGGGGGTGACATCCAGCAATAAGATGTCCTTGCTTTCGCCTTTGATGATCGTACCCTGGATGGCGGCGCCCATGGCTACGATTTCGTCGGGATTGACTCTCTTGTTGGGCTCTCGGTTGAAAAAGGCCTTGACCCTCTTCTGCACCAGGGGGATGCGGGTCGAGCCGCCTACCAGCAAGACATCGTCTATCATATCTACAGTCAGTCCGGCTTTTTTGAGACACCGGGCACAAATTTCGATAGTCCGTTCCACCTTCTCCCGGATCAACTTCTCAAATTCATTACGAGTAATATACTTCAGGAAGTGAATGGGACCGTCATCGGAATCCGCGATGAAGGGCAGATTGATCTCGCAGGCATCCAGGCTGGAGATCTCTTTTTTGGCTGCTTCGGCAGCATCTCTGATCCTCTGGATGGCCATTTTATTGTCGGTCAGGTCAATATTGTACTGGTCCTTAATTTCTTCCAATAAAAGATCTGAGAGCAATATGTCGAGATCGTTACCCCCCAAACCGGAATCCCCGGCGGTGGCCACTACTTTGATGATCTCCTGGTCCACTTCCAATAGGGAAAGGTCGAACGTACCCCCGCCGAAATCGTATACCGCTATCTTCTGCTTTTTCTGCAGGTCAAGAGAAAAAGCCAATGAAGCGGCAGTCGGCTCGTTGATAATCCTCAAGACTTTAAGGCCGGCGATTTCTCCGGAATCTTTGGTGGCCTGCCGCTGTGAATCGTTAAAGTAGGCGGGAACCGTTATGATGGCCCCTTCTATTGTGGTATTCAAAAAAAGCTCTGCCGACTCTTTCAACTTTTGCAGGATCATGGCGGATAGTTCTTCGGGGGAAAACAGCATATTCTGGATCTTGATCCTGAGAGTGTCATCATCGCCTTCGACGATTTCGTAACCGTATAGATGCCGGTATGGTTCGATCTCGGAAAACCTCTTTCCCATCAGCCGTTTCATAGAGTAGATGGTATTTTGAGGGTTGGTGATGAGCTGACTCTTGGCCGGGTTACCCACAAGCCGTTCACCGTCTTTGGTGAAGGCTACCACAGAAGGCAGGAGTCGATCGCCTTCGTGGGATAATATAATGGTAGGCGTCTTCGTCTCATACACCGAAACCACCGAGTTGGTGGTACCCAAATCAATACCTATTACCTTTCCCATAGTCTCACTTTTGTATCATAAAAAGAGGCAAAAGTCAACCAAAATCAAAAGTAATCATGTGTACCGTCTACCTTTTCGTAAATTGTTAAATTTACATATAATTTGCGCAAAGCCGGTTTTTATGGTAAATTTATGAATGACTGTAATAATATTCAAGGTTTTTTTCTTTCGACTTTTCGTTTATAAATGTGAGTCAAAAAGTCATATATTCATAACCCCTACAGCAGGTATCGATCTCTATACAAAAGCATAAGAAGGAGCATCCCATGACCGAAAATATACCCGGAGTCTCTGAAGAAGCCATCAGTCAATTCAGGTCAGAGTTATCGGCCAGGAGTAAGCAGAAGGGGGCGTTGATTCTCCTGCTGCAGTCTGCCCAGGAGACCTTTGGTTACATCCCCGAAAGGGTGATTTATGAAATCAGTGAAATGACCGAAATCCCGGCAGCCGATATCTACGGGGTCATTACATTTTATGCTCAATTCCGGTTGAAACCCATGGGCAAGCATGTAATCCGGATTTGTGAAGGCACTGCCTGTCACGTGAACGGGGCCAGGGGCATCTTACAAACGCTGCAGGATGAACTCTCCATCGGGGTGGGGGATACCACCGAAGACGGCTTGTTTACCCTGCTGTCGGTGGCCTGCCTGGGATGCTGCTCCCTGTCGCCGGTCATCATGATTGACGGCGAAACCTACGGCAGCCTCACCGCGGACAGGACCCGGAAAATCATCAAAAAGTACCGCAGCGGTCACACCAATTGAGGGGTTAAGGAGAAAATACCATGAAGCAAATAAAAGTCGGCCTGGGAACTTGCGGCATATCTGCCGGCGGCCTGCCGGTCTATGAAGCCTTTAAGCAGCAGGTGAGCCAGAAGGGTCTAAAGGTAGAATTGAAGGAAACCGGCTGCATGGGCATGTGTTACGACGAGGTCCTGGTAGAAATCGTGGACAACGGCACCAGCCATCTCTATGCCGGGGTGACACCGGAGAGGGTAGAACGCATTATTGATGAACACATTATCGAGAACAGGCCGGTAGAGGAGTGGCTGGCCCGCAGCCCGGAGGTTGACAGGGAGGCCTCCTTTTTTAAGAAGCAGAGGCGGATTGTTCTCCGGAACTGCGGTGTGATTGATCCCGGCTCTATCGATGAATACATCGCCCGCGACGGCTATAAGGCCATCCAGAAGGCCATTAATGAGTATTCGCCCCAGCAAGTGATTGAAATCATTACCATGTCGGGGCTGCGGGGCCGGGGGGGCGGCGGTTTCTCCACCGGTCTCAAGTGGAAATTTGCCCGGGAAGCAGTCGATGATAAAAAGTATGTGATATGCAACGCCGACGAGGGCGACCCCGGTGCCTTCATGGACCGCAGTGCCCTGGAAGGAGATCCCCATTCGGTATTGGAGGGCATGATGGTTGCCGCCTACGCCATCGGTGCGGATGAGGGCTATATTTACGTCAGGGCCGAGTACCCCAAGGCCATTGCCCGGCTGGAGACGGCCCTCCGGCAGTGTACAGAGCGGGAATTTTTAGGCAAAGGCATCTTCGGTTCGGATATAAACCTCGAAATTAAGATCAAACAGGGGGCCGGTGCCTTTGTCTGCGGCGAGGAGACGGCCCTGATCGCCTCGATCGAAGGCAAGCGGGGCATGCCCCGCTTAAGGCCGCCTTTCCCGGCCCAGAAGGGATTGTGGGGCAAGCCCACCAATATCAACAACGTGGAGACCTATGCCAATGTGCCCTGGATTATCCTGAATGGCCATGAGGCCTTTGCCGCCATGGGTACCGTTAGGAGCAAGGGCACCAAGGTGTTTGCCTTAGCCGGAAAGATACGTAAGAGCGGTCTGGTGGAGGTGCCCATGGGTATCACCATCAACGAGATTGTTCACGATATCGGCGGTGGGATTAAAGGGGGCCGGCAGTTTAAGGCGGTGCAAATCGGCGGCCCTTCCGGCGGCTGTATCCCCGCGGAAATGGGGAATTTAAGGATCGATTACGATGAGATCACCCGCACCGGTGCCATCATGGGCTCCGGCGGCATGGTGGTGCTGGATGACTCCACTTGCATGGTGGATGTGGCCAGGTTCTTTCTTACCTTTACCCAGAATGAATCCTGCGGGAAATGTACCTTTTGCCGGATCGGCACCAGGCGGATGCTGGAGATCCTGGAGAAGATTACCGAAGGCAAGGGCGAAGAGAAACACCTACACCTATTGGAAGAGCTGTCCTACCAGATCAAAAGCAGCAGCCTGTGCGGACTGGGGCAGACCGCGCCCAATCCGGTGCTGACTACCCTCAAGTACTTCCCCGATGAGTATGAGGCCCATATCCGGGATAAAAAATGCCCGGCTAAAGTCTGTGCCGCTTTGATCGATTATCGAATCAATCCGGATAAATGTACCGGCTGTACATTGTGCGCCAAAAAATGTCCGGTGGAGGCCATCAGCGGAGCCGTCAAAGAGCCCCACCATATCGACCATGAAATTTGTATCAAATGCGGCCTCTGCTACAACGTCTGCAAGTTTGAGGCGGTGGAAAAAATTTGAGTGAGCCAGAGGAGAGGATAAGATGCAGAAAGTCAAAGTGACCATAAATGGCGAGGAAATCTTTACCCCGGCAGATAAAACTATTTTAGAGGTGGTGCATAACTACGGGATTGATCAAATTCCCACCCTCTGTCATGACGATCGACTGGAGCCCTACGGTTCCTGTTTCCTCTGTGTGGTGGAGATCAAGGGCGTCAACAAGTTGGTTCCCGCCTGTTCCACCCGTGTCAGTGAAGGGATGGTGATTTTTACCGATAACGAGCGCATTCGCAGTGCCCGAAGAACCGCCCTGCAGCTCCTCCTTTCCAACCACTACGCCGATTGCATCGGCCCCTGCAAGAACAATTGCCCGGCAGGGGTGGATGCCCAGGGATATATTGCCCTGATTTCCATGGGCCGCTACGAAGAGGCGCTGCAACTGGTGAAGGAAAACAATCCCCTGCCCCTCTCTATCGGCCGGGTCTGTGTACGGGACTGCGAAAAGGCCTGTCGGCGGGAGATCGTGGACGAGACCATCGGCATTAACTTCTTAAAACGGTATATCGCCGACATCGATGCCCGGCACAAGTGGAAGCCCACGCTACAAGCCCGAAAGCAGCAAAGAGTCGCCGTGGTTGGCGGCGGGCCTGCCGGCCTTACCTGTGCCTATTATTTGACGGTCGAAGGTTATGGGGTCACCATATTTGAAAAGTTGCCCCAACTGGGAGGTATGCTGCGCTACGGTATCCCCGAGTACCGTCTGCCCAAAAAGGTACTGGACGATGAAATCAACTGGATCGTGGATCTGGGCGTCGAGGTACGCACCAATGTGGAAATGGGCAGCGACTTCGATATCCAGAGCCTGTTCCGGGACGGCTTCGACACTATTTTCCTGGCCGTAGGCGCCCATAAAGCCAGCTCCATGCGGTTGGAAGGGGAAGAGGCTATCAAAGGAGTTTATAATGGTATCGATTTCTTACGGAACATTCACATCACGGGCAAACCTGAACTGAAGGGAACCGTGGTGGTAGTGGGCGGCGGTAATACCGCCATCGATGCCGCCAGGACAGCCCTGCGCTGCGGTGCCGATCAGGTCAAGATGGTCTACCGCCGCTCCATCAAGGAGATGCCGGCCCATCCCGAAGAGATACATGCCGCCCAGGAAGAAGGCATTGAAATTCTATTCCTCACCAACCCCAGATCCCTCATCAGTGAACAGGGTCAATTAAAAGGTATCGAGTGCCTGAAGATGAGGCTGGTGGAAGCAAAGGCCGGCCGGCCCCGGCCGGTGCCCATAGAGGGCAGCGAATTCGTGGTGGATTGTGAATACCTCATCGGTGCCATCGGCCAGCAGGTGGACAACGCCTTTGTGTATCCCCAGGGGGATATCGAACTGGATAAATGGGGCACCATCCGGGTCCTGGAGACCACCCTGGAAACATCCATTCACGGCGTCTTTGCCGGCGGCGATGTGGTGACCGGCCCCTGGACCGCCATCGGCGCCATTGCCCAGGGAAAACACGCGGCCGAGTCTATCGATAATTATTTGAGGACCGGCAAGGCCCGGAAACGGAAATTCCGCTACTTAAGTTTCAAGCATACGTTTAACCCCATCCCCCGGCAGGAACTGGCCCATGTCGAAAAACTGCCAAAAGAGAAGATGCCCGAATTAACACCGCAAGAACGTAAAAACAACTTTAAGGAAGTAGAATTGGGCTTTTCCGACAAACAGGCCCAAAATGAGCCCCGGCGGTGCCTGGAATGCGGCTGCGTAGAGTATTACGACTGCCGGCTGCGCCGCTGTGCCGATGATTTTGAGGTGGATATTTCCGACTATCTCGGCGAGGTCAACAAATACCAGGTGGATGACCGCCATCCTTTTGTAATTATGGATGCCAACAAGTGTATTAACTGCGGTCGCTGTGTCCGCACCTGCGGCGAGGTACTGGATATCTCGGCCCTGGGCTTCGTTCACCGGGGGTTCAAGTCTGTAGTACGGCCGGCCCTGGAGAAACCGCTGCCGGAAACCACCTGCGTGTCGTGCGGCAATTGTATCGATACCTGTCCCACCGGCGCCTTGAGCGAGAATTTTCCCTCTAAAATCCTGGGAACCTTACCCAGGACCGATCATCCGTCGGTCTGCTATTATTGCTCCCTGGGCTGCCGCATCAACTACAAGGTCATCAGTGAAGATATTTTTTATGTGGCCAACTCGTCAGCCGAGGTCAAAAAAGCCCGCAATAAAGGCTATACCTGCTCTAAAGGGCGGTTTGGCTACCGCTTCCTGACCGGCAGTTCCCGCTTAAAGCAGCCCCTGATTCGGGATAATGGAGAGTCCAAAGAGGCCAATTGGCGGGAAACACTCGACCTCATCCACCTGCGCTTCAAAAACATCCTGGATCAACATGGTCCCGGGGCGGTGGCGGTGTTTGCCTCCCCCAAGATGTCCAACGAAGAATTGTACCTGCTGCAAAAATTTGCCCGCAAGGACCTGAAGACCAATCAGATTGCCAGCCTGTCCAGCCTCCTTTACGGTTGCGAACAGGACAGTCTGGACGAAGCAGTGGGAGCCACTGTATCAACCGCCAACCTGGACGAATTGGATAGAGCCGATATTATCGTGGTCATGAATGCCGATCTGGAAGAGGAGAGCCTGATCCTGGAATTGAAGTTAAAAGAGGCCCGGCAAAAGGGCGCCCGGTTGGTGGTGGTGAATTCCACCCGCAGCCGCCTGGCCCGGCTTGCCGACCTGTGGATCGACGCCAAAAAAGGCACCGGAACCGTTTTGATAAACGGCCTCATCAAGGAGACCATCGATGCCGGGGCAATACAGCCCAACGCGCAGGGCTTTGTGGAGTTGAAGCAACTGGTAGCCGATTACGACACCTCCAGGGTCTGTGAGCAGACCGGCATCTATCCCAAGACCTATGACACCCTGGTGAGCTGGCTCAGAGACAGGGATGCCAACGTCATTTTTGTGACTGCCATCGATTCAAGGAAAGAGAAATCAAAAAATAATGTCAGGGCTATTGGCAATTTCCTGCTGTTGACCGATCGGGTCAATAGGGAGAAAAACGGTTTGATCCTGCTGCGGGATTTTATCAACTCCGCCGGCCTGGTGGAGATGGGGGCATCATCCCATTATTTGCCCGGCTGCGTCAAACCCTTTGAGTATGACGAAATCCGGCGGATCGGTAATCTCTGGGGGTTCGATTTAACCGGGATATTCAAACCGGTGGACCTGAAAGAAAAATTGTTGGACAAAGAGATCAAGGCGGCCTTGATATTCAGGGAAGATCCCCTGGCAGTGCCGGAAAACATTCGCTACCTGGAGGGGATCGATTTCTTAGCAGTGGTGGGCTTCAGCTTTACCGAAACCGCCAGAAGGGCCGATGTGGTGCTGCCGGCCTCCGCCTATATTGAAGGGGAGGGCACTTACACCACCTGTGACGGCAGGTGGCAGCAGGTTAAACCCATCGCCCCGCCCAGGACGGGTCTGGAAAACTGGCAGCTCATTGCCCGCCTGGCCCGGCTGTTTGGTACCGGTTTCGATTTCCAGAACATCGACGATGTGTTGAAGGAGATCAGGACAGTCAATCGCTTCTACCGGGAGAGCCGGTTCCGCGATTTTCGGGGCCGGGATCTGTTCCGGGATCGCTTCTACACCGAAGACAAACTGGCCCACTTCGCCATCTACGAAACCGATACCACCCCAATCGAAGCCCACAAACCGCTAATCCTCCGCTCCGAAAACTACTTCCACCAGTACATCCGCCCCAAACTCCACAAGAATTGACCCCTACCTACCCTTTATACGCTCTTTGGTGAGATTTTGATGCCCCTGGCAATGACTTCATGCCGGACAAAGTCCTCTTCTAAATCTTCAGGATTGAACAGATGGGGTTCGACATTTAGATTGTTTTCCGCTGACAGGATTAGAAATCGGCTGAGATATTCGATATAATTATCTTCATTAAAAATTTTAGAAAAAATAGCCAGATCTATATCGGTCTCCTCAATACTTTTACCATGAACCGACGATCCAAAGATATAGGCTTCATCAATGTCACACCAACTCGAAATGGCATCTATGTATTCCTTTATCCTGCCAATCTCTTTTTTATCCATTTTAGAAATTCTCCAGATTTTTTTAGATAGTTTTTCGCCATTTTCCTATTCAACAATTTTGAAATTTTAATTTTGTAGGTGGGATACCTCCCGGAAATGTAGTAAGAGGAAAGCTGTGCCAGGAAATTTCTATCTTCCTCTGAAATATCGAGACCG
>CBFDCR010000065.1:0-28205 GCA_965603365.1 uncultured bacterium
TTTGAACAAGTCCGAGATGTTGATAGGGAAATAAAACATAAATCCCAAACAAGCAGAAAACAAGAGGATCTCCAAATTCATGATAGATCTCCAATTTTATTACTGGAAGTCAAAGGTCTATCGGGTCTTCCAAGAGAGTCAGATATACTTCAAGTTGTCAAGTATATCCCCAGGCGAAGCAAAGAGTGGCATAGAACTGATATTCGTGGTGTGTCCATAATAAATCATCAACGAAATCTTCCGGCACTTGAGAGGGGCAATGAAAATGTGTTTTCGCCTCAACAAATAGAAGATGCCCAAAACCATGAAATCACCATATTAACCACCTGGGATCTATTTCTTTTGGTCCGAGGAATGATTAAATGGAAATGGGATGCCAGTAACATACGCCAACTGTTCTATAAAGATGGCCGAATGCCACGAATCCCGGCTAATTATAAACCTGTTGGCGAAGTTGACCATTATTGGGAAGAACCCGGAGTAGTAGGTATACAAATTTCAGAAGGTAAAATTATAAAAGGTCAACGAATTGCTTACATAACTAAAAGCGATTATTTAGAAGAAGATGTCCAATCTTTACAGGTTGGCAAACAGGATGTCGAAGAAGCCGCAAAAGGACAATTAGCCTGCATAAAGACAGAATATAAAAAAGGCCAACTCAGCAAAGGCTCAATTGTACATATGATTCTAAAAAAACAATACCCTTAATAAGGCGTAAAAATTTTCATTTGTTTTGGGGAGGAAAATTTTAAGGGAGTTGACAATCGTTTTATCTGAAACTATAATTAGTTGAGGATGTTGATCTGGTGGGTATAATGAGTGAAAATGTACAGAGGTTGTTGAGTGAGCTTCGGAGTGAATTGCAAAATCTCTTTGGAGAGAAGCTAAAGGAATCAAGACTTCGACCTTTTCACCAGTTTCATTCAATATGTACTTAACATTCTCCATCATGGTCTCCGGGCTAAATATAAATTATTTGCCAGGTGATGTCAAGATTCGGATGAATGGTGGGAAGAATATACAGGAATCATGAACCGGCGGTAACGAGCCGACGACAACTTCCCCCTATCGACAAGGGCCGTTATAAAGTTGTCCTGGAAGTAAAGGATCTCTTCACCGTAAGAAACGTATATACCGGTGATGCCATCAGCTTTACCATAAAAGTAAGTTAAAATGGTATAATAACGTTTAACCCAACTCGAGGAGGTCACAAATGCGAAAAGTCATTGTGGGAATAGCCATTCTAGCCGTCACGGCCGGATTGTTTGGGCAGGCAAATCCGCCAACCCAACGGAATTATATGCTGGTGTTTAATGTCATAGACTACACGGCCCAAATGAAAGAGGCGGTGACTCACTTTTTTAATAATGTGCTGCAGCCGGGGGATCAATTGATCGTGGTAACCCCGGCGAAATTCCTGGGCTTCTCTCCACAAAAGCTGCAGGCACCCAAAAGCCAACTGATAGACGGTATCCTGGGACAACTGAAAAACGATATTTCCATGGGTTCGGTAAAGTATCGTACCACTATAGAGGAGATGAAGGGGGTGGTCCAGGAATTGAGCGGCGCCTCTCCGTCAGCCGGATCAAGCGCACAAGACGTCCTGGTCAATTACAGCCAACTGCGTCAAAGCCTGTCGGTATTAAGACAGGACCTGGAAGAAAAACTCATGAAGTATGTCGATATCTTCCGGCGCGTCAAAGGGGAAAACCACCTGTTGATGTTCTTTGAGAAAGAGTTCCGGCCCATCCCGGACAAAAATACCATGGGAATACTCCGGGAGAACCGCTCGACCTCTTTTAAGGCGGCGGAGGCTTTCACCGAGGAACAATACAAAACCGGCCTCGATCTTCAACGATTGATCGCCGGGTTTAAATATGCCAAAGTCAGGTTTCACTTTTTATACCTCCAGGGCAAAACCGTACGTTCCAGGCGGGGTGTCGACTATGTGGAAAACTCAGGAGACATCTACGATATCTTCTCCAGGCTGGCCAGCGCCACCGGCGGGATTAAACTGGCCTCTGCCAGGACCTCGGCCTTTGTGAAACAGGTCGATCAGGTAGTAGAGGGAGAAGTGGAAGTAGAGGTGGTGGATCAAACCATGGAGAAAAAGGAAGAGAAAGAGGAAGAGAAAAAGTAAGCATCTGTCAACCTTTGTGATTGGAAAACAATTTGTAGAGTACCGGGACGACCAGCAGGGTGAGCACGGTGGAGGTCAGCAGGCCGCCGATGATGGTCCAACCCATGGGCGCCCACAGGGTGCCGCCCCGGAGGGTCAGGGGCAGTAAACCGCCGATGGTGGTCAGGGTGGTGAGGATGATGGGCATGAACCGGGTTTCGCCGGCCTCTTTAATGGCGGCCAAAAGCTCGACACCGGAGCGCCGCAGTTGGTTGGTATAGTCCACCAGGATGATGGAGTTGTTGACCACGATGCCCACCAGGCTGGTCAGCCCGATAAAGGCGGTAAAGGAGAAGGTATAGCCGGTGATGAGCAGGTTGAGTATCGAGCCGATGATGGCTAAGGGCAGGGCGGCAAACACGATCAGCGGCTGGCGGAAGGATTTAAACTGGAGCACCAGCACGGCAAATATGGCGATGACGGCGATGATAATCGCCTTGCCCATGCCGCCGAAGGATTCCGCCTGGCTCTCCTTCTCGCCCCCCACATAATAGTGGTAACCGGCCGGCCAGTTGTAGGCATCCAGTCGGGAGACGATCCGGTCGGTCAGCCGGTTGACCGAATACCCGCTCAACACATCGGCGGTGAGGGTGGCGCTGCGCTCAAGGTTAAAGTGATCGATCTGGCTGGGGCCAGCCTTCAACTCAATGGCGGCCACCTGGTCGAGGGGGACGACGGCGCCGGTCAGGGAACTTATGTAGATGCGCGCAAACATATCGAGGCCGGGCTTTTCGGAAAACCGGGAACGCACCACCATGTCGTACTCTTTGCCCTCCTGGTCCCGGTACTCCGACACCGTCAGACCGGCAATATTCAGGCGCACGGTGCGGTCGATGGCGGCCAGGGGAACGCCCAACATAGCCGCCTTTTCCCGGTTGATGCGCACCTGGATATCGGTCTTGGTGGTAGCCAGCGGATTATGAATATTGATCAGGCCGGGGGTCTGTTTAAAGATCGTTTCCACCCCGGCGGCCAGCTCCTTTAAAACGTCATTGTTGTCGCCCAGGATCTTAATTTCCACCGCTGCCTCTACCGGCGGTCCCTGTTCCAGCTCCTTGATCTCGATCCTGGCTCCGGCATAGCGGTCGAATTCGGCCCGCAGCTCCCGGATCAACGACTGCATCCTCTGCCGGGGAATATCCTGAAACTGGACAAATACATGGGCTATGGTACTTCGCCGCCGCCGTTCGATGACATTGTAGTAAATCTGGGGATTACCCCGGCCGATATTGGCGGCATAAGACTTCACCTCCTGCCGGGATTTCAGTACCGACTCCACATAGCGGGTTACCCGGTCGGTGCGGTCGATATTGGTGCCCTTAGGGGTGGTGATGTCGATGAAAAACTGGTTTTTCTCCGCCTTTGGAAAAAAGCTGACCCCCACCAGCGGAAAGAGGGCTAAGCTGCCGACAAAAACAGCCAGAGCCAGCAGGATGACGATCCCGGGCCGCCGCAGGGCAAAATCCAGGGCACTGCGGTACCGGACCCGGATAAACCGGCTGATGAGGCGCTGCACTCGATTCTCCTGTTGGGATTTGAGTATTTTAAAAGAGAGGTAGGGAGTAAAGGTCAGGGCAATAAAGAGGGAAGCCGCCAGCGTAAAAATCACGGTAACCGGCATGCTGCGAATAAAATCGCCGGAGACATCCTGCATCATGGCGATGGGCAGGAAGGCCAGCACCGTGGTGGCGGTGGCCGAGACAATGGCCCAACCGATCTGGGCGGTACCTTTGACCGAGGCGGCCCGCTTGTCCTCTCCCAAGCGGAGAAACCGGGAGATATTCTCGGTGACCACGATGGCGTTGTCCACCAGGAGTCCCAGGGTAATCACCAGGCCGGCAATGGACATCTGCTGCAAGCCGTAGCCGGAAAGATCGACAAAGCCGATGGCCATGAAAATGGATAGGGGAATGGCCAGTATGACGATCAAAGAACCCCGCAGGCCGATGGCCAGCAGGATGACAATTCCCACCAGGGCAATCCCCTGCAGCAGATTGGTAAAAAAGCCGTTCAAACGGTTGGAGACACTTTCGGACTGGTTAAAGACATAGTAGAGTTTCATGGCCGGCGGAAGCCGCCGCTCAAACTCGACAATTTTAGTCTCAATTCTCTCCATCACCGCGAATATATTGGTTCTGGCCTTCTGGTTGACCGTCACAAAAACCGCCCGCTGCCCGTTAAAGCGGGCGAAGTAGTTGTTGTCCTCATAACCCAGGAAGACCTCGGCCACATCCTTCAAGTAGACGATTTTGCTGCCGTCGGTATGGATCACCGTGTTTTCGATCTGGGCCAGGGATTCATACGATCCGCTGGTCTGGATGACAAAGCGCTGGCTGCCGGCATCTACAGTCCCCCCCGGGACATTCATGTTCGCCCCCCGGACCGCCTCGATCAGCCGGTCTAAAGGGAGCCGTAACTGGGCCAGCTTTTCGGTATTTACCGAGATCCTCACCTCCTGCCGGGGAAAGGCCCAGGTCTCGATCCGCCGCACCCCGCCGAGCCGCTCCAGGCTCTTCTTCAATCGGTCGGCCATCTTTTCCATCTCCCGGTACCCGGCCGAGTCCGACACAATGGCCAACTGCAAAAAATTGGTGTCTTCAATCGTCCACTGCGTCGTGGTCAGACTCAGGATATCGGCGGGCAGTTCCGTTCTTAAACCGTTCACCTTATCGTTCACATCCGAGAACTTTTCGTCTGGATCACAGCCGGCCAAAAATTCGACGTGAACGACGGCCAGGCCATCTTCACAGGTAGAAGAGATCCTTTTAATATCTTCCAGTTCATTCAGCGCCTCCTCCAGGGGCGAGACCGCCAGTTGTTCCAGATCGGCCGGCCCGGCACCGGGGTACAATACCACCACACTAGCCCCGGGTTTGGCCACCGGCGGGTCTTCAGACCGGGGCATATGCAAAAAAGATATCACTCCCGATAATACCAGCAGTACCACCACGATGACGGTAAATTGGTAATTTTCAATGGCAATTTTGGGCAGTTTCATGTGAGCCTCCGGTATCAATCGCTGACCTCGATCAGCGAACCGTCGTGGAGATAGGCGGCCCCCCGGCTAATCACCTCGGAAATCCCCGCCAACCCGGACTCTACCGCCGCCCGGTCGGCGAACAAATGGGCAATTTCGATCTTGACTTTCCTGGCCTTTTTATCTTTTACGATGTAGACAAAACCGCCGCTGCCTTCGCCTTCCACCACCGCATCCAGTGGAATGAGGGTGAAGGTTCTCTTCAGTGAGGGATAAATATCGACCCGGGCCACGAAGCCTGACACCAGTTTCATCCCCCCATCCTCGATGGCCAGTTCCACCTCGAAGGTGCCGCTGGCGGGGTCCAGCGCCTCCGACATTTCGGACACCCGGGCCGAAAAAACCTGCCGGGGATAGGCATCGAAGCGCACCTCGGCGGTATCCTGCAAGGCCAGGCGGACGATGGCGGTCTCCGACACACCGGCTTTGACGACCCACCGGCTCTCGGTGGAGCCAAACAGGAAAACCGGCTGTCCCAGCCCGATCATTTCACCCCTCTCCGCCAATCGCTTGAGAATCTTGCCGTCCGCCGGGGCCGCGATCTGCGAATGTTCCAGGTTAAAACGGACGATGTTGAGATCGGCCCGGGCAATTTCAAAGGCGGTGTTCACATTTTGCAGTTGTTCCAGGGTGGCGGCCTTATCTTGATAAAGATTTTCCAGCCGTTCTTTGTCCCTTTCGGCCTTCAAGCAGGCATTTTTTGCCTGGCTAAAGCGGGCCTCGATTTCCGCCAAATTCAGGGCGGCTAATCGCTGACCCTTGCGTACCGTCTCCCCCTCGTCCACACCGATTTTGTCGATCAGGCCGCCGGTTTTAAAGGACAACTTGACCTGGGCTTTGGGATGGAGCCGGCCGCTGGTGTGGATGGGAATCGCCATCTCCCGGACAACCACCTTCTCCGTCTTCACCGGAATCACCGGCTCCTCCAGCGGCTCTTGCTGCCCCGGGCGGCAACCGGGAAAAAAAAGAATAGTAAACACCCACAGTAGAACCAGAATTAAAACGGCTATTTTTTTCATTAGCGGATCTCCTCTTTATTAAATGGGTAAGCGGCGGCCGCCCGCTCCAGTTTTGCCGCCCTGATCAGGAGGTCATAGCGGGCGACAATATATTTTATTTCGGCATTGGTATAATCGCTGCGGGCCTGCATATATTCGATCTGCGGCACCATTCCCTGTTCGTACTTTTTGGAAACGATATGGAAGGCCGCCCGGCAACTGTCAAGCCTGTCTTCGGCCGACCGAACAGCCGCCCCGGCCACCTGCATACCGTAATAGGCCTCCCGCACCCCCAACCGGACCTGGTTTTCCAATTCCATCAACCGGGCTTCCAGCCGTCTCTTTTCAAGGTTCGCCTGAAGTTCCCTGGCCCTGTCCTGGCCTCCCCGGAAGAGGTTCCAGCTTAAAACCAGGGAGGCCATCCAGAAATCGTCCCCGCCGCTAAAGCGGTAGGTCTCCCCCTGGAAGCCGTAGTCAAACACCGCACTGATCTGGGGAAGCCAACCGGCGCCATGCAATTTGCCCTCATTGCCGGCCGCCCCGATGGCCTGGGCCAACTGGTGAAACTCCTCCCGATGGGCCAGGGCCCGGGACTGGTATTCCACCAGGGTAAACGGCTCTTCCACCGGGTCCCGGTATGGATGGTCAACCTTAATCTCCTCATCCAGGGGCCGGTTCAGCAGGAAGTTGAAGTACGATGCCGCCATGGTGACATTTTTCTCGATCTCGGCGATTTGCTGTTCCAGCCCACTGAGCTCTGCGCGGGAGCGGAACACCACCTCCTCGGTGACCTTGTGGTTCTCAAACAGGCTGCAACTGATCCGCAGGTTCTCCCGCAGCAGTTCCCGGGTATTGTGCAGCGCCTCTCTCACCTTCAATGCCTTCAAATAGTTGAAATAGGCGGTCTTGATATCCAGCACCAACTCCCTCTTATAGGCATCCAGCCGGGCCTGCTGCAGTTGGCTCAAGCGGGCCTTGATCCTGACGTTGTAGTAAATGGCGGGCTGAAACAGCGGCTGCACCACCCTCAGCTTCGTCTCATGCTCCTGCTGCCGCAGGAAGGGAATCACCTCGTTAACCAGGTCGCCGGGAAAAAGGGGGGCCGACAGCAACTGGTTTAATGTCCGGTGAATGGGATTGACCAGGTCCCCCACCGGGAATTCGATCACCCGGCCGCCCCCGGCCCGGCTGTACCGGGCCTCGATGGAGACCGAAGGCCAGAACATGCCCCGGGCCTCTTTTAGCGCCTGCAGGCTCTTTTGCAGGCAAAAGGTCTCCTGCCGCAGGGCCAGGTTATTTTGCAATCCGGCTTCTATGTAGCGATTTAACACACCGTGCCCCTGTTCGGCATCCAGGTCAATTGACCATAAAAATCCCAGCGCCCCGATACCGATCAACATCAACCCTTTTCTCATTCGCATCCGAACCTCCATCTTTTCACCTCTTCTCAATATATTTTTGCATCAAATCAAAGGAGTAGGTGATGAGTTCCTCGCCGTTAATCCCCATAATGTCCTCGATGACCTTTTTCTTGGCCCTGACAACTTGCATGATCCCCGTTGCATGGCCCCAGACCACCAGGGATAATTTCAAGGGATCGAGATCCGACCTGATCGACCCATCTGCAATCCCCCTTTTTACCACTTCCTGGAGAAAATGAAAAACCTGGTTTCCCAGTTCGCTGCACCTGGATATGAAAGGATTCTCTTCAACAACGGACATGTCGAGCTCCCGGCTCTCATGATGAAGCAAGGCATTAAAATAGTCGGGATATTTCCGCTGAAATTCAACATAAGCTTTACCGATCTCACGAACTTGATCGATGGCCGCGGCCTGTTTCCCGGCAGCCCCATGGAATATCTCCAACAGGATCTTCAAACCCCGTTCCACGATGGCGTGGTAGAGATCATCCTTATTCTTAAAGTAGAGGTATAACGTACCTTTACTCAATTCCGCCGCCGCCGCCACCTCATCCATGGTGGTATTCTCTATCCCTTTCGAGAAGAAAAGCCGTTCCGCTGCATCGATGATGGCGTTCTGTCGCTGCTGCCGCTCCCGCTCGCGCCGTTCGCTAATACCCATGACAACCTCCTTCAAGGCAACAACCTCGATTCAAGAGTTTAACCCTATTCAATAAAATGACTATCGGTCATTTTATTGGCGGCAGTTTAATCTCTTTTTATCAAAATGTCAACCCCTATTTCATTTTTTTTATTTTTTTGAGAACATGATCGGCCCTTCCCACAAACATATTTTAACCGGCAAACGTATATATATACTTAAGTTCATTCGAGGAGAATATAGATGAAGTTAAAAAGAGTAATTTTAATATTTATTGTCATAGGTCTCTTCTTTTCGGTACGGGCCGATGAGGGCATGTGGCTGCCCCACCAGATGAAGGATCTGAATCTTAAAGAGCTGGGCCTCCGGATGGACCCGGAAGATCTTTATAAAAAAGACGGTACCGGCTTGATGAGCGCCGTGGTCCATCTGGGCGGCGGCACCGGGGAATTTGTCAGCCCCAAAGGACTCATCCTGACCAACCACCACGTGGCCTACGGCGCTATTCAGCGGGCCTCCAGCAAAGAGAAAGACTACCTGACGCACGGCTTCCTGGCTGAGACGATAAAGGAGGAGATCCCGGCCCCCGGCTATATTGCCGATGTACTGCTGGGCTATCAAGAGGTAACGGCGGAGGTGCTGTCTGCGGTGCGGCCCAATATGAGCTACAAGGACAAATACAAGGCCATTGAAAAGAGGAAAAAGACCATCATTGCCCGGGCAGAACGAAAAGGTAAAGATATTCGCTGCACCTTAAGGGAGATGTACAGCGGTAATCAATACTACCTCTTTACATTTAAACGGCTCAACGACCTCCGACTGGTTTATGCCCCCCCCAGCGCTATCGGCCACGTCGGCGGCGATGTGGACACCTGGCTGTGGCCGCGGCATACCGGCGACTTCACCTGCATCAGGGCCTACGTCTCGCCCGACGGCAGCGCTGCGGATTACAGCCCCGCCAATGTGCCCTACTCCCCCAAAGCCTTTTTAAGAGTCTCCCCCCAGGGCGCCAGGCCCGGCGATTTTACCTTTGTGATGGGCTATCCCGGCAGAACCTTTCGCAACCAGACCCTGGCAGAACTGCAGTACGATATCCGGCAGTTGGCCAAACGAAAAGATTTTTACGAAGAGGTGGCGGCCTTCTTCGAGAAGGCGGAAAAAGATGACCGGGAAATCCAGATCAAATATGCCTCCAAAGTCAGGGGGCTGAATAACTCCATCAAGAACCGGGAAGCCAAGCTAAAAGGCATGAAGGCCGTGGGCATCCTGGATCAAAAGAGAGCGCAGATGGCGGAATTTTCCCGGCAGCAGCAGGGCACTATTTTAACGGAAATCGCCGCCTTTATGGAAAAATACGGCGACTTCCGGGAAAAGCAGGACCGGTTGTCCAACATCGTGGATCGCCGCCTCGGCTCGGCAGTGATCAGCCTCGGCTATACGATCTATCGCGTCGCCGTGGAGGGACAGAAATCGGACATGGAGCGGGACCCCCGCTATCAGCAGCGCAACCTGCCGCTGATCAAGATGCGGATGCAGTTGGCGGAAAGGGGCTACCACCCCGAAGTGGAGAGGGCCTACATCAAGTACCAGTTCAAAAAGATGCTGGATACGCCGGTGGAGGCAGTGCCGGCGGCGTTCAAAGAGTTGCTCTCCAAAAAGTCGGCAGCGGCCGTCGACGAATACGTGGATCACCTGTTCGATCACACCCAATTGATGAATCCCGAAGCCCGGCAAAAGATGCTGGGTATGAACCTCCGCCGGTTGAGGCAGTTAAAAGACCCGATCATCGAACTGGCGGCCAACCTGGAGAAGGAGTTACAAACCTTGCGGGAAGAGGAGAAGGCCATTGACCAGGAATATGCGGACCTGAAAAAAGCATATATTGGCGCCTGGCTGAAAATGAAGGGGGGAATACTGGCCCCGGATGCCAACGGCACCATCCGTTTCACCTACGGCCCGGTGGAGGGCTATCGACCCCGGGATGCCGTCTACTTCACCCCCATCACCACCCTGACGGGGGTCATCGAGAAGGAGCAGGAGGAGTTCCCCTTCCGGGTACCGGAAAAGCTCAAAGAACTGTATCAAAAAAAAGATTACGGCCCCTATGCAGACTCCCAAACCGGCAAGATGCCGGTCTGTTTCCTCAACACCACCAATGTCACCGGCGGCAGTTCCGGCTCCCCGGCCCTGAATGCCCGGGGTGAACAGGTGGGCATCGTATTCGACATGACCTACGAGAGCGTGATCGGCGACTATTACATCGTCCCGGAACTCCAGCGCACCATCATGGTGGACATCCGCTACGTCCTCTTCGTCACCCACAAGTTCGCCGGCGCCCTTCACATCATCCGGGAACTGGGACTTTAAATTGTCCTGCACCAATTAATGGTAGGTATTTTAACAAAAAAAATTTTTTCGTAAGCAACTATTGATTTTTTTCCCCGACTCGCTATAATATCAAATAAGTACAAATAAAAAATGCCAATAAAAGTGAGGAGGGGTAACATGGCAAATGAAAGTATGAGAAACTTTGACGTCTTAATGACCCGTATTTCGAAATTCGTTTATATGTGCGGCGACCCAGACGTAGATGAGAAAGAGCTTAAAGAACTCAAAAAAAAAGCCGAAGCTGCGCTAAAGACTCTTTATCTCGTTTTAGGACGGACAAAACCGGGAAAACCTGAGCCGCCACCAGAATTAAAAGTAGAGACAAGTCTATTACGTGCCACAGGTCTGGCGGGAGAACCAACAAATCAACAGTGTGAAGGGTCCTTACCATGGAGTTGACAGTTTATAATTAATCCTGTAATTTAGAAAGCTGTGTGCTGGCATCCGTCAACTCTGAGACGCCTGATTCCGCCTTGTCCCATAAACCTATAAATTTATTATAATTCTCAATCGCCTTACCCTCCCAGCCTTTTTTCTGATAACACTTTCCCAGCTCATAAAAACTCTTCACATAAATGGCACCAAACAGTAACCTGCCGAATGTCAGCGAACCGATCTCCTCATATGTCCGGATGGCACTGTCAATATCCCCAATACGATAATATATCGAGGCCAGGGCGTCCAGATACAGGGCATGTGGATCATCATCATGGCTTTGCTTGTACAACAATGACTGACTTGCCTCTCTTAGTAAATTTACTACCCCATTAAAATCTTTTCTTTGGGCAGCGATCAATCCCTTCAAAAAACAGATATTTCTAAGAGGTATCTTACCGTAGAACGGTTCCGGCAAATTTTCCAACTCCGATACAACAGCCTCTGCTTTCTCCATATCATCCATTTGCAGATAGACCTGCCCCAGGTTAAACAGGGCCATCCTCTTCAGGAACAACAATTCATTCATCTTTTCGATCAGCTTGAGGGCCCGGCGGGCCGCATTTAAGGCCTCTTTGGGGTGACCGAACTGGAGGTTCACCTGGGCGGCCAGCATTTCAAATTCCGCCTCAAATTCCTTTGATTCATATTCCCTGGAATGTCTTATGCCATCCTGAATCGACTGCCGACTCTTCTCAAATTGCCCCTGCTCAAGGTACAAACAGGTCAACCAGTGGTAACCCTTTGAGAAGGCAAAGAGTTTTTCCGTCTCCGTCAAACTCTTGTATATCTTCTCTGCCTCTAAGTAATCCCCTGCCGCCTGGCAGATGTTTCCCATATTGATTCGATATCTGGTATTTTCAGGATCTTTTTTTAAAGCCTGCTGCGCCTCACCGCGGGCAAGATCGTATTTATTCTGACATAGGTGTACCCTGCTTAGATAAAAATGTATAAAAGGTTGCCAGCCAAATACTTCCTCAGCCGACTCAACAATATCCAATGCCTCATCATAGCGGCCCAATCTCATATAGAGGTTTATCAGATTCTCATAAGCACTTTGTCTATGCTTATTTATTTTAATGACATTTTGAAAACATGCCAATGCTTTTTCCCACTCTTCCAGGCTGCGATATTTCGACCCCAGGAAAAGATATCCCTCCTCATCGTCAGGATATTCTCTCAATAATTCTTGATATACTTCGATGGCCTTTTTTCGATCTGACTTTACCCTGGAGTATTCAAATCCCCGAATCATATAGAACTCTTTTGCCGATACCCGTTCTTTTAATTCAAGTGCCCTATCAGTATACCTGTAAATTTCACTGTTATCGCCGATATAGCTGTAATTTAGAGCAATATAATAATGGGCCAGGGCAAATTCGGGGTCGATTTCCACCGCCTTCTTCAGCTCCTCGATACTTTCTTCAGACTTTCCATCGTTGTAATAAGACATTCCGGCTGCATAATATCGAAGCGCCTCGGTGGAATCTGTTGTAATCTTGCCGACTTCTTCGTCGTAATCGGCGCGGATCTCTTCCCAGGAGAGGTTGAATTTACGTTTGATCTGGGGGGTCAGTCCATCCAACATGGCATGAAAACTTTCCACCCCTTTTCCGTCCTCATCGACAGAAAACAAAGATTGATGACTCTCGGCATCGATGACTTCGACAATGACCCGGAAATTATCCCCCGCTTTGGAGAGTTTTCCTTTTAAAAGAAAATTCACGTTGCCCCGGGAGGCCACCTCTTTGAGAGCCTCAGGGGAATACATATCATTCTCCAGATAGTTGCCTTCTGTCAAAATCCGGCGGAGTCGATTTTCCGGCAGTACCCGGAAATAGATAGATTGATCCAGGTCGGCGGTCAATAGAATCGCCAGGTTTCGTTCCCATTGGTCCAGGCTTTGTTCCTCTGTAAGGTTATCAAAATACAACACCGCCATGGATTTCTTCTTAGAATCCAATTCCCCATCCCGATTCAAAACAAGAATGCCTAAAAGAACGATTACGATCATCCATAAGGCAACCCTTAGATATTTCCTGATGCGAATGATCCAGAAAAAGGGGCCCGCCTTGACCCTTTCCTCATCCAGATCGCTGACAATCTCCGTTACACTCTGGTAACGGCGCTGGGGTTTCTTTTCCAGGCATTTGAGAATCAGTTTGTCCAGGTAGGTGGAGATCTGCCGATTGGATTTGGAGGGCATGGAGGGAACCTCATGCAGATGCTTCTGGATATAACCCAGGACCGTCTCCGAAGTAAACAGCGGCTTGCCGGTCATCATCTCGTACATAATGCAGCCCAGGGCATAAATATCGGTCCGCTGATCCACATCATGCCCCTTTGCCTGTTCCGGGGATATGTATTCCGGGGTGGCCAATATCTTGCTGGTTAAACGGGCCCGGCCTCCTTCCAGGGACTTGGCCAGCCCAAAGTCGGCGATGTAGATATGTTCAGCCTTATCAATCAAGATATTATGGGGCTTTAAGTCCAGGTGCACGATTCCCTTGCGATGGGCTGCCTGAAGCCCCAGGCAGATCTGACGGCAAATATGCAAGGCTCTTTGAATGTCGAGGGGGCCCGATTTCATGATCAGATCGTCCAGGCTCTCCCCTTCAACATACTGCATCGAAATGAACTTGATGCCCTCCACGTCGCCGAAGTCGTGGATTCGCACCACATTTTCATGGGTGATTTCCCGGGCCAACAAAATCTCTTTTTTGAACTGCTGAATAAAGCGGGTACTCCTGTTAAATTCCGGATGGATGATCTTTAGGGCCACCACAATATTGAGTTCAAGATCTTTCGCCGTATACACGCTGCCCATCCCGCCCCGACCCACTTCTTCCAGGATTCGATAGCGTTCTCCAAAAACATCGCCCAATTTAAATTTAAACTCCGTCTCCAGCCTGGCATCCCTGGTAAGACTGCGGGAGGAGTCGGCTCTCGATACCAATACCGTACCGCATTGGCTGCAACTCCTGGTACCTTCGATATTATTAAAGCCGCATTTTGGACACTTCATTGCCGTAATAGAGCCGTTTGAAAAACTGCCATCGAATTGAAAATATAACAGCAAAGGTAAATGAAGTCAAATATAGTTGACTGAAAAAACCATTTTTTAATTGACATTTTTCCTCCAACTGATAAAATTCAATCTATGGAGGGCACAAATGCCAGATCTAAATCCTTACCTCCTCAGAATAAAGGAATTTTTAGAGGCCGTACCCACCGAACAGGGCAAAAAGGTGGATTGGCATGAGGTAATGGAAAGAAAGGAGGCCGCCCAGATGGCGCTTCTGGCACTCTCAAAAACAGTAAAAGGGAGCGAACCCAAAACAGATGAATCTTTCCATACTTAATTTCATCGTTACCGAGGACTGCAATTTTAACTGCACCTATTGTCGCCAGAAAAGGGGTAGAGAATACCTGTCTGTCGGGGATATCGAAAAATGCATAGATTTATTTTATCCCCGCCTGTCGGGGGAATGTTCGGTCACCTTCTACGGCGGAGAGCCGCTGTTGGCCATTGAACAGATCCGGCACACCGTGAAGGTATGTGAATCGAGCAGGCTAACTTCTAAAAAAAAGTTCCGCTATACCGTCACCACCAACGGCAGCCTCATGAATCGTGAAATCATTCGCTTCTTAGACCGCCATAAATTCTCAGTCTATTTGAGCTTCGACGGCCTGGCCCAGGAGACTTCCCGAACGGCGGGAAGTTTTAAGCACATTTTGTCAATTATCCCCCGACTGAAAGAGCAGCCGGACATCGAGATATCGGTCATCAGTGTGTTTAGCCCGGCCACCGTTTCCTATATTTCAAAATCCATCTCCTTTATCCTCGGTTTAGGGATTCCTAAGATTCGCCTCTCCCTCGACTTCAGTCAACCCTGGGATGACCGCTCCATCTCCCGCTTAAAAGCAGAGTTTGAGCGATTGAGGGTCATTCTATATAAATATTACAGTGAAATGGGAGCGATTCCCCTGTTGAATTTTCAAGATTACGAAGCCGGCGGTATCTTTGGCTGCGCCGGCGGAGAGACCCGCCTGGCCTTAACACCGGGGGGAATCCTGTGGGGATGTCACCGGGTCTGGAGCCACTTCTGCGGCAGGCAGGAAAAAGGGGATTACCACAAATACAATTTCGGCAAGCTGGATGAATTCATTCAAGAGGAAAAAACGATCTACCCCAAAATCATGGCCAACTACGCCAACCTGCGCCAGGACTACTCCTGGACCCCCGAAAAATTCTGTATCGAATGTGAAGAAGTCAGGCAGTGCGATGTGTGCCCCTTCTCCGCCGCCTCTTCAGGCTGCGTGATCGGCAAGATCCCCGCCTGGGTCTGCACCCTCATCCAACTGGAAAGAAAAGAAAGAAAAAAATTCCTCACCAAAATAAGCCCCCCCTAACCCCCGTCCCGTCTTTTCACCATCAATCTAAAGAGAAATAAATTAATCTATGTCGATTTGATGGAGTTCCCATTCTTCGTTGTCAATGTTTTCGACCAGTTGGTATAATTTGTTGTCTTGAATCGTGTATGGATAAAATTCCAATATGTTTTTCACCCGAATCGGGGTCATCGTTCTATTTAAAAGCTTCCCCTTCGTATTCAATACGATAAGGTCGCTCCGTTGAGAATCTCTTAAATATGTGAATATATAAATCCTGGCAGCATTCAGCCGGATATCTCTGATCGGGGGAAAAAACTGGGGGAAAACCAACACCTTCTCGATATATTCATAGAAGTTCTTGGTTCTGGGATCTTGCTTAAAATCATTCAGGATTTCCGACTTGTGATTTTCGGTAATCTTGATATGTCTATATTCGGGCTTAATGGCGCGTAACTTTTCCCCATTACGGTCAAAGACATAAATCGTCCCGTCTTCACTTTCGATGAGTATGTCCTGGTTACAAATAGAAAAGAGCGGCAGCCGGCCAAAGGGATTCAAATTACTACCTCTACGTAAGTTGCTCTCTTGCCTGAAAATCTCCTTTGTTTTTTGCAAATTTGAGTCGCAAATATTTATTGTTGTATACCTCCGGTTATCTTCGACAATACTATCCACCCCGACAAATTTATCCCCCCATGGTTTGAATGGACCATTCAATTGGTGTGATTTAATCTCCCTTTCAAGCTTACCCTCTTTAGAAAAAAATGAAATTTTTCCGGGACTATGTATAACAAGAAGATTTAAATGAGGCATAACCGTTACCCCACCGGTAAAAATATTCACCTTGAACTCTCCAGGCCCTTCGCCGGTTTTGCCGAACCTTTTGATTAATTTCGACTCTTTGACTGAAAAGATAAATATCGATGCGCCCTCAGTAACATAGAGTCTATCGGACTCCATAACGATTGATTCCGGTTTATTTATTTCCTTTAATACCATTATGTTCTTGCCGGATTCAAAGCCAGCCAGAATAATAAGAATCGCTACCAAAAAGATTTTTTTCATCATCATATCTCCTTCATCATCTTTGGACACCTCTAAATCAAAACATGGCAAAGATTATTTCGGCCAATAACGTACTCATAATTCGAAATGGGAGGACAGATGAGATTAAATGCGCAGCCTTTACAAGGGTCAACGTTTTTTCTGATTTTTCTCCACGATTTGCCGGTTTCCAACTCCCTGTCGATTACATCTAAAATTCGATTTTTTCCGAGTACTCCTATGCTGGGATTATTCAGATTCGCGTATATTTTTCTATTACTTAAAATGCTCAACTTTTTAAAACTGTATGTATTCAATGTACCTCTAGCCAAAATTTCTTTCATATTTGGCCTGTTTCGCTGTATCGAGGTTTTGTTTATAAATACTTCTGTCTCAAAAAAATCGAGATTATATCCATTAAAGAAGGGCAAAAATGTGACTCTATTTAATCGATTTTCGGAAATCAGACGTTGGGCAATTTTGAAATCATCCTCATTTTGTAAAACAAAGCTGAACTTCATTTTTATATCACCAGTATTAGAAATAGCTGAAACCCTTTTCAAAATATCTCTTTCAATAGAAAAATTTACCAGAATATTAATAATACTGTATTTGCTGCACATTTGCTTTAAATAAGGCTCTACATTTTCATAGTTAAGATAATGAAGCACATACTCTTTAAGGATTTGAGTTCTATTTAACAGAGCAATCAATGCGCTAAAACTTGAATATCTGGTAATGTCTCCACCGAGAATTTTCAATTTAAATAGACGGGTTCTTTTAATTTCAGTTAAAAGCAAACGAATGTACTCCATGCCAATCTCGGATTTATGAAATTCGTTTTTGTGACAGAACGGAAATTGTTTTAACGCATCAGAACATATTTTACAATTCCGATCACATTGATTGTTTATATATAAACATATTGATTCCAGATATTCACTTAACTCATCTTCTTTCAATAATTTAGAATTTACTCCCTCATGCCCAACTCCTTCTGATTTTTTATCCAACCAGAGTGCCGGCCTCATTTGGATCGGTTTGCCCGAGCTGTAATTACATTCAATTATATCACCAAAAAAATAATTTCTGATTTCTTCTATAAACCCACCTAATTCGCCTTCTATTTCTTTGGGTGTTAACATTACTACATATAAAATTTTTTTTTGATTTAATCTTTTTATTAATTCGTACTCTTTACATTGACTTTTATATTCGAGCAATTTTCCACTCAAAGTGTTAAACAAAATTGCCCCACTCTTTCTTATCGAGAGATGTACATAGGGATGAAGATATAGCCAATACATTGAATGAGTAAGGCTCTCAAATTTGCCTTTTTTATTTTTCTATTGGAATTTAATTCGATTCGGGGTGACAGATTCATCACATCATAATATAAATGTGGATTATTCTCAACCAATGACATCCTCTCTGAACAAAGATTAGAAAAGCTCTCTTCATTCATAAAATTCTTGCAATGAATCATCTCTTCATCCAAATTAAGGAAAAAAATACATTGGATACAAATTTCTTTACTATAACACTGTAGGCAGAGTTCTCTTAATTTCTCAAAATACAGGTTGTATTTATTCGTGACATTCTTAAAGTCAATTTTAACTCGATCTCCTATTACCTGCCCCAAATAATAGCGGTGTCCGATTTTCTCACAGGGTAATATTTTACCGTTTACCGTCATGTAAACTTTCTTCTCAAAAGGAGAGCAGGTTCCGGTTCCTACCAGGTTTTTATTTTTGTTTTCCGATAAAAGAGTTTTGTATCTATTAAAGAAAAATCCGCTATAACCTCTAATAAAATGCTTCAAAGACATCGAATCGATATCTTCAGGCAATTCCTTCATCGAATTATAGTTAGACTTTTTTCTAAATATCTGATTAAATTTATCTTTTTTTATAGGATCTATCCCCTTCTGGCTTAACTCAGATATAAGCGGTTCTTTATTGAAATTATCTTTAAAAAATTCTTTGGCCTCAAAATAAGAATTCCTATCGTGTAGTACCGACAAAAAATAAACCGATTTATCAAAATATTCTGGGTAGCTTTGCTTTAGTTTTAGAATGTTTTCATATACTATTTTGTAGGATGGTTGACCATTCGGTAAAACACGGTAACTATTGTGGTGATTATTTCCATCTAAGCTTATTTGTAACCAGAAATCGTTTTCTGCAAAAAAATCGATATACCTATCCAAAAGTAGTGCATTGGTGGTGATTGAAAACATGAAATCATTATAGGGCAATCGTGTTTTTTTGGTACACTTTACAATTTCTTCTATAAACGGGAAATTTAGTAATGGCTCACCGCCATAAAAAGAAATTACCAATTTTCTATGGGTTTTCGTGTTTAAATGTGATTTCTTGAGTTTAATAATATAATCGAATAGTGCTTTCGCAGATTCTAAATTAATGTTCGTTCCTTCTCTTTTGTCATAATCGCAATATAATTCACCATATCCGCAATATGTACATTTCAAATTGCACGTATCGGTTGCTTCGAAGCATATTTGTTCAGTATTGGCAAGATGGTACTTAATGATATCCGGCTTAGGATAGCTTCTTATTTCCGAACCAGCCGAATAGTCAAAATATTTATTCTTTTCGAGAAATTGTAAATATCTGTAATAGTAAATAAAATCCTTATGTTCTGTTTTTTCAAGCCATGATTCTAAATCACATCCTTCTCTCTTGAGTTGGATCAAATATTTTAAATCCGGATGAATCAATGCAACTTGAGGAATGCTTTTACTTAATAGATAATTATTACCATTTGAACTTTTTAATAATACACTTTCTTCATGATGTGAAATTTTCGCCTTATTCAACTCTGACTGCCTATTTCCGAGTAGAAAAAAGATTTTAGTGAATCAATGACTCAGGCCAAAATGTGAAAAAGGATTATCATTACATTCACATAGAGCAACATCAACAAGGAAAGAAGGCGTCACCAGGGCACAGCCGCAATCCAATGGCGGCCTTGGGGGTGACTCGCCTCCCTTAAGCCCTTCCATTTGCAAATCATCAATTTCGCCGCGATTCATTTGCTCTTCATTTTTAATTAAGCTGCCTAAATCCAACTTATCCGGCATTTCAGCCTCCTTGATCGCTTTTTCAGGAGTTTTTATGGGTACTTATTATCATAAAAATATAAAAAAGTCAAAGTTATAGAGATTATTTCATATAATTTTCACAGAACAAGGTAAATCCGGAAACCCAGGCCGTTGGATAAAAGGGCCAACTACGCCAACCTGCGCCAGGACTACTCCTGGACCCCCGAAAAATTCTGTATCGAATGTGAAGAAGTCAGGCAGTGCGATGTGTGCCCCTTCTCCGCCGCCTCTTCAGGCTGCGTGATCGGCAAGATCCCCGCCTGGGTCTGCACCCTCATCCAACTGGAAAGAAAAGAAAGAAAAAAATTCCTCAACCAAACCAGTTCTTATTGACTTTTTTTTCTCAATCGGTAAGATAATATACGGACATTATATTAAGGAGGGGAAAGATGTCTGAAAACATTAACGATTTGTTGACTACCGTTTCTAATTTTATCGAAGCAGTTACCGAAGATGCCGATTGGGGGGAACTGTCGCTTAAAAAAGAGGCAGCCCAGGCGGCAATGGTTAAACTTTATGACACGCTGTCACCGGAGAAGGCCGTGATGCGGGATCAATGCCTGGGGGGAAAACCCTGGTTATAATTCCGTCATGATGATGAATCGTTCAAGATAGCCATTTGCGTTTTAGCATCCGTAAACGGAGCAAGGCCGTGATCCGCAGCCCCCCATCTGTCTACAAATTTTTTGTAATTCTCGATCGCCTTTCCCTTCCAGCCTTTCTGTTGATAACACCTGCCCAGCCGGTAAAAGCTCTTAACATAGATGTCTCCATATTTGAGCCGGCCAAAAGTCAGAGAAATTAAACCTGTTAACGTTTCAATGCATTGATCAACCTGTCCACTGTCACAGTACACCGAGGCCAGAGCATCCATGTACAAGGCATGAACATCAAAGTTACCGGCCTGGTGGAGTAAAGAGACAATAGCTCGATTCATCAGGGCGGCTGCTTCCTGATATTTCCCCCTCCGGTGGGCGATTTTGCCCTTGAGAAAGCCCGCCTCCCTTCTGTGCCTGCTGCCGAAAAACGACTCCGGTAATTTTTCTATTTGCAGCGCCACCCCCTCTGCCATCTCGATCTTATCCAGATATAGATAAGTAAGACCGAGACAGAGCAGGCAAGAATTTTTCAGGAAATGAGAATCGATGTCCTCGACCAATTGAGCGGCTCGGCCGGCAGCCTCGAATGCCTCTTCCGTTCGACCGGTTTGTAGATTAAACTGTGCCAGCCGCAGTTCAAATTTCACCTCGCACTCTCTGAACTCAAATTTCCGGGAATATTCTAACCCCCCTAAAATGGCAGCCCGACTCTTCTCAAACTTACCCTGCTCCAGGTACAGACAGGCCAACCAGTAATATCCATCCAGAACTGCCGTGGGGTCCTCTTTTTCCGTTAATTTCCGATACACTTCCTCCGCTGCCGTTAAATCTCCGCCGGCCTGCTGCACATTTCCCAGATTCAGCAAAAACCCATTGTTTTCCGGATCCATTGAAGCAGTGGCTTTCGCTTCCTCTAAGGCCAGGTCATATTTACGCTGACATAAATAGATCCTGCTCCGGAAAAATGCCATAAAAGCCCTTTGCTCAAACTTTTTCTCGCTAACATTAACCAGGCCCAATGCCTGACCATACAGGCCCATCTTCATGTAAATATTGATCAGATTCTCATAGGCCACTTGCCTGTCAGGATTGATTTCAAGCACCCGGCTGAAACACTCATGGGCCGGTTCCCACTCCTCAAGATTCCGGTGCATGGCTCCCAGAAAGATATATCCCTCTTCGTCATCGGGATACAGTGTGACCAGTTTGCCATACTCTTCGACCGCCTTTTTTAGGTCATTTTCTGCAAAAGAGGCGTTTAATCCCTGAATCAAGTAACACTCCCGCGCCGATACTCGATCTTTCAATGCCAGGGCCTTTTTCAGATATTTCTGGCCCTCTTTACGGTTTTCGATATAACTGTAATTCAGGGCGAGTCGAAAATGGGCCAGGGCAAATCCAGGATCTATATCAATCGCCTTTTTCATTTCCTCGATACTGTGCACGTACCTTCCTTCAAAGTAATGGGCCATGCCGAACAAATAGTGCCGCCGCGCCTTCGTCGAACTGGTGGTAATCTTGCCTATTTCCCTGTCAAAATCGGTCAGGATTTGCCGCCGGGAAAAGTCGAGTTTGCGTTTGATCCGGGGGGTTAAACGATCGACCATGCCATAAACATCTCCAATCTCCCCTGCCTCTTCCTTTAGTCGGTAGACAATGTGTTGGCAGACGGCATCCATGATTTCGACCCGGACACCAAAAGTGTCCCCCTGTCGAGAAAAACTGCCCAACAGGATAAAATCCACCCCTAACGTTTCAGCATCCTTCGCCATTGGTTGGAGTTCAGACTGCGGCAGCACCTGCAAATATCTTGACTGCCCCAGATCATGCCTTAACAAGTAGGCAAAATGCCACCGCCACTTATCGAGGCTGGGGTCACCGGTGAGATTTTGAAAATCCATGACCGCCACCGACAATCGTCTGAAATCCCCGTAATCCGCGGATGAGGCATGTCTATTCTCGATGACCAAATAGACCCCCAGGGCAACCAGCAGCATCAAGGCAAGGGCCGCTAGTACCTTTAAAAATAGGCGCGGCTTCTCTTTTTCCCCATCCAGTTCCGGTAATATTTCCGTGACACTCTGATAACGCTTCCGGGGGTTCTTATTCAGACACTTGAGAATTATTTTTTTCAAGAATGGGGAGACTTCCTTTAAACGCTTCTTTATGTCAACCGGTGGTGTATCCGCGACAAGCAGTTGCTCCCCGGTTCCCATTTCGTACATCAGGCCGCCCAGAGCATAGATATCGCTGCCTTGATCTACCTCCCGTCCCCTCTCCGGCAATTTGACCAGCCCAAAAACGGTAATGTAGGCCCGATCATTCTCATCCACCATGATACTGCGGGAATGTAAATTTAAGTGGAGGATTCCCTTCCGGTGGGCAGCCGAGACGCCTGAACAGATTTGACGACTGATATTTAGCGATCTTTCCATATCCAGGGGACCGGATTTTTGAATCGCCTCTTCCAGACTCTGGGCCCCGATATAGGCCATCGAAATGAACTTAATGCCCCCCACGTCACCGAAATCGTGAATCCGGACCACATTCTCATGGGTGATCTCCCGGGCCAGCAGGATCTCTTTTTTAAGTTGTTCAACCAGAGGCGCATGAACGGTGAATTGGGGATGAACGACCTTGAGGGCAACGACAATATCCAGTTCAATATCCTCAGCCTTATATACAAAACCCATTTCATCCCGGCCCAGTTCATGTAAAATCCGGTAGCGTTCTCCGAACATATCGCCCGTTTTTAACTGGAATCCAGATTTTGCCATCGCCTTAAAAATAGCAGTAAAAAAAAAATAAGTCAATAACACTTCTCTCTTTTTTTTAATTTGTGATAGATTCCTGGTATCCTCCCATTTTTTGTAAAGCACTGGTGACAATTCTGGACTATAAAATAGGCTGTCGCTGCGGTTGACATCAGGGGGAAAAAAGGGTATATTAGGGGGGATTTGAATTGATCTTTTCTTTTGAAAAGCGGTGAGAATGCCGTCTTAGCTCAGTTGGCTAGAGCGCCTGACTGTGGATCAGGAGGTCCTGGGTTCGAATCCCGGAGACGGTGTTTTTCCCTAGATTCCAGATACGGAGAAAAATTTAATCGGTAGAAGGAGTATAACATGCGCGGCACTGTCCCCCGGAAGATCAAGGGTTTCAGGGATATCGAACCGGACTTGAACCGACTGCGGTGGAAGATCATCCATTCGGCCAGCGAAATTTATAGATTATACGGCTATGAACACTGGGACACCCCGGTTTTGGAGTATGCCGACTGCCTGGGCAAGTATTTGCCGGATACCGATACGGTGGAGGAGGGGATCTACTCCTTCCAGAATCCCGAAATAGAACCGGTGCTGCAGCCGGACGGCAAAGAACTGCGGGACCGGCAGGACCATACGGTGATGGAGCACCATTTTGTGACCCTGCGCTACGATCTAACCGCGCCTTTGGCCCGCCACTATGCCGAAAGTCTGTGGGTGCGCCATCTCAGGGGACAGCTTAATCCCCAGAAACCGCCGCTGTTTCGGCGGTACCAGTACGGCCCCGTATTTAGATACGAGGCTAAGCTGGACCCCGGACGGTTCCGGGAATTCTGGCAGATGGATTTCGATTCTGTCGGTACAGCCGACGCCGCGGCCGATGCCGAAGTGGCCGTGGTCTTATGCGATGCCCTGGAGGCCATCGGCCTGAGGCGGCAAACCTATATCCTGAAGGTGAACAACCGCAAGATACTCCAGGCATTCCTGGCTCACCTGGGTATTGCCGGGGCAGAAGCCGAGCAGTCGGTGCTGCGGGTGATCGACAAGATGGAAAAGATCGGTCTCGACGGGGTGAGAGAGGAGTTGGGGGTTGGCCGGGTCGATGTCCGGTCGGGCGCCGGGATCGCGGGATTGGGACTGGCGAAGGCAATCATTCAAAAGATCGTCGCATTTTTGCAAGCCTCCGGCGCCGGAGAAAAACGAAGGGATGTTTTGAAGAACCTGGAGCAGTCGGGTATAGGCAGCACTCTACTGGCGGAAGGGCTTGGGGAGATGCAGAAGATAGACGAAGTGCTCACTGCCCTGGGCTATGACGAGCAGCGGGTGGTGTTTGAGCCCACCCTGGTGCGGGGCATGACCTACTATACCGGCCCGGTATTTGAGGTGGACTCCTTACAGACTTTTAGCGACGATAAGGGCCGGCCGCGAAAGGTGGGTTCCATCTGCGGCGGCGGCCGCTACGACGGCCTGGTGGAGAACCTGCTGGGGCTGAAGGTACCGGCCACCGGCGCCTCCATCGGCGTGGATCGGCTGGCGGAGTTGTTGATGTTGACCCGGCAGTTAACGGAACAGGCAAGGGGCCCGGTGTTGGTGGTGGTGTTTGACGATGCCCTGATGCCGGAATACCAGAAAATCGCCCAACAACTGCGGCAGGAAAATATCGATGCCGAAGTCTATTACGGCGCCCAGCGGGGATTAAAAAAACAGCTCTCTTATGCCGATCAGAAAAACAGCCCCTTAGCCGTGCTGCTGGGGGAGGACGAGTTAAAAAAGGGCGTGGTCACCCTGCGGGACCTCAGACTGGGAGAACAGATCTCGGCGGAAGTTGCCGACAAAGAGGAGTGGAAGCGGCGGGCCCAGTTCGAAGTCCCCCGGGCCGACCTGGTCAAAAAAATCTTAGAGATCATTTGATATCCCGGGAACCGGCAATAATCGAGAACACCCCGTCACTTATCAAAGGCACATAAATTATCTCAGGGAGTTAAACCTCCGGCTGGCCTGACAATTTAAAGAATTTTAAATTTGCGCTCTTTAACCCTTGAAATTATTCTTTAATTGTGCTTTAATTATTTCTTTGATAAAAGGCTGAATTAGGCGATGGAAATGAAAAGGAAGTGTGATACAAAAAAGTTAGCCAGTACCACTACGGAAGTCATACATAATTATTCAAACCTTTTCAATTTAAACCATAAAAGGAGTTTAAAATTATTATGAGCGCTAAAAAAGAAGATCCCAAGAGAATCGTAATCTTTGACGATTCTAGACAAGCATTAGAAAGATTTAAGGATAAAATGAAAAAATCAAATGTAGAGATTCTCTCCTTTAGAAATTCTCAGTGGGATGAAACACTTTCAAAAAAGATTCAGGAATTTAAACCGCAACTATTTGTCGTCGATTTACTTTTAGGGGAATCTAAAGAGGATGGATATAAACTTATAAAAGATATAGGAAAGGCAAGATTATTTCAAAATATCCCGATTGTTGTCTGCTCAAAATTGATTAATGAAACCGAAAAAGGCAAAAGGGAAAAAGAGGAGTGCCTTGGGGCACCCGGAGTAGTGGCCGCATTTAGTAAGTTTCCCGACTTTCCCCCGGCAGAAGAAATATTAAAATATATACCTTAGAATGGCTCAAAGAATTAAACCATTCAAACATTTAATATTCATGATTCTTCTTGGAATTTTAAGTTTACTTTCTATAAGTTGGGTGGGTGCTAAAGATAATACACCTCCTCCTATATGGGCAATTTTTTTGGCTTTTTTTAGCTTCGCTTTTGGGATTTTTCTTATCATTAAGATTTTCATAGATATTTTTGAACTTTATTCCTTTCCGAAGGATATGCCTGAAACGCGAGTTAATTTTTTTTATGAATTTAACTACTATGTCCCAGAGGCAGAAGGTATCTTTGAACAACTCAAGATATGTATTTCAAGAGGAGAGATAAAAGTTAACACTCCCCTATTTTTAAGCCATATTGATGAAATATCTGAAGATTATAAAATACTTGTTAGGAGTTATTATACTACAAAAACCTTGAAATTAATCAGGACTATATTTAAATCTGCGATATTATTTATAATTATTTTCTCATTTCTTTTTATCTCTGACTATACGGTTGAGATTTTTTTGTATGGAAAACCTGGATTTGAGAATACTATTATTCCTCAGGGGAATTTAGTGAATTCTTTGATTGATGGATTATACTATAGCGTCGTCACCTTCACTTCTCTTGGATATGGGGACATCTATCCGATATCATCCTCCATTATTGCGAGATTGATTTCAATAGCCGAAGTTTTAATCTTCTTTTTTGTGTTTATATTAGGGATAAATTTTACATTAAGTTTTTATAATTATTTAAACTATATGGTAACTCCTGAAAACTTAAAAAAGGCACTAAAAGAAGAATTAGAAAAGACAGCGGAGGTAACTCAATCCTAGAAGATTTATAGATTCTATGGGAAAAGAAAAGATGATTAATGAGGTGATTGCTCCCAAATTTAGAATTGTTTTTGAAACGGCGTTTATCTTTTCGGAGACATTTCGTGGGCTATCGAAAGAATTCAGAAATGATCATGATCAATATTCCATCTGGCTGAAAGAAAAAATTGTTGAATGTATAAAAAAGGATGTTTTCTTTGGCGGCCTTTCAGAACTTGAAATAGATTGGCTCACCATTCACTATAGAACCCGTCACCCGGTTCAAGAATGGTCTAAGAATAGGGCGTGGTTACAGAGTGCATTTCCGATTAGTGAGCCAATGCGTAAATATGGGAAAGATTTGAGGGTCTATGAAAAAGGTGAGTCGCCCTATATCACCTATTTTGCCCAGGAAATCCCAGGCCGGAGATTGCCGCTGCAGATTCTTTTTCACGAAGGCGATTCTCTTATTAAACAAAAAGGCTGGCTTTGTATTAATGAATCTTTTACAGAATTAATGAAGAAAAAGACGGAAGGGAACACTGCCCAGGAGGACTTCACCCAGGAGGAGGTTGAAGAATGTGAAGCAGTCAGTTCCGATATTGTCGAGAATATAAAAGGAACATTCATAACATTATCTGGTCAGGAGATATCAAAGGCCAAGACTTTGGGCTGGCTCAGAAATTCCTGTCGAGTAACATTTTTAGCTCTAAAGAAAGAAGACCCTGATATTAAATTACCGAGAATGGTAATATTGGCTCCGGTGTATGTTGAGGGGGAAAACATAGTTGGGGGTATTGCGTTTGTAGGCTCTAGAGAATTGGATGATATTGAGACGAGTATTCTAAGGACTTTTGCGGATTCTCTGCTTTCAAACATCCGCTTAAGGGAGGAGGGTCTTCGGGAGTCTATGGTTTCTTACCTGGAGGAGTTAAGCAATGCCCGGGCGGAGTTTGTCCAGCGCCTTTCTCATTCCATTCAAAATCCGGCGAGAGCCTGGATCTAAGTATAAGTAAAATATCTGAGATGTTCGATCATGTGAAAATTTTATTTGAGAGTCTAAAAGAGGCTTCCGCTGACCTGAACAAGGCGGCATCCGACATTATGACTACTTTTAGCAGCGATAATGTGGATGATTTCCTGCGCATTAAGCCCATAGAAGTTAACATTAAGGATTTTATTGACACCCTGGCGTTTAAAAATAAAATGGTTTTTCAAAATGCAGGGATTAGGTTGAAAATAGATGATATCCCTGAGGAGTGGGATATTATAGTAGATAAAACAATACTCTGGGACGTCATGAACAATATACTGGATAACGCGCGAGTATATGCAGATAGACGTGTTTCTATAAAGGTTGAAAAGAAAGCTCAACCGGAAGAAACATATCTATTTCGGATTATCGATGATGGCCCAGGGGTCGATCCGGCCATTAAAGATAGGCTGTTTAAACCGGGGATTCGTGGAAAAGGTAAAGATAAAAACAGAAAGAAGATAGGACATGGATTCGGGCTTTACCTTTCCTACCGGGCCGTAAAAAAACATGGGGGGAAGCTCTATCTAAATGAAGGTTCCAGTGCGGGAACTGAGTTTGTGATAGAACTGCCCGCAAAATTCACAGATTGAGGAGGGAAAAATGATTTCAAGAGTGATCATATTTGACGACGAAAAGGAAGATCTGGAAAGATTTCAAAAAGAGATGAAGGCAATAGTGTAATCTACAAGATTAAAACCTATTAAATTTGTGGTGGGAGTTAGAAATT
>CBFDCR010000066.1:0-27956 GCA_965603365.1 uncultured bacterium
TTCAGACAATCATAATGTTGTAAAACAACAAAGAAATAATCTTTTAGATTACAGTATGGATAAAGTTCAAGAATCTTTTCCTTTGTATGACCGGTGGCCACCAGGCCTACGATAGTCCCAACCGTGACCCGCAAGCCTCTAATACATGGTTTGCCGCCCATCACTTCAGGATTGAAGGTTATTCTTTCTATTGCTCTCATTTTTCATTTACCTCTTCATTATGTCTTTTATACTACATGGATGTTCGCTTGTTGTCAAGAATAGAAAAACTGGCAGGCAAGATTTGGGGAATTAAGTACCTGGGAAGAGATATAAATTTTGAACAGAAAAAGGGACAGGCAAGATTTGGGGCAAGTAGCCATAGGGGCGGGTCAAAGTTGCGTAGGAAGGGGTCAAACTGCCGTAGGAACGCCTCAAATATCCGTAGGAGCGCCTTAAAACCCCGTCCGAAGGGGGTCAAACTCCGAAACGTTTGCCTGATTTTGCTTTCCGGCTCCCGATGGTTCTGAAAATTAGAATAAGCCAGACACGTTTTCGGCTCTCAACTTTAGTCTATCTTTTTTCATCTTGTCTTACTTATAATACCTATCAATGGTATCTTTTAACTTTTTGTCTTTGGTATTTCGGACTTTTTGGCGAATCATATTTCCATCAAAAAATTCTATTTTGTATTTAGTTGGCTTTACCTTATTTGATTCAATCTCCAAAATTTTATTGGCTTCGTCATCAAATCCTGACGTAGCCCATATTTCAAAAACCAGATTTTTTTTCCTATAATCATCCTGCTTTAATATCCATTCCCGAATCGTTGGGATTTTATTGCACAACCATGTGTTTTTTACGTAATCATATGATAACGGCGACTTATGCCCTTTACATTCGATGATCTTTATTTCGTTTGGAGAGTTTATGAAAACGTCAATTTCCTTGCTCTTCATACTATTCCTATCCTTTATTATTTTTCCTATCTCTGGAGTCTTCTCCTGCAATGTATAGTAGTATGCAACAAAAAATTCAAACATATCTCCCTTCAAGTTTCTAAACAATCCTTCCTTTTCATCTAATTTCTCTTGTAGTTCGAAAATTTTCTCAGGATCAGATTTAATTATGTTATTGGCATTAGTGATGGTATCCATCAGAAGTGTCAATGTTTTAGCATATTTGCTTCCAAAAAGCTCCCTTATGGATCCCACCAAAATTCCCTTTCCCTTCAGCTCCTTCAATGCCTCAAGCTGTAAGTTTTCGCATAGTAGTACTGGGATATAGGGCCTCGCGTTTTTTTGCCGCTCCAGAATTTCGATTTTTTTTATCAAATAATCAACATCTTCTAACGAAACTTTGCGGCCTATTAAGATGTCAGCTATAATAAAACCAGGAACGACTTTATTATCTTTATTAAACGCAGTCAATCCTTTTAGATAACTTGGCGAAGTGAATGACCATTGAAATTTAAAAAACTCAGGGATTTCATCTAAGGTGGGGATTTTTCCCCATGAAGTCAAATTAATTTTCTCGGCCCAATCAGTGAAGTTTTTCATGACTTGCTTTTTAGCAATTCTAACCGCTTTGTATCTTTTGAAATTGTGTCGATCAAACCCTTTATGAGAAAGCTGTAGTGTTTCGTCATCAAAATTTGATACCAAACCACATTCTTTTAACGAACACAAAATTGTTTCAAAGGTTCTATGTCCTTTCAGCCTTTTTATTGGTGAAAATGTATATGAAGCAATTTGGGATTCTTGCATATAACCATCATGAAACATTAACGAATTAATTGCAGAATAAAAAGCCTTTGAATGATTTCTTAGACTATCGATCAAAAGTTTCCAAAACACTTTTTTTTTCTATGCTCCTCCAGAAAGACAAAAGATTGGTTTTTATCAAATCCCAACCTGAGTTTTTCGACTGGTTTAATGGCACGAGATATTCTTTTTTTGGCCGCTTCATACTTTACGTTATCTGTTTTGGAAATTCGTTCCGATAGTTTCCCGGAAAGCATTGGGCCTTCTTTTCTTAAAATATCTATAATTGTCATCTTGTCACACTTCACTGTATATAATAAAGAAAGAAAGCTTAATTCCTATTTTCTCTTAAAGCTTAGTATATAACACTTTTTAAGCTCATGCAAACTTTTTATTTTGTCACTCAAAAAAGAGAAGGCGGTGGGACAAAACGTTAAACTGCGTGGTGTAATACCTCTATGAAGAGAGCACGAATAACTTAACCAGGTGCCCTTCACCATGTCATGAACCGTTTCCCCCAGATCTGAATCCAGATAGTCATTGCTGTATTGTCGTTTTGTCGCACCGCCTCCCAGCTTTGGGAATGATCGCAAAGAGTAAATTATTGGTTTAGGGGGTGGGGGGGAGTCCCAGGAGGATGTTCAGGAGGTGGGTGCTGATTTTGGCGAGGGGGGCATAGTCGGCATTGATCAGGATGATGATGGCGGCTGCATCGTCCGGCAGGACCATGAAGTGGGTTTTATAGCCCAACACATGCCCCGAATGGCCCATGATGCGGTGCCCCCGGTACTGCCCCAGGAACCAGCCGAGGCCGATGAAGGCTTCGGTTCCCCCCAGGCCGGTTTGCCTTTGAGGAATCAGCAGGCTGGCGAAGCTTGAGGGCTTCATGATGTGACTCTTCCTGAAACGCTCTTTGTGCAAAACCGCGCCAGCCCACTTCGCCATTTCCCGGATATTGGAGTACAGGCTGCAACTGGGGGCGTGGCTGCAGTCGCCGGATCGAATAGGGGTAATTTCTTTATTGGCCGGCTGTACATGGGGTAAAGACAACATCTCCGGGACAATGGTATTCCGGCGAAAGGTACTTCGGTACATGCCCAGGGGATCTAAAATATTTTTTTTTACATAATCTTCAAAGGGGAGACCCGACACCTTTGAGATCACCTCCCCCAGGACATTAAAACCCATATTGCTGTAGCGCCACTCTTTCCCCGGGGCGGCCGCCAATATTTCAGTCCTGAGATCGCGAACATATTGTTCCAGAGTGCCACTGCCGGATGGCTGCCGGTTTTGAAGACGGACCGAGCCAAGGGGCAAACCGGACTGGTGGCTGAGGATCTGCCGGATGGTGATCTTGTCAATCCCCTCCCCCTTTAAGGTAAAATAGGGAAGGTATTTGACCAGCGGTGCATCCAGGTCCAGCTTCCCCGCCTCCGCCAACCGCATCACTGCCGCGGCTACAAAGAGTTTGGACACCGAGGCCATATTGAATAGGGTGTCGGGGGTAATGGGTTCCCGCTCGGTAACGGCCCGGACACCAAAGCCTCTAACATAAATCAGCTTGCGTCGGTGCACGATCCCCACCGCCATACCCGGCAGCTTATACTGGTGCATGAACCGGCACATGACCGGATCTATTACCTCCTCCACACGGCGGACGGATAAAAATTTCTTTAAATGGAATTTAACCGGCCGGTTTCGGCCCAGTTGGCGCACAAACAATCTTTGGGAAGAGGATATATGAAGGGGATCGGTTACGGTGATTCGCCACTGGCCGGAGGTGAGTCCGATCAACCGCCACTTACCCAGCCTGTTGGCGGTGGTACTCAGCTTCCGGGCCGGGTTGTTCAACGGTTCTACCAGGATGCGGGCCCCGCCCACCGGGTTACCCTGCTGATCCCGGACCACACCGCCGATGAACCCCAATCTCTGGAGGCTGTGGCTAAAAGGGGAACATAGGCAAACCAGGACCCCGGCCGCCAAAACAGCAACTCGAAGATTTCCTCGTTTCATGCGCTCACCTTATATTCTTATACAAACGGGCGCTTTAACCGGTTGACCCCGGCCTTATTTTCATGCATTTTTGCTTAAATCAAAGTTGCACCGCGTCCCCTACCACCACTTCAACGACTGGTCCCGCAAAAAACACCGCTTCGGCCCCAAAGAGTGGTTCATCTCCCTCAACCTCGAAGCCCAAAAAAAGTAAACGACATCGTACTTTATCTCAAAAGGGCCTGGTAACCGTTATGGTTTTTTTGGGTGAATAATCCCCGAACCACTTGCCCCCTTCCTTCAACATACGCCATTGAAACTTGTAACTGCCCGGATTGCTCGGAGCAGTGACTCTAAAGGTAAAGCGATATATTCCACCGGACGGTACGGTCCCGCTTCCCATGTTCACCCTGTTCAATCCCCGAAATTTTAAATAGAATTAAAAATCTTTGCCTGGCAAAAATCCGTCTCATTCATTACTCTTTTTCAAAAATTTTTGTCCACCGCCTCTTTTCCAGCTTGATTCGCAGCCCCACACCAATCAACATATAGAGGGATAACAAGATGGTGAAATGAGATCCCTCTTTCCTTGAAAATCTAATGCCCCGGTAACCCACTACCAGGGTGGCGATCACACCGGTCAGACTCACCAGGAGTTCCTTGTCCATTCATTCCTCCTAATTCTCCGGCTTCCTGTCCTGGTCCTCCGTTCTCCTGCTTTTTAGCCCAAATGCCGACTTGAGGGTGATGGAGGCGTCTTTCACGATGTTAATGATAACCCGAATGTCGGGGTTTTTCCGGCAATGCCGAAGGGCGGTAGGTGACAGTTAAAATTTGTTTTTTATTTCTTATTTGATGTTCTTGGCAAAAAAGGCCGCCTTTTCGATGGACATGGTAATATCGCGGTTTTCCAGGCATACATCGGGCGGCACATGGAGGGGAATGGGCGCCCAATTGACCATGGCCTTCACCCCGGCCTTTACAAACCGGTCGGCCATCTGCTGGGCCGCCAGGGCCGGTACGGTGATAATGCCGATCTTGATATTCTGCTGGCGGACAATCTCCTCCAGTCGATCCACATGGTAAGTACGACAGCCGGCAATCACCCGGTTGATCTTGTCGGGTTCCACATCGAAGGCAACTGTAATCGATAGATTGGGGCGGTGGCCCATAAAATAGGCCAGGATGGCTCGACCCAGATTACCGATGCCGGCCATAGCCATCTTCTGCCCCTGGGGATCATCCAGAATGGTGCGGATCCTCTCAATGAGTTTTTTGATTTCATATCCCCGGCGGGTGCTGCCGCCGCAGCCTATGACCATGAGATCTCTTCGGACCTGGGCCGGGTTTTTTTTGCCCATATGAGCCAGTTCGTGGGAAAAAACAAATTCTTGCCCTACCTCCTGCATCATGTTTAGAAGCTGTCGATACAGGCTCAATCGCTCGATCGTTCTAATCGGTATCTCGTTAACAGGTATCTCGTTCATCGTCATACTTCCTAATTGTATTTGTGAAACATTTCACAAGCACTGTATAAAACAAAACCTCAAACCTGTCAACCCCTAAAACAAAACTTTTTATTTTTTAAAACAAGCCCCAAATTCAGAATCCAGTAGTCAGGAGTTTTGGAAAATTTAACAAAAAGGGCGGTTTTTGTAAAACCTTTAGAATTGGGTGTAGAAGGTCTCCAGCTCTTTGATTTTGTCTTCGATCTCCTTCTGGGCCCGCACCTGGTTGGTCGTTTCCGCCTTCACCAGTTTTTCAGAGGCGTCCTCGATCTCATCCACCGTCAATTGAATGGTCAGGGTGACGAAATCGTGAATCAACTGCTTCATCTTTTTGAGTTCCGGTTCTCGCAGCAAGCTGGAAATAATAACCTTGCCGATCTCCAATAAGGCCAGACAAACCTCTCGGGCTGCGAAACCCTCTTTAAAACGAATTTGGGCCAGATCCAGTTCGTAGTTTAATAGCAACATCCGATCCTGAGTGCGCACCGAGGCACTGATTAATTGGTAAATAATGCCGATCTCCCTATCCCGATCGTTTTTATCCATCCTCTGATAATCGCCAAAATCTCTTTGCCGGCCAGGATCTAACAGGGTATGTTTAATCTCGGCAGTGACCTCTTCTTTCAGTTTGACCATTGTTTCATAAATCAACAGGTTGGGCCTGAGAGCCACCCGTTTTAAAGCTGAACGGTTCTTATAGTGCCACTGGTTGGGGTCGCTCTTCAGCTTCTCGATCATATATATCATCCGGCGCAAAATATGGTAACGGGGCATTGGTTCCCAGCCAAGCATCTTCCGGGTATGGGAGGCATCGACATCCAATTTCAAATCCACATATTTAATCATCCAGGGACGTTCAAATGGTCGCCGTCCGAGCAAACGACCCAATAGATCGCGCAGATACACCCCCGGCAAAGCCAGCCACCTGGGAAAAAAAAACGGCTTGATCGGCCGGCCGAAAAAAAGGCGGTTGGCCACCGCAAACAGTTCCCGGTGGGAGGTCGAGCCATCGGGACTGGCGATATAGGTATCAAAATCGGGCAATTCTTTGCTTCTTTTAAAAATTGTGATCAATAATTTGTTTAAATCACTGCTGTGGATATAGGGCACGGCCGATTCCCCCTTGCCCCCCAGAATCTGTGAATTCCATTGTTCATTAAACCAGGTGGTGAGAAACATATACAGGGGGCCGTATTCACACCAATCGGTAAAAACGGCGGCAAAACGTACGACAGAACAGGGGAACCATTTAGAGGATTCCTTGATCATCTCTTCGCAGCGTTTTTTGCTCCTGGCGTAAGCATAATCGGCATCCATAGGACTCTTTTCATCGATCTTCTGCCCCGGTGGGGGAAAGTTCGAGGCCGCGGTGGAACTGGAAAAAACGAAGCGTTTCACCCGGAGTATCTTGGCCTGTTCCAGCATGTAGCGGGTGCCATTGATGTTGGTCCGTTCATACTCCGGGTTGTCCGTATAATCAAAGTCATAATAACCGGCCAGGTGGAGCACATAGTCGACTCCCCCCTGGCGCTTGATATTGTGCATCACCCAACGCAGCGATATCCAGTTGGCAATATCGACCTGAATCCACTTGATATTGGGGTGTTCCGCAACCCCCGCCTCCTTCTGCGGCCGACGGGCAATGGCATAAATCAAAAAATCATCCCTGGCAGCCTCTAAAAATCTACGGCCCACAATTCCTGAGGCACCGGTAACAATAATAGACGGTAGCTTATTGGACATTTTCTCTCAATACCCCCTGTCTTTTATACGATAAAAAGGCCCAAAGTATGGCCATCCCCATCAAGCCATCCCCTATTCCGGAAAGGAAGGCTACCGGGATAAAGGCCGAAAAAATAGAATAAGTAAGCAAAAATATGGTGGCAATAAATTTAGCAGTAATAGATAGGATTATCAATCCCGGAAACCGTTCCAATTTTACAGCCGCCAAACAATAGCCGATACCCAATACCACATGAAACACGCCCGCCTGAACGGTAAAAAACCGTTCGGTAATGGGTTGGTAATCAAATAAGCGGTGAAAAATATCCACCGGTAGAAACATAAGGGCCGCGCCCACCAGAAACGAGTGAAGCGCCACCAACAACATCAACAGCGAAAAACGGAACCGGGAATCCCTGATAACCATGTCAACCCACTTCATTACAGTTTCCCTTTAATAACCCGGCTAACTGTTTTCCCGGATAAAGCGTCGAATCGAACGGTCGTAGGTTCGCTCCACTTCAGCGGAGAAAAAGCAGGCGGGCAGTTGACTCAACTTCCGATGATAGGCAATACACTCGCAGCACATCCCTTTGCGGGAGCAGGGTTCGTACGTACAATTACACCCTTGCAAATTGACTTCCTGTTTACAATCCATGTGGCCTCCATTCCATGTTTATAAAATCTAATTTATATATTATTGTCTCCATATCTGAATTCTAACATATCCGGGGTAATTGTTCTTCGATTAATAGGGGCAAGATGCGCCGGCCGCCCACCTCTGTCTGCAAAAACACAGTCCCCTTGTATTCACCGGTGATCTCCCCGATGATACAGGCCTCTCTGCCAAACTCCAACTCTTTCATCGCCGCCACCACGTCCCCGGCATCGTCGGCCTTTACCACCATGATGACCTTGCCCTCATTGGCGGCGTACAGCGGGTCAATACCCAGGATCTCACAAACCCCCTGCACTTCCTGTCGAATCGGCAATTGTTTTTCAAAGAGACGCACCGAATAGGCTTGCCCCTGTACGATCTCATTCAACACCGAAGCGGCACCGCCCCTGGTGGCGTCCCGCATGAACTTAATACTCCGGGGAAATGATACCAGCAGCGGCTCAATCAAACGATTCAAAGGCGCGCAATCGGACACCAACCCTTCCGTAAAAGAGAGTCCATTACGCTCCGCCATGACGGCAATCCCATGGTCGCCGAGGCTGCCGTTCACGATAATTTGATCCCCCACCTCGATTTGCCGCCGCGGCAGCGGGTGGGTGAGAATACCGATACCGGAAGTATTGATAAATATTCGATCGCCCTTGCCTTTTTCCACCACCTTGGTATCGCCGGTTACCACCTGCACTCCCGCCTCAACACTGGCATCATGCATCGATTCCAGTACCCTCTTGAGATCGTCTATAGCTCCCCCCTCCTCCAATATCAAGGCGCAGGAGATGTACAACGGTTTGGCCCCCATCACCGCCAGGTCATTGACCGTACCGTTTACCGCCAGCTTACCGATGTCGCCGCCGGGGAAGAAGATAGGGGTGATGGTGAAAGTATCGGTGGTAAAAGCGAGCTTCTGATCTCCCAGGGTCAGCACAGCCGAATCATCGAGCTGCAGCGAACCGGAATGCAGTGTACCCCGGATGACATTTCGTATGAGATCGTTCATCAATTTGCCGCCGCTGCCGTGGCCTAGTAAAATCTTATCCTTCATCGCTCAGACCTCTAACCTCCAATCCGCCGTATTTGTAAAATGCGGCACAGGAACCCTCCGAAGAGACCATGCACGCCCCCACCGGCTGCTGGGGCGTACAAACCTTCCCGAACAACGGGCAGCCGGGAGGCAAAATCAAGCCCCTGAGGACATCGCCGCAGCGGCAGCCTTTGGGTTCCCGCGGCGGCGGCAGGGAAACGGGAAACTTTTGCTGCGCATCGAAGTCCTTAAATTCAGGCCGCAACTGCATACCGCTTCCGGGTATCTGCCCGATCCCCCGCCAGCCGGCTTCACAGGGTATAAAGACCTGATCCATGATTTCCCGAGCCTTAGGATTGCCGTCCTCGGTGACCGCTTCGGTATACTCATTCACTACCTCAGACCGTGCTTCCTTGATCAACTTCAGCAGCAGTAGAGTACCCAGCAGCAGGTCTTTACTGTTAAAACCGGCAATGACCGCGGGTTTACCAAATTCACTGGCAATAAACCGCCAGGCCCGGATACCGGTGACCACACTCACATGCCCTGGCAGTATAAAACCGTCGATCTTCACCTCGCCGGAAACGAGCAGTGCCCGTACCGCCGTCGGCGTCAATTTATTCCCGGCCAGCAGGGAAAAATTGGCAATATTCTCTTTCCTGGCATGGATCAAGGCCGCCGCCTCCGCCGGTATGGTGGTCTCAAAACCCACGCTCAAAAAAATCACCTCTTTATCCGGGTACTCTCTAGCCAACTGCAAAGCATCCATGGGCGAATATACGACCTCGACCTCGACACCCGCGGCCTTCTCCTGCTGCAGGGAACTGTAAGAAGAGGGCACCCGCATCATGTCGCCGAAAGTGGCAATCATCGCCCCATACTGCCTGACGATTTCAAAGGCCCGATCCAGGTATTCATTGGGAGTCACGCATACCGGACAACCGGGACCGTCCACCAGGGTCAGTCGGGTAGGGAAGATATCCTTTACACCGGTACGAAAAAACTCGGTGGTATGGGTGCCGCACACCTCCATGATGTTCACGTCCCGCTCAAGCTTCAGGCCCTTCAATTTATCCGCATATTTTCTCAGATCATCAGGCTTCATTAAATGCACAATCTCCTTCAGACACTCATTATAGGGAAAAATCCCCTATTAATCAACCTTATGACAACTCTTTTAAGTGAAATAAAAAGTGGAATGCCTGAATAACGGAACAACCGGTTATGGGGAGTGTTTTTGCATCTGCCTGCTTTTTTCTCTCACACGGTTTATAATGGCTTCCTTTACCGAATCTCGATCCTGGCCAAAAAACAACTCAATCATGTCGGCTGCCTGTGGGGAACCCAGGAGAATTGCCTTTTCCAGGTCCGCACCGACATCTTCCTGACTGTATCCCAGCATGTGCCTGTTTTTTCCACGGTTAAGGTAGGCTCGTTCATCATTGGGGTCCAGTTCGATGGCCCTGTCAAAATCGGGCACGGCCTCCTCAAACTTGAGTAAGTGGCATTTCACAATTCCCCGGTGCAAATAGGCATAGGCACAATCGGGTTTTAATTCAATGGCCCTGTCGAAATCAGCCAGCGATGCCTCATATCTCTTTAATACTCTATAGGCAAAAGTTCCTCTTCTTAAATAAGCCTCCAGATGTGAGGGGTCGAGTTCAATGGCCCTGGTGTAGTCATCGATCGCCTCGGCATTGTCCTGCAGATTTTTCTCAAGACCTCGCTGGTAATAATATTCGGCGTCTTTCATATAGGGTATAGGAAAAATTGTTCTTTTTTCTATTCCGGGAGTCTTGTATAAATAACATCACAGTGATAAAGGGTCCATAGATTCTCCCAACAGGCTATGTCGCCTCCTGCCCTGATATCCTTGAGTGCCTCTTTTGATAAATTGGTAACCGTCTGCCTGCTCAAAGTCAGCTTTCTTTCATCTTTTCTTTCTTTCATTTTCGTTTCCTCCTTGAATTTGATTTTTCAGTAATATCATATATACGAAATTGGGCCACGGCGGTTTCCATAAAAAAAAGAAGTATGACAAAAAACCCCAAAAGTAACAGGCCCGTCACTCCGGGCGTCAGGGGACAGTCGCAAGCAGAGCCTCGGTGCGTAAAAATGGATAAACTTTGGGAACTGCGAAGGGGCCAGTTAAAGTAGAGAAGGGACGGGTGAAAACCTGGAATGGATGGGTAAAAAATCGGTATGGGCTTGAAGATAGGGGACAGGCCGGAAGGGCAATCAGGAGGGGAGGCCGAAGTGGCGGGGGAAGAGGTTTTTGATTTCTACCGGCAGTCTTCCCGTGGGTTTAATCCGGCCCGACAGGACTTTAAATAGGGCCTCGATCTGAACCTTGCGGAAGCCGTAGGTGACGATATAGGTATCGATGGCGGGGAAATGGCGAATATCGTAGGGGTTGCCCAGGGCCACCGCAATCACATCCCGGCGGGAGCGCAGGATCTCATTTAATGCTTTAGCCTGGATTTTTTCAACCTCCGGTGCGCGGGAGTAGAGGCCGCAGATAATGTGGGAATAATACTTTGACCGTTTTTTTAAATCTGCCGGTATCCGGCCGTCTAATTTCAGTACCTCTACATCCACCCGGCTGAAATATTTGCGGGCCGTCTCTGTTAGGTAGGCACTCTCCTCGGCCTCCGGCAGCAGCATGGTGGCCTTGACCTTTTGCCACTCCAACACCAGTACTCTGTCATTTTCCCTGATGGGGATGATCCGGAGCCGGTTGCGCAGCAGGGTGACGGCGGCATCGGCAATCTCTTGCTCCGCTTGAATATGGCTCCTGGCGATCTCTCCGGCCTTTTGGGGGGATCGCTTCTTCCGTTTGGCCAGGGGCTGAAACGTACTCTTCAATTTTAGAATCCGGCCAAGCGATTGATCGATCCTTTTTTCCGAGATGATGCCTTTACTCACCAGGTGAACCAGACGTTCCAGGATTTCCTTCTGGAAATCGAGGGAGTGGCTGAGGCTCAGGACATCGATACCGGCTTTTATTGCATTTTGAGCGATTTCTCCGGGAGAGTAGTGATCTTTAATGGCCCGCATCTCCAGGCAGTCGCTAAATACGACACCGTCGAAACCGGTCTTCTTTCTCAACAGCCCCTCCACCAATTCGGCTGAAAAGGTGGCGATCGAATCGGACATCTGCGGGAACCGTACATGGCCGGTCATCATGGCATCGATCTTCAGCTTTGCCAGGGCGGCAAAGGGTTGATAACAATAATGAAAAAAGTACTCCGCTGAAATGTTAACCTGGGGGACGGCCAGATGGGAATCCTCGGTGGTGCCGCCGTGACCGGGAAAATGTTTGCCGCAGGCCGCCAATCTCCCTTCATTTAAACCGGCAAAGAAGGCGCCGGCAAAATCGATGACTGTGCCGGGTTCATCGGCAAAGGCACGAATCCCGATAATGGGATTGGAGGGTTCGACATTTACATCCAACACCGGCGAAAACACACCGTCGATGCCGCAGGCATTCATCTCCCGGCCGATGATTTTGGCTGCCCGCCGGGCATTCTGCGGTCCTCCGCCGGCCGCCAATCCCATGGGCGAGACCGCGGTGGCGGCCAGCTCTTTAAACTGGACCACCGTGCCCCCCTCCTGATCCAGCCAGAGCCAGGGCATTGCCTTTGCCAGCGAATGGATCGAGTTGGTCAATTCTGCTGCCTGGGCGGGGGTTTCGATGTTCCGGGAGAACAAAATAACAAAACCGATATTATTCCTCTCGATAAAATCCTCTACCTCAACCGGTAATGAGGTGCCGGTAAACCCCACCATCATACATTGACCGATTTTCTCCCTTAAGGATAATTTTATACTTTCCACCGGCTTATTCCACTATTCCATCATTCCTGATTGCGAGCACTGAAAACAGAGTTTTGATCACCCGATCTTCTTTTTATAGATACGCCGCCGTTTGTGAATGGTGGGATTAAAGTGCTTCCACTGGGCCTGAATCTTGGTGTTATCTTCCAGCTCGGGATTGGACTCGGTATATTGAAAACCTTTTTTCATGATGGTTTTTACGATTTCCACCACCATCATCAAATCGACCCCCTGTCCCCGGTACTTCTTCTTCACTCCCGCCAGGTAGAAGTCAATGATCTCTCTCTGCCTTAAGCCCCGCAGCAGGTGGAACCAACCGAAGGGCAGCAGCCTCCCTTTGGCCTTCCGGAATGCCTTTGACAGGCTGGGCATGGTAATCATGAAGCCCACCATTTCACCGGCTTCATTGACTACCAACTTGATCATGTCTTTATCCACAAACGCCAGATACTTTTTAACGTAAAAGCCGATCTGCTCCTCGGAGATGGGAACCGACCCGTAGATCTCCTCAAATGACTCATCCAGCAGGCGAAAAAGTTCCTTGCCCCGGTTTTTTATTTCTCTTTTGCTGCGAGGGTTAAACATTTTCAACCCGGATCTCTGCTTGATTCGCTCGGCGAGATTCAACAACCTTTCCGGTATCCCGGTCTCGTAAGGAACCCGGCATTTAAATTCGACGTAATCCACATCCTTCGTGAACCCGAATTTTTCCATAAATTCGGGGTAATAGGAATAATTGTAGTACACGGCTATGGTGGGCAGCTCTTCAAAGCCTTCGATCAACATGCCTTCGGGGTCCAGATCGGTAAAACCCTGGGGACCCGTCAATGTCTCCATACCCAACTCTTTGCCCCATGCCTCTACGGCATTTAGTAATGCCTGCGCGGTCTTGTAGTCGTTAATCGATTCAAACCAGCCAAACCGCAAATTTTTCGTATTGTATTTCCGATTGGCCGCCTGGCTGAGGACAGCGGCCACCCGGCCGACAGGTTTTTGATCTTTGTAGGCAATGAAGAGTTTGGTCTCGGCACTCTCATAGGCAGGATTTTTATCCCGACTGAAGACCTCGATTTCATCTTTGATCAACAGGGGAACCCAGAGGGAATCGCCTTTGTAAATTTTAAAAGGAATCTTGACAAAAGTCTTTAAATCTCTTTTATTTTCAACACTTTTTATGTCGACAGCCATCGGGCACCTCGATTTAATCCGGGATTATTAAACTTTTTCAAGCTATCCTTTTTTTAAAAACTCTTCTCCGTTTGTGCTGGGTGGGGTTGAAATATTTCCAGAGGCCGTGAATCTTGGTGTTGGTTTCCAATTCAAGATTGGATTCCGAATATTTAAATCCCATCCGGTGGGCCGATTTGGCTACCTCAATCACCATCAACAAGTCAACCCCGACACCCCGGTATTTTTTCCTGACCCCGGCCAGGTAAAAATCCAGAGTCTCATAGGTCTTTAAAGCCTTCAGCAAATGATACCAGCCAAAGGGAAGCAGCCGGCCTTTAGCTTTCTGAAAGGCTCTCGACAGGCTGGGCATGGCGATCATAAAGCCCACCATTTCATCCTTTTCATTAGTTATTGCCTTTAATAGATTCTTATGAACGTAAAAAATATATTTGTTGACATAATATTTGATCTGTTTGTCCGAGAGGGGCACCGAACCATAGATCTCATCAAAGGCTTCATCCAACAGGTAAAAAAGCTCCTCACCCCGGCGTATCATTTGGCGTTTTCTCTTAAATTCCAGGACCTTTAAACTGCCCCGCTGTTTAATCCTGTCCGCCAGCCGCAGGAGCTTGGCCGGAATCTCATCTTCGGAGGGAATTTTGGCCTTGAATTCGATGTAATCGATCTCTTTCTCAAACCCATACTTTTCGAGCAACCCTTGATAATAGGGATGATTATGATTGGAAGCGATAGTAGGCAGTTCATCAAAGCCTTCGATCAACATGCCTTCGGGATCCAGGTCGGTGTAGCCGAGGGGCCCGGTGACGGTTTCCATACCATTCTCTTTACCCCAATTTTCAACTGCCTTAAAAAGGGCTTCCGCTACCTCGTAATCGTTAATCGATTCAAACCAGCCAAAACGGATATTCCGGGTCTGATACTTCTCATTGGCCACACGACTGATGATCCCGACGATGCGGCCCACCGGCTTTCCATCCTTGTAGGCTAAAAACAGCCGTGAATCGGCCCTTTCATGCGCCGGGTTCTTTTGGGGGCTGAAAGCCTCCATGTCATCCATAATCAACAAGGGTACCCAATTGACACTCCCTTTGTAAATCTTGAAAGGAAGTTTCACGAATTTTCTTAAATCCTTTTTGGTTTCAATTGTCTTGATCTTTATCATTCTTGCCTCATTTAAGGAATTATTATATAATAAACCTCCATAAGAATGCAATTTTTTTACCAATTTTCTTTGACTAAAACTCTAAAAAATTAAGATTACACCATGAAAAAAGTAAAAAGGATCGCTGTTGCCTTGATTATTTTGATAATTGTTCTCTCTATTCTGTTTTATTTCTTACTGCGCCACAGCCTGCCCAAACTGGAGGGGCAGATCGAGGTCAAAGGCACTGCCGGCGAAATCGTCATCAAACGTAACCGCTGGGGCGTCCCCTTTATAAAGGCCCAAAACCGCCGCGACCTGTTCTTCGGCATCGGTTTTGTCCATGCCCAGGACAGGTTATTCCAGATGGACTTTGCCCGGAGACTGGCCCTCGGCAGGTTATCGGAAGTATTGGGGGAACGGGCACTGGAGTTGGACAAATACTATAAAGACCTCCTGATCGAAGAATCCATCGAACAATCAATTAGAGATATCCGGCCGGAGATCCAGGAAATACTGCGTCATTACTGCCTGGGAGTCAATTTTTTTATCCGTAATCGAACCCTGCCGCCGGAATTCACACTTTTGGGCTACCAACCGGAGGAATGGACCATCAAGGACATGATGAGTGTTTTTAAGACGATAGAAGTTCTTTTATCCGATTCCGGTTCGGAGTTATACAATTTCAAGATCCTTCAGGCATTGGGAAAGGCGGATGCCCAAAAGTTCATGTCCGGGGTATTCGGTGCCGCCATCATCGGTCGAGACGAAATCAGCGAAATATACAAGAATCGAACCCTGAACAGGAGCCTCACCCTGGAAATGAACCTGTCGGAGCACAGTATGGGCAGCAACAACTGGGTGATCTCCGGGCAGAAAACCACCAGCGGCAAACCCATGCTGGCCAATGACCCCCACCTGCCCAATATATTCCCGTCATACTTTTACCAGATCTATGGCGTCAGCGGAGAATTGAGCCTGTCGGGCCATACTCTTCCGGGGATTCCCTTTATCGTGATCGGCCGTACCAATCATATCGGCTGGGGATTTACGGATATCCAGACCGATGTTATCGATTATTTTATCTTAACAATCAATCCCCAAAATCCGCACCAATATCGATGCGACGGTAGTTGGCGGAATTTTGAAACCCTTGAGAAGAAGATCAATGTAAAAGGCAACGGCGAGGTCGTGCACCGACTAAAAATGTCCTGTTTCGGCCCGGTTCAGGATGAAGACGGTATATTACTGGCCCGCCACTCCATTCTCCAGTATCCATCCACCACCCTGGAAGCCTTTTACGAAATGAATCTTGCCACAAGTACGGATCAATTTATCGAGGCGGTTAAAAAATTTTCCTCCCCCGGCCAAAATATCGTGTTTGCCGACCGCCAGGGAAACATCGGCTACTATCCGTCAGGGGCCGTTCCCATCCGGAACAGAGGAGGGGGAAACATTCCGGCAGCGGCATCCGGGGTACAGGATACCTGGCAGGGGTTCCTGCCGGAAGAGGAAAAGCCGACTCTATTTAATCCGGCCAAAGGCTATATCGTTACCGCCAATAATCCGGTGATCCCGGCACAGAGGGAACCGCTTTTTAGCCATTCATGGTATCTCACTTTCCGGGCCGACCGCATCGATCAGTTGATCCGTGCTAGCGGTCCGCTCACGTTATGTGACAACATCAAAATCCAGACCGACTCGTACCTGGGAGCTGCGGCATTCCTGATCCATCATATCAAGGATTTTAAATTTGAAGCAGCGGAGCCCAGTTTTGTGCTGGATCAGTTGAAGAAGTGGAACTGCCGTACCCAACAAGGTGAAGTCCCGTACCTGTTTTACCGCTTTGAAAAACACCTGGCCCGTCACCTCTTCACCGACCACATCAAGGTAGAAGAGCTCAAAACAGTCATCTCCTCATCCTGGATCTATCGCACCATGGGTTACCCGGATGAAGATGTAAATAAAACGGACTTCTCTTACTGGGTAGACGACATCCGTACGCCCCAAAAAGAGACTTTTTACCGGATCGTTCAAAAGAGTCTACTGGACACCTATAACGACTACCGGAGACAAACGCAAAAGCAGCCGCCTACCTGGAAAAACCTTCATACCCTATATTACCGCCACCCGCTGGGCTCCGTTTCTCTATTGAAACCCTTCTTGAATCGCGGCCCCTATTTCATGCCCGGCGGCAAGGGCTGCATCTTGACCGCCAGTTTTGATGGGGACAGAAATTTTAAGATTTCCTTCCTTTCTACATTTCGCATGATCCTGGATTTTTCCGATTTCTCCCGGTCTTTATTCATCAACTCCTCCGGCCAGAGCGGCCACTTCATGAGCCCTTACTACGACGACCAAATCCCACTGTACATCAATTTAGAGTACCGCCCCATGGAAGACTTCAGCAAAAATTTAAAAACCTTAAAACTACTGCCCACCCCCACCCAATAAACTTCACAGCCTATCGCCACTCTACTGGCCAGGAGTTACCCCAAAAAATAAAACCTGAAACCCCAAAACCTGGGTTAAATAGGGTTTTTAGGATTTACGTAAGTGAGGGACCTGTGATTTTTAAAAAGTAGGGTGACTTTCATCTATAAATTTTTGCCTAAATATTTTGTTTTTGTTAAACTCCAGATCTTTAAAAGCGTGTGAAACCTAAAGGAAACATCAAATAAGTAGATTTTAAAAGGAGGTCAACAGTATTGAGGCCAGGTGCGAAAGGCAAGATATTTAGGGGACGGTCTCCAGCGTTGGGTGATTTTCCAGATTTGGGGCATTTTATTGTTGTTTTTCAATTTTCCCCTGTGCTATAATCGAACGAATAATGTTTGATGTGTCAGAAGGCGAGCGGGACGGCAGAAAGGGTTAGGGGGTGATATAGCGGTAACTGGCTACTTTGCCGTTTTTCTTTTCAAATACCTTGAGCTTGCCTACGGCGCCTTCCACCACCAGATCGTTGTTCTCGAGAATAAATATGGTATAGTATCCGTCCAGGTCTCCAGGTCCCTGGCCGTAAGGCCCCAGTTCGCTTATGCCCTTAGCATTAATGACCATGCAGCCGGGTATAGAAAACCCGGCAATCAAATCACCGTCTTTGTCCACCGCGGCATCGAAAAAATACCCTCCAAAGATCTGGTCACCACTGTATCTATCTACCAGTTCAAACTCTTTCTCCCCATAGACGAAACCGGCTAACAGAATAGTTATCAGTATCGAAAATATAGATTGCCTCTTCATGTTTTTCTCCTTAATAATATGTTTTTTAAAGATAAACACAACAAGGCTCCATATGCAATATATTTTAATGAGGTCTAGGGCAATAACACTCTGGCTGCCATAACTCAGAGTGACGGTTATAGTCCCACTCTTCTTAAGAGAGGGGATCAAGGGGTGAGTTTAATTTGCAGTCCTGCTCCTTGATGATCGGACAGCCGTTGAAAAATGGTGGGGCGTGTGCTAATATGAACTCTAAATGAAAGGTTTGAGGGATATAGCATGAACGATAGACATAAGGAAGTCGCGTTTGAGGCAGCCATCGAGGACCACCTGGTGAGCCGGGGCGGCTATGGCCGGGCCAATACCGCCGCCTTTGACCGGAAGCGGGCCCAGGACCCCCAGATCCTGCTCACCTTTATCCATGAGACCCAGCCTGACAAAACAGCCTACCTGCAAAACATCCTGAAGGAAAAAACCGATGAGACCCTGTTGGCCGAGCTGGGCAAGGCTCTCGACTCCGATAACGAAGCCAACCTCCTCACCGTCACCCGACAGCTTCGCTATTCGGACAAACACCACAACACCCTGGACCTGGTCCTCAGCCTCAACGGCCTGCCCCTGGTCAGCGCCGAGCTCAAGAACCCCCTCACCGGCCAGACCTGGCGCGATGCCGTCAGGCAATATGAAACGGACCGGGACCAGAAGGTGTTTGATTCGGTGGTGGTAGTCACCGACCGCCTGGTGCTGGACCAACAATTGCAGAATACCGTCTATCAATTCGATCACAAGCAGGGGGTGGTGCAAAAAATCGATAGAGATTCCGGGCAGTTGGCCGGGGCCTTAGCCGAGGCGGAAGAAGAGATTCCCGACTACCAGGAACAGATTCTGCGCACCATGTACGTGGACAAGCGGTTGCTGGGCATCCACGCGGTCCAGACCCTGTCACGCCTGAACCGCACTCACCCGCCGTTAAAGACAGATACGTTTATTCTGGACTTTGTCAATGAAAGCGCGGACATCCAGGCGGCCTTCCAGCCTTATTACGAAAGTACGATGGTGGGCGAGGAGGTCGAGCCCCGTCATCTCTACGAATTGCAGGCCCGGCTGAACGCCTGCATCGATCCGGCGGTCAACCGCTTTAAGCAGTTGGAGAAGGCAGCCTCAGAAGAGTTTCGCAAGGTATTGATCGCCTACCGGAATCTGTATGCCTTCCTGTCCCAGATCATCCCCTTTCACGACTCGGATTTGGAAACATTGTACGCCTTTGTCCGCTTCCTTTTATACAAGCTGCCGAAACGAGGCCAGGGGCCGGAGTACCGGTTCGACGAGGAGGTGGCCCTCAAATACTACCGGCTGGAAAAGATCCACCTCTCTAAATTAATCGATATATTAAATGAACGCTTCGGCACCACCTTCAAACCGGCGGACCAGTTCTTTTTTGACTCGTTTAAAGAGGACGCAGCCGCAGATGAAAAGCTTCGCCAGGTGGCCAATGCCAATACCTTTGAAAATTTCTTTTACGTATTCAAAAAGACCTTTTTAGATTTTATTATCGGCCGCATGGAACAGAACGAGGATACCACCTCAAAATTAATCAACGAAGAACCCTTGAGGGCGGTAGCCTGTAACCATATCGCCCGGGACGTCTATGACCGGATCCGGGCCGAAACCAGTAGCCTATTGGTTTCAGATGAAACGTAATGATATTAAGGAGGTATCAACATGTCAGGCAGCAGATTTTTAAAATACTGCGGTGTCGTCACGTTGTTTTTTTTCGTGTTTTTTATCGCCTCGGCAGGTTTCGCCCTGGCCAAAGAGAAAGAAGATTCACTGCCAACCGCCAGCCGGTCTTACCAGCAAGGGGATGGCGAAGAGGGCATCGACAAAGAAGTGACGGCCGAGAAGTCGGATAATGTCATTGAGCAGCCCGCCCCGGCTAAACAAAAAAGGAAGAAAAAATTCCCGGTTCTGTTGGTGGTGGGCGGCGCCATACTACTGGGAGTCGTACTGGTACTGGTCCTGGGCAAGAAGAAAGATGAAGAAAAAGAACCGGTATACGATATCAGGGATGATTGGAAGATCACACTGGACCGCTATGAACCTTTTAATATCACCTTTAGCGGTGCCAAGGCCAGTGGTACTTTTGTCGACAGCGATGGCTATGAAGGTACCTATAAAGTGAACGGCTATGAGGTGGAATTCAGTTACAATACCCTGGATTTAAAGTTCACCGGCATCTTCTCCAGCCAGGATTATATGGTCGGCGACTACAAAATAAGCGGGGAGATCTCCGGTCAATGGGTGGGACACAGAGGCACCGATGCCTCGACAACCCAACATAAAACCAGTGTCAAGACAGCGGCCGGCAGCAAAAAAAAGTCATGAACAGTCCTGCCCCGTCTCATGTGCTGCTGGCGGCGTAAACCCGGCACCGCGGCAGGGTTCAATTTCCCTATATTTCCGGCCTACTCTCCTTCCGGGAGATCCCCCTCACCTGCTGCCCGAAGTACCGCCTCCCCGAAACCACCCGCCGCGCCCACCGTCTGGCCGGTCAATCTTAAAGAGAAAATTTTTCCTCTGCCCTTTTTTTTGCCTATAACTTCATTTTATTGTAAAATAGAGTTTCGTATGATTGTGGAGTGCATCGATGTTGGGATTAAAAAGGGTGTTGAAAAGTATCAGGTTAGAGCGGGAGATCATCCGCAGGTTTCGTGAGTCTGCCGCCTGTTCGGTGGATCTGGCCCGCTCTTTTCGGGAAATCGGCGTGGAGAATTCCCCGGTCTTAAGAAAATTGCAGCGGCACGGCATCATCCGCAACGGCGGTTATGATATCTATTTTCTGGATGAGAGGCAGTATTTAACTGTCCGTTTAAATCGGAGCAAGTGGGCGATGATGCTTCTTTTTTTACTGATCGGAGTCGTTTTGATACTGTTGTTAAGGAAATAGCGGGTTTTTAAAATTTTTATTGAAAAAGCGACTCTTTTCCGTTACAATTTACTAGAAGGAGGCGGCTGATGAACATACCACCGTGGCTTTTTTGGGTTTTAGTTATCCTCATCGTCGTATTGGTCATCTATATTTTGATCCGGGATAAGGCCGTAAGGGATCTGATCAAAGGATTCTTTGCCTGGATCGGCAAAAAGATCCGTCTGGCTAAGATGAGGGCAAGGTTAAATAGGGAAAGGCAGCAGAGAGGCGAATTGATCCAGGAATTGGGGAAAACGGTATGGGAAAAGGGAGTAGAAGACCCTTCTATTTCCGCTCCCCTGCAGGAGATTCGCCAGTTAAAAGGAGAGGAGACGAAGAGTAAAGGGAAACTTGAGGGTTTAGATGCCCAGGTAGAGAAGCACAGGCAGGAATTTGAGAAGGTCAAGAAGGATCTGGAATCCCGGATTCAGGGGCTGGAGGGGGAAAAGGAACCTCTGGTGGAGCAGTACAAAACCGTCGAAAAACAATTGCACTCGGCAGGCAAGGAGATCAAAGAGTGGGAAAAGCAAAAAACAAAGGCCAATAGGGGCATTGAACACAGTCGAAAGGAGATTGAAGAGGCAGAGGAAGATGTGACCCTCTCAAAGATTGAGAAGCGGCAGAAACGGCAGGAGATGGAGGCCCGTATTCAGGGTTTTGAAAAGGAGAGCGGGGAGTGCGAAAAGAAGTTAAAGACCCTGCCCAGGGAAGAAGCCGGATTGCAGGGCAAACTCAACGAAATGCAGCCCCGGATAGACGAGTTTACTGAAAAGATTAAGAACCTGAAGGAGGAGTTGAAAGCCGGTGAAGACCGGACCGACGATGCCATCAAGGGTATAGAGGATAATAAAAGGGCTCTCAATGTCAAGATTGTGGGTATCCAAAAACAATTGAATTTACTGTTTCAACAGGTAGGGGCGCAGGTCAATCAACACCGTCTCGACAACGAGAACCTGTCGGAGCTGTATTCCCGGAGCGATGCCCTCGATTCAAAAATAAAAAAATTGGAGTCCCAACTGGAAGCCGAAGCCCCGGAATAGACTCAATCAGCGATCGCCAGAGGCTGCCGGTTTAACATGAGGGGGGAAAACTGAAATTTTTTTGGCAAAAATAGTTGACAAATAGGAGGGAAAATATTATATTGTTAGCGAACGGAGGGCGAACAAATGCTCACCAAAAAACAGAAGAAATTTTTGGACATGTTGAAAGAAATAGTCAGAAGGAGGGGATATTTCCCCACCGTCCGGGAGATCGGCGAGGAGACCGGTCTGTCATCTCCCGCCACGGTACATGCCTATCTCCACCGTTTGCTGGAACGGGGCTATCTGAAAAAGCAGAACAATATCTGGGAACTGGTACTGGATTTCTTTTCCGTTCCCCTGATGGGGATCGTTCCGGCCGGTTCTCCCCTGGAAATTTTCGAATCCTTAGGCGAGGAGATCGAACTTCCCGAATGGATGGTAGAGCGGGAGGGCGATGTGGTGGCCTTCAGGGTGCAGGGAGAGAGCATGAGGGATGCCTATATCCAGGAAGGAGATGTGGTAATTGTTAAACGGGCCTCCGATGCCCATCCCGGCGAGATGGTGGTGGCCTTGTTAACGGATTCCTCCATTACCCTGAAACGCCTGAGAAGGGGCGATCACAAATACTGGCTGGTTCCGGAGAACCCCGATTATGAACCTATCTACGAGCCTTTTCAACTGGTGGGCAGGGTGATCGGTGTGCTGCGGAGATACCGGTGAGATCTCCTTTTGTTTTCCACATCGATATCGATGCCTTTTTTGCCGCGGTGGAGGTGATGCTCAATCCTTCTTTAAAGGGTAAGCCGGTAATCGTGGGCGGCCTGCCCGATGAAAGGGGGGTGGTCTGTACCGCCTCTTATGAGTCCCGGAAGTATGGGGTGCATTCGGGCATGGCTCTGCGTACCGCCGGCAAGAGATGCCCCCACGGTACTTTTTTAAGGGGCCGGTACCACATCTACAGCCGGATTTCCCAGCGCCTTTTTCACTGTCTGCGGCAGTTTTCGCCCCGGGTGGAGGCCGTTTCCGTGGACGAGGCCTATATGGATCTAAGCGGCATGCATCATCTTTCCCCGTCGGTATACCACCTGGCGCAGAAGATTAAGGATACGGTTGAACGTACCATTGGTTTGAAGGTCTCGGCGGGCCTTGGATTTTCAAAATTAGGGGCCAAACTGGCCACCGAAGCCGCCAAGCCCGGCGGCATCTTTTATATCGGCCACGAAAGAGAGTTTTTGTCGCAGTTGTCCCTGGAAAAGATCCCCGGCATCGGTCCCCATACCCTGCTGATTCTCCAGGGGTTGGGCATCCGCCGGGTCCGGGAACTGGAGCGCAAGTACCCGGCCATCTGGAAACGGGTGATTGCCCCCCACCTCTATTCTACTTCCGCCTATCCGGCCCGAAAGGAACCGGCCAGTAAAAGCTTCAGCCGGGAGACCACCTTCCCCGAGGATATTGGCAACCGGGATCTCGTCATGGCCCATCTCTCCTATTTGCTGGACCGGCTGTCGGTCTATCTGGTGGAGCACCGCCTGTTTGCCGGCCGTATTGAGGTGAAGGTGCGGTTCAGTGATTTTTCCACGTTTACCAGAAGATCGGCGTTGGCGTTCCCCACCTATTCCTACCATCAGATGTGGAAGACGGCCCTTCGTCTCCTGGATACCTTGCTGAAGAAAAAGAAACGCCCCCTGCGGCTGGTGGGTGTCAAGGTTGAGGACATCGCCGGGGAGCGGGACCTGCTGCCTTTTGTCTCCATCAGGGGAGAGAAGCTGAGCGCCGGTATCCGGGCGGTCAAACAAAAGTACGGCTTTACCTCCATCTCCACGGCCCGGGCCCTGATGCTGGAGCGCCTCTATCCCACAGAGCGGGAGGGCATCGTCCTCAAAACAGCCTCCTTAACAAAATAAAAACCGACAAATACTTTGAGTACTTATGTCCACTCTTTTTTGCCTTCGGTGAGGTAGGTGTGCATGTCGTTGGCGGCCTGGCGGGCGGACCCCATGGCTAAGATTACGGTGGCCGAACCGGTCACAATATCGCCGCCGGCCCAGACTTTGGGGATACTGGTTCTACCGGATTCGGAATAGGAACGGATATATCCCCTCTGGGTGCGTTCCAGTTCGGGACAACCGGCGAAAAGCACCGGATTGGGCCCGGCACCCACGGCCACGATAGCCATGTCAACCGCCATCAGAAAATTGGAACCGGCGATGGGAATGGGCCTGGGCCTGCCGGAGGAGTCGGGTTCGCCCAGCTTCATCTGGATACACTCCATTTGTCGGATCCAGCCCTGTTCATCGCCGATATAGCGGATGGGGTTGGTGAGGAACTTGAATTTGATGCCCTCTTCTTCGGCGTGGAGGATTTCCTCTTCTCGGGCCGGCATCGCTTCCCGGGCGCGGCGATAAACGACGGTGACCTCACGGCTGCCCATGCGCAGGGCGGTGCGGGCACAGTCCATGGCCACGTTGCCGCCGCCGATGACGGCTACCTGTCGGCCTTTAGGGGCCGGGGTATCGTATTCCGGGAACCGGTAGGCCTTCATCAGGTTGATGCGGGTCAGGTATTCGTTGGCGGAGAAGATGTTGCACAGGTTTTCCCCATCGATTTTCATGAAGACCGGCAGTCCGGCGCCGGTGGCCACATACACGGCATCATAACCGGTATCCAGGAGTTCCTCGATGGTGTAGAGGTTGCCGACAATGGAATTGAGCTCTATCTTAACTCCCAGGCGGCGCAGGTAGTTGATTTCCGATTCCACGATGGCTTTGGGCAGACGGAATTCCGGGATGCCGTAAACCAGCACCCCCCCGGCCTGGTGCAGCGCCTCAAAGACCGTCACCTCGTGGCCTTTAGCTGCCATATCGGCGGCTATGGTGAGACCCGCCGGGCCGCTGCCCACTACGGCGATGTGAAATCCGCTGGGTTCCTGTTTCCTGGGGATGGAGATGGAGTTGGTCTCCCGCTCGAAGTCGGCGACGAAGCGTTCCAGTGCGCCGATGGCCACCGGTTCTTCTTTTTTGCCCACGATGCACATCTTCTCACACTGTTCTTCCTGGGGGCATACCCGGCCGCAGATGGCGGGCAGGGCGTTTTTTTCCTTGATCTTTCGGGCGGCCTCTAAGAATTTATTTTCCTTGATGAGTTGAATGAAGGCGGGAATATCGATCTCCACCGGGCAGCCCTGGACACACAGCGGCTTTTTGCAGTTGAGGCAGCGGCCCGCCTCGATCAGGGCCAGTTCCCGGTTAAAGCCGTAAGAGACCTCTAAAAAGTTGTGGATTCTCAGCAGCGCGTCCTGCTCCGGTTTCTTCTGTCTGTCCACTTTGGGCTTGATGCGCATGGCATCGGCTTTGGCAACCCCGTGCCAGTGGCAGCCGGCCCGGCTGCAGATGTAAAAGGGGATGAGTTTGGTCTGGACGGAAATATCGAGCCGGGCAATGGGAGCCTGGCAGGCCTCGCAGTCTCCCTCCTTCTCGATGAAAGAGGCTTTGCAGTAAGGACAGCTCAGATCAGTAGCCATTTCGTTGTCTTTTATGTCAAGGTCGGTAAAGCGTTCGAAGTCATCCAATCTGGGACTTAAAAAAAGTTCCCCCTGGCTGTTGTTCACGCTGACAATCATCTTGACCCACACTTTTCTGGTCCTGGGTTGGTATAGATTCAGACTCTGGTGACAATGGGGACAAAAGGTTGAAAGTTCCGTTCCGGACATGACGTCTTGCAGAATGTTTTTTCCTTCTTCGTTCATGATGGTTTCCTCCGTTTACCTAACTTTGATGGAAGAGAGCAGAGATGTCTTTTCATCTCGGATGTACGTGCTGTTCCGCTGCATTAGTTCATCGAAGTCCACCATATGGCCGTCAAAGTGGGGGCCGTCTACGCAGGCAAATTTGGTCTGGTCGCCCACCTTCACCCGGCAGCCGCCGCACATGCCGGTGGCGTCGATCATGATGGGATTCAGGCTGACGAGGGTCGACATTTTGTACAATTTTGTCAGTTGACATACCGCCCGCATCATAATCAGGGGGCCTACGGCAATCACCAGATCGATGGGGGTCTGCTCCTCCACCAGTTGTTTTAAGGCGTCGGTCACCAGGCCGTGCATGCCGTAGCTGCCGTCGTCGGTGGTGACCATGAGTCTTTGGCACAATCTGCTCATCTGATCTTCCAGAATGAGCAGATCCTTTTCCCGGGCGCCGATGATGCCGATTAATTGGTTGCCTGCCTCTTTGTAACCTTCCATCAGGTGGTGCAGCACGGCGATGCCGGAGCCGCCGCCGATGCCCACGATGGTGCCGATCTTTTCAAATTTTTCCCTGACGCCTAAAGGACCCACCAGATCCTTAATCCCATCACCCACCTTCAACGATCCCAGCATGGCGGTGGATTTCCCCACCACCTGGAAAATGATGGTGATGGTGCCGTGGCTGAGATTTTTATAAGCGACCGTTAGGGGAACCCTTTCCCCGGTTTCATTGATTCTTAATACCACAAATTGTCCCGGATGAATTTTTTTGGCGATTTCCGGGGCTTCCACGGTGATGGAGATCATTTCGCCTTTGGCCAATTCCTGTCGATCTACTATTGGATACATTTTACCACTCCATACTGTCTTCGAGGGCAATCAGGCGGGCATCTTCGGTAGAGATGCCGTGCCAGTGACAACCCTTTCGCAAGCAAATGTAAAAGGATATCAGTTCTCGCATGGCAGAGACCTTGATCAAGCCGGCCTGGGAACCGCAGCGGGCACACTGAACTTCGGTATCGATCAGCGATTGACTGCATTGGGGGCACCTGAGATCCAGGACTTCGCTGCCTCTGGGAATTTCGATGGTAGATTTATTGGAAAAGACGTCTAAATAGGGACTCAAAATTAATGTCCCCTCCTCGCCGTCTTTGTTGATTGCCGTTAGTCTGAGTTCATCGTCTTCGTTGAGGAGGCTTTGCTGGCAGTGGGGACAGTAGGAGGATAGGAAGGTCCCCTCCTTGATGATTTTATGAATTTCCTGTTCCTGGGATAAAATTTGTCTGTCATGGGCAGGGTGTTTCTGAGCGTCCTGGTGTTCTTCGCCGCCGATAGAGTAAGCCTCATAGAACTTGCTCATGGCCAATTCCCGGCTGCCGAATTCCAATGCGTGCTTTTTACATCCCCGGCGGGAACATATTTTAACCGTTCCCCCCTCTTCCAGTTGGAAGGAGACCATGGGGGCCTGACACAGGTTACATTCGGTTGTATCTTTCAATAGCGTATTGCATGAAGGGCAGTAGAATGTGGCAATCTGGCTCTCGGGAATTTCGAATTCGCTTTCGATGGCATAGCTGCCGTATATGGAGGAGAGTCTCAGCCAGCCTTTTCTCTCTTCTACCTTGATGTTTATTTTTATGCTGGGAGCTTCGTCGATTAAATGTTCTTCATCCAGTAAAGAGCAACCACAGGATGGACACTTTACCTTCAGTTTCAAAGCGGTGGTCATGTGGGATTCTCCTTATGATAGAATCGAAACATGTTTGCCTCCTTTTTGACTCTTCGGGATTTTTCTGTCGATGTAGAAGGTGTTGTCTTTCATGATATATTATACCCGAATTCGGCAATTTTTAAAAGTGCTGTAACATTTTTCTCCGGCATCCCCCCATTTTTAGTTTCAAGAATTCCTTAAAAGCAAGCAGTAATAATAATTTTAGGGTATTCTACAGTAGAGAAACGCTTCCTTTAATTCTTCAGTTTTGAACCTGTCTTTGTGATAATGAAAAAACTCAAAATAAGAGATCTCTTTTTATCTTCCGATTGGTCACCCATAGGTAGAGATGACAGGGTGGGGTAAAGGCTGGATAAAATTGTAAAAAATAGGGGGGGCAGTCTCCCCGATTTTTTATCAAATTTTTATAGAAAAGGTGAAATATCTTCTAATATAGG
>CBFDCR010000067.1:0-27409 GCA_965603365.1 uncultured bacterium
AAAGGTAAAAAAAACGATCAATATCAAGAAGAAGTTTTGCTCAGGGGAAAAAATGCTGCTCTGGGTCTGGGGGGCGCTGGCAAATACCAGAATGGCAATAATAAAATAGAGAAAATTTGCATAAATCATCGTTGCTCTACACCATCCTCCAGGAAATTCTACCAGAAAAAGAAGTTAATGTCATCTAAATAATTGGGGTTTACAGGCCCGTTGATTTAATATACAATAAGACTCTTTATTTCCTTGTTTCCTGCCTGAGAAAAAAAGGACAATTTTGATGCAAACCAAAAACGTATACGATAACATTTTAGAAGTAGTGGGCAACACCCCGATGGTCAAATTGAACAAAATCACCGCCGGAATCGGCAGTGAGGTCTATGCCAAACTGGAATTCCTAAACCCCATGGGCAGTGTGAAGGACAGGATTGCCAGATATATGATCGAGCAGGCCGAGAAAGAGGGAAAAATCCGGCAGGGCCAGTTGATCATCGAGAATTCCTCCGGCAATACCGCCCTGGGATTGGCCCTGGTGGCCATCCAGAAGGGATATAAACTCAAGGTGGTAGTGCGGGATCGGATCAGCAAAGAAAAGATGGATCAACTGAATGCATTGGGAGTAGACGTATATACGGTGGACAGTACCCTGCCCCCCGAGTCGCCGGACAGCTACAACAATATTACCCCCCGGCTGGTGGCCCAGACGCCGGATTGTTATTTTCCCGACCAGCACAACAATCGGGAAAACAACGAAGCCCATTACCGCACCACCGGGCCGGAAATCTGGCAGCAGATGGAGGGGGAAATTGACTATTTCGTGGCCGGGATGGGGACCGGTGGCACCATCGGCGGCACAGCCCAATTTTTAAAAGAGAAAGATCCCAATATTAAGATCATCGCCGTCGACCCGGAAGGTTCCATCTTTTATGACTACTTTCATCACCAGAAACTGATCACCCCTTATCCCTACCTGATCGAGGGGCTGGGAGATGAATTTCTCATCAAATGTGCAGATTTCAACAACATCGACGACATCTACAGGGTTTCCGATAAAGAGGCATTTCACCATACCCGGGAACTGGTTCGACAGGAAGGCATCTTGGCCGGCGGCTCCAGCGGGGCGGCCATATGGGCGGTGTTAAAATTGGCCAGGTCACTGGAAAAACCGGCCCGCATCGTCACCATCTTTCCAGACAGCGCCTCCCGTTACCTGAGCACCATTTTCAACGACGACTGGCTGCGGGCCAACCACCTGCTGTAAATATTTAGCCGCTGTTATTTTTAAAAAAACGGATCAAGCCATTGGTGGAACTGTCATGCCCCAGGGCCTGGTCATAACCGTCGCCCAGTTCCGGGATGATTTTCCTGGCCAGTTGTTTGCCCAGCTCCACCCCCCACTGGTCGAAAGAAAAAATATCCCAGATGATCCCCTGGGTAAATATTTTATGTTCATACAGGGCAATCAATTGACCCAACGTGTAGGGCGTCAATTGGGGAAACAGGATGGAGTTAGATGGTTTGTTGCCGGTAAAGGTTTTATATATGAGTTCTTGCCTGGTCTTGCCGAAGGCCAACGCCTCGGTCTGGGCAAAAAAGTTGGCCATTAGTTTGCTGTGATGGCCCTTCAGGGGATTTAAAGATTTCACAAAGCCAATGAAATCACTGGGCACAAACCGGGTTCCCTGGTGGATCAACTGGAAGAAGGCGTGCTGGCCGTCGGTGCCTACACTCCCCCAGACAATGGGCCCGGTATGATAGGATACCGGCTTTCCCTGCCGATCCACAGATTTCCCGTTGGACTCCATATCCACCTGCTGCAGGTAGGCGGGGAACAGGCTCAAATAATGATCGTAGGGCAAGACGGCCTGGGTGTCGGCACCAAAGAAGTGAATATACCAGATCCCCAACAGGGCCATGATCACGGGAATATTTTTCTCAAAGGGGGCGTGCCTGAAATGGTTGTCCACGGCATAACATCCCCTTAATAGTTCAATAAAATAATCATAACCGACGGCGATCATGATGGCTAAGCCCGCCGCCGATGTCAACGAATAGCGGCCCCCCACCCAATCCCACATCTCCAGTATGTTATCCGCCTCAATACCAAATTTCCTGGCCGCCTCGGTGTTGGCGGTTACCGCCAGAAAGTGTTTTGAAACCGATGTTTCGGACCCGCCGTTGGCCAGAAACCAATCCCTGGCGCTCCAGCCATTGGTCATGGTCTCCAGGGTGGAAAAACTCTTGGAAACAACAATAAAGAGCGTCTCCCCGGCATCCACCTGCCTTAAAGTTTCGGACAAATCGGTGCCATCCACATTGGAAACGAAAAACAGGCGCAAATCTCTCTGCGAGTAAAATCTCAAGGCCTCGGTGACCATTTGGGGGCCTAGATCGGAGCCGCCGATGCCGATATTCACGATATTCTTAACCGGTTTTCCCGAAAATCCCTGCCATTGACCGTCTCTGACCTTTTCGGCGATCCCCCTCATCCGCTGCCGAACCGCCCGTACCCGGGGCATCACATTCTCGCCGTCCACCAATATCGGCTCCTGCCCCAGGTGACGCAGGGCCACATGCAGCACCGCCCGGTCCTCCGTCTCATTGATCTTCTCGCCCCCAAACATCCTGTCGATTTCCTGTTTAACCTTCCTCGCCCCGGCCAACCGGATGAGAAGGTCAACGATCTGTTCGTCCACCAGGTTTTTGGAATAATCAAAATAGATTCCCTCCTCATAGATGGTAAACCTTTTTGCCCGGTTCGGCTCTCCCCGGAACAAATCCCGGAGATGAACCTTCTTGATCCGCCGATAATGTTCTTTCAGATCTTGCCACTCTGCCAGTTCAGTTAATTCTTGATTAGCCATTCGGCCTCCTTCTCTATTTCAACCTTCTTAAAAAACGACAGGGCCGACTCTATCCCTTTATCAGGGCATTCAGTTTTTGGGAAAGCTGGCTCAACTGGAAAGGTTTGGCCATAAAATAATCGATTTTTCGCCTGAATACGTTGGTTTCCAGGTACTCCTGGCTGTAGCCGCTGGTCACCAGTATCCTGACAGCCGGGTTAAGCTCTTTCAGCACATCATAAACCTTGTCCCCCGGCAAACCGGGCATCTCGATGTCTAAAATGACAAAGCAAATATTGCCTTTATTCTCTTTATACAGGTTGATGCCTTCCCCCCCATTACAGGCCGTCATACATTTTATGGAGAGGGCATTCAACATATCGGCTCCAATCATGCGGATCACCTCTTCATCATCAATCAGCAGCGCCCAGCCTTCGACAGAGGCCAGTACCTCTTCCCGGGACTTCTCCTCAGACTCCAGCACGGGTCCTTTTACGGACGGCAATAATATGGTGAAGGTTGTACCTTGCTCGATTTCCGATTCCACCTCTATATTACCCTTATAATCTTCTACGATCTCTTTAACCGTTGCCAGGCCGATACCGGTGCCCTTGGCCTTCGACCTGGTGGTAAAAAAAGGCTCAAATATCCTCTCCAGGTGTTCCTTCTTGATCCCCCCCCCATTATCGGCAATGTTGATTCGCGCATAGGCCCCATCCGTCAACCGATCACCCTTTTCAAGCCAGACCTCATCGCTCTCCACCGTAATCATCGGCTCCGGCCCGTCTTTCACCGCTTCGCTGGCATTGATCGCCAGGTTAATGATCACCTGGGATATCTTCGTCCGATCGGCATCCAGAAGAATTCTTTTGGCCGACAACTTTTTCTCTAAACGGATATTCCGCAGACTCAAGCCCAGAAAACCCAGAGACTCCTCAATCACCTCATTGATATCCAAAATCTCCCTCTTTGACAATCTCTTCTGGGAAAACTCGAGGATCCGCCTTACCATTCCGGAGGCCCTCTCACTGGAGCCCATAATGTTGCTCACATATTTCTTTAACTCCGAGTCCTCGTCAATTTTCTTATACATTAAAGACGCATAGCCCAAAATACCGCTCAATACATTATTGAAATCATGAATGATGCCGCTGGTCATCATGCCCAGGGCTTCCATCTTCTGCGCCTGGAGTAGTGAATTTTCCAGTTTCTTGACTTCCGTCACATCCTCCACATTGATCACCACGCTGGTGGCACCGCTGTGCACCGGATAAAAATAGAGGTTGGCGATAAACTGTTGGTCTTCATCAAAATAGATGATCTCCTCGGTCAGGTAGGAGGTCTTATTCAAGATCTGGACTTCGTTAACGGTATCCCGGTATCGATTAAAAATTGAACAGATCTCGAATAAATTCTGATTCACGGCATCGTCATTGGACACCCCAAAGAACTTCTCGGCCCTAACATTCCAGACGGAGACCCGGTACCCCTCGTCTACAGAGATGATGGCGTAAGGACTGGCATCGATGAGCCGGCCCATGAACTCCTGCAGACTCTTCAACTTCTTTGTCAGATTTCTCCATTCGCTAATATCCCGGATCAATATCAAACCCCCGACAATCCCCGACCTCGACCTCAAAGGCTCAATGACCAGATCGACATAACTATCCGCCTCCATAAACGGGTTCAATACATTGATTTGATGAACGTCATCTCCGGCCTGGATGACATTGCGCAAAAAATCATCAAAGCCGTTCTTCAGGGAACTTTTAGACAAAAATTTATCGATATTTCGATTGTCTGAAGAGGATATCTTAAAAAAGTCTTCCGCTTTTTCATTCATAAAAATGATCTTAAGATTCATGTCGAGAATCAATATCATATCGGGAATGGTTCTAAATATCTGTCGGGAAAAGGCAATTTGATTCCTGAGATTGACTTCCGCCTTTTTTCTCTGGGTGATATCGGCTATGACCGAAATATAGCCGATGAGTTCATCTGCGGTATTAAACATCTTTGACACCGACACATCGGCATCCAGCCTCTTGCCGTCCTTTAAAAATAAGGAGACCTCCTTGTTGAGAACATTCGTGTTATGGCGAAGCTCTCCGGCCAGCTCTTTCACCACTTTTTTTTCAACATAGTCGCCAATTCTTAAACCGGGAATCTCCTCCTTTTGTATCTTTAACTTTCTTAAGCCGTGATCGTTGATGTAGATAGGCCGCAGTCTCTTATTCAACACCACGATAAAGACTTGAACCGTCTTCATCAGGGTCTCGATATACTCTTTGGATTCCTCGACCTCCTTGACATTGGCAAAAAGCCGATCAAAAACATCTTTAATATTCATAAACAGTTCATTTAATTGGCCAAAATATTTACTTTTATATGTTATGATCCCCCCAGTTCCGCTGGATCTAAAAATGCCCAAGTTCCCTATCAACGATTTAAGGGGAGAAAAAATCGTGATTTTAGCAAATAAAAAGAGCAAAAAAGTCAATAAGAGAAAAATACCAAAATTGATGATTAAAAACGCTTCTAGCTCTCCCCAATCCCCCCGCCTGTTAAAAATGAACACCTGAACGGCTATATTTAGCCCCACGAACAACAGCGAATACACCAGAAAAACAAAAAAAATTCTGAGTGACTTTTTTTTCATTTATTTCAATCTTCGGCTGTGTTCTCCTCTCCTATCGATTTGTGAATCACCCGGACCCCCTCAATTTTCCGCTGGATCGGGAATGTACCCAGCAGCGCATAGTCGGTGGGCTGGGTTTTGGCAGATACCCTGACCTTCACCCCTCGCCAATCCCGGATGTTTTGAATAAAAGCCGCTTTCGACGAAGCCGTATACCCATATTCGGCCTGGATGGCAATTTCCCCGCTGGTCTTGCCGCGGCCCAGGGGTTCTTCCAAGGCCTGGATAACTCCCTGGCTCAATTGCACCTCGTTATCCTCAAATAAAAACACCCCCTTAAAAAAAACATGGTGCAGTGGACTGCTCCCCACATTTTTCACTTTTATCACAATTTGGGGTACGATAATCGCCTGCGCAGCCGTAACCTGCTTGTCGGCCCAATAGGAATCGTGCCAGACAACTTGAACCGATTTTCCCAATTCTTCGGTCATCTTTGCTTTTTCTGCGTCAACCGCCTCTTCATCGGATTTGTAGTCTCCCCTGATCCCTTCGATCTCCTGTTTTATGGGATAGATGCCTAAATCGGCAAACCCCTCGGTGGTTCTGGCAAAAAGTTTAACTTTAATCTTCTTCCATTCCTGTTTATTCTTAATAAAGGCATCTTTGGAGGAGGCGGAATAACCGTAAAGGGACTTGATCATAATTTCTTCAGAGGTCTCCCCGGGGGTTAAGGGTTTTCGCAAAAGAGGCGTCACCCCGTCGCCGATCTGATCCCCGGTCTCTTCAAATATAAAAACCCCGACAAATTTAACATCCTTTACCGCGCGGCTACCGACATTCTCAACCTTAAACGTAATCAAGGGAACGATTTTGACCTCATAGGGGGTGACCTCTTTGTTGACCCACTTCGAGTCGTGCCAGACCACCCGAAGGGTTTTCCGCAGCTCCTCGGCACTGAAACTGCCCTTGTTAATAAAATAGAGCTGCAGGATCAAGAAAATCCCAAAAGCCGCCACCAGCAAAAATATCCAGGATTTGGGTTGTTTGATAATCTCTGAAAATTTTCTTCTCTCTTTTACGTATTCCTCGAAAATATTGTTGTTTTCTGCCATTGTACAGTCCTTATATCGGGTTTACACCCATTTTTTCACTCTCATTTATACACCTTTCCTCACTATAATTCAAGATGTAAACAAAAAAAAGGAGAGTATTGTCAACTCTCCTTTTTTCACAAAATAGACAAGAAAGTGTAAGATAACCGACTATATATACTATAGGATCCCGTAAGCCAACATGGCTTTGGCCACCTTCAGGAAGCCGCCCACATTGGCCCCCAACGGATAATTTCCGGGTGAGCCATAGGTTTCGGCAGCCTCCAGGCAGGTGGTGTGGATGTCCTTCATGATCCTCTGGAGATGCCCGTCCACCTCGTCTCGGGTCCAGCTCAGCCTTAAGCTGTTCTGGCTCATTTCCAGTCCCGAAACCGCCACGCCGCCGGCATTGGCCGCCTTGGCCGGGCCGTAAAGGACATCGTTGTTCAGGTAGACTTCGATGGCCTCCGGTGTAGAGGGCATGTTGGCGCCTTCGGAGACACAATAGCAGCCATTCTTGACCAGTGCCCGGGCCTGTTCGCCGTTGATCTCATTCTGGGTGGCCGAAGGCAGGGCCACGTCTAACTTAATATCATTTTCCTGGATCACTTCCCAGACACTCTTGCCTTCATAGTAATCGACGTTGAATTTGTCGGCATATTCCTTAATTCTGCCTCTCCTGTTGTTTTTCAGGTCCATCACAAAATCCCATTTTTCGCCTTTGATACCATCCATATCGATGATCGTTCCGCTGGAATCGGACAGGGATATGGCCTTTCCGCCCAACATATTGATCTTTTCGACCGCGAACTGGGCCACATTGCCGGAACCGCTGACCGCTATGATCTTGTCTTTCAGGTCCTGTCCGCTGGTGGTCAACATCTCGGCAGCAAAATAGACCTCGCCATAGCCGGTCGCTTCGGGCCGAATCAGACTGCCGCCCCACTCGATTCCTTTGCCGGTCAGCACACCGGTGTGTTCATTTCTCAACTTTTTGTAATAGCCGAAGAGGTAGCCGATCTCCCTACCTCCAACACCGATATCACCGGCCGGGACATCGGTATCGGGACCGACATGCCGGAAGAGTTCCCTCATGAAAGCTTGGCAAAACCTCATGACTTCGGCATCGGATTTACCCTTGGGATCGAAATCGGAACCCCCTTTACCTCCGCCCATGGGCAGGGTGGTCAGCGAGTTCTTAAAAATCTGCTCGAACCCCAGGAACTTAATGATACCGAGATTAACCGAGGGATGAAATCTCAAACCGCCTTTGTAGGGCCCGATGGCATTGTTAAACTGTACACGGAACCCCTTGTTGACGTGTACCTTACCCCTATCATCTGCCCAGGGAACCCTGAACAGAATTGCCCTGTCGGGTTCCACAATTCTCTCATAAATCCCGGCTTTTACAAACTCCGGATGTTTCTCTACCGTTGGTTCCAGAGTCTCCAGCACCTCTTCAACCGCCTGGTGAAATTCTGGCTCCGCCGGATTCTTTTCCTTTGTACGCACTATTAGGTCTTTTAAATAAGACATCTATGAACCTCCTAAAGTTATGTGCTTTATATGGATTTTATTCAAAAATAGATTGTATTTTAATGAATTCAGCCCTTAATTGCAACCCCCACAAAACAGAAAAAAAATCAAGAACAACAAAAAGTTAAAGGGTAAAAATGTTTGATCAATCGGGGGCTTTATGATATAAAACGTGGTGAGGAAGTCATGCTGGAAGAACTTAAAAAAAAAGTTGAACTCCGCCAGGCGGTATTGGAAGAATTCAAGGAAGATAGGTGCATCGGGGCGGCTCTCCAGATCATCGAAAATGCGATTAAGCAGGGGAACAAAGTCCTGGTTTTTGGCAACGGCGGTTCAGCCACCCAGGCCAGCCATTTTGCCGCCGAGTTGGTCAACAAATTCTATCTGGTCAGGCGGGGCATGCCAACCGTCGCCCTGTCGGCAGACACGGCAGCCGTCACCTCGATTGCCAATGATTTTGACTTTAAATATGTATTTTCAAAGCAAATCGAAGCCTTAGGCAGGGAGGGCGATATCGCCCTGGGCATCAGCACCAGCGGCAGGTCGGCCAATGTGGTCGAGGCCCTTAAAATTGCTAAAACGTTGAATTTAAAGACCATCGCTCTGTGCGGGAACCATACCGGATCCTTAGATGGGCTGGGCATCGATCAGATCATCCCCATCAATACCGACGACACACCGATCATCCAGGAGATGCACCTGTTTGTCCTGCACTTCCTTGCCGAAAAACTGGAACAGAGTTTTTTGGGGAAATAAAATGGTTTTAGATTATAAAGATATCCGTTTTTCCTTTGACAAAAAAAGAAAACAAAAACGAATTCGGCAAATCAGAATAATCGCCGTCATCGTTGTAGTCATAGCCTCTTACTTCTTTATCGCCAATCTTCTGGATTCAGGCAAGACCAACAAAATCCAGCATTTGCTGCTGAATGGCGATATCGAAAAGGCGGCCGCCCTGTTCGACGATATCAAGGGTTCTATCTACCACCGCAGTACCAAAAAAGAGCTACGGGCACTCATCTGCCTGTCCCGGGGAGATCACGACGGGGCCGCCAGGGTCTTTAAAGAGTTGGGGCAAAAAAAGAGTGCCCTCGCCGCCGAAAAATACGCCGCCTTCTTAGATCACTTCCTGAACAAAGCTCAATACCGGCAACTGGACATGTACAGTGATTATTTACGGCCCAACCACCCGGAGGTATCATATTACAAGGCCGCTGCCCGCACCGCCCTGTTTGATGCCCGGCAATCGTCCCAGGCGATAAACAGCCTGGCCAGAGAAGAACGGGAAAAAAGAGCCAAACCCATCGGCATTATAGAGGCTGTCAACCGCGAATTGGAAACCGGAAAAATCAATTATATTTTCGACATGAACAACGGGCCCCTCGCCTATTACGATTTGAAGAAAAATCGCACCGTTTCCCTCACTCCGGGCTTTGACTTCTCACTGTTTAATCACCAACTCGAAGGGGGCCTCAAATTTTTCAAATTAACGCTCGATGTGGATCTGCAAAAAGCAATCCATAAACAATTTCGCCATCGGAATGGATCTTTTCTGCTCTTCGACCTAAGGGACAACAGTATCGCTGCCGCTTATTCTAAACCGGTTCAGCAGAAGAGCCAGAACGCGGTCTTCTCAGAACACTATGAAGCCGGCTCCATCGTCAAGGTGCTGACCCTTTTTTCTTACTTAAAAAACCTTCAAGATCAGGACAATCTCTTCCCCTACTACTGCCGGGGATTTGCGGTACTCAACAATAAAATCTACTACGACTGGCTCAAGCATGGCCAGGTCAAGACCCCGGAAGAGGCCCTGGTGGTCTCCTGCAACGCCGTGTTCAGTCATATGGCGATTCAGGTGGGATTCCGAAAATTAGCCGAGACGTTCCGGCAATTTCATTTTAACTCAGCGGATATCCAGGACCTGTTTTTGCCTTTTAAAACCGGACGCTTCAATCCCGATATCCAGACGGACCTCCAACTGGCCCGTATGTCCAGCGGCATCGAAGAGGTAAGGGTCACCACCTTCCACAGTGCTCTGCTGGCAGCCATACTCGCCCAGCACGGCTCCATCAGTTCCCCCCACCTGATTAAAAACATCAAAAACGTCCTGAACCTGGGGTTTTACAATCACCCAGCCGAGACCATTTCCATCTCCCGGGAAAACAGGATCTTTGAAACCATAAAGTCGGCCATGATCGGGGTCACGGAAGATGAAAGAGGTACCGGCGCAAGAGCCAGGCTAAACTTCATGAGTATCGCCATTAAAACCGGAACCGCCGGTGAAAAAAAATTGGGCTTTGATGCCGTCATCATAGGTTTCTTCCCGGCCCATAGACCCCAATATGCCTTCGGTTTCAGACTGGAACGGGGCGGAAAGGCCCAGGTACAGGGCGCCCAATTCCTCAAAGAGTTCCTCACCCACTTCCACCACCAAAAAAACACAGATCCATAGAGCGGCCGATATCGAAACGGGTACGGGACAACAGGTAAAAAGTCTATAACTTCTCGATCTCTCCGGGAGTCATACCGGTATACCTTACAATCCTGTCGACAGGTTCTCCCTCTTTTTTCATCATACGGGCCATTTCCAGGGCTTTCTCTTTTTTACCCTCCTCGATTCCCTCTTCAAAGGAGGTGTCCACCACCCCCTTTAAATCCCGGTATACCTTCAAACTCTCCTCGTATTCGGCCAACTGTCGGGTATCGAAATTGGCGATCTCGGCGATCTCGAAGCCCTTGATAAACACATCCTCCTTCAAGATGTCCGGGATATCCTCGAAATCCTCCAGGTTCTTTAAAAAGTACAACCACTTCTCCTGGTGACTCTGTAATTCCTCTTCCCTCTTTGTAAACCGCGGCATCTCCACAAACACATAGGTCAACTTATCGTAAAACACCTGGCAGTATTGATCCTTCAGGTTTACATTGGTGATATAATCCTTCCGATCCCGTGCCTCGTCAAAGGTAAAATCCAGGATGGCCACACAGTAGATGGGGGCCTGCTCACGGATGGGAAAGGTGGTGTAAAACACGGCCCGGTCTTTGAAAAACTTAATCCTGGCCTTCTGCATCTCCACGATGAATTTCTGGCCCTTCTCGTCTTCACAGTGGAGATCGAATATGGCCCGCCGTTCGGCTGAAATGGCGCCGGCCTGTTCGGGATTCTTAAACGACAGGCTGACGATCTTGTGCTCGATGGGCAGGAGTTCGTTGAGGAAATCGATCAATAGATCGATGCTGCCCTCTTCGCCGAAGAGCTTTTTGAAGCCGAAATCGGTATAGGGATTAATATACCGTGCCTTCATCGCCGTATCTCCATTTTCATATTCCATTACCCATTATAAACGCAATCCCCCGATTTTTCAACCAAAGCAATCCGAAAAAAGCCAGCCCAGTTTAACAATATCAATGCTTTTCGTATCTTCTAGGATTTGTGGGTTCCTTTTTTGACTATTTGCAGTAACTCCTCTCTCTCCTGTCTGGTTAACGTTACTTTATAATATTTGCTCATGACAACCTCACGAACAATTATAACATATTTATTGCGTCACTTAAAGGTTGACGTGACACTAGTGTCTAACTTAATAAATAACGGGGCACACGAAAAATCTCCACCTTTGAAGAGTTCCTCACCCACTTCCACCGCCTGAAAAACACAGACCCATAGAGCGGCTGAGAGCTCAGGCAAGAGTGTCACCCCTGGGATAAGTGACCGACACAAAAATATCAATTTTCAATCATTCCAGGAGTTACCCCAGTACACTGCAGTTCAAGTGCGTTGCGTTATGCGCCTGTCCCTTTTTTATCCACCTTCTGGGGGTATGGCAATACGAATGTAAATTATGGATTTGGGGGATTATCCGGAAATTAGCAGTAGAATGTTTTGATTTCAGAGATCATACAGAACTCGATTGAACAAGTCTCGGGTTTGCTCATGCAGGATCGGCAGTCGGTTTCGGCACAACCGCCCTTCACTTTGTCCATGGAGTCGCCCTTTAAGTTGGCAATCGTCTCCTTGTGTAAGCCCAATTTTTTGTCGAATTGTTTGACCTTCATTGTTACCTCCTTTTCGATTTCTATTATAACCGAAAAGATAAAAAAAAATCAATCCCTTGTGCTTTATAGTGTCTGAATTAGTGGTCTCTTCTTTTTTTCTTTGAGGGGATCTTGTCGGGGGCTTTGGCCTTTTGGGAGCCTTCTTCGGATTTTTCGTAGTCGTCTTCGTCGAAATCGGGGAGACCTTCTAAGGCGTCGCGGTATTTATCCCGGGCGAATCTCCGGTCGTATTTCTGGACACAATAAATTTCCACGGCCACCACCCAGGCAATAAATTCTCTGGCCTCCTCTTCGCTGTACCCTTCCGAGACCAACCTATCGAGGGTGTCCCGAACCTCCGGTATTTCATCGGAATCAAGTTGGTTGTCTACCACCTCCAGGAAGGCTGCTTTTAAGAACTTTCCCGATTCATCCATGATTTATTCCTCCTACCTCAGATCCCCTATTATACCAGATTATTGATAAAAAGTGAAAAAGGAGGTGTCCGTTTGTACGCACCGAGGCGGGAGTCGCTTGTTGACACATTGGGAATTTTTGTGATATTCTCTTCCAGGCGATTCGGAGATTAAAATTATATGAAGTCAATTATGTTTGTGCACCCTATAGTGTATGAGTTTGGAATACGCTTCCTCTACTTTGATGGATTGAAAATATTAAAACAAATGATCGGGCAAAAAAAAGAAGTTTTCGAACCTGCCTGCGGTTATGGAAGAATTAAAAAATTTCTCTATAGCACCTGTAAATATTCCGGCATCGATTTAAATGAGAGATTTATCAAATACGGTCGAAATCGCAATAGGGATGTAAGGGTGGGCAACATTCTCGATATTGAGCACTACAAAGAGAGTGATGTTATTATCCTGTCCGACATCTTACATCACCTTACAATAAAAGATATAAAAGAGCTTTTTTCGATAGCGGTACAGTTTGCCAGGGAGAAGATTGTAATCATAGAGCCGGAGTTTATAACCATTGCTGCTAAAAGGACTTTTATTTCAAGAATCCTGGGGAAATTTATGGCTTTCATGGATTACGACGGGATCAACAAAATAGAGAAATGGCTTTCTAAAGAAGAATATAAATCCCTTTTTTACACTTTAAAAGAATCCGCCAATATAGATAATCTAAAAATTAAAAAATTTAGGAAGCACTATTTCGTCGAAATGTTCATGAAAGTATAAAAATCGGACTGTCTCTTATCTGCTACCCCCACCGAGACGGGATTAATGAGTATCCGGCAGATCTTGTTTTGGCAGGGGATTGGCTGGGTTTTTATGGTCGTTGAAAGCGGGGGAGGATTGTGATATAATACCAGGACATAAAGAGGAACCAAGATGAACGGTATTAAAAATATTAAGCAGAAGAGGCCGAAGGGGATTTTGTTCTGGGTGGCCTCTCTAATCGTGATTATTCTGTTATGGAATATGGTGGCGGATGTGTCGGAAGGGGATGTTCAGAAGCTGAATTTCTCCGAATTTATGGAGAGGGTGGAGAAGAGACAGATCGCTTCCGCCCACATAAGCAGCAATGTGGTGACCGGTAATCTGGCTACCAGTGCCGACCGCATTTCCGGGGTGGAAAAATACGAAACCGCCATTCCGGTGGATTATCCGGAGTTTATTCCCATTTTGAGAAAAAACGGCGTCAATATCGAGGTCGAAAAACTGAATAAAAACGAATGGCTGTCGGTTATCCTCTCCTGGGCACCTTTCCTGATCCTCATTGTTTTTTGGGTCATGCTCATGAGACAGCAGGGCGGCGGCAAGGCCTTCAGCTTCGGAAAAAGTAAGGCCAGGATGTTTGCCGGCGAAAAGAATAGGGTCACCTTCCAGGATGTAGCCGGTGTAGAAGAGCCCAAGGAAGAGCTCCAGGAAATTATTTCCTTCTTGAAAGAGCCCAAGAAGTTTCAGCGGCTGGGAGGAAAAATTCCCAAGGGTGTCCTGCTAATCGGGCCGCCGGGAACCGGCAAGACTTTGTTGGCCCGGGCCATAGCCGGAGAAGCCAATGTCCCTTTCTTCACCATTTCCGGTTCCGACTTTGTGGAGTTGTTCGTGGGGGTCGGCGCTTCCCGGGTCAGGGATCTCTTTGGGGAAGGCAAAAAACATGCCCCCTGCCTGATATTTATCGATGAAATCGATGCGGTGGGAAGACAGCGGGGGGCAGGACTGGGCGGCGGTCATGATGAGAGGGAACAGACGTTAAACCAGTTGCTGGTGGAGATGGACGGCTTCGATGCCAACGAAGGCGTGATTATAATCGCCGCCACCAACAGGCCGGACATCCTGGATTCGGCGCTGCTGCGGCCCGGCCGGTTTGATCGCAGGATTGTGGTATCGACACCGGATGTGAAGGGAAGGGAAGAGATATTCAAAGTTCATCTCAGGAATATCCCCATTTCTACGAATGTAAAGCTCAAGGTGTTGGCCCGGTCGACTCCGGGATTTACCGGGGCCGATATTGCCAATATGATCAACGAGGCGGCTCTATATGCCTCCAAGAACGGCAAGAAAAAGGTAGATCAAAAGGATTTCGAATATGCCAAGGATAAGGTGTTGATGGGGGCCGAGAGAAAGAGTATGATCATTTCCGAGGATGAGAAGAAGACCACCGCTTACCATGAAGCCGGTCATGCCCTGATCGCCGCGGTCGAAAAGGATGCCGATCCGCTGCATAAGGTCTCCATCATTCCCCGGGGAATGGCCCTGGGGGTAACCCAGCAATTGCCGTTGGATGACAAATATACCTACTCGAAACCGTATCTGGAGGCGCAGTTGTCGATGCTGATGGCCGGTCGGGTATCGGAGGAGATTTTTCTCAATCAAGTCACCACCGGTGCGGGCAATGACTTTGAGCGGGCCACCTCCATTGCCCGCAAGATGGTTTGCGAGTGGGGGATGTCCTCTCTGGGGCCATTGACTTTTGGCCGGCAGGACGACATGGTTTTCCTGGGGAGAGAGCTGATGTATCACAGTGAGTACTCTGAAGAGACCGCCAGAAAGATCGATGAAGAGGTCAAAAAAATCATTGATAAGGCCTATCAGAATACCAGAAAGATTATCATGAATAATAAACCTGAATTACGGAAAATCGCCGAGTTACTGCTGGAAAAAGAGTCCCTGACTTCGGATGAGATTCAGGCTGTGTTGAGTGAAGAACACGAAGGTGAGAAAGGTCCCCGGAATTGATGATATTTGACTATATTATAAATGCATTTTCGAAATTCAATGTCGGCGATATCATTGATCTTATATTTCTCTGGATATTGTTTTACTACTTGCTGCTGCTGGTAAAAGGGACAAAATCGTATCAGATGGCCGTGGGCCTGATGTTGATCGGTGTGTTTGCCGTTATTGCCAGTGTGTTAAAACTAACGGCCTTTTCGTTTATATTGAATAATTTCCTGACCTATCTCATTTTTGCCATTATCGTCTTGTTTCAGGATGAACTGCGAAAGATATTGGCGGAGATAGGCAGCAAATTGAGGACAACGTATGATGTGGGCAAGTCTGAAATGGTTGACGAGATCATCAATACCGTAATGGCCCTGTCTCTATCCAGGATCGGGGCCATCATTGCCATACAGCGGGAAATCAATGTGAGTAATTATGTGAATAAGCCGGTGAAGATCGACGCGGTGGTGAATAAGGACCTGCTGCTCACCATTTTCACTCCCAATTCCCCCTTACATGACGGCGCGGTCATCATCAGCAATGATCGGATCGAATTGGCCAGATGCTTCTTTCCCCTTCCGCCGCTCTTAGAGTTGAGCCCTACCGGGACCCGCCATCTGGCGGCCATTGGTATTACCCAACAGACCGACTGCATCGCCATAGTCGTTTCCGAAGAGACGGGCAAGATCTCTCTGGCGGTGAACGGGGAACTGATCCGGGGACTGGATCGAGAGGGGCTAAAAAATAGGTTGATGCACTATAAGATTTAAGAAGTTAAGAAATGACGTTAAAAAAACTTATTTTCAATAATCTCGGCTTGAAAATATTCGCCCTGTTGATCGCTTTTTCGGTTTGGCTGGCCATCACCGGCAAGCAGCGGGGCTATTTAGAAAAATCGATGGAGATCGATGTGGAGTATTTCAACGTCTCCCAGAATATCGATGTAAGAAACGTCAGGCCCGAGAAGGCCAGGATTACGGTTCGGGGGACCTCAAAAGAGATTAGCCGGATGGGGCCGGAGAATTTCAAATTGAGGATCGATTTAGCGGGTATTAGCGAAGGCACCAGGATAAGTTTGTTTACGGAGGATTACCTGCAAATCCCGGAAAACACCCAGATCGTATCGATTCACCCCAAGATGATTGAGATTACCATCGAGGAGTTTATGTCCCAGGAGGTGCCCATCCGGGTTCTATATAAAGGAAGATTACCAGAGGGAGTTCGTCTGGTGGATCGATATATAACCCCCGAAAAGGTCACGATCTTCGGCTACAAGTCCCAGATTATGGATATCGACATCATCTATGCCAGCCAGAGTGTGGATCTATCCGAGATTAGCGGAACCCGGACCATCAAGATACCTTTGAAGAAGAGTGAGGAAATCATCCGTTTCGAAGATACCGAGGAAATCGAAGTAACCGTGGTGGTGGAAAAGCCAAAATGAAAGAAAATAGGGCCGATAGATTATTCGGAACCGACGGCATTCGCGGCGCCGTCGGAACGTTTCCCCTGGACAAAGAGTCCCTGGAAAAGCTGGGAAATGCCATCCACACTGTTTTAGAGCCCATCGCTGTTATTATGGGCGGAGATACCCGCCATTCATGTTTTGTGATTCAGAGTGGCCTGATGGCCGGGATTTTGAATCGAACGGAAGTACACATTTGTGATGTCATCTCCACCCCCGGTCTGTCGTACCTGGTCGGTCAAGGTCCGTTCGATTACGGCATCATGATTACCGCCTCCCATAATGTATTCACCGACAACGGCATTAAAATATTGGCCGCCAATGGGGAAAAAATTTCCGACGATCTGGAGCGGCAAATAGAGGATGTCTTCTTTTCCATGAAGACAGCAAAGACAGTCGAGGCGATTCGCTGCGACGCTTTCAAAGATTTGGATCTTTACAAGGATCTCTTGCGCCGCCATCTGCCCGGCAATACAGGCAGGGGAAAGAGGTGGAAGATTGTGCTGGACTGCGCCAACGGAGCCGTCTTCCAGATCGCCCCGGAGATATTCGGCGAATCGGGCTTTGACATCCACACCATCCATGCTAAGCCCACCGGGTTGAATATCAACGAGGGGTGCGGCTCCACCCAACCGGCTTCCTTGCAGAAAGCGGTGATCGAGGAGAGGGCCGATCTGGGCATCGCCTTTGACGGCGACGGCGACCGGGTCATCTTCGTGGGCCCGCAGGGCCGCATTTTAGACGGTGATTATTCCCTGTTGATGATTGCCGACCTATTCCGCAAATACCCTCAAGAAAACGGTTTTAACGACCTGGTGGTGGGCACCGTCATGTCCAACCTGGGGCTGGAAAAAGCGCTCCGGCAGAGGGGAATCCGTTTCCTGCGCACTCCCGTGGGCGACAGGTATGTCTATGCTGAGATGAAGAAAACCAATGCGGTGTTGGGGGGGGAACAGTCGGGTCATACCATCCTGAGGGGGTATCAGAAAACCGGCGACGGCATACTGACGGCCCTATTTTTTCTAAAGGCATTGTTAGAGTGCGAAGTCAGCCCCGCCGATGTCCATCGCAGCATGACACAGTATCCGCAGGTCACCCGCAGTATCCGGGTCAAAGAGAAAAAAGACCTGGGACAATGGGACGAATTCCAACAGATGGTGACCGGTTTTAATGAGAAATTCGGAGAGAATTCCAGGCTGGTGGTGCGGTATTCCGGCACCGAGGCCAAAATCCGCATCATGATAGAGTCGGAGCTGCAGGAAATTATAGATGAAAATATAAATAAATTTGAGGGTCTTATTAAATCAAGAATAGGAGCGTGACATGAGGCTAGGCGTCAATATCGACCATATTGCTACCTTGCGGCAGGCCCGGATGGCCAATGAGCCGGACCCTGTTTATGCAGCCGTGATCGCGGAGCTTTCCGGTGCCGACGGTATCACCGTGCATTTGCGCCAGGACCGGCGGCATATCCAGGAGCGGGATATTGAATTGCTGCGCACCATCATCAAGACAAAGTTGAACTTAGAGATGGCCATCTCGATGGAGATGGTCAAGATCGCCTTGAAATACAAACCCGACACCTGCACCCTGGTACCCGAAACCGCGGAGGAGGTCACCACCAGCGGTGGACTCGACGTGATGATGTACACCGATAGAATCGGCGAGGTGTCCGGCAATATAAAGGCCGCGGGAATCGAGGTGTCGGTATTCGTAGATCCAGAAGTAGATCAGATCAAGGCCTGCCACCGTCTGGGTATTCATGTCATCGAAATCAATACCGGCCAGTATGCCAGGAACTGGAACAACAGTTATGCCATCCTGGAACTGGAGAAGATCAAAAAGGCCATTGTCTATGCCAGGAAGTTGGAGTTTAAGATTCTGGCGGGCCACGGCCTGACCTACCAGAATGTCCTGCCCATTGTAAAGATGCGGGAGATCGAGGAACTCAATATCGGCCATTCCATTATCGCCAACTCCACCTTTATGGGACTGGGCGAGGCGGTGCGGCGGATGAGGGAATTGTTAAAATCATAGGGAGCGGTGACCATGTACGATATTATTTTCCTGGGCGGTGGACCCGCCGGCTATGAAGGCGCCATCGCCGCCGGCAAGAAGGGTTTAAACGCTGCGGTGGTAGAATCGAATAAATTGGGGGGCACCTGTTTGCAGTGGGGCTGTGTACCCACCAAGGCGCTGCTCCATTCGGTAAAGACCTTGAAGCAAATCAAATCTTCCGCAAAACTGGGCGTCAGGGTGAACGATTTTTCGGTGGAGGTTCCAGCCATGGTCAAATACAAGGACCGGGTGGTTTCCAAATTGACCAAAGGGATTGAACTGTTGTTCAAACAGAACCAGGTGGACCTGGTTCCCGGCCGGGGGAAAATCGCTGCCCCGGACACCGTGTCGGTAGATGGAGAACGGGAGCTAAAAGGGAAAAATATCGTGATCGCCACCGGTTCCAGGCCGGCGGAACTGCCGTTTTTAAAGTTTGACGGCCAGTATGTGATCGACTCCAATGCCGCACTCACCCTCGAGTCTGTCCCGGAAAGATTGCTGGTCATCGGCGCCGGTGCTATCGGCGTGGAAATGGGGGCCATCTATGCCCATCTCGGCTCCCAGGTGACGATTGTGGAGATTTTGGACCAGATCCTGCCGGGACTGGAAACCGAGATCACCGAAATTTTGCATAATGAACTCAAGAAACAGAAACTGCATATCCACGTGGCCACGGCTGCCTCAGACCCCCGGCTGGCCGGGGATCGGAAAGGCATGACCTTTACCTTTAAGCAAGGCGAGAAGACCTGGGAGGAGAGTTTTCCGAAGGTGCTGCTGGCTGTAGGCCGGCGGCCGGTCACGGAAGACATCTTTGACGCTTCCCTGGGCATTAAAACGGACAAGCGGGGTTTTATCAGAGTCGATGACAACCTACACACCGGCGTGGGCAGCATCTATGCCTGCGGCGATGTGGTGGGGGAACCCCTGCTGGCCCACAAGGCCTCCCACCAGGCGATCGGCATTGTGGATTATATCCGCGAAAAGAGAAAAATCGCTCACTATCCCGTGCCCGGTGCCGTATTTACCTTCCCGGAACTCGCCTCCATCGGGCTCAGCGAAAAAGAGGCGCGGGATCAAGGCCTCGATGTCAGGATCGGCCGCTTCCCCTATGCCGCCGGTTCCCGCTCCAATGCTGTTGACGAAAAGATCGGCCTGGTAAAGATCGTGGCCGACAGCGACAATACCCTGCTGGGTGCCCACATCGTGGGCGCCGAGGCCGCCGAATTGATGCCCCTCCTTAACTATGCGGTCAGCCGAAGGATGAAGGCCGACGATTTCAAGGAGATGATCTTCATCCACCCCACCTTGAGCGAAAACGTCTGGGAAGCGGTGGGCGAAATCTCCGGCCACTCCATCCATATTTGAAACGGCATGAAAGAAAAGATCGAATACCTTTTGTTTTCCAACAAATTCTATAATGTTTTTTTTAAACCCTTTGACCGCATCCGCTACCCGGTGGTCAACCTGGACGAGTTGAAAGGGGACAGGCAAAAAAACCCGGTTCCCCTGAACAAGATCGCCAACGCCGCGGATATGTGTAACCCCCAGTGGCGGGAGGTTTTGGAGGATATGGGCACCTATTTTGTTATGGACGAACAGCGGTTTCACCGCAAGACCTGGGAACATGTCCATATTGCCTTTGTGCTGAAACAAGCGGGCTGCTTAAATCCCTCAAACAGGGGGCTCTCCGTCGGCGCCGGCCGGGAGCCGGTTCTGTACTACCTGGCCCATAAGGTGCGGAAAATCACCGGCATCGACATGTACGAGGGCTATTACCTGGGGGGCGAGGATGAGGCCGATGTCTGCCGCCAGCCGGCCAAATTTGCGCCCTTTGTTTACCCCGAAGAGCGCCTGGAACTCCTGCAGATGGATGCCCGGCACCTGGATTTTGCGGACACCCAATTTGATTTTATCTTTTCCGCCTCCTCCATCGAACACTTCGGCACGGTTATAGAGATCAGAGAGGCGATCCGGGAGATGTACCGGGTCTTGAAACCCGGCGGCGGCTGCGTGATTACCACCGAATTGAAGTTGAACCGCTTCGGCCGCCGGATACCCAACACCAGGATTTTCAGGCTGGAAGAACTGGTACAATTGTTTGAGGAGAGCGGCTTTGCCGTCGATAAGGAGGGGATCGATATCCGCATCGAAGACCAGGGATTGAATAACTGGATCAAGCTGCCCCAGGAAGTCGACCGGCGGCCCCACCTGGTCATGCGCTACTTCAAGACGGTCTTTACCTCCCTCTGCCTGGTTTTTACCAGGCCCGGTAATGAGGTGCAAAGGGGTGAGTGGCGTGGGGATACCCATATTGTCCCCCTCGATTACGGCGGGGAAATCGAAGTGCGCCTGAACAAGAGGGCGTTTTCCCGGGGGGAGCAGGCGGAGATCGATGTCCGGTTAACCAACGGCGGTAATTTCGACTGGTATACAGACGGCGCCAGCCACCGCATCGCCCTGGGGGTGCAGTTGCTGGATGGGGGCGGCGGCCTGCTGGAGCAAAACTTCGCCGATTTTGCCCTCCCCCGCCCGGTTAAAAAGGGCGACTCCCTGCACTTCACGGTCCAACTGCCCCTGGATTTAGCCCCCGGCAGCTACCGGTTGCTCTTCGACCTCAAACGGGAATTGGTCACCTGGTTCGCCGAGCAGGGTAACGAACCCCGGATAGAATCTATAAAAATATTACCTTAATGCTTTAGTACTCTTTGTCCGAGGAGGCGCGGGCGGCCCGGTTGTGGGCCCAACTGCGGATCTTCTTGATCGGTTCCTCCATGGTGGTGGCCAGGGGTACCGAATTGCCGAAGATGACAAACAGGTCGTCCTCGCTCAACTTGCGGTTCTCGTTAAAGGCTTCGTACATGGCCGATATGATGACCTGTTCGATTTCACTGCCGGACCAGCCTTTGGTGATCTGGGCCAGTTGGGGGACATTAAAGTGGGACGGATCGTTGCCCTTGGCCTTGAGGTGGATGGTGAAGATCTCCTCCCGTTCCCGGCGGGTGGGCAGGTCGATGAAGAAAATCTGGTCGAACCGTCCTCTCCTCAACAGCTCGGCGGGCAAGAGGTCGATGCGGTTGGCGGTGGCGGCAATGAAGATATCCGAGGTGTGCTCCTGCATCCAGGTCAAAAAGTAGCCCAGGATCCTGGAGGAGGAGCCCTCCCCTTGTTTATCGCTGATACCGCTCTCGATCTCGTCGATCCACAGAACCGCCGGCGCCACCGAATCCATGGTATTCAGCGCCCGGAAGAACACCATCTCCGGCGAACCGGCCATGCCGGAGTACACCAGGTTCATGTCCAGCCGGAACAGCGGCAGGTTCCACAGGGAGGCCACGATCTTGGCCGATAGGCTCTTACCGCAGCCGGTTACCCCCATGGCCAGGAAACCCCTGGGCTTCTCCAGACCGAAATCCCTGGCCTCCTTTGAAAAGGCCCGTTTTCGTTTGTTCAGCCAGTCTTTGATGTTATCCAGCCCCCCCATGTCGTCGAGGGTAAAGCGGTGGGGGAAGTACTCCAACACCCCCTCTTTCAGGATCAACTGCTTCTTCTCTTCATGAATGGCCTGGATCAGGCCGATGTTGATGACCTTTTGACCCTGGAACGCCTTCATAAAAGCCCGGTACGCCTCGTCCAGGGTAAGACCCTGGACCGCGACGACGAAGGACTTCTTTTCGACCTCATTCAATTCGACCCTACGCCCCGATTTCTCCACCGACTGGAGGAAGCGGAAAAAAAGATTTTCCAGCTCTTCGTAGTCGGGCAACTCGAAGCGGACGATATCGATCTCCTTTTTGAGTTCATCGGGAAAGTAATCATCCGCCGACAGCAGGAAGATCACCCGGCGGGAATTTTTCAATTTTCGGTACAATTCCCGCAATTTACGGATGGCCTTCTCCGAATCCTTAAGAAGAGAATTCAAATCCCGGTAAACCAGGAAACCGGGGGACTGGTCTTTCAGGGCATAATCCAGGGCCCTGACCGGATCCTGGGTGTCGGGTACGATCTGTTTATCCTTGATGATGCCGTTGTTGATATCCCAGAAACAGATATTGCGGCTCTTCAATATCTGCTCGCACAGTTGAAGGAGGTGATTTTCCACCCGTTTTTCCTCAAACGAGATGATCTGAATTATTGGCTGGCCCACCAGGACCGAATTCTTAATATGTTCCGCTGATGCATTCATTTTCTACCTCGATGCCAAAAGCCCCCACCCATTTTTCCCCTTAACCGGCCCAGAGGGTCATCAGGTGGACGATTACCTCCGCTGCCTTGAGCATGTCCTCAGAGGCGATCCATTCGTATTTGGAGTGGAAGTTGGAGCCGCCGGTAAAGATATTTGGCGTGGGCAGACCCATGAAACTCAACCTGGCCCCGTCGGTGCCGCCGCGGATGATATTCCTGACCGGTTTAAGCCCCGCCATCTCGACGGCTCTGACTGCTTTGTCTAAGATCTCCGGGTGCTGGTCCAGGATGATTTTCATGTTGCGGTACGATTCGATCACCTTGAAGTCGATTTTGGCCTTCGGGTGCTTCCCCGCTGTCCCGTCCACGATTTTCCGGATAAAGGCCTCTTTTTCCTTTAATCCCTTTTCTTCAAAGTCCCGGATCAACATCTTGATCACCGTCTCCTCACCGCCGCCGGAAATGTGGTGGGGATGAATGTAACCCTCCCGCTTCTCGGTGGTCTCCGGCGACATGCGGTCTTTAGGGAATTGCTCGATGATTTCCGCGGCAATTTTGATGGCATTAACCAGTTTGCCCCTGGCGTAGCCGGGATGGACATTGATCCCTTTGACGGTAATATTAACCGTATCGGCACAGAAGGTCTCGTCTTCGATCTCCCCCAGTTTTTCGCCGTCCACCGTATAGCCGTAGTCGGCATTGATCTCTTCGGCGGTGATATGCTCGGTACCCCGGCCGGTCTCTTCGTCCGGCGTAAACACCAACCGGATGTTGGGACGGGGAATGTCCGGGTTATTTTTTAAATAGTTGACCGCGCTTATGATTTCGGCAACACCGGCCTTATCATCCGCACCCAGCAGGGTGGTGCCGTCGGTGGTGATGATGGTTTTACCCCTCTTTTCCAGCAGGTGGGGGTTGTCTTTTACCGATAGTATAATATTGTCTGGCGACGACAATACGATGTCTGTGCCGTCGTAATTTTTGTGGAGTTGGGGCCTAACATTCTCGCCGGAGACCTCGGGTGAGGTGTCCATGTGACCGATCAGGGCGATGGTGGGGACCTTTTTCTCCTGGTTGGTCGGCAGGGTGGCGAGCACATAGCCCCACTGGTTGAGCTGGACACCTTCGAGTCCCATCTCCTCCATTTCGGCCTGCAATTTTTTGGCCAGGTCCAACTGCTTCCGGGTCGACGGGAAGTCCTGGGACTCTTCGCTGGATTGGGTATCAATCTTCACATAACTCAAAAACCGATCCAATAAATCGGGAAATTCCATTTTTTTACCTCCAAGATTACTATTATAAGCCATCCGCACCAAAAAGGCAAAACCCGGCCGGCAAGGGCACGGTTTTTCGTTGCAATGGGAAGGTGAGTCTGCTAAAATAACTCTTTGTTAGGCGTTATTCGTTTATCGTTAATCTTTTTTTTCTAAGGAGAATCGTATGAATGTGCTGGTGTTGGGATTACAGTGGGGCGACGAAGGCAAAGGCAAAGCCATCGACTATCTGGCCGGGAACTTCGATGTGGTGGCGCGGTTCCAGGGCGGTCACAATGCCGGTCATACCATCTACTACAAAGGTGAAAAAGTCGTCCTGCACCTGCTCCCTTCCGGCATTTTTAGTCCCGGATCGGTTTCGGTGATCGGCAGCGGTGTGGTGGTCAATCCCCTGCAACTGGTCGAAGAGATCAAAAGTGTAGAACAACTGGGCATCACCCTGGATCAACTGGCCGTAAGTCACCGCTCGCCGTTGATTCTTCCCTTTCACCAACACCTGGACATCGCGTTTGAGCAGTCCCGCTATTTGAAAATCGGCACCACCCGGCGGGGTATAGGCCCGGCCTATGAAGATTTAATCGGCCGGCGGGCGGTGTTTGTGGGAGATTTGCTGGACCGGGACCTGTTTTCCCGGCGGGTCTCACCCCTGAACGACTACTACAACAACATCATGCGCATGTACGGTGCCAGCGAGATTCCCCTTGAAAGTTATCTGGACGATTATCTAAACAGCGGCCGGTTTTTGCAGCGATTCTTAACCAATACGGTCTACCTGCTGAACCGTTTGGTCTCGCAAGGCAAGAGCATCCTGTTTGAAGGGGCCCAGGGTACGCTGCTGGATATCCATCACGGCACCTATCCCTTTGTCACCTCCTCCAATCCCACCATCGGCGGGCTCTTTACCGGTACAGGGCTGTCGCCAAAGGCAGTGGACAGGGTCGTGGGTATCACCAAGGCCTATGCGACCCGGGTGGGGGAGGGGCCTTTCCCGTCGGAATTGTTCGGGGCTGAGGCCGATTTCCTGCGAGAGAAAGGCAGCGAATACGGCGCCACCACCGGTCGGCCTCGGCGGGTGGGCTGTCTCGACCTGGTGGCTTTGAAATACGCGGTGATGATCAACGGCGTGGACAGCATATTTCTGACCAAGCTGGATATCCTGGATGAATTCGATGAGATCAAGGTGGTGACAGCCTACCGGCTCGAGGGAGAAGAGGAGGAGAGCCGGGTCTTCGACCCCTCGGTGATTGCCCGGAACCAGTTGACCCCACTGTTAAAAACTCTCCCCGGCTGGCACCAAAGTACCGGCACCATCCGTCTCTTTCAAGACCTCCCCCCCGCCGTCCGGACCTACATCACCCTCATCGAAGACTACCTAGAAATCCCCATAAAATACATATCCGTCGGCACCCACCGCAACCAAACCATCAAAAGATAACCCATCCTCCCGTTTGTTATAGGTTCGCCGCCTGGCTGGCATCGGGAAAAACCATGTTTGTCCCTATAAGGAGTGCCGCTGGTGCCAGACCTTAAATTTATTGCCGACATGAATATATCTCCCCTCACAGTAGAACGACTTAAAATAGAAAGGTGGGATATTTTGCGGGTATCTGAAATCATGGATGTCAGGAGTGGTGATACAGAAATCTTAGATTATGCAAGAAATCAGGATAGAACTGTTATTACTCAGGATCTAGACTTTTCTGAAATTCTGGCAATAAAGGGTCTCTCAAAGCCGAGTTTGATCAGCCTCAGATTGGAAAATGCCAAACCAGATTTTGTCAGCCAGCGAATTATAGACATTTCCCGCTTTTTTTAAATTTTAATTAACTTTGGGTGATTTAGATGGTATAATACCAAATTCCTCTCCAAACACAAATAGATTTCCTTCTATACATTTAGATCAATCATAAAGTAGTTATAGAGCCGTAACCCGGAGAGGTGGGGATAAGGAAGATTATTACAAGAGGGCGGTAATAGCTCTGGAGAACTGGCGGAGGTGATCTAAATCTTGCTGGATGATTTCAAATATGACCTCATAGTCGACTTTCCAGTACATGTGGACCAGCATGTTGCGAAAACGAGCCATCTTCTTTAGCTCTTGCGATAACTCCTGGGGAATGATCTCCGCTTCACCCAAAAGGCCAAAACATTCGGCGTATTCGCCGGGCGCTTTTTTCAAGATCTTTGCCGACACATGATAACATAGATTTAACGCCGCTTCTATCGCCACCAACAGACGATAGGAGGCAATATCTTGAAGATCTCTGTTTTTTAAAAATTCATTTTTGTCGGTCTCTTTAACCTCTTCGAGTCTCTTCAATGAATCGGCAATCTCCTGGCATCGTTTTTGAATGAGTTCCTGGTTAAGGCTCATGATGCGAAGGCCTCCTTAATACTTCGGCGGAGCAGGGGTTTCATGTCCAGGTAGTGCCGGACGACCCGTTCCATGAATGAACACCGGCTATCTTCATCTTTATCGATGATCAATTCCCCGCGAATGACGTGGAAGAGAAAGGAAATCGGTGCAAAATTTAAAATACGAACGTCCACCGGCAGTTGAGTCAAAGTAGAAAGCTGCTCCGACAGATCTAAGGAATAGTAAAAAGAGTCTTTCTTACCCATCCCGCTGACATACACCCCGACATCGATGTCACGAAACGGCAGGTTATCGGTATAATCGTTAAAAGAACCGTAGATAAAGGCAAATATGATCTCTTTTTTGGCCGACATAGCACCAATGAGATCTTCCACTACCTGCCGTTTTTTCTCAATGCTCGACAAAAGAAATCTCTGTTCCATTTGTCCATAAGTTTACCATTTTTTTTGAAAATAAGCTACAAATCTTATTACGGTTTGAATATTGTTTATCAGGGGGTGGGGAATGTTAGAGGACTTAGATATTTTTTGTCCATTCGTTCCGGTGGTATTATAAGAAAAAAAATCGAGGAGCACTATAACAAATAGACCAAAAACTATAAAATTTAGACAAAAATGATTAAGGGGGGGGATTGGGGGCAGTCGAAAATTACTCCCCCGATGGCTATAGGTGTCACCGCCGACACCCTGGACGTCACCGGTGACGCGCTGTCCGTCAACCTT